>CAZYPN010000017.1:94400-104384 GCA_964649085.1 uncultured Burkholderiales bacterium | reverse complement strand
CTGCAATTTTCTCTCGACGGTGCAAAGTCGTGAGTGGAAACAGATGCCGATCTAGCTAAGTGGTGCTATCTAACGCACCAGTTTCCATTCCTGGCCGGGGTCGGTTGCAGGGGTGGGCAGAGGTAGCGGAGCTTCCGTAGAACAGACTCCTGCAGGGCGACTTGTGAACCACATCACGGCCGAAGTGACCCCAGCGCAACCGGTACTCAAGGCCAAAACCCAGTGCTCGATTCCGGCCCCGGCAGAAAATATCATCAACGTGATCGGGAAGCCGGCCAGACATCCCAGGACCTGTGCAAGCAATATCCCGCCCAGTCGGGGGCGACGCCCCTGAAGGTAGAGGAGAGGCAGGCCGATCAATCCGGTCAGCAACGAGGAAGGCACCGAAAGGGTCAGCACGAGGGGGGCGAAATAGGCCCAACCAGCCGGACCGCAGGCGAGGGCCGGCTCGCAGAGAGCGAAAACCAGGAACAACAAGATATTGGTTCGGATGCACCTGGAGTTCGTGGCCTTTGCGGGCACCCCTTCCCCGCGTGCGCTGGTGCGGGTTGGCAAAAAAAAAGCCGGCTTCCGAAGAAACCGGCGCGGACTACTACTGTTCGGAGAGCGACCTGTTGGACCTAACTAACTTTTGCTTCAGGCGGCCATCAGGCCGGGAAATCCGAAACCGGGAAAGGCTCCGGGGGTACCATAGCCGCCTTGCATCATTGCGTCGGCATTGCCGACTTTCTCAAACTTACCCTCGCCGTTGTCCTTCATCACCGAGGTCTGGGCGGGGTCAAGACCGTCCCAGTTGGGGCGGCCCCCGGGCAACACAACCTGAACACGATTGACGATGCCTTTGGGATTGTCGGCGCCCATGATGACCTGGGTTCCGTCTTGCAAAGTGAACATGGCATTCTTCTGATCAAAATCGCTCTTGGCGCCGTTGGGGTGGTCGATGTGAGGATCGCCCCATACCCGCCAGCTGCGAGGCTGTCCGTCTTTGCCCGCCTGATGGCAGGCACCGCCCAGGGGCCCGCCAATGCCGCTGGCGCTGAGAGCGAGGGCACCGGAAAAACCTGGTCCGGCGAATGAGGCCGCCAGATTCACGCTGTTGCCTCCACCGAAGCTGCGGCCGGTGCCTCCAGGCTCGCTGATCTTGACTTCTTCCTCCTTGCCGCCGGCCCAGTTGATGGTGCAACCGCCAGGAGTGGTAAAGGACTGGCCTTTCTGCAGTTCAATCGTTCCCCCCGAGCCTCCCATGCCAGGCCCACCCATTTGCTGGGGGCCTCCCATGCCGCCGCAGGGGCAGCCGCCGGGGAATCCGCCCGGGCTCCCCATGCCTGGAAAGCCGCCCATTCCCGGCCCCCCCATACGAGGGCCCTGCATTCCCTGTCCGCCCATCATTCCCATCAGCAACCCAAGCAGTGCGCCTACGGCCTGCATTGCCTGGGGGTTCATCTGGCCCAGTTGGCCCATTCCCATCATCGGGTTACCAAAGCCTGCGCCCAGTCCGCCCAGCGGCTGACCTGCGAAGTCGCCAAGCCCGTCGGAGCCCGCAAAACCATCGCCGGGTCCCCCCATTCCCAGACCGGCGCTGAGCCCCAGGCCGAGGCCAAGTCCGCCGAGCAAACTGTTGAGCCCACTGCCCAGGCCGCCCGGGCCGACAGGGCTTCGACCCCCCAGAGCGGGGTTCGAGGTAGAAAAACTTGCTGCTAAACTTAACGACCCGAGTGCCATTGCTGTGTCCCTCCAGCTTTCGTTCCCAATTCAAGCAAGTTCGCGGCGATCAGGGCTGCGCTACCCACCAGGGCCATCAGTAGCATGCCTGCTACTCCCCCCAGGCTACCCGTAACTGCAGCCGTGCCACCGACGACAAGTCCACCGGCCAGAGCCAGCAGAAGCTGCAGTGGGTCTTGGGGATTGGCCATGTAGAAGCACCAGGCGGCCGCTGCCGGAGCTACCGGACTGAGCCACCAACCCAGAAGGGCGGTGGGTCCAGCCAGCAGAGCGAATGCCGCGGCGACCTGAAATACTTCCCGCACTCGCTGGCGCCAACGGCTTCGTTGAAAAGGAAGGCTGGCCAACGCAGTGCTGATCATCGTTGCCTCCTGCTTGTGTTCTTGTTGGCAGGATAGCGAATGCCGGCGGGGGCAGCCCTGAGAAGTTATGAACGGCTTGTAACAGACTGGATCGGTCTATACCCATTCTCTAATCATTAGTGGCCGAGGCGCGATTCGAACCAGCTCAACTCTTCGAGCAGATCCTCGGAAAAGGAAAAAGTCTCCTGGGCAATGACTTCGGGGGCCCGCAGAGGCACCCAGCGCATCCAGCACACTTCTTCGCCGATTTTGTCGTCCCAGTACTCATATTGGCCGGAAAGCTCATAGCCGAGGCGAGCAATGACTCGGGGGTGTTCTTTGACCACATCGTAGACGCCCCGCCGGCATACCGCTTCGATGGCCAGGTGAGCCAGATTCCGCTCTTCCAGGTCGTCGACCATCAGCGATAGCAAACGATAGAAGTCGTGGGGTCGGTTGCGCTCCACGATCATTTCTCCGATGTAAATGACCGGGTCGGGCTCGGGAACGTCCAGATGGGAAGTGGCCGGATAGGCGATCAGAAAGGCGGTGGGTCGATCACGCTCAAACAAAATCCAGCTGAACGAATAGCCCGAACGTTCGAGGGTCTCCAGTTTCTGGCGGATGACTTCGAGCCCCATCTGCATTTCTTCAGGGTAGCTCAGCTCCAATTCGGCCAGGTGCTCGGCGTGCTCGGGACTCAGTCGCTCTTCGGCCACTTCAATGGGCCTCGAGGTAGCCGCGTACCTGCTGCTGAGCCAGTTCCAGATGGTCCAGCAGGTTCTCTAAAGCGTCGGGCTGACGCTGCTCGTAAAACTCATTCATGCAGCCCAGCGCCTTCTCGAGTTCGTCTAAAGCCTGGCGTACCGCATCGGGAAGGGGCTCCGGCCCTCGCGGCGTTTCAATGCGCTGGACATAGAGTTCGAGGTCGGTGAGGTGAGCGTGAAAGAAGTCCAGCGCTTCTTCCATCTGGGGAAACCGTTGTTCGAACTCCTGTATCGACTTACAGCCCCGGAACAGGTTGCTGAGTTTGTCGAGCTGTGTGGCGATGTCTTGCTGGATGACGCCGAAACCTTTGATGATTTCCAGGGTATCCACGTCCTCAACCTTGGCCAACGGCTTGAGGTTCGTTTCCAAATCACGGTATGCCTGATTCAGGACCTGCTGAACGGTGCCCAGCCAGTGCTCGAACTGCTCCAGAGCCTGGGCTGCGCTGAGCTGGCCCAGCAGGGCCTTTTGCAGCGTCCCTGCCAGGAACTGAAGCGGCTGCAGGTAGCCCATTTCGCCCAGGTCCATCAGGCTCTTGCCGCACACGGAGCACTTTTCCAATTCCGACTCGGGGACCGACTGATCACAAAAGGGACAGATTCGCATCTGCCCCTGTTCGTGGGTCCACTATGGAATTCTTCCTGATCAGGAAGCCATCGACTGAATCGGCTGAACCATTTGGGCCGGGGCCAGGCCGCCCGGAGCCATCCCGCCCATACCGGGCAGGCCCTGCAGCCCACCCAGACCCAGCAAGCGCTGGGCGCCGATGCCATTCATCGCCAGCCGGCCCATCCGCTCCTCGCGGTCGCGGTCGCGTCCCTGCTTGCCTTCGCCTTCGGCTTCGCTGCCGCCAACCTCTTCGTCACCCTTGAGGGTGCGCAGCTTGCGGCTGGGGCGCTCGGCCGAGTTGGCCAGGGCCTTGCTGGCCGATTGTTCGACGTCTTCCTTGACGGCGATGTTTTCCTGGGCGGCCTGATTGTAGACCATCGCCAACTGGCGCTTTTTGTCGCGGTCGCCGAAGCTGTTGCTGCCGCCTTCGCCACCGTCTTTCTTCTTGCTGAGGATGTCTTCAGACAGCCGCTTGAGTTCGTCTTCATAGCGGTCGCGCTTGCCGCCGCCAGCGCCGCGCTGCTCGCGACCGCCCAGGGCGTCGTCACCCTGCAGGCCCTCATTCTCGCGCTTTTTCTGGCCGAAGGGGTTCTTGCCAGCCATCATCGGGTTCACCTTATTGGCCTGGCCAGCGGGCTGCACCTGGTCTTTGCCCTTGCCCTGGGCTTGATTCTGGCCGCCGGCCTGAGGCTGACCCACAGCCTGCGGGGCAGCCGTCTGGGGAACGCCGGCCTGTTGGGCCAGCCCGGGGGCGCCTGCGGCCGGAGCTGCACCGGCCGGGGCAGCGCCCTTGCCGGCCGCCGGGACTGCGGCCGGGGCAGCAGCCGGAGCCGCCGAAGGAGCCCCGGAAGCCGGAGCGCCGCTGCGCGGCATGTTGTTGCGACCGCTGCGCTCGTTCTTCTCGATCTGAGGACGCTCGTCGCCATTGGTGGCGCTGCCCGGGGTTTCGGCCGACATCGGCATCCCCATCTCGCCCGCCTTCTCGGCGATGGCCTTCTGTTGTTCCTGGTTCTGTTCGAGCTGACGCATCGAATCGCTTTTGGCGTCGCTTACCTGGTCGAGCTTGTCCTGAATGCGGTTGACCTGATCTTTGGCCTGCAGTTGCTTGGCTTCGGTCATCTGCTTCTTGATGTTGTTGTCTTCCTTGAGGGCACCCTGCTGGGCAGACTTCTGATCCATTTTCTGGCCAGACTGCTGGCACATCTTGCCGGCCATCCCCAGCATCTTGCCCACCATCTGCACGACCGTAGCGGCCTTTTTGAGGGCGGCCGAAAGAGCCGGTCCCACGTAGGGGATGGCAGCCACGGCAGCGGCCGCCGATTTGAGCATTCCAGCCACGCCCTGCAGAACTTTGGCAGCGCTGTTCAAGCCCTGAGCGGCATTCTTCAAGCCTTTGCCGGCGTCGCCGAAGGCCTGCTGCTGGGCGGCGTGCGACTGTTCTTTAGCGCCGAACATATCTTTGGCAGCGCCCAATCCCTCAACCCGCTGCTGGGTCTGGTTACCCATGCCCAAGAACTTGTCTTGTTGTCCGGTGAAACCCTGGATGTCGCCGCGGATGCCGCCGGCTTCGCCTTTGGCGCCCGCCATCTTGCCCATCAGGCTACCGATGTCTTCTGCACCCCCAGGATTGAAGGCACCGGCGCCACCGCGATTGCCGCGCGCCAGGCCCCCCATGCCCAGCGAGTCCAGGCTGTTCTTGCCGAAGAGGTCACGTCCACCACCCAGGGCACCAGCCGCCGGGTGTTTGCCCTGCAGGGCGCCGAAGTTGGAAGAGATGTTCGAAATCAGGTTCTGGGTGCGGTCGCCGCCACCGCCGTTCATCATTTTGTTGGCGCCGCCCATTTCGCCCACAATCTGAGCCGCCATCGGATCGTTTTGAACCATCTGCTTGGCGTTTTGCTCTTCTTGCTGAGCCTTGGTCATAGAGCCTTTGCAGTCTTTGTGGTTACGCTCGATGTTGCTCTGGGTATCGGGGGGGATCTTCTTGCGAGCCTTGGGGTTCTTCATGGCCTTGGCCAGCTCGGATTTGGCCTTGAGGAACGGAGGGTCGACCGACTCGGGGTTGCAGGTGTCCCCTTCTTCAGCACCCTGAGTTGCCATTCCGCCACCGTTGAAGTTGCCACCATTCGCATTGACTCGCATCGCTCTCGGGCCTCCCTGTAGTTCTCTTGGAGACAGGGTAGGTTTTCGGCCCGGTGGTACCCCTGAAGTCAGATGAACAGCATGTTAACGGCCCGATAACTTTCCCGGGATCGGTTAACGAGCGGGGCGTTCTCCAAAGAGAGCTCGGGAAACCAGGGCGTCATCTCGAATCTTCCACAGGGTGTTGTCCAAGAAGTAGTGATGGATATTGATAAACAGGCTGAAACAAATGACGAAGTAAGAGACTCCGCAGTAGCGTTTGTTGGCCAGCAGGTCGTCGAGATTGCCGGGTAGAGCCATGAAGGTCAGCCATCCGACAAAAATCAGTCCCAGTGCCAGCAAGCTTGGAAAAAGCGGCCCGTGGTGTCCGCGGATATCCTCTGACATCTCGATGCGATAGACAAATGCCAGGTACTGGAGCGAGTGGAAGAAGGGAATGACCGCCATGCAAAGCGGATTGAACTGCAATTGAGGCAAGGTCCAGACCAGAATGGCCAGGTAAGGTACGACCATATTGATATGGGGTAGACGGCCCTGACTTGCGTTGTGTATCAGAACTCGATACACGACCCACACCTGTAATACAAGAAAAATTAAGAAAGTCGCCACTCGAGTGTAGTCGGGCAGTACCGGCCACTTTTCCCCAGAGAGGTCGGAAAAAGTGAACATGCCGACTTGAGAGTCGTAGCAGAACTTATACCACCATACGGAAAGAATGGCATAACGAATGGATTCACGCTGCATGCCATCCATTCGGTAGCCCGAGTAATTGGCGTAGGCCATCACGCAACCGAAGGCTTGCTTGGTGTAGTGCCAGCCCACGGTGAAGTACATCACCATGACCAGGGCTGAGAGGCCATGGCGAAATTGAAGATTTCGAGTCGGGTCGGTGGCCAGGCTTCCCAGGTACGCCATGTATGCGATAAGCACGGCGGGTACAGCTAGAGTTTGGATCCAATGCCTGCGCAGAAAAGCGAAGCCGCGGCGATAGCACAGATGATAGCTGGCCATAAAGTGAGGATAGTTGACCAGAATTTGCACGAAACTGATGGTCATCGGCAGATTCATGGTCAGATCGCCCATTCCGGCCACGCGTTCGAATCGCCCGGAGATGGCCAGAAAGAGCCAGGTGACGAGTGAAGCGCCACCCAGTAACCAGAAATCTAGCTGTGGGGAAAGCAGGGAGGTCGGCTTTTGCAGCTTCGGTAAAGCCTTTGGTTCGGCGGCCAGCATGTCGGTCGGGTTCGAACCCCTATTGAACTTCCCTCCGCCGCTGGGGGCGAGCTAAAGTCCAACCAAATCCCAGGAGAGTGGCGATTTGCAGCCAGCGGGTGAGGTGGGCCTGGTGGCATAGCCATAGAGGACAGAAGCGGAAAGCCAGCACCCATCCAAAGAGCGCTATCAGAGCCAGCGCCGCTAGCTTTCGTCTCGGCTGCCAGCTGGAAAGCGCCCAAACCAGAGTTGCCATAGGCAGAGCTGGAACGAGATCGATGAGATAGTGACCTCCCACCGGAAAGATGGATACGCTCGTGAGGAGGCAAAACAGCCCCCCCAGCTTCCAACCTCGCGGACCCAAGTCGGCAAAGGCTCTAAAAATCAGCCATCCCCAGGTGGCGTGGAGCGAAGGCATACAGCCACGCGAGAGCGGCAGGCTCAGGGTGGTCGCCAGTTCCTCCCAACTTTCGCGCCATGGAATGTGACTGTAGAACACCAGTGGACCGACCATGGGCAGTATGGCGTAACATAAGAATCCCAGGCCTGTGCTCAGCAAGAAGGCCTTGAGAAAGTTGAAGCTCGATCGCTCGGCGGCACGGTAGTTCCAGTAAATGGCCAGGCACAGACAGAGCGGCAACTCGACGTAGATCAATCGCAGAGGCAGCAACCCACCGGTCGCCTGCAGCCAGTTGGTGAAGTCGACCACCGGTTCTTTTCCCCAAAGGCGGTCAAGCACGATGCCGGTTGGATCGTAGACTTGCGGGGTCCATTTGGCCAGCAGACTGTGGCAAAGATCAACGTCTCTTGGATAGAGGAACAAGAAGGTGGCGATCAGCAGCAGAAATCGGTAGATACGAATACGCGGCAGTGAATAAGCCTGCCAGCACAGCCCGACTACGCCTGTAACACCGAAGCCAAGGCCCACGGCGGCCAGTCTGGAATGGAAGTCCCAGGTGAAGGGTCGGTTGAGGAATACGAAAAACTCGACCAACAAACCCGCCAGAATCCAAAGGCCACGGGTTCGAAGATGGAACGCACTCGCCAATTGAAAGGCGACGAAGATCGAAAGAAACCCTGAAGCGTTCATGGGGTCCAGGCCCCAGGTGATCCAGAGCGACAGATTTTCACCCTTCCACCAGCCCTGCCAGGCACCAACTTCGCGAAACAGGTAAATCAGCGTGCAGGTGACCACGCAGATCCAGGCATATCGCCACAGTTGGGCTTGCTTGTCCGGGGTCGACACGCCTGCGGTTTCGTCTTGCTGCCTGGGCGTTCCCCCTGTATTGGGTAGGCTCCGTGGGCTCTGAGGCGAAGTGTGGACGATGAGTCAACTGGCCTTGCGCAACCTGGGCTCTCTGGGTCCTCTGCACTTTGCTCTTTCAGAGGACGCGCCTCTGCTTCTCATTTTCATGAGTAATCCTGAGATGCCCTTCATTCCGCTGGCCTGCCTATCGGTCGGTGAAGTTCAGGTGCTCCGTCAGATAGCGGGTCTGGGTAAGGCTGTGCTTGCCGATCTGCCCCCGGGCCAGGGATCGGTGTTGGGACAGACCTTGCCACAGCCAAGGCTGTTACAGCTTGCGGTGGCGCGCGAAGCCGCTGGCGAGGAAGTGCTGCTGCTGCGGATCCTCGATGGTTTTCAAGGCATTTCGGAGATGGCATTCAACTCTGAAGTGTTGGGCGAACTCGAATCGCTCTTCGCCTCGGCTGCGACCAGCCTTGAGTCTATAGCCTGGTTGACGGGAGCAGTGGAACGGGTGGACGAGGCTGAGGTCCTTCTTCAACTTGACGCCAGTGCTGCCCGCAAGGCAGTGGTGGTGCCTGAATTGACTCGGGTGGTTGGCGATTTGGGTCAACCCCTTGCCGCCGTTGAACTCCTGACGGGGGACCGTGTGCGCTTTGCTCTGAGTGGGGGAACTTTGTTGTGGGCCGAGCGCCTGGGACCCGATCCTGCAGGGCCGCCGGCCTGCCCCATTGCCGGTCCGGGTCAGCAGGGCGACCTGCTCGCCTTTCGCGGCCAGTTGCATCAGGGATTCGAATGTCACCTGATGGCCTTGGAGGAAATCGGGCGCCGCGGCGAGGTGAATGCCTATCAGGCCAGCAAGCTGACGCTGGGTTTGCTGTATCGCAAGGTGCTGGCCCGTCAGTGGTCCGAGGCTCACTCATTGTTAAGCAAACAGCGCGAGCATCCCATTTTCCTTCCCGGTATCGAAACGCTCGAATCGGCCAGGGTGCCCGTCAGTTTGCCTGATCTGTTGCTCTTTCAATGGCTCAAGGCCTGCGTATACGCCCACGATGCGGGCAGCAGGGGCGAGGTTCAGAACTGGTTAGAAACCCTGTATCAACTTGCTCGAACAGAGGTTCCCGGTCACTGGGCCATTTATCTGCGCAATGGCTGGTTGATGGGTCGTAGCGGACTGCTGGGTGAACAATGGGAAGCACGCTGGCAACTGGCTGCGCGTGACTATCCCGAGCGTCTGGCACCACGGGCTCTGCACTTTCCAGCTCCTCAACCCTGGCGCGCTTAAAAGCGGGTTTGCAGTCCGGTATAAGCGGCGGGTGAGCGTCCCCCGCTGGTGGGCCGATCGTGCAACGGAAAGCCAAGATCGAAGCGCAGGTTCGTCTCGCCCCCCAGGTTCCAGCGAAAGCCTACCCCAGCGCCCGTCAGCGATCGGCCCCCGGTGAGGTCGCCCGGCTGGGGACTGACCAGATCGACCCCGCCATGTTCGATAAAGGCCGCCAGCTGAAATTTGTCCGGGTGGTCCAGGTCGGGCGACCAGCGCAGTTCGGCTCCCAAAAGGTAGGCGTGGTCACCCAGCAGTTCGGCCTGGGGAAATCCGCGAACCGTGTCGGGCCCGCCCAGCGCGAATTGTTCGCCGACGAAGAGTGGGGTGCGGGCCCACTGACCCGACCCTCGGAAAACGGCGTACACGCCGTCCGTCAGCCGTTGCACTCGGGCAAGGTCAGCATTGAATCGTGTGAAGCCGCCGTTGGCGCCGGTTCGACTGACCAGCGGGTCGTTGCCGTCGGTGCCCCCCAGGCCCTGGGCAAGGGCGAATTGTGCAATTGTGCGCCCATCGGGCCCACGCCAGTCGGCCAGGTAGGTCAGGCGCGCCATGGTGTACTGATCGTGCGAAAAGGGCAGGCGACCGCCGAAGAAGTTGTTGGTGATGTTCTTGTGCGATACCGC
>CAZYPN010000017.1:81009-94300 GCA_964649085.1 uncultured Burkholderiales bacterium | reverse complement strand
AAAAGGGCAGGCGACCGCCGAAGAAGTTGTTGGTGATGTTCTTGTGCGATACCGCGAGGCCCAGGTTAGAGGTAAAATCCAGGTCCCGGTCAAGCGGGTGTGACAGCGACAGCGAAAAGATGTCGGCTCGTCCGCGCACGTCGAGAATGGCCCCTAAGCCTTCGGAGACCGCAAACGCTCCGTTGGCATAGCTGAGGGTAGCGGTGGTGCCCTCCAGGTTCACAGGGGCGCCATACTGGATCTGGAAGAAGTTGTTGTTGCGCGAGGGAAAACCGATGACTCCCCTCAAATTCAATTCGTCCGCCTGGAACAGCAGATTGCCGGCCTCGATGTTCAGGCCCATGCGGTGAATGCCGGTGGGGCTGGTGCCATAGTTGTTGTAGTCCAGCCCGACGTGAAAGCGCTGCTGATCTTTTACTTGCAGGGTGACATCGGCGGTGCCGGGCTGCTTGCCCGGCAGCAACACCGCTTTGACATCCAGATCGGGAAGCTCATTCAACAACGAGGTGGCGCGCGTGAAGGCGTCGGCCTGGAAGTTGCCGTCCTGGATGGACAGTTCGAAGCGGCGGCGGATGAAGTTGGGGTCGTAGTGCTCGGCGCCTTCCACTCGAATGTCCCCGATTTTTCCCTCGACCACCAGCATGCGCACCACGTCGCTGGCGAACTCCTGTTGGGGAATGAGCGCGCGCACCAGGTAGTAGCCTTTGCGTTGGTAGATCGAGGTCAGGTCGGCGGCGGCCTCCTTCATATCGGCCAGAGTCAGGGTTTTGCCCTCGTAAACGTCAAAAACCTTACGGATTTCCTCGTTCGACAACAGCGTGTTGCCCTCCAGCTCAAAGCGGCGTACTTTGAGGCTGGCGGCCTGGCGGTCGGGCTCGGCTCGGGGCGGGGTAGGCTGGGCGGAAGCGGTTCCCAGGCCCAGCGTGAGCAAGATCGAGATCAATCGCCTTCCCAAAGGATCATCCCCTCCAGAAGTCGTCGCCAATAGCGCACTTCCCACATTTCGCGCACTTCCTGATCGACCAGAGTCGAGAAGAGGGCGCGGTCCTTTTCTCGGGCTTCGTCCAACACGATGGCATAGAGGCCGTAGAAGAAGTCCAACTCTGCCGGCGTCATGGCCTCCATTCGGGGGTTTAGGGTCACGGAGAAAGTGGGCGACAGCACGTCCACCGTGGGAGAAACCATCGTGATGCGCTCCTTCTCCGTCGGGTCGAGCACGTCGCTCATTCCTGTGCGATTCCCCAGGAATGGGTTGGACTGAGCCAGAGCGTTGCGCAGCTCGGCCAGTTGCTCGGGAGTCAGTCCCAGCGCCAGCAGGCGCGCATCCAGATCGCTGGCGGGGTTGGCGCCAGAACCCCCAGGGGCCGGCCCCGGCCCCGGCGGCGGAGGCGGAGGCGGAGGCGGAGGCGGAGGTGGCGGTGGCGGAGGTGGCGGCGGCGGCGGAGGTGGCGGAGGTGGCGGAGGTGGCGGCGGTGGCGGTGGCGGCGGCGGAGGAGGCGGGCCGCCACCCTGACCTTGGGACACCAGCACGCCGTCGATATAAACATCTCCAGCGGTGGGCACGGTCAGGTCGATATTGGCACCGTCGAGTTGCAGCAGCGAACCGGAGGCAGCGCGAGTGGTGTCGTTGACGCCCGTCACTTCCACAGAGGGGCGACTGGCCGCGTTGGATACGTGGAACCCATTGAAAGGGCCCACACCGAAAATGTTGTTGGCGCGAATGTCCAGGCTGTTCAGGGGAGTCATAGTGCCGTTGGCAGTTGTAGCGGTTTGGGTCAGGTTGCCGGTGGCATTGATGGTGTAGTTGCCCCCCGACAGGTTGCCCATCGAGCTGAGAATGATGGCATTCCCGTTCAACGCGGCGTTGGGAGCGCCCTGAATGCGACCGACCACCAGGTTCTGACCGGCCGTCAGCGATACATTGCCGCTGGGCACCAGGTTGAACGAGTTGATGTCGCCGCTGGCATTGACCACGAATTGAGGCGAGTTTACGTTCAGAGCGTTACTTACCACCGAGAATCCCTGGCCCGCGTTGATGTCGACTTCCTGGGTTGCATTCAGGGTGGTGGTGGTAGCGGGTCCGATGGCCACATTGTTGCCGGCGGTGACCAGCAGTCGGTCGGCCTGAACCCCCAGGTTGCCCCCTCCCGTCAGTTGTAGCGTCAGGTTTCGTCCCGCCTCCAGGTTCAGGTCGGCGGGTGTCGTGAGAAACGAGCCCGGCTGGTTGTTGCTGTTGCCTGTGCGCAAATCGCGCTGCGCCTGCATGGTCAGGGGGCCGTCGGCCTGCACTCGGCTAGCATTCAGGGTCAAGTCCTGGCCCGCTATCATCGTGGTTCCGCTGGAGGCCGGCAACAGCAGGTCGGCGTCGCCGGTGTTGGCGGCCGAACCGATGTTGACCAGCAGATTCTGGCCGGCCGCCAGCTGGGCGCCGCCCCCCGACTGACCCACGGTCATATCCACACTGAGCACCGTGGCCATCGTCAGGTCACCCGAAGTGGCGTTGACGCTGGTGGCGGAAGCGCCTCGGATGACGCCGGGGGCGTTGTTGGCCTGCACCAGTACATCGCCGGAATCGGCCACGATGTTGACGGCTGCGGAGACAGACTCCAGGGTCAGAGAGGCCCCTGGTAGTGTATTGATGTTCCCCGATAGGGTCACCAGATTGTTGCCCGCGTGCAGGTTCAGGTCGCCATCGGTCCTTACCGTCAGGGCCCTGTCGGAGCGCAAGTCCAGGTCGCCGTCGGCGCTGACGTTGAGGCTGTTGGCCAGAATCTGGATATCACCATTGTTATTGTTGCTGTTGCGCACGGAGAGATCGCGCCCGGCGCTCAGGTTCAGCGAGCCCGCACCCGCATCGATATTGGAAACGTTGAAAACAACATCCCGACCAGCTTGAATGACGGCTGGAATCGACGAGGCGATCAGGAGATCCTGCTGCGATGGCGTTCCGCCAAGCCCCAGGTTCACGGTAACGTCCTGACCGGCCTGGATACTTGCGGAATCGCTGTTAATCGTAAGCGGTTGGCCCAACTGGACTTGCATGAGAACATCGCCGGTGGTGGCAGTGATATCCAGCAGATCGACATCCAGAGTCATGGCCTGACGAGACTGCAGTAAGATGTCGCCGGTAGTGGATTGCATCAGCAGGTCAGCACTGAGAAAGTCGAGCGTCGACCCGCCGGTGGGGCTGCTGCTGAATGTGATATCCCGGTCGGCCAGCAGCCTCATGGTGGATCCAAAGCTGACTTCGGTAGACCACCGTTGGGCCCCGCTCGAGTTGGCCAGCAGATCGCGCCCGCTGCTCAGCAGCAAACCGTTCGGCGCTGATACCTCGAGGGGGCCCGCTACCTGAAACACAATGTCTTCCATCGATTGAACATCGAACTGGTTGACGCTGATGTTTAAGCCCGCGATGTTGGCGTTGCTCTGGCTCAAACGCACGTTCTGGCCGTTTAGCGTCAGGTTGGTACCAGCTGCATCGATGCCAGTGGTGTTAAGACTGACATCTCCCGTGGCATCTAGCACAAGGTTGGGTCCCGTTGCCACCAGATCAACGGAGGGTGTTCCCGCTCCCCGGCCCAGATTGAGGGTGAGATTGCCCCCGGCCGAGAGGCTGGTATTGCCCTCAAAGGCAAAGTTTTCATCGTTGGTGGTGGCAACCAGTAAGTTGTTCTGGGCTCGGGCTTCAATGTTGTTGGGAGCCACCAGGCGACTGGTTCCACTTACGGCTCCTGATTGAATGGTCAGGTTGCCGTTGCTGGCGGTCAGGTTCAGGGTGCTGCCGCTTTCGACATTCAACCCGGTGTTGCCGTTCAAGAAGATGTTGTTACCGGCAGTGACATCGATTTGACTGCCTCGCAGGTCGAGCGAATCACTGGCCGTCAGCGTAACATTATTGCCGGCCACGATATTGACCGGTCCATTGGCAACCAGGGTGGCATCGCGGGCGCTGTTGTCGGATTGCAGCACCAGGTTGCGACCGGCCTGGATGTTGATAGGGCCAAAACCATTGTTGACGATGTCGTTCAGGCTCAATAAGACGTCACGACCGGCCGTGAGGGTGGTGTTGTCACCCGTGATCAGGTCCTGACCTTCCTGACCCGTTTGGGACGAGCCCAACGAGATGGTCAGGTCGACACCGGCGCTGGCTGTGGCCGTGTTGGCCAGCAAGAAGGGGATGCCAAACTGGAAAGGCTGGTCGCCACGGGTGTTAAAGCGGATGCTACCTGCCGGGGCTTCGACCACAACGTTAGCGTAGGTCAAAGCTCCGCTAAGCTGGCTGGTGATGTCGACATCGCCGGTGGTGGCGCGAATCTGCATGTTGCCGCCGCCCGCACCGGTCATCTCGAACTGGTCGTTGCTGTTGAAGGACACGTTGCCGGCCGAGATGTTGCCCACTCCGCGCACGTCCCAGCTCTGGTTGTCGGTTGAAGTGGCGGTCAACTGATTGCCGACCTGCAAGTTCAAGTCGCCGGTGCCAGAGCTGGCGCCAACGTCCACCTCGAGGTCTCCGGCCACGTCGAAAATCAGGTCGTTGGTGGCGTTGATGGTCAGGCTTGATTGGTTGATGTTCAGGTTCAGGGCCGAGTCGCTATTGGCGAAGCGGACATCGTGGCCTTGGATAAGGGTTTCACCGGTGGACCCATTGTTGAAGAAGCTGGCATTGACCGTAACGGCCTGGGTGGCGTCCATGGTCAGGCTGGGAGCCACCACCAGCAAGCCGGCCTGCCCTCCGCCAGCGCCCCGTCCCAGGTCGAGGACGATGTCCTGACCGCTGAGCTCCACAGAATTTTGGCTCTCGATGCGGAAATCAGCGGTATTGTTGGTGGCCAGCGTGAGCTGGTTGCCGGCCGACAGCTGGATATTGCCGGTGGGAGAAATGATGGACGACTCGGGGCCGCTCTGATCGACCTGGATGGTCAGGTTGCCCGAAGTCGCTCGCAGTTCGGTGGATTGGAATGCATTGGAGCCAAAGATTCCCTCGGCGGTCGCCACCAGGTTGTTGCCGGCCGTCAGGCGCAGGTCGCTGGAACTTCGCAGGTCGATGTCTTTGGCCGCGGTGATGTTCAGGTCTCCGCCCGCTGACATGGTGATGTTGTTGGCGTTGATGGTGAAATTGCTGCCGCCGTTGTCGTTGCGAAGCGTCAGGTTGCGGCCGGCTTGAAAATCGAGGTTGGCCGTTCCCGTGATGTCGTTCACTCGAATGCTGAGGTCGCGTCCGGCGTTGAATTCGACGTCGGTGGTCGGCAGGTTCAGGTCTTGGGTTTGCTGGGCCGTTTGCGACGAGCCCAGATGAATGATGACGTCCTGCGCCGCCAGCAGGCTGGCTTTGTTGGGCGCCCCCAGGGTCAGCGGTTGGTCGAAGGTCGAATCGATGATAACGCTGCCATTGGTGGCCTGCAGGGTGATGTTGCCGGCCATAATGGTGGAGTCGGAGTCATAGTCGATCCGTACATCCCCGGTCGTGGCGGTCAAGCGCATGTCATTGCTGTTGTTGATGAAGAGATTGTCGCCGACGTTGAAGGCGATGGAGGCCGCCTGCACGGTGAAGTTGCCCGTTCCCGCGCCAAAGGTCACGATGTTCATGTCCTGGGTTGAGGTGAAGTTGGCCTGGCCACCCGCGGTAATGTTGAGGCTTCCCACCGAGATATCCAGGTTGTTTCCGCTGAAGTTGACGTTGTTGCCGGCGCTGATGTGCAGGTCGGTGGAGGTAGCGCTGAAGCCGGTGGTGGCCGTGTAGTTGACATCGTTGGTCGCTTCCAAAGACACGTTGCCGAAAGCGGGAAATGCCGAGGTCGATACGGTGTGGCTGCCGCTGCCTCCGGTGGCGTTGGTGATGGTGGGCAAGGAGCCATCCAGGCTGCCTCCCGGAGTGTCGACAAGGGTCAGGTTGCCCGGGTCGAGTAGAAAGTTGCCGTGCCGGCCCGACTGCGCATCGACCCTCACCGGGCCGTGCAGGCCTACCTGGCGTCCACTCACTTCGATGAAGCCGCCCTCGGCTGCTCCCAACCCACGGGCCTCGACCGTTCCGGCATGCAGGGTGGGTCCGGCCGAAAGCACCAGCGCTGTTCCGGCCCTCCCCTGTTCGGCATTGGCCAGAATTCGACTCTCGCCCGTGGTCACGGTGGCGGCGCTCGAGTTCAACTCCACGCTGCCCGAGCCCACTTCGATGGTGCCACTGTGAACCAGCAACCCCTCGCCACCGATCACGGCCGGGCCCTGCAGCTCGCCAGCCTCGAGGATACCCGGGTGGTGCACTACCTGGCTGAGCAGATCGGTCATCTGGCCCGGCGCCAGCAGCACGGTACCCCCGTTGCCCTGCACCGAGAAGTCGTGGCGAAACCCATCGGGCACGGCGAACTGCACCTGACCGCTGCCGTCTACCGAGAAGGTGGTCCGGGTCGAGGCGCCCAGGCACACTTCTCCGCCGCGGGCCACGATCAGCCCCTGATTGTGAAGCAGCGGCGAGGCCAGCACCACAAACCCGCCCTCGGCCACCTCGATGTGCCCCTGATTGACCAATGCTGCCAGGGGGCTATTGGGATCCTGGCTCAGGTCATAGTTGCCTTCGAGAAAGTCCTGGTCGCTGAGCGCCAGGGTCGTGGCCATAAAGCTGCCTACGTCTACGCGGGCATTGGGTCCAAATAAGATGCCGTTGGGGTTGACCAGGAACACGCGACCATTGGCCTGTAAGGTGCCCTGCAGGATGGACGGGTCGATGCCCACCACCCGGTTGAGAATCACCGACCAGGCGTCGGGCTGCAGGAACCGCACCACTTCATCGGGGCGGATATTGAACGAGTTCCAGTTGACGATCGCTTGCGGGGTGGACTGCAGCAGGTGCATGATGCCCGCGGCCGGAGTGGTGATCTGGACCTGTCCGTGAGTCACCGACGGGTTTTCAGGAAGGGCCTGGACCCCCAGCGCGAGAGAAATCCACAGGGCTACGCTACTGAAGCAGCGCCAGTCGGATATCCCGAATGTTGATGTAGCCACCAAGCCCTCCCCGTGATGAACCGAATGGTTCGGAATGCGGGGGTTGGCGTCCTTTATTTAATCGGTATCAAGCTGTCAGTAAGTTCGAAAAAGTTCTGTCTTGATTGGCCGCCTTGTAACCCAACTTTTTCAGGGTTTGTGCGGACAATACTTACGAGAATTGGTTTAAGCATACTCCGTAAGCGACCCACAGGGCCTCAAGCCCGTCGTTGTTGGAAAACATCCTTCAGAGGTTGGCCAAACCGGAGCCAGCCCCCTCGGCGACGCCCTTGAGCCGGGCCATGCGTGCGTAGAGTAGTTCGAGGCGCTGATACATCACCTCGTCGGAAAATTGTTCGGCCCAGGTGCGCCCCTGCTCTCCAAGAGATCGTCCACGGTCGGGATGGTCCAGCACCGAATGGATGGCTCGTGCCAGACCGGCAGGGTCTTTCTCGGGAGCCAGGGCGCCGTTGACCCCCGGGCGTACCACGTCGACCAATCCGCCTACCCGAGTGGCCACCACCGGGACGCCCGCGGCCAACGCCTCGACGGCGACCCGTCCCATGCCTTCATTGTGGGAAGGCACGACCAGCACGTCGATTTGCTCCAGATAGTGTGGGATATCGTGTTGCCAGCCCAACAGACGAATGCGGTTTTCCAACTTCAAATCGCCAATACGGCGCTCGACTTCCTCTCTTTGGGGACCATCGCCCACCATCCAGAGTTCGACCTCTTCAGATACGTGGCTCATCGCTTCGATGAGATCCAGGGGACCCTTTATGTCGGCCAGACGCCCAATGTAACCCAGACGGGGTCGCTCGAGTTGGGCGTGTCGGCAACGCCGAAAGGCATCCAGAGACACCCCGCTGGGAATGACGTACATCCGTTGGGGTGGGCAGATGCCCTCGTCGAGATGGTCCTGTAGTTCGCCTGCCGACAGCATCACCATGGCGTCGGTGACATGAGCCAGAGATTTCTCCAGAAACTTGAAGAGGCGAGTTTTCAGGGGTGAAAAATAGCTGTGAAACACATGGCCGTGGGGGGTGTGAACCACGATAGGCACACGGGCCAGAGCGGCCGCCACGCGACCTAGCAAGCCGGCCTTGGAGGTGTGGGTATGAACGATATCCACAGGCCTGTTGCGCAACCAGGCCGTCAGTTGGATCAGAGCTTTGAGATCTTGGGCCGGTGCCACTTCTCGTACCAGGGCCGGCATTTGCACGAACTGGAACGGTGCCTGGCGGGCTTCCTCGAGCAGCGACCCCTCGGAGCCGGTTTGCAGCCCAGAGATCAGCGTGACCTGATGACCGCTTTGGGCCTGCTCCAAAGCGCACATCAAGGTGTTGCGCTGAGCGCCACCGGCTACCATTCGCGTGATGATATGGACGATTTTCATCGGGTCGAGGCTTCCCAGATGCGCGTGGCAGGACCTGTCCAGTCGAATCCACGAGCCCAAGTTCGTCCGGCCTCACCCATGGCTCGGGCCTGTTCGGGATGAGCCAGCAGCCAGCTCAGACGTTGGCGCAACTCCTCGGCGCCTTCCACGAGGAAGCCGCTGTGCTGGTCGCTGACGGCGTCGACCGTGCCACCGCTTCGCCCACCTACTACCGGAATGCCACAGGCCGAGGCCTCGAGGAAGACGATCCCAAAGCCCTCGACATCGCCCTGGGCGGTGACACGATTGGGATGGGCGAAGATATCACACGATTGCAGCAGGGGAACCAGCTGGTCGTCGTCTACCCGACCCAGAAAATGAATGCGGTCGCGGGCCGGGCTGGCCTTGGCCAGGGCTCGTAAACGTCCCTCGTAGGGACCCACTCCCCCGATAAGATAATGCAGGTCGGGAAACTCCTCCAGCAGCGAGGGCAACACTTCGATCATGGTATCCTGCCCTTTGCGCTCCATCAGTCGGCCCAGGGTCAAAAGACGTCGACCCGCTGGCAGTTTCAGGTGCAGGGGAGGTCGTTCCTGGAAACGCTGCCATTCGACGCCGGGATGCACCAGCAAGCAACGATCACGAGAAACACCAAAGTGTTCCAAAAGGTCCAGGGTGTAGTGGCTGATGGTGCTGATTCCTGCTGCCTCCGCCAGCACCCTTCGCACCAGTTGTTTCAGCCAGGGGTGGCGTCGCACCAGGGTTAATTCCTCGCCGTAGGTGTGAACCCAATAGGGGATCCCCAGCGTGCGTTTGCACAGCAGGCCCCAGGGCCCGTTCTCAAAGACATGCTGCAGATGCAGGACCTGGGGACGTTGCTTCACGATCAGCTGGAGGGCCCGAATGCCCAGCAAGCTCCAAAGTGCCGGCATGCGAAGCTTGGGAACGTCGGGGTAGGCCACCCGCACAATGGAATAGGGCTGGCGGCGATCAAACTCCTGGCAATGAGGAATTCGCGGTGCCACCACCTGGATGTCCCGGGCTGGCCAGCAGCGACACCATTCGGTCCATACCACGGCCGTGCCACCCGCGTGGGGGGCGAACTTTCCTGTGACAATCAGTGCTTTTCGAGCAGACAAGGCTAGCTGCTTCCGAGCAAAGGCCCCTGTTCCTTCAGCAGGGCCAGCGTCGGTCAGGAAGCGAACACCCTCAGCCATGTTCTCTTTTCTTCGCTCTAACGACGACCTGAAGCCGATCTTTTTGGCGGCGGCTCGGGGTGGTGATGAGGCCCGTTTGCGCAAGCTCTGTCGCCAGCACCATCAGGCCGCCTGGAAAGCCTGGCCCGGATGGGCGAGTGAGCTGATCGCTTTGCAGGCCGATCCGCAACAAGCCCGAGCTTTGGCCACCGATCTTCGCCGTGTCGCTCAGGCTTTTCAGGATGAATTGGGAGACCGTCGATTTTTGCAGATGTTCGGCACTCCTACCCCCGAGCAGCGCCTTCAGGATGCGCGCGATCGCGTGCGTCAGCTCGACCTGACAGGGGCTCGAGCGTTGCTGGTCGAGTTGCAGCAAGAACTGGCCAGCGACCACGCTCTGCGGGTATTTGTGCTCGGCGACCTCGCTCAGCTGCATTTCTTTGAACGCGATTTCGAAGGCGCATCGTGCTTTTTGAAGGAGTGCCTGCAATGCTGTGAACAACTGCGAGATCAACAGGGGCTGCACACCTACGCCGAGAGTTACTACGAGCTGCTGCGCTATCAGGACCGCCGCCAGGAAGCAGCCGATTGGGCACGTCTCCAGGGATGGCGGGAGAGGGCTGACAGGGTTTGTCACGAGCCGTTGCTGCGGGTGGTGTTGCATGTTGACGACGTTGTCCATGAACTCGACCAGTTGCCGGCTCGGCGAGATGGACGGGTCAGCGCTTCGTTTCAGCGCAACCGCATCACTCTATATCCCGCTCGCGTGCTGGCGCAGCGGGGCCGCGAACTGGCCGCTCAGGGACAGAGTAAGGCCGCTGAAGAAGAATTGCAGCGTGCCTGCGCTGCTGATAGCTACGACCCTGAACCCCACATGTTGTTGGGCCTGATCGCACTCGACGAGGGTCGATTTGCCCAGGCCGTGGCCCATTTGGAAGCCAGTGAACAGAGGGCCCCTGGCTATTTTCACGTGCGCTCGAACCTCTGGTTTGCAGGGCAGCTGAAGAGTCGCCGACTGGAGACCCGCGATTGGGCCGTCTGGCGTCAGCTGGAGGATGGAGGAATGCCGCCTCAAGATCGGCTCTCGCTGGCCCGTCAATGGGCGACTCATCGCCCTCTGCCCCACGGGCTTTTTCATCAGGCAAGGGCTCTGCAGGAACTTGGCCAGGGCGAGGCAAGCCGGGAATTGCTCGAGCAGGCACTGGCGCGTCAGCCCGAGCCCCATCTGCGCACTCGAATTTTGCTCCAGCTGGGCGGTTTTTCGGGTCAGCCCGAGCGACTTCGGCAAGCCATCGAAGTGGGGGGCTGTCTGGTCAGCTCGGCCATGGCCCGTTGGTTGCTGCAGTCTATCTAGGGAGCTTGCCTCCTTCAGACGAAGCACTTTCGCAGATGAAGATGGAGCCGGTTACAACTCTCGATCAGGTGTTGGCCGATTTGCTGGGAGAGGGCCACAAGGATTCCTCGGGTACCTTTCAACTGGATCCGCAAGAGGCGCTACGGAAATTGCGCCAGTTTCAGCTGGCAGGCGCGGGTAGTTACTGTCTTCCGCTGGTTGTCAGTGCAGTCTATCTGGGCACTTCGCAATGGGTCGTGGTCTGTCGAGGCCCTCGCGTTGTGGTGCGTTGGGAGGGCGGGCAACATCCCACCAAAACCCAGCTGGAATGTCTCTTCCAGTATGCCTTCTCCAACCACCATCAGGGATTGCGCCACCTGGCTTTAGGCGTTGCCGCAGCACTGCGCGAACAGAATGAGGTCTCTCTTCAAGTCGGTCAGTGGCGGGGTAAAGTCTTGCTTGATTCCATCTGCTGGACCAGGGTTTCGCCGTCAACGGGATTGCAGCTGGAAATTCAGCGGACGGGCTGGAAGGCGCGTCTGGGTCTGGAGGCCCCCGAGCCGCCGAATCTTGAAAATCTCCGCAGTCGGCTCAAACATTCGGATCTCACCTGGTTGTGGCAGGATGCGGCACAGAAACGCCCCCCCTTTCCCGCAGCGCCCATCCAGGAGCTTTACGAACATCCCCATTATCCCTCTCCCTCAGGCTGGCGAACCCCCGATACCTTTCAGAGCCCCGGCGATTATACGATGCGCGTGAATTTGGGGGGGCTGATTACGGGTTTGGAATGGCTGGTGGACGGCCTGACCTTTGTAGACGACCCCGCCAATCTGGGTTTTCCCGGATTCTTTGTTGCCATCCAGGCGCCGCTGCGCCTCGACGCCAGCTATCAGGCCCTGGTGCGCGACGAGACCTATGTGCAGGTTCTCGAGCAGGTGCGCGACCGACTGGAGAACCTGATTCAGAGGCGCATGCGACCCGATTGGAGCGATCGCCTTTGGCTCGACCTCATGCGGGCGCTGCTGGTGCGTTGGAAGCTGCAGGGCCGAGAGGAACTGATTCTCAAGGTGCACAAGCGCGTTCTGGACTGGTGTTTAAGCAGACCTGAGGCGGCAGGCTCAGGATTTCACTCGATATTTGCCCAGGCCTGCCAATCGTTGCTGCCCGAGCTCGACCCGCCTACGGCCAGCCGGGCAGCGGGTTTTTTGCTGCAGGCCATGGCGGAGGGCCAACTGGAACCGCCGCTGTGGCAGGAGAGTGAACGGCTCATCGATCTGGCCGCCGGACAGAACTACGAGCAAAGGCGCCACTGGATGACCTGCCTTGGCATTCGAGCTACCGGTGAGCAGCAGCTCCCAGCCGACAAGGAACTCTGGTTTTCATTCCTGCCCTGTGGCGATGACGATCTGCCCATGTCGCTGCGCGAGGCCGATGCGGCACTGGCCCGTCGATTTGCCTGGCGTCAGGTGGAGCGCGACGCCGAATTTTGGCGGGACTTTGTTGAAAGGGCAGTGCTTCAGCTTCCACCTAGCTACAGCGAGACGACTCTGGCCCTGGAAGGACTTCGTAATCGGGCCATTCGCTGTTTGAACAGTCGCGGGCCCCGCTAGCCCGTCAGGTCAGCAGCCATTCGCGCATCGTGAGGTCCTCTGGCAGTGAACCCAGGTGTCGCGAGACATCGACCATGCTGCCCAGGTCGCGGTATTTGAGGATCTCCACCTGTGGGCCATTACGCGTGGCGATGAGGTATTCAACGGGTCCGCCGGTATCGGGGCTTTCCCGTGCGTAGAAGGTGGAGTCGGGATAGTGCTGGATGCCCACCCGACCGGCCGAGGAGGTATTGTCGACCATGGCGGCCAGTCCCCCCGGGCTGTAGACGGCCAGGACCTTTGGGCTGGGGTTACGGTCCTGACCGGGTTGATTGTCCAGCACCACTACTTTGTCGACCTGGCATCGGACTCGCTCTGGCAAGTCTCTCACCCGTGCCAGAAGCTCGCTGCGTTCGTCAAGCAGGCAGACGTCCTGGAAGGTCCGGGGGGGCGGGATTTCCAGAGAACCCCCTCGCTTGTAATAGGTATAGGCCTGGGCCAATTGGCAATGACTCGAAATGTTCATGGCTCGAGTCTATCTCCGGGTTCATAGATGGGGCATAGACAATTCTCGTAAGTCTTACTCGCACAATCCAGGATGGAGTTGGGTTACAAGGCGCCAATCAGGAAAGAACCTTGAGAATTGGCCTGGACGGTCAAGCGGCGTTGACACAATCTCCTGTTGGCTTTAGCCTGCCAGCATGGACGAAGCACTCTTGAAAACTCTTGCCACCCGGTTCGAGCAGCATCCGGAACGGCACCCGGACCTTCCGTGGGATGCCGTTCGAGAACGCTTGTTGGCCAGGCCTAACCGAGTCCGCAC
>CAZYPN010000017.1:0-80909 GCA_964649085.1 uncultured Burkholderiales bacterium | reverse complement strand
TTCCGTGGGATGCCGTTCGAGAACGCTTGTTGGCCAGGCCTAACCGAGTCCGCACCCTTGGGGAGATGGAGAACAGCGGCGGACAGCCAGACCTTGTGTGCGTCGATGACCAGTGGCTCTATATCGATTGTTCTCCCGAGTCGCCCGCCGGCCGTCGCAGTCTGTGTTATGACGCTCAGGCCCTGAGCGAGCGCAAGGAACACAAACCGGTTCATAGCGCCGTGGAGCGGGCCGCCGAGATGGGCCTGGAGTTGCTCGACGAGGACCAATATCGTCATCTCCAGACCCTGGGCAGCTTCGACTGCAAAACCTCCAGCTGGCTCCGCACTCCGGCCGAAATCCGCCGGCTCGGTGGGGCTCTTTTTGGCGACCGGCGCTACGGGACGGTCTTCATCTATCACAATGGGGCCCAGTCCTACTACGCTGCCCGCGGCTTTCGCGGTTTTCTGCAGATTTAGGGGTTCGAGCGACGCAGGGCCGCCAACTCTTCAAACAGCTCCTTTTCACGGGCCGTCAATTTGGTGGGCAAGGTAACCTCCAACTTGACATAAAGGTCGCCCGCCGGCTTGCCGGAGGCTCCCGGGAGGCCCTGCCCGCTGAGGCGGAAGCTGCGCCCATTCTGCGATTCGGCGGGTATTTTTAAGGTGACTTCCTTGCCCAGCGGGGTGCGAAATTGTATTTCGCTGCCCAGCACGGCCGCATAGAGGTCGACCGGCACCTTGCGAATCAGGTCGCGACCCTTTACCTCGTAGTCTGGGTCGGGTTTGAGGTTGATCTGAATGCTCACCCCACTGGCTTTGACCTTGCTGCCGTGGGTCACGCCGGCCGGAATCTTCACTTCGAACTGGCGAGTGCCCGACTGGCGACCGGCCCCGCGACACACCGGGCAGATGCCGTTGCCTGCCACGCCGTTGCCGCGGCAATTGGGACATGGTTGGGGGGAAGAGAGTTCGAGCTTGCGCACCGTGCCCTGATAGGCCTCGGCCAGGCTGACTTCGACCTCCACGCTGGCCGGCGGCTGTGAAGCGGACGAGGCACTCGGACCTCGACCGCCACCCCCAAAGAAGCGTTCGAAGAAGCTGGAGAAGCCGCTGCCTCCCATGCCCTCGTTGCCGCCCCCGCCGCCAAAGAGATCGCCAAAGTCGAAGTGAACTTCCTGGCCGCCGCCCGGCCCTCGGCGGGCCCCCGCCTGGCGCCAGTTCGAGCCCAACTGGTCATATTTTTTGCGGTTCTCGGCGTCGGAGAGCACCTCGTAGGCTTCGTTGATTTCCTGAAATCTTCGCTCGGCGTTCTTGTCGCCGGGATTGACGTCGGGGTGGTTCTCCCGCGCCAAACGGCGGTAGGCCTGCTTGATCTCTTTTTCGGTGGCGCTTTTGTTGACGCCGAGGGTTTTGTAGTAGTCTTTGAAATCCATAGGGCAGACCTCCTTACACTGGAAAGCCCGCCGACGAGCCGAAACTCGTCAGGCGGGCCCAGAACTCCGCGGGACCGATTTAGTCCTTGACTTCGAACTCGGCGTCTACAACTTCGCCCTCAACCGGGCCTTGCTGGCTGCCTTCGGCCTTCTCGTCGCCCTCCTGTCCATACATTGCCGAGGTGGCGGCCATGATGGCCTGTTGGAGGTTTTCCATCGAACTGCGCACTTCGGCGTGGTCGAAGGTTTCGTTCTCGACCAGCTTCTTGAGCTGTTCTTGGGCCGATTCGATTTTGGCCTTGGCGTCGGCGGCAATTTTGTCGCCGAACTCCTTGACCGTCTTGTCGGTCTGGTAAATCAGGCTATCGGCCTGATTTTTCAGTTCCACCGTTTCGCGACGTTTTTTGTCATCCGAGGCATAGGCTTCGGCGTCTTTGACCATCTTGTCGATGTCGCCTTTGTCCAGGTTGGTGCTGGCGGTGATGGTGATGCGCTGGCTCTTGCCGCTGGCCTTGTCCTTGGCCGATACGTTCAAGATGCCGTTGGAGTCCAGTTCGAAGGTTACTTCGATCTGGGGCACGCCGCGAGGAGCCGGGGGCAGGTCGCGCAGGATGAAGGTCCCCAGCGACTTGTTGTCCTTGGCGAACTCACGCTCACCCTGAAGCACGTGAACTTCCACGCTGGTCTGCATATCGGCAGCGGTGGTGAAGGTCTCGGACTTCTTGCTGGGGATGGCCGTGTTGCGCGGGATGAGCTTGGTCATCACACCGCCCAGGGTTTCGATGCCCAGGGTCAGCGGGGTGACGTCGACCAGCACCACGTTCTTGACTTCGCCCGAGAGCACCGCGCCCTGGACGGCTGCGCCGAGGGCGACGCACTCGTCGGGGTTGATGTCCTTGGAGGGCTCTTTGCCGAAGAGACGCTTCACCAAGTCGGTGATTGCCGGCATACGGGTCGAACCACCTACCAGCAGCACGCGGTCGATTTCTTCCAGCTTCAGCTTGGCGTCATCGATGGCGCGACGGCAGGGGCCTTCGCAGCGCTTGAGCAGGTCGGCGGTCAGTTCTTCGAACTTGGCCCGCGAGAGGTCTACGTCAAGGTGCTTCGGTCCCGAGGCATCGGCCGTGATGAAAGGCAGGTTGATGTTGGTCTGGAACTTCTGCGACAGCTCAATCTTGGCTTTCTCAGCCTGGTCGCGCAGTCGCTGGGCGGCGAATTTGTCTTGCAACAAGTCGATGCCGTGTTCCTTTTTGAACTCTTCGGCCACGTATTTCATCACGCGCTCGTCCCAGTCGTCGCCACCCAGGTGGGTGTCGCCGGCGGTTGACTTGACTTCGAAGACGCCGTCACCGATCTCGAGCACCGAGACGTCGAAGGTTCCGCCGCCCAGGTCGAACACGACCACGGTCATGTTCTCGTGTTGCTTATCCAGCCCGTAGGCCAGGGCCGCAGCGGTGGGCTCGTTGATGATGCGCAGCACTTCCAGACCGGCAATGGTGCCGGCGTTCTTGGTGGCCTGACGCTCCGAGTCGTTGAAGTAGGCGGGCACGGTGATGACCGCCTGCGTGACCTTCTCACCCAGGTAGGCTTCGGCGTCGGCTTTGAGCTTCTGCAGAATCATCGAGGAGATCTCCTCGGGAGAGAAGCGCTTGTCGCCGATTTGCACGCGGTAGTCGGTGCCCATGTGGCGTTTGATGGACTTGACGGTCAGGTCGGGCGCGCTGACGGCCTGGCGCTTGGCCAGTTCGCCGACCAGGCGCTCGTCTGACTTGGAGAATCCTACCACCGAGGGGGTGGTACGGGATCCTTCCGAATTGGCGATAACGGTGGGCTTGCCGCCCTCCAGGATGGCCACCACCGAGTTGGTGGTGCCGAGATCGATACCCACGACTTTAGACATGTTGGGCCTCCTTGAACAAAATTCTTATGCGTTGGTCGGCGTATTGGCCTGGCTATGATTGCGGGCAACTTTGACCATGCTGGGCCTCAGCACGCGGTCGCCCATTTTGTAGCCTTTTTGTAGTTCTGCGACGATGGTCTGGTCGGGAACATCGTCCCGGTCCTCCACCATCATCGCCTCGTGAAGACTGGGATCGAAGTGCACGTCTTTGGTGTCGATCGGAAGAATCTCGTGACTCTCCAGCAAACGGTCGAAACCCCGACGAATCATCTCTACACCTTTCAACAACGCGTCCAGAGCCTGGCTCTGGCGGGCCGCGTCGAGGCTGCGGTCGAGATTGTCGACCAGAGGAAGAAGTTCGCGGAACAGCTCCTCCTTCATCAACACCTGACGGCGTTTTTGCTCTTCTTGTTGGCGTCGTCGAAAGTTCTCGAACTCTGCCGAGATGCTCAACACATGCTCTTTCAGTTCCGAGACCTGAGACTGGGCCAGGGAAAGTTCCTGGCGCAGGTGCTCACTTTCTTCGATCACCTCTGGCGATTCCGCCGGTGCTTCGGCTTGAACCGCCTCTTGCTCTTCCATCCTTGAATCCTCCCGAGTTGTTACCTCGAGGCACAATATACCAAGGCCGTCGATTTTCGATGTATGTGCACTGTTAGAATTATGTTAGAGGGTCCAGGGGCCCGGGGCTGGCATGGGGTGTTGTAGTCGCCACAATGAGGCAGAAAGCCGCCACAATCCTGGCTCCGGGGGGCGCATGTGGCGTTGTAATCGCCACAATGAGGCAGAAAATCGCCACAATCCCGGCCGGGGGACTACCTGCGTTCAGTCAATTCTTCTTCGGACCGCCCGCCCCGGAGCTGGAGGTAAGTGGCGCAGCACAATCGCTATGGCCTGGTTCGCATCTCCAATGCCCAGAAGCGTATCCCCCTGGTTGACTTGGAAGCGACCGGGTTGGAAGGCCCGCACCTTCGGAGGTAGACACCGGTATGGGAAATCCGTGCAGAGGCTGAATCGCAGCGTCTGCATGCTGAAAAATGGAAAGAGCCCCCTCAGGGTTGGGTTGGCGGCAGCCGCCTCGAGGAAGGGAGCCATATGCGGCCACTCATCCGAGTTTTGGAGGTAGTCTTGCCAGCGCTGTTCCACCTCGTCGCCTTGCTCAAATCCCCAGGCATCGGGCAGTGTCCTGAACTCGGGATGTGCCTCTTTCATCTTCCCCAATGGCAAGGCTCGAGCCACCCAGGAGTGGAGCGCTCGCGCAGCGCTTTCCAGAGAGGCCGTCGAACATTGACCCATTACCACGCCGCCGTCCCAGAACTCGAGTAAGAGGACGGACGAACTGTCGGATTCCCTGCAGCAGGTTCCTTCCGTGAGCGCACAGTAGCGTTTGCCGGCCCGGCAACAACGGCGATTGTCGGCCAGGGTTATTCGGGGGTCGAGCCCGGCAAGCACTCGGTCGAAGGATTCCCCGATGTTGTTGTGCACAAAGCCCTTCGGTTCTAGGAGCACGGCCGTAAACCTGTTGTTTCGTCGCGGCGATGCCAGCACAACCTGTGGACCGGCGCCCGGGCCGTTCGGTGGTCTTTGGGCCAGGGCTCCAGGGCCTCAAACGAGAACCCCGGACCATGCCCTATCAACGTATCATCGTCCCCCTGGACGGCTCGCCGCTGGCCGAGCTAGCCGCCGAGCACGCGGCCGAACTGGCCCGGCTGTGTCAGTCTCATCTCATCTTTCTGCGGGTAGTCGACCCCGGGGGCGAGCACGAAGCGGCCCAATATCTCTTTCAAGTGAACCAGGAGGCTCACTACGAAGGCCTGGATACCGAGGCCATGGTGCGTTTCGGCAAGCCGGCCGAGGTCATCGTCCAGACCGCCGCAGAGATGAAGGCCGATCTGGTGTTGCTCAGTTCCCACGGGCGCACCGGGCTGGCGCGTCAAGTGTTCGGCAGCGTGGCCGAGGCGGTGGTGCGGCTGGCCCCCTGTCCGGTGACGGTGGTCAAAACCCACTTGCAGCACGAGCAAAGTCGTCAGCCGCTGTCGGCCTGAGGCCGTTGTCTTGACCATTCGCCTGCGGCTAACCCTGCGCTGCCGTTGCCGCCTCAGGCGGTCAAGCTGGTGCGGCCGTTGAGGCGTGAAGTGCACCGCACCGTCGAACTTCCGGCCGAGGCAAGGCCCTGGCGCGAGGCCCGGTTGCACGCCAAGGTGTCGGGGCTGCTGAAGGAAGTAAACGTCGACATCGGCGATCGCGTGCGCGAGGGTCAGTTGCTGGCGCGTCTGGAGGTGCCCGAGAGCGCCCGCCAGGTCGAGGCTGCCCGCGCCGAAGCGGCGCGCGCCGAGCAGCAGCAGCAGGCCCTGCAGCTGCAGGCTCGGGCCTTACAGCAGCAGAGTCAGGCCGGTCAGAGCCGCTCCCAGGCGCTGGGCGCCCAGAGCCAGGCTGTGGGTCTGGAGGGCGAGGCGCGCTCTCAGGATCAGCTCATGGCCCAAGATTGGCTGGCCTACAGCGAGATACGCGCTCCCTTTGCGGGGGTGATCAGCCGCCGTCATTTGCATCCCGGGGCCCTGGTGCAAAGTTCGGCCGGCAGTGCTCAGGGGGCCACTCAGCCTTTCCTGGAACTGGTCGACGACCGGCGCCTGCGGGTGACCACCCAGGTGCCCGAAAGCGAGGCGCCCTGGGTGCGGCCGGACCAGCTTGCCTGGGTGCGGGCCGATGCTTTTCCCGAGGAGGTGTTTTCGGGCAAGGTTTCGCGGGTGGCCGGGGTGATCGGCAGCGATCGCTGTATGCAGGCCGAGGTCGAGCTGGACAACCCCGAGCGACGCCTGCGTGCGGGGATGTTTGTGCGACTGACCCTGTCGCTGCAGGTGCATAGCGGCGTGCTGGCGCTGCCCAGCCACAGTGTGCTGGAGGAGAAAGGCAAGTATTCGGTCTTTCTGGCCGAGGGGGGCAAGGCTCGCAAACTGCCCGTGCAGGTCGGCTTTCGCAATCGCGATTGGACCGAAATACGCGAGGGGCTGAAGGGCGATGAAGAGGTGGTCGACGAGGGTCGTGAGCGACTGGTCGACGGCACGCCCCTGGAGGTCCGCCCCTGAGTTTGCGTTAACTCACCGGAGTGAAAGTGTTGCTGGTCGAGGATGAGCCCAGTTTGGGCGAAGTGCTGCGCGCCGGACTGCAAGAAGCCGGTTGCTGGGTTGACCACGCCTGCGAGGGTGAGGCCGGGCTGATGTTGGCTGCCAGTGGCGAGTATGACGTGCTGGTCCTCGACGTGATGCTACCCCGTCGTAGCGGGTTTGAGTTGTGCCGAGAACTTCGCCAGCGTCAGGTGGGAACGCCGGTTTTGATGCTTACGGCCAAAGATACGCTGCAGGACAAGTTGGTGGGCTTCGACTGCGGGGCCGATGACTATTTGACCAAGCCCTTCGAGTTTCCCGAATTGCTGGCCCGGCTCAGCAGCCTGCTGCGCCGCTCCCACCAGGGACGTCAGCGGGTGCTGAGGCTGGCCAACCTCGAACTGGACACTCAGAGCCGTGAGGTTCGGCGCTCGGGTCAACTTCTGGCGCTGAGCCCTCGAGAGTATGCCCTGCTGGAGTACCTGATGCATCACCCGGGCGTTCCCCTCAGCCGCAGTCAGATTCTCAGCCGTTGCTGGCCCAGCGACTATGGTGGCGGGTCCAATGTCGTCGACGTCTTCATTCGCTACCTGCGCCGCAAACTCGACGAGGGCCGGCCCACGCGCCTGCTCCATACGGTGGCCGGTCTGGGCTATTGCTTGCGGTTGCCCGATGGGTCGGACCTGAAGGGGCGACCTTGAGGCGCCCTCAGGGGCTGAGGCGTTCGCGGAACCATTGAGCCAGCGCGTCCTCGTCTAGGGAACCTCCGGCCACGCGTTCCATGGTTCGGATCGCGTCGATCGGATCGAAGCTCAGTCGCAGACCGTTGTCCAATAAAAAAAGCCGGGCCAGGACCCAGGCGGTGCGTTTATTGCCATCCATGAAGCCGTGGTTCTTCGCGATTCCGTAGGCGTAGCACGCCGCTAGAGCGGCGCCGTCCGGTTCGCCGTAGTTTGCCAAATTGACCGGTCGTGCCAGGGCTGATTCGATCAGGCCCGCATCGCGGAGCCCGTCCTTCCCTCCGTGCTCCGCCAACTGTCGATCATGAACGGCGTAGGCAACATCCTTACCTATCCATCGCCAGGACATTCTACTGCGCCAGAGCGCGTAGGATTTCTCGGTCGTCGTGCATGATCGATTCCGCCAGCTGGATCTGACGTTCAAAATCAGGGCTGTAGGGTGTGATCCGATATCCACCCCCCGGAGCCTCAGTCAAGTACAGAATGTCGCCTTGCTGGGCTTTCAGGTGCGCCAGAGCTTCTTTGCTCAGAACGAGGCCGGCGGAGGAACCCACCTTGGTGATTTTCAGTGGCAGCATCTTGGGATTCTCTCTCGGTGTAGTCTAATCGTTATTATAATCGTCTTCTGCAGTCCATTCAATCCTGAGCTTCCAGGAGGGCATCCAGCTTGTCAAAGCTACCGTTCCAGCCAGGCGTCATACTATCTCGAGTCCTAAGGAAGGCCTCCAGCTCCTGCTGGCTTACTTCGCCTTCGGGGCGGAAGCTGAGGCGTACCCGTGTCTGCCCGGGACTTTCCAAACTGAACAGCACGTCGGTGCGTAGTTGGTTTGGGAAGACCGGCAACATGGGGTGTTTCCCGGGGCCTTGCTGCTCGTCGCTAAATCGCTGAAGGTAACTGATTCGCTCGGGCGCGTTCAGTTCGAGATAATCGAATACTCCGAACAGGGTGCCGGCGGGATGGTCCATCCGATAGTGCAGCGAGCCACCGGTGCGAATGTCGGCCGCAAGCACTTTCATGGTGGCCCCCGTGGGGGGGAGCCAGCGGGCCAGGTGATCGGCCTGGGTCCAAAGCCCAAAGAGCCTTTCCGGCGTGGCGGCAAAGCTGCGCTGGATGACAAAGGTGTCGATACCCAGAACCTGTCGGTCGAGATATTCAGCCAGACGGTCCCAGGTGGCGTTGCCGCCGGCTTTGCGAACGAACTCACCGGTGGCTCGGGCGGCCTCGGCGCTCTCAAAGGCCATCGTCATTTCCATTCGCGTGCCTTGGGGAACGTCGTGGAAAGTGACGGTCACGCGAAACAGCGGTTTGCTGGTGCCGTCGCTGCCGTGGTCGTAAACCAGCTTCTCCCCCTCGATGACCTCAAGATAGCGGGTCGTATTCGGGTAGTCTTTGCCGTCGGGGCCGTGCATAGTGTACACCCAGCTTCCTCCAACCCGCAGCTCCTTGCTGTGATGGGTCAGAGTGAAGCCCCTTGGACCCCACCAGCGCCCGACGTGTTCCGGGTCGGTCCACACCTTCCAAACCAGGTTTCGAGGGGCCCGATAGACGCGGGTCAGGTGCAGTTCATTCATGGCAGTCTCCTTGCTGAATCTCTTCCAGGTAGGCTTCCAATCGGTCAAAGCTCTCTTCCCAATACTCGCGAAACGGCTCCATCCACTCAGCGGCTTCCTGGAGGGCCTTGCCGTTGAGTTTGCAGTGTCGCCACTGTGCCTCCCGCGATTTGTGAATCAACCCCGCGTGTTCCAACACCTTGAGGTGCTTGGTCAGCGCTGGCAGGCTCATCGAGTTGAGAAAGGGCTCGGCCAGCTCGGAAACGCTGGCCTCCCCCTGCTTGAGGCGCGCCAGCAGCGCGCGCCGGGTGGGGTCGGCCAGAGCCGAGAACAACAGACTGAGAGGATCTTTCATGCAAATTTAACCAATCGGATAATTAACTATTAGGTTAAATACGGGGCGCTGTCAAGGACCGACTCGAATCTGTGAGGTTAGTTCAGGCCCAGCCCTCGAATGAGCAGCGCCGCCACCACCGCGCCCAGGCAGGGCCCGACCACGGGAATCCAGGCGTAGGCCCAGTCGCCCGAGCCCTTGCCGGCGATGGGCAGCAAGCTGTGGGCGATGCGCGGCCCCAGGTCGCGGGCCGGGTTCAGGGCGTAGCCGGTGGGTCCGCCCAGCGACAGGCCCAGACCCCACACCAGCGCGCCCACCAGAGCCGGGCCCAGGCCAGGGGCGAGGCCGCTGCTGACGCGGCTGGAAAAGATGGCCCAGACCACCAGAAACAGCACGAAGGTGGCAATCACTTCGGAGAGCAGGTTCGGCAGAGGCTGGCGGATGGCCGGTCCGGTGGAGAAACAGGCCAGCTTCAGGTCGGATTCTTCGGTTTCAGCCCAGTGGGGCAGGTAGTGCAGCCACACCAGGGTAGCTCCCACGATGGCCCCCAGCATCTGGGCCGGGATGTAGGTGGCCACCTTGGAAAAATCGCCGCTCAGTGCGGCGAAGGCCAGGGTGACGGCCGGATTCAGATGGGCGTCGGCGCCCCCGCTGGCGATGCAGACGAACACCCCGCACATCACCGCCAGGGCCCAGCCCGCCGTGATGACGATCCAGCCCGCGTTCTGGGCTTTGGATTTGTTGAGCAGCACGCCAGCTACCACGCCGTTGCCCAGTAAGATGAGGACCATGGTCCCCAGGAGTTCACCTAAGAATGCCGATGCCATCGCCCCCAGTTCGCCGGGCCGGCGGCAGGACCCCCTGAGCTGAACACAAACAATCCCAGGCATGGATATGGACGATATTGCCGGAATCGTGGGCCAGAGGCTCACGCTGGAAGCCTTTCGGCAACTGTCGGGGTATCTGGCTGGCTATCCGTTCGTCAAGGTGGTCGTCGAGCGCCCTTCGGGCAAGGTGCACTTTATTAACAACCGACGCTATCAGTTTCACTCCGACTATGTGGCCGAGCAGGTGCTGCAAACGCCCAAAGAGGAGCTGGACAAGCGCATCGACGAGTTCAACCAGAGCGTCTACCAGAGCTCCGACCGTCCCTTCTACTTCGGCACGCTGGCGCTGCATCGTAAGGGCGAACGATTTTTCACTCTGGAAACGGTCGAGGTTGACTCCATGGACCAGGCCATGGTCTTGGAGTTCTATCGCACCCTGCGAACCCATCTTGACCCGGTGCTGCCCTTCCTGTTCAAACCCGCTAATCATGGTCAGGAAGCCATTGCTCAAAGCCTGAGCAAAGACGTGCTGCCGCGCATTTACAGCTATGAGCTGCACGCCGCGGCTGACTTCATCGCCCTCAACCCCGGCAAGGTGCGCGGCCGCATCCGGGCCTTTGCCAGCGAGAATCACTATCGACAGTCGCGCAGCACGCTGGAGTGGTACGACATCATCGTGATGGAGCGGGTGCCCGACGATATTCCCCGGCTGTCGGGCATCATCAACGCCGCCCACACCACCCCACTTTCTCACACCAACGTGCTGGCCCACGGCTGGCAAATTCCCAACTGCGTCCAGATCGGCATTATGAACCAACTCAGCCAGCAGGGACTGCACGAGCGCTGGGTCGAGTATGCGGTCGAACTCGAGGCTCCAGGGGCTCACCTGCAACCCGCTGACGAGCCCCCCGCCAGCGAAATTGTGCGACCGGCCTGGGTGGTGCAGCGCATTGTGTTGGAGGAGCCGGAAACCCAGAACGTACCCATCGCCTGCCTCGAGGACTTGCGGTTGACCGATCGCTTTCGCTATGGCACCAAGGCAGCTCATCTGGGGGAACTGCGCCACGTACTCGATCACGGATCCGAGCGATTGCTGGGCTTCTATAAGATTCGTCGGGCACCCCGTCCCAATTTGCTGCCCTACATTGGCAAGTATCTGGGGCTCTCGGAGCAGGAATCTCTGGACAACGCCCTGCTCAATCGCAAGGCCATCGAGTTTCTGCGCCAGACCATCCGGGTGCCGCGCGGAATCGCCTTGCCCTTCGGGTTGAATCAGGAGTTTCTGGAAACCAGTCCCAAGATTCAGCAGATGCTGGGCAAGCTCAAAATGGCCTTGGAACTGAATGCACGCGAAATCGAACCGCTCTGCCTGACCTTGATGAACATGATGCGCAACCTGCGCATGAGCGACAAAATGCGCGAATCGATCGACTCGATGATCGCCAACAATCTGGCCGGAGTCTCCAGCTTTGTGGTGCGCAGTTCGTCCAATGCCGAGGACCTCGAGAGTTTCTCGGCGGCCGGCATCTACGAGTCGCTCAACCACCAGACCACCGCCGAGAACATCTTCCAGAGCATCAAGGAGGTGTGGGCCTCGCTGGTCAGCCCCCGTTCGGTGCGTCTGCGCCAGGAGGTGGGCATCTCCCTCGATGACTGCTGGATGGGCGTCATCATTCAGGAAGAGATGCCGGCCCGGCTGGGCGGCGTGCTGGTGACTACCAACCCCCTGAACCCCAACGACTTTCGCAATGTCTACGTCAACGTCTCAACCCACTCGGTCGACAGTGTGGTGCACGGCGTTGAGTTGCCCCTGCAATATGTCTACAACACGGTGGAAGGCGGCGGTCGCACCCTGTCGTTGGGCAGCGCCGATGAAGACATCGGAGTGGACGATAAAGAGTTGCTGCAGAAGCTGGCTTTCGCCGGTCGCCTGCTGCAATCGCACTTCTCGCCCAACTACACTTTCAACGATCCGGTCGACATCGAGTGGCTGATCGACGATGAAGGCATCGTCATTCTGCAGCTTCGTCCTTATTGCAAGTAATGCCCCGCGCTCAGCTGCTGATCCGGCTGTTTTACGCCTTTCAGGTCACCGTCACGATGATGCTGTGGATGCCCATTTTCTACAAGTATCAGCAGCAAATGGGGCTGACCGATCCGCAGATTTTCCAGATTCAAAGCATCTACTACCTGAGTTTTTGCCTGTTGGAGATCCCCACCGGCTTTCTGGCCGATCGTCTCGGCCATCGGGGCTGCATGCGGGTGGGGGCCGCGCTGCACATCCTCACCCATTTGCTGCCAGTGATGGCTCCCACCTATCAGGGGTTTCTCTGGCATTGGCTGCTGCTGGCTCTGTCGCGCAGCCTGATTTCAGGCGCGGCCAGCGCTTACCTTTACAATCAGCTCGAGGCCCTGGGGCAGAGCGAGCTGTATAAAGAGGCCGAGGGCCGTGGCCGGGCCTGGTCACTGGCCGCAAAGGTGGTGGGTTTTTTCCTAACCGACCAACTGGTGGCCCTTTCCCCCAGTCTGCCTTACACGGCCAGCGCCGCCTCGGCGGTGTTGTCGACGCTGATCGCCTTCCAGTTCCCCAAGGCGCTGCCGGTGGCCGGTGCCCGTCCGGGTAGCGCCGACACCCCACGATTGGGCGAGGTGCTGCGAATTTTGTTGCACAGCCCGGCTCTGCTGGTGGTCATCGGTCAGGGAGTGGCCTTGTTTACTTTGACCCGCATTGTCCAGGTCAACCTCTTTCAGCCCCTGCTGCTGGCTCAGAACTACAGCCAGTTCGGCACCGTGTTGGCCATCAATACTCTGTGCGAGGCCGTGGGCGCGGCCTATCCCAAGGCGTTGCGCCGCTGGATGAGCGACCTGGCGGCCGTCTTCTGGCTGACGCTGGCTATGGGGCTGTGTTGCTGGGGGTTGACCCTGCCGGGTGCCAGCAACTGTTTTTGGTGGCTCAACGCCTTTGCAGTGGTGACCGGTCTGTCGTATCCGATTCAACGTCAGGTGATGAACGAGCACATCCCCGATTCCCGCTATCGTGCCAGCCTGTTGTCGGCCGAGTCGCTGGTCGACCGGGCCGTGTGCGCCTGGGTGGCACATCAGCTCGGGTCCATCCTTCAAGCCGGCCAGATGGGCAGCTTTCTGCACTACTCGGCCCTGGCCAGCGTGGCCACCTGTCTGGTTTTGGCGCCTCTCTATGCACTGCTGCAACTCAGGCGCAAAGGTTGAGGAAGATGTGCCCCCTGCCGGGCTCCAGACAAAAGTTGTCCTCGCTGCCGAAGCAGTAGCTCTGGCCGCAGCACTGGCAGACCAGTCCCTTGAGGGCATAGCTGGGGCGGCTCATTTCCGTGACCAGCTCCAGCGACATCTCGAGAGCTTCCAGCAGCTTTTGAGGCTGGGGGTCGCGCAGATAGTGCTCCAGCACCAGGCGAATGCGCAGGGTGCCGGGAGGTGCGCTGGGGTCGGAAAAGGCGCGCACCACTTCCAGCAGCATCACCTGAGGAACCTCGCCCTTCAAGGCCCCAGCCAGGGCCTGTACCGGCGCCTCCAAGACCGTGCCCGCTGCCGATCCCAGAGGCAGCGAGCGACGTTGCGCCCGGGCGGCGGTTTCTTCGAGCTGTTTCAGGCTCTTCCAGATGGGTTTGCGTTGACCGCCGCGCAGCGCTTCTTGCAGCTGCACCAGCACCTGATCCCAGTTGCGCACGGCAAAATCCCATTCACGGCTGGGCACCAGCAGGCGGTTGCGCTGCAGATTCCAGGCGTTGACCACGACCGCTTCGCCCTGCTCCAGAAATCGAGCCAGGGTTTGCTGCCATAAGCTCTCGTCGCCCTCGGCGGCGGCCCGGGCCAGCGGGCTGAGCAGAGCGTCAACCTCGCTGAGCCCGGTGCACACCGAGTCGCGCTTTTGCTGGGCCTGGTAGAGCGGCTCCAGCAGACGCCCCCCTTCCAGCAGCTGGCGGGTGGCTTCCTTGACGTTGTTCGTCTGGCCGTCCACCCAGAGTTGAAGTTGGTCGAGCCCCTGGCCGACCTGCTGCAGCCCTTTTTCAAAGGCGGTCAGGTCGGGCAGATTCTTGCTGCGCAGCCGCTCGATTTCACGAGCCAGGCCCTGCAGGCAGGCCTTTCCGGCCGGCAGGCGCCGCAGCATCGCTTCCATTTTTCCGCGTTTGCTCAGGATGGCGATGGCCACCACCGCCAGCTGATCCAGGGCGGGAATTTTGAAGAAATAGCAGTGTTCCCGGGCCGAGCGCAGGCGGTCGGTGTAGGAGGTCAGCAGGGCAGCCGCTTCCACCAGGCGTCGGGCCCAGTCCTCACGGCTCTGGGTGCGGCTGCGGGCCAGTCGCTCCACTTCGTCCACCAGGGCAGTGGCTCGCTGCAACGTATCCAGATCCTCGTCGGAAACCCAGAAGTCCCCTTCGCGGACCATCCAGCCACGAAGTTCGCCCAGATACTCGCTCACGGCCAATTCTTCCGAACGGGTGTCGCGCAGACCGGCGATGGCGTCGGCGAGCTGAATGATAGAGAGGGGTAGTGCCATAGGTTCCTCCTTGAATGATCTCCAGGAACAGCTTATGCGGTTGCGGTGGGACGGCTGGTGGGCGGCCGGCCTGAAAAGATGAACAACTTGTTAAACTCGTCGTTCAGTCGTCCAGCACCGCCAACCAGGCATCCAGGTCCACGCTGCTGGTGAAGGCCGCTGGAGCTTCCGCCGGGCTATCACCCCAAGAGTCGAAATCGTCGTCTTCTTCCTCCATCAGGGGACCGGCCAGCAGCCCGAAGAGCGAGTTCGAGAAGATCTCCCCGGCCGGGCTGGAGGCCTCGGCATAGACGCTGGCCTCGCCGTCACGGTCCAGCCATTCGGCCCCGAACAGGCGCGCTGCTTCCTGCTGGATGGGATGGGGGTCCGAGCTGTGGGGTCGAGGTTCCAGGCAGAGGTTGAGTTGGTGTAGCCAGATCAGTCCGCTGCTGGGGGTCGTGGGCGGTTGAAAGGCCAGCAGTGAGGCGCTGCCGCTGGCGCTGGGGTCGGGGGCCTTGAGCGCTTCCAGGCCGCGCGTCCAGGGCGAGTCCATACGGTGAATCTGCATCGTTCCTCCTCAGTTCAGGTCGCTGGTCATGGCTTGGAAAGCGCGTTGGGAAGCCTCGTTCTCGAGGGGGGCGGGGCCAGGTCCAGGGTCGGGTGGAGCCGGCGGATTTGCATCGCCGGTGCTTCCCGAAGCGGGCTGGAGGAACGACATCAGGAACGAGAGCAAGAACATCCAGCTTTGCTCCATCATCGTCATCATCGAGGTCAGCAGGTACATCTGGTTAAAGGCCTCGTTGCTCTGCAGCATCATGTCGATTGTGGGGTCGCCCGAGCTGGGGTTCGAGGGAACCGGGTAGGGGCTACAGGTTCGAGGAGCGGGCGGACAGGGAGCGGGGTAGGACGGAATCTGACACATCGGAAGGTTCTCCTTTGCCATTCGATAGGTTGAGAGTAGAGCACCGCGGTGGGAGCCCCGGTGGGAATCGGGCCGCAAGATGTTGCCGGCAGGTAACAAAGGGGGCCCCGAATTTCGGGACCCCCCTTGCCCAGGGTTAGCCGTTGACCAGCTCGCGCAGCAGGTCGCGGAAGTCGCCCGAGGTATCGTCGTCGATGTCGGCCCACAGGTCGCGGCCGTGCTGGGCCCGATAGGCCTTTTTGATTTCCTCAATGTGGGCACGGGAGCTGCGGGTCAGCACCTCGATGATGGCTCCCTCGTCGGTTCCCCAGCCTTTGACGGCGCGGCGAATGACGTCGGCGTCGTGGCGGGCCTGAGCCGGGTCGGCCGGGCCCTCGTTGCGGTCGGCATCCAGCAGCTTCTTGAGAGTTTCCCAGTAGTCGCCGCTGGTGTCGCCGTCGAGCGCGCTGTAGAGCGACTCACCCTTGAGTTGCTGGTAGCGCAACTTGATCAGTTCGATTTCGAAGTTGCTGCGATGGGCCAGCACCTTGTTGATGGCATCCTCGTCGGTGCCCCAACCGTCGATGGCCTGAAACAGGGTTTCAACGTCGCGGTCGATGGCGCTCATATCGATCTGGCTGACCGATACCGGCTTGCCCTGGATGTTCACGGTGTAGACGTCGGCATCGAGACGAACCTGGCCGTCGAACAGGGCGGCGAACTCGGAGAAGGTCAGCACCTTGCGGCCGTTGTGCAGGATTCTTCCGCCGTTGTTGGCGATTTCGTCCACCGTGACCACGCCATCGCCATTGTCGTCGAAGCGGTAGCGCAGGTGCGCGGCCTTCTGGTCGACCACTTTGCGCTCCCAGTCGGCGACGTTGCCGTTGCCATCCAGATCGTAGTCTTTCTCGGTCAGGTCGCCGCTCAGGGCGCGCCTCAGATAGTCGCCGTCCAGATCGTCCTGGTCCCACTTGCCGTTGCCGTTCTCGTCAATGAACAGCTCAAATTCGTCGCTTTCCAGGCCGGTGAACTTGGGGTTGTTCAGGCTGGTTCGCGCGTTGATGGCACCGTTGCCGTAGCGGTCGTGGCCGTTGCGGGCGATCTCCAACGAGCGCGTTCTGCCCGGCAGCTTGGAGTCGGGGATAGCGTTGGGGTTGTGCAGTTCACCGTCGTCGATTTTGCCGTTGCCGTTGGCGTCGATCCACACCTTCAGGCTGCGTCGATTGCCTCCCAGAGCTGGGGTGGTCAGGCCTTCCATCAGCTCGGCGGCGCTGATGACTCCGTCTTCGTTTTTGTCCAGGCGCGAGCGCTTGACCATATCGCGGTCATATTCACCGCGCTGGCGGTCGGCCGGGTAGCTCTTGTTCTTGAGGAAGTTGCCCAGGATCTCGTCGGCTTCGCGAATGGCCTGGTCCTGGTCGATGGGGGCGCCGTCTTGCACGGCCACCAGCACCCCGTCGCCGTGGCTGTAGCTGCCGTCGCCGTCCAGGTCGACAAAGCGGGCGCCCTTTTCGGTCTGGGTCAGGCGATGGTCTTGCACCATACGCTGACGCTCCAGTTTCATCTCTTCCAGGGCCTGCGTGCTGACTTCCAGGTCGACGTTGCGACCCCAGCGATGGGTGCGGCCGGGCATGTCTTCCCAGCTGCTCAACAACTGGTCTCCCTTTCCACCTTTCTGCATCACGGCCTGAAGCCAACTGAAGTCAAAGCGGGGAAGCTCGGCGGCGCTGGCCAGCAATCGTTCGGCAAAGGGTGCCGAGTGGGGGAAGCCTTCGAAGAAGTTGAAGCTGAAGAACTGAGGGCGAATGAGCGACATTGTGGGTCTTCCTTTCATCCTGTGGATGAACTTACTGTAGAGCCCTCAGGTCGGCGCTCTGGTGGGAACCCGGGCGGTCGAATTTGAACAAATTGTTACAGCTCCGCCAAGTTTTGCTTCAAGGGAACGCCTGGTCCGGTCGGGAAGTTGCCTTTCAGATGCGCTGGTTTTTTCTCTTTTTACTGATGACGCTTGGATTTGGAGCAACCCGAATGTTCTCTTCACCTCACCCACCCGGTGGCAACGCCACCCGGCCCCTGCCACCTTTGGAGCAGGACGGCAAAGCGACTTTTCAGACCGCCACCTTCGCCCTGGGCTGATTCTGGGGCCCGGACTCCCGGTTCGGGAGTCTCGAAGGGGTGCTGCGCACCCGCGTGGGCTACTGCGGCGGCACTCGCCCCAACCCCACCTATTACCAATTGGGCGATCACAGCGAGGCCATCCAGATCGACTTCGACCCGCGCCTCATTTCCTATGACGACCTGCTGGCCGTGGCCCTGAAGGAAGGCAGCTTCGGCGGTCGCAGCTTCAGCCGCCAGTATCGCAGCGCCGTGTTCTTCCACAACCCCGAGCAAGAACAGGCTGCCCGCAAGCGCGGCCTGACCGAGGTAGAGTCCTTGGGCACCTTTACCCGGGCTGAGGACTATCACCAGAAGTATTACCTGCAACAGCAGAGCGGCCTGGCTCGGGAGCTCTACCAGATGTTTCCCGACGACCGCTCGTTCACCGATTCCACCACGGCGGCTCGACTCAATGCGGCCGTGGGGGGCTGGCTTCCCCGCCAGCGCGTCCAGCAGTTGCTGCCGCGACTGGGGCTGAGCCCCAGTGGGGAACAGTTGCTGCTGCGCCTCTCCCAAGAAACGCCCGCGGGCTGTTCGCTCTAGCCCCTGGCCCTCCTCGCTCCGCTCCGAGGACCGATGTTGGTTCCGAACTTCTGTTCGGTCCGCTTCGCTTCCGGGAACAGCTGTTTAGAACTAGCCTTGCAGCTGGCGCAGCTGCTGGCGAAGGGCCTCCGCCTCGGCCTCAGCGTGGGCGGCCCTGGCATGGGCGGCGGCGGCCTCAGCCTGGGCGGCAGCGGCCTCAGCCTGGGCGGCGGCCAGGCCCTCGGCTCCGGTGGCCAGCATCTCGCGTCGGTCGTTGACCCAGCGCAGCCAGGTGCCCTCCGTTCCCTCATAGCATCCCTTCCAGAGACACAGTCCCAGCCCCAATTCTGGAAGCCAGCTAGGGTCGACAAAGGGAACGTAGGTATTGGCTTGGCGAGAAAACAGCCGCAAAGGTCTTTTGCTCAACTTGAGGTCGGGATCGTAGATGGCATAATAGGCCACTCCGATGCGGGCATAGTGCTCAAGCTTGGTAGAATCTTCGCCGCCTTCACGATTGGAAACGATTTCGATAACGATATCGGGCGGTTTGCCGTGCTCCCAGCAGAAATAGGAAAGAGTCGACTTGTCCGAAGGGTCGGGTCGGGCCACGATGTCGAGGGACACCATGACGTCGGGAACGACAGGGGCCTGGTTCACGGCGTAAAACAGGCCGACGTTGGCAAAGGCGGCGAAAACCGGGGTTGATCCGTCGGGATTTCGCCACGAGGCATAGAGGCTTTCGGTCAGAAGCCTCATTTGCTTTTCCGAGAAGATGTTGTCCACGGGTTCACCGTCCTCGATCTCAAGATGAGAGATGTCGAGCACGATGCGGTCTTCTTCGCGGAGTTGGGGATCTGCCATGGTGATGTAGTTCCTCTCGGGCTCAACCTGTCCTCCGGCCTGCGGAGGAGATGAGCTTAGCGCTGGCCGTACTCCCGAAGTACTACAGCAGCGAGAGCAGCTTGAGGGCGGCCTCGGGGATCACCGTTCCTGGCCCGAACACGGCCGCGCAACCGGCCTTGAGCAAGAAGGCCTCGTCCTGCTGGGGAATGACCCCACCGGCCACCACCAGCACCTCGGGGCGGCCCAGCCGGCGCAGCTCTTGAATGAGGGCGGGAACCAGCGTTTTGTGGCCCCCGGCCAGGCTCGAAACGCCCACAAGGTGCACGTCGTTGTCCAGGGCCTGCTGGGCCACTTCCTCGGGCACGCTGAACAGCGGCCCCAGGTCGACGTCGAAACCCAGGTCGGCGAAGGCCGCGGCAATAACCTTGGCCCCGCGGTCGTGCCCGTCCTGGCCCATTTTGGCCACCAGGATGCGCGGGCGTCGACCATGCTTTTGCTCGAAGTCGGCAGTGGCCTGAAGGCACTGTTGAACAGCCTGCATGTGCTGGGACTCCCTCAGGTAGACTCCGCTGACAGTGGCCGGGCGGGCTTTGTGGCGCGAAAAGACGCGTTCCATGGCCAGCGACATCTCGCCCACGGTGGCTCCGGCTCGAGCCGCTTGCACGGCCAGCTCCAGGCTGTTACCGCTGCCGGCCACGCCCTCTTGTAGTTGCTGTAGTGCGCTTTCGACCCGGGCGGCGTCGCGTTGCTCTTTGAGTTGCCGAAGCCGTTCAAGCTGGGCCTCGCGAACGCTGGCGTTGTCGACTTCGAGAATATCCAGAGGCTCTTCGTGGTCCAGGCGGTATCGGTTCAGGCCGATGATGGCGTCTTTGCCCGAGTCGATCAGCGCCTGGCGGCGAGCCGCGGCCTCCTCGATGCGGCGCTGGGGCAGTCCGGCCGAAATGGCCGCGGCCATGCCGCCGAGTTCCTCACTTTCCTGAATCCAGCCCCAGGCCTGTTCGGCCAGCTCGGCTGTGAGCTGCTCCACAACCTGCGAGCCGCCAAAGGGGTCGACGCTGCGCACGATGTCGCATTCGTCGGCCAGCAGCAGCTGGGTGTTGCGGGCGATGCGGGCGGAAAACTCGCTGGGCAAAGCGATGGCTTCGTCCAGCGCGTTGGTATGCAGGCTCTGGGTGCCGCCCAGTACGGCCGCCAGCGCTTCGATGCAGGTGCGGGCTACGTTGTTGAAGGGGTCCTGGGCGGTCAACGACCAGCCCGAAGTCTGGCAGTGGGTGCGCAGGCACATCGATTTCGAGCTTTGCGGCTCGAAACCGCGCATCAGCTTGGACCACAACAGGCGGGCCGCGCGCAATTTGGCGATTTCGCTGAGCAAGTTCATGCTGATACCGAAGAAGAAGCTAAAGCGGGGGGCAAACTGGTCCACTTTGAGCCCGGCCTTCAAGCCGGCCCGCACGTATTCCAGCCCGTCGGCCAGCGTGTAGGCCAATTCCAGATCGGGGGTGGCCCCGGCTTCCTGCATGTGGTAGCCCGAAATGGAGATCGAGTTGAACTTGGGCATATGAGCCGAGGTGTAGGCGAAGATATCGGAGATCAGCCGCATCGAAGGCGCGGGCGGATAGATATAGGTGTTGCGCACCATAAACTCTTTGAGAATGTCGTTTTGGATGGTGCCGGTGAGTTTTTCGGGCGGCACCCCCTGCTCCTCGGCGGCCACGATATAGAGCGCCAGGATGGGAATGACGGCCCCGTTCATGGTCATCGAGACCGACATCTGGTCGAGAGGAATGCCCTCGAACAGAATGCGCATATCCAGAATGCTGTCGATGGCCACGCCGGCCTTTCCCACGTCGCCGACGACGCGGGGGTGGTCGCTGTCGTAGCCGCGATGGGTGGCCAGGTCGAAGGCAATGGACAGGCCCTTTTGCCCCATGGCCAGGTTGCGGCGGTAGAAGCGGTTGGACTCTTCGGCCGTGGAAAAGCCCGCGTACTGGCGCACCGTCCAGGGCCGCTGAGTGTACATGCTGGCGTAGGGGCCGCGCAAGAAGGGGGCCACTCCCGAGCGAAAACCCAGATGGGCGGGCGCTCCCAGCGGGCTGGCGGGTTCGGCCGCCAGCAGCGGAACCTGGGTCAGATCGACGGTTTTCATGCGAGCTTCTCCAGCAACTGCTGCAACACGTCCAGGCGGTTGCAGCCTCGGTATACGGCCAGGCCGTTCCAGCCGTCTGGTGGCTTGCCGGCCAGCACGGTGGGTTGCTGAGCCAGCAGGGTGCTCCACAGCGAGTCTTCGCTGCACAGCACCCAGGGTTCGTCGAACGACCTGTCGGCGGGCCACTCGGGGTGGCGTTCTACCTGGGCCTGAAGCCCGGCCATGGCCAGCCACTGCTCCACATAGGCCTGGCGCGCCTTGAGCAGGGCCGAGTCGGGCCCCACCACGGCCACCGCAACCCGACGTCCCTGCCCCTTGGCGTGCAGCTCTTCGAAGCCGGTGGCCCAGCGCAGCCCTGCAACAGCGTATTCGGCCGGCACCTGGGGGGCGACGTAGCGATTGACGCCCACCAGCCCCTGGGCATCCTCGGCCAGCAAGGTCTCGAAGGCACCCCGCTGTAAGGCTGCCCGTTGTTCCAGGTCGCTTTGCCGGGCCAGGCCTCCCGCGGCCTCGATGCGTTGCACCTCGGCCCAGGCCTTTTCGGCCATTTGCTCGGTAAGTTCTTCGATCAGTCCGCTGCCGCGTAGCGGGTCGGTATGACTGCCCAGCCCGCTTTCCAGGCGCAGCAGATGCACCACGTTGGCCGCCCAGCGGATAGCTTCGGGGCTATTGTCGAGGGGCAACGGTTGCAGGCTGGCGGCGCCTCCCAGAAAGCCGGCCAACATGGACAGACTGGTGCGCAGCAGGTTGTTGTGGGGGTCCTGACGGGTGTGCCAGCGACCATCCTGGAAGAGGTGAAGGGTTGGGGGGGTCGGCAGCTCTAGCGCCTGGGTCACCGTTTGGGCCAGGCGCCGGGCGGCGCGAAACTTGGCGATTTCGATCAGCAGTCGGGGCCCTGCCCCCAGCCTCAAGCCCGAGGGGTCGGACGAATGGCGAAGGACCTCAACCCAGCCCGCGATCGTCCAGGCCAGCTCGTGGACGGCATCCACCCCCCACTGCAACCAGCCGTGACTGCTGAGTTGCGCCCCTTCGGCCACCTGCCAGTGCTGTTCTTGCCAGCACTGACGAAGGTCCACGGCGGAGGGCGATTCGAGCACCAGTTCGGGTGCGCCCTCGTCGTTCGCAGCTGTCTCACCAGGCCAGCGCGGTTCGCCACAGAGGGGGTATTCAAGGCCTTCCCAGCTGCGGCTGCGGGGCACACGGCCCGAACACTCCTGTTTGACAAGCTCGAGCCACTGCTCGCTGGAGGGTGGGGTAAACTCACTCCACGTGAGTGCCGGGCTGGGTGAGCTCAAGCAAGACTCCCTGGGTAGATTTGGGGTGCAGGAAAGCGATTTTCATGCCGCCCGCCCCGTCGCGAGGTTGGCGGTCGATAAGCCGAATGCCCTTGCCTTCGACCTCGCTGAGTTGAGCCGCAACGTCGGGGGTGCGGAAAGCAAGGTGGTGCAGCCCCCCGCCTCGGCTGGCTAGAAACTTGGAAATGGGCGAATCTTCGGCGGTGGGCTCGAGCAGCTCCAGCCGAAAGCCCCCCAGATCGAAACAGGCCACCCTGACCTTCTGGTCGGTGACCTCTTCGAAGTAGAGGAAGGGCAACCCCAGCACATCTCGGTACAGGGGGATGGCCTCCTCAAGGCTGGGGACCGCGATGGCGACGTGGTCCAGGCCCTGAATCAATGGTGATGGTGCTCGTCTTGCCCCGGCACCTTGACCCAGCGAGGCAGAGCCATCGACAGAGCACAGGGAAGACCGCAAGCGAAGAGCCAGATCATGACCCATTTGAAGACGATGAAAGCGTTTTGTTCGGGCCCGTAGCCCACGACGTGGTGTTCCATAGTGGAGGCCCCTTTTTCGTTCGAAGGCCTTGCTCCTGCCGAGCAAGAACGGGAAAAGGTGGACCATTTTTTTAATCTGCTTCCCGGTACCATCCATCGGGCCTTTGAACAGGTCGGCATGCCGCTGCAGCCGACCATCGTCTTTCTGAACAGCCTGGAGAATCGGGTGGTGCGGGTTCAGGACCTCGATGGCGACTGGTGGGTAGGCAAGTTCTATCGGCCCTCTCGCTGGAAGCCCGAGGCCTTGCTGGAAGAGCACAACTTCCTGCAAGAACTCTTCGAGGCCGACTTGCCGGTGGCCCCGGCCATTGCTCTGGATGACGAGGGCTCGACGCTCGACGAGATCGAAGGCATCGCTTTCAGCATCTCGCCCCTGCGCCCGGGGCGCCCCTGCGACGAGGTCACCAGCGAGCAGGCCTATCAAATCGGTCAGTTGGTGGGGAGGTTGCACCAGGTGGGCCAACAGAGCCGCTTTCGCCACCGTCCCCGACTGGGGCCCGCCTATTGGGGCCTGGAGGCCCTGAAAACATTGGAGAAAGAGCAGGTCGTTCCGGCCAGCCTGTGGACCCGCTATCGCGACACGGTGGAGCAACTGGTCAAGCGCCTCGACAAGCATTTTCAGGGCTTCACCCCGCTGCGCATCCACGGCGACCTGCACAAGGGCAACTTGCTGCGCCATTCGCAGGGCTTTACGCTGCTCGACCTGGACGATTGTGGCACCGGCCCGGCGGTGCAGGACCTGTGGCTGCTGGTTTCGGGCCGCGACGAGGAAGCGGTGGAGCTGCGCGAGTGGATGCTGGAAGGCTACCAGACCATCATGCCCTTCGACCGCCGCCAGCTCGAGTTAATCGAGCCGCTGCGGGCGCTCAAGTTCGTCCACTACGCCGCCTGGCTGGCTCGCCGTCGACGCGATCCGGCTTTTATGCGGCGCTTTTCCGATGTCGATAGCTATGGTTTCTGGCGCCGCGAGCTCGAGGAGTTAGAGCAACAGATGGCCTGGCTATAAGCCCCGTAGCATCAATCCTTCTCAAATGTTCGTGTGGCTGGCGAATAGGTATAGGTGTCGACCGAACTCCGGGTTTGTGTCTCGCCCTCCACGTCTTCAGGACTGTAGTGGGTATCGACCAGCTGAAAGTAACCGGTCGTGGGGTGAAATCCCGAACTCACCTCGTTCCAGCCGGTGGTGCTGAATTCGCTCTTGGTGATCTCTCCCGCCGCGGGGGCCTGTTTCCAGGGCGGGGCAAAGGCCAGGCAATGGAGCGCGTCATCCCCATAGGTCACCAGCACAAACCCAAGTCCCTGCTGGTTGTTCAGGGGCAACACCTGGACTTGGCTCCAGCGGGCCCACCTTGGCGACAGTCGCTGGTGACGAGCCAGTCGCCGCCGCTGGTCGTAGAGGTCCAGGTTGACATACTGGCCCGAACGGTAGAGGTCGAGAAACAGCCCTTGCTGGGGTAGGGAGAACACCTTCAGGCGGGCGGGTAGGCCCAAGGCTTTGGGCGCTGAAACCAGTGGTTGTGCCCCGAGCGAGGCCACCAGTGCTAGCGTGAGGAGGCAAAGGCGAAGGCATTTCATGGGGTGCAGGTCCGAGCAAGCAAGGAGGTTCTCCTGCCTGATTGTCGGTTAAGCCGGGCGAGGCTTGAGCGAGTGCTCCCGTAACCGGGGGGGGGAGGCCTGTCGTGGGTCGCGAAAGGCCGTCGAGCCCAAGTTGGAGCTTGAGTCCGATGCCCTACAAGTCTCTTCGTATTCAGAACTTCACCGTCTTCCCCGACGCAGACTTCACGTTCAGCAAGGGAATCAATGCTTATGTCGGGGTGAACGGTAGCGGAAAAACTCACCTTTTAAAGCTGTTATACGCGCTCCAGAAGCATCAGGTTTTGTATGCAGACGCAACCTCACGGGAGCCACTGGATGTGACTCTGATGTCGGTCTTCAATCCCGATAGCCTGGGACGGCTGGTTCGACGCCAAAGGGGAGTTCAGCGCACCCGCATCTCCGCGACCTGGAATGCTAAGACCCTGGAAGTCGACTTCTCTTCACGAGATCAGAAGGTTGACCGAGAAAGACTTTGGAAGCTTGGCGTCCACCCGGTCTTGATTCCAGCTAAAGACATCTTGGGACATTCCGTGAATTTCGCCGACGCCTACGATAGCACTACCGTGGGCGGGGGGCGGTGGTTAGATTTCGATGTCACCTTCAGAGACTTGCTGACCCACGCAAATCCAGATGTACCCAGGGGTCCAGTTCCGGCCGAACAACAGCCCTTGCTTGAAGTCCTCCGCGAGCAGATGTCCGGCACAGTGGTCAAAAGTAAGACCGGGCGCTTCTACCTTAAGGATTCAGCCGGAAAGATCGAGTTCCCGCTGGTTGCTGAGGGCTGGAGAAAACTCGGGCTCTTGTGGGTCTTGATTCGCAACGGCAGCCTGACAAAAGGCAGCGCCCTGTACTGGGATGAACCAGAATCCAATCTCAACCCCGCCATGTTCCCTATGATTGCTGACATTTTGGCACAGTTAGCCAGGTCAGGAACGCAACTGCACATAGCCACCCATTCTTACGCGCTCATCCGGGAGATGGAGTTCGCCGCCCGTCGACACGGTAGTCCATTGCAGTATTTCTCGTTGGACCGAAATACACGAGATGTCACGGTTCGACCCTGCAAGAAATTCGCTGACCTGACGCCGAATCCCATCCTGGACGAGTATGAGCGAATCTATCGCCTCGCCGTGGAAGAAGCCCTTGCGAACGTTTAGGGATGGGGAACTCCGGTTTCTTCTTCCTGACGCAAACTGGCTCGTCCAGGTTGATGACCTAACATCGGGGGTTCCTGGGCATCTGCCGAGGGTCGACTGGGCTTGGCGCGAACCCCGCAAATACTTTCTCTGCGAGCTGAAAGACCCAGAATCCGAGCGCGCGAGGGTCCACGATCCTGGCGCCAGTGCCAGAATGCTGGCGGAATTAGCCGGGCCGGAGTTCCCCGGCCGCTTGGCGGAGAAGGCCTATTACACAATCACGCATCACGTCCCGACTCAATCGAGGAAGCGCCGAGTCTATATCGTTCTGGCTGCCATATCGAGACTCAACGCAGCAGACATGGGTATTGCTCAACTGCTCATTCAAAATCATCTGAAGTCTATGGGCGTAAAGCTTCAGGTGATTGTAGTTAACTTGGACGCCTGGAACCTTCAACTGGCGCCGCGCAGAGTAACCAGAGAGCCTTAAGGACAACACCTACCAGCCGCGCACGCCGCCTTCGGACTCGGGATAGCGGTCGTCGCCCCAGCGCGCTTCATACCAGCTGAGGGCGGCCGAGATGACCCCGTCGTCGTGACCCCACACGGCTTCATTGAGGCCTTCAACACCGGCATCTTTCAGGTAGTCGGTCACGTCGTGCAGCACGTTGGAGAGCTGGAATTCCCCTTTGCGCTCGTCCACCTCTGCAACACCGGTGCCCGGCTCCCAAAGGCCGTGGTCCGGGGTGCCCGAGAGGCCCAGATCGGGGCACTGAGCCGAAAGCTGATCGGCGGGAATGCCCGTCAGGGCCGACAGCAGAGCCACCGCCATGCGATGGCTGGGCAGCTGGCGGCAACCCGGAACGCGTTCTTCGATGTCTTTGCATTGCTCAGGGGTGCGGGCCACGTCGGCCAACTTCACCCGGCTCGACATGGCCAGCAGCATGTCGTCCGTCACTTTGGGGTCGCCGACGAATCGATAGAGGAACATGATCGTCGGGGTTACCCCGTCGATGTTCAGGGGTTGGCCCTCCGCTGCCGCTTCGCGTTCGAGCTGCTGCAGCCGACCCAGGATGGTCATGATGGCCGCCTTGGCCTCAGGGCTGCGAGGCAGTTCGGAAACGTAACCAGAATACAATCGCTGGGCTTCGGCCGCATCCTCGGCAGACGGCTGATACTGTGCCTCGTCCGAGGGAGCACCCGAGCGCAAGCTGTCGACATCTTGCCGGGCCTGGGCGGCGTAGGCTCTGAGGGCGCCCGCCTGAGCCGGTGCTTCCAGGGCGTTGCTGGGCGCGGCGGCCTCAACTGATTTCTGGGGGGCCCGAGCCGAGGGTGCAGCGGTGAGGGAGTTGAGAGAAGGCTGAATGTCCATAGAGCAAGTATGGCGGGGCGAGGCTCGTCTGTCTGTAGATGTTTTGTGAACAAGATCTGAGGACTTAATCTATAAAGGGTTATGTTTGGCATATGTTTGCAGTAAATAGTGATATGAATTGTCGGCCACAGGGAGGCAGGCAAAGGTCTTGAAGGCCTCGGATTGGGAGGTGCTTGGTGGACAACTCAATCCTGGATTTTTTGGTGAGAGCTGCTCGTCTGTTGGCGCTGGAAGAGTCGCCTCCGGCTGGCTTGGAAGAGGGTCTGGTGACGCTTGAGGACACCCTCACGGCGTTGATCGAGCGCTACCAGCAGCCGGCTCCGGCCGGGGCCGAGAGCATTCGCGAGGCGATGTTGGAAAGTCTCGACCTCTATCTCAGCGCCATCGACTGCCTGCGCACCTTCCTCGAGGAGCCCAAGGGTAGCTACCTGTCCAAGGCCATTAGTCTGGCCGAGGAAGCCAGCGATTTACTCGATCAGGTCGATTACATTGCCGAGGAAAGCCAGCAGTGGATCAGCCAGTTTCAGGAGTGCTGATCAACGTTTCTTCGTGCCCCAAGTGGCGGCTCTTAAAATATCGACTTGCTTATGAATGCGGGGCGGTAGGCGTAGCACTTGGACCGGCGCCTGAGTCGGGTTCATCACCTCTTGAAGTCCAGCGGGCGAAAGGCTGACCCGGTCGCGGCCCCCCTTGTGATAGCGCAGGCCGGCGGCCACTCGAAATTGGTTAGAGACAAGATCGGTCTCTCCCTCGCGCTGAAAGAAATCGTGTAGTCGCAACAGTTTGCGCTTCTGCAACACCTGTACCGGAGTCGCCGTGAACAGCTCGCTGCGGTCGAATTGAGGGGGGGAGGGCCTGAGCAGCAGGGGTCCCACCGGGAAAGCTCGCGCCTCGCGCGGCATTCTGGCGGTTTCGGGAAGAGGTGGCGCCGGGGCTTCGAGGTTGTCGAGCAACGCCATGACCTCGGCCAACTTGATGCGGTATTCCATCAGTTGCAGCTGATTGAGCTGCACTCCGAAGAGCACGTCGGAAAGCTGGCTGCGCAGCTTTTGTCGGTCGATCGGGGTGGCCGGATTGCGGATTTTGGCCTGCACCCAGCCCCAGTCCAGGCCGCCTGAGGCACCCAATCCGACCGAGAAATTACCGATCTCCATAGCTCGACTCCTCGCACAGCATGCCGCTGTATTCTTCGATCACCTGGCGTAAACGCCGCACCTGGTCGGAAGCTAACAAGGCCTGCTCGGCAGCCCATACGGCCAGTTCCGGGGCGTCCTCTCGGCAGGCCAGATCCAGGGCCTGTAGCGACTCGCGCGCCCGTTCTAAGGCCTGCTGCAGCATCTGGCGCAGAGCCTCGAGCCCCTGGGGAATCTGGCAGTGCTCGATGCCCTCGGCCATCTGGCGAGCTCGATCCTCCAGGTGTCGTCCTAATTGTTCGAGTGCTTCAGGCTGCATTTCGCCGCCCTGGCGCACCCACTCACAAGCCTCGTGGAGTTGCAGGAAGAAGCTCATGATTCAGCGTCCAGCACTTCCAGGGGATATTGGGTAACCTGGCGATCCCCGAGCCAGCAGGTTATCCGATGGCGCCCCGCTCTCTCAAAGTTCAGGGCTTCCAGAAAAACGAGCGAGAGGGTGAAGTGACTGTTGGGGTTGGGCGACAGTTCCCACTCGCAGTCGGCCACCCGCTCGCCCTCGGGACCCTCCAACAGAACTCGACAGGTGCTGGCTGACTGCAGCCCGTGCCAGCCCTGGGCGAGGAACAGCCCGGAGCCTTCGGGGAACTGGTAGGGCAGCGGACTGAGAATCAGTTCATGCAAAACGTTCTGAAAGGTTGGGGGCCCTTTGGTCTCGTCGTAACCAAGGCAGAGCAGGCTGTATTGAAGCTGGGGTTCCAAGGTTGCTCCTTTCATCACCGGGGAGGCACGGGTATTGGCCGCCACGAACGCGGCTTGATGGATCGTTCTTCGACTTTGGAGGTGCTCGATTCGCTGGCCCAGCGGCTGGATGCGGCATTGGCCCTGGCGCCGCGGGCTCGCACGGCTCGCAGCGGCCGCCGCGTGGCTGCCCCGGCTCGGGTAGACGCCGCCGTGCAAGAGTATTTGCGTGGGCTGGGTCGGGACAGCAAAGACCTGACCGGTGTGCTGAAGAGACGCTCGGACCTTGAGGAATGACGCAGAATTTCTCAGTTTGCCTCGGCTGCTCGAGTCGTGCCACAAACTCGGGTTGGACATCAACGAGCGCAAGCTCCATTACTACATCCATCGAGGCCTGATTCCCAAGGGGGTGAAGCGTCCCGAGCTGGGCGCCGATGGTCGAGCGGGCTATTGGCCAGCCACAGTGGTCAAGCGTTTGCGGCGGATATGTCAACTGAAGCAGCAGGGATATAAGCTCGATCAAATTCGCAAGTTCATCGAGGGCGAAGTGCGTCCTGTGAATCTCGACGAACCGGTCGAGGAGCCCCGCCGCGAGCTGGCTTTGCGTTACCTCAAACAGTGCAGCGATGGCACTCACCCGGAAGCTGTGCAACAGTTGGAGCGGCAGCTGCCCAGCGATGACGCCAGCTGGACCCAGGCCTGGCGAAGCTACCATCGCACCTGTCTGGAAGCTCTGCTGGGGGCTGAAGAGGCCGAACGTCACCTGGCCGAATTCGTCTTGCACAGCAACGCACGCGAGTTGCAACGGGCAGTGGCTCGTTTCCGCCGGCGTTGGGAACCTCTGTTGCAGCAACTTCAGTCGCCCTTTCTGCAAGTGGACCATCGAGTGCGCGAGGTGCTCGCCGACGTTCAACTGGGGCGCATTGAAGCTGCAGAGGCCCGAGCCTTCCTGGCTTCGTTGCTGGAGGGTCTGCTTGAGTTTCAGGCGCCTTTGGCTGGCAGCCCGGGGGCGACCGCGGCCTTGGCGGCAGCTGCCGTAGCTCAAGCGTTGGAGGCATTGCAAGTGCTCGTCCTCAGCCTGCGTTCGAGGACGGCTCTGCAACAGCTGGGTCTGGCTCTGCAAAAACTTCATCGTTGTCGAAGGATCGAGCGCGAGCTTCTCGAGTTACAGGGCGCGGGGCTCGGAGGGCTTGAGCGATAGGCTGCCCAGGGCCTCTTCGATTTTTGCCTGAACGCGCTGCAGCGGAAACTTGTCCAATCCGAAGTACTCCCGCTGCATTTCGGGGGCGATGTGGATGGCCTGGGGGCTTCGTTCGCGGAACCTGGCTTCGAGTTTTTCCAGTCGCTTGCCGATGATTCGATGCAGCCCCTGCAGGCGTTCGCGAGCCACTCCTCCGCTCTCGCCAGCCTTTTCGATCAGCGGCTCGAGGACGCCTTGGGTAAAGGCTTCTTCTTGCTCGCTGGGGTTGTCCAGGAAAGCGCGGGTCTGGGGGTCGATAGGAATTTCCAGGGCTTGACCCGGTTGAATCTTGTTGGCGTCTTCCAATCCGTTGGACTCGGCGACTCGCTCCAGCAGAGTCTTGCCCGATTCGTCTTTGGCATAGATTTCCTCGGTGGTGTAGCCCATCTGGCGCAGGATGCCCTCAAGGGTGCCGCTGGAACGGTCTTCTCGATAGTCGCCCACGTGCACCACAGAGGTTTCCTGGCCGGGTTCCAAATTGGGCAGTTTCAAGTTCTTGAGTGAGTCGATGTCGGCGCGTGTTTCACCCAGATAGCGCGAGGCTCCGGCCTCGTGGGCGGGAGCGATGACCCGCTCGCTCTTGCGAGCTTCTTGGCTTTTGCCGATTTCGCGTGCCGGCCCAGGAGTGTGGACCTGGGGAGAGTTGGATGAGGGGCCGATTCCAGATGTGTGTGCCATGTTTCCTCCAGGCGGTTGTTGTGAATGAATTGTATCCTAGAATCCTGGGCTTTGGAATGGGCTCACAAAGAATTAACAAATATGGCTCAATAGTGTCATCATATGGTGTTAGGATTTGGCTGTGGCGATGCAGGGATCGATCCTAGAGATTCTTCAGGAAGCAGCCGACGCTTTGCCAGGTGTGGCCTGCGAAGCTTCGGCTTGGGGCGAGACCCTGGCTGCGTTGCGTGAGGAATTGGGCCAGGTGTATCAGGCCTACGAGGGTCCGGCCCCGCGCGGCGGCGAGAGCATTCGAGAAGGATTGCTCGAGGCCATGTTCCTGTACTATCAGGCGGTGGAGAGAATGCTCGAGGCTTTTGACCTGGGCGACGAGGGTGCGGCCGAGGAGTCGTTGCGACTGGCCGAGGAAGCCACTGAAAAGTTAAATGAAACGGAACTGCTCATTGCCGAACAAGAGCAGAGCCTGGGTTCGTGAAGCCTTTACTTGCCTTGGAGGCGACGGAGCAGACCCCGGGCCTGCTCCACGTAGAGACGCAGTTCCTCGGTGGTGTCGGAGGCTTGAGTCAGAGGTTCCGTGTTGGTCATGGCCTTATGATAGCGAGTGGCGGTGGTGCAATGCTCAGACTCGGGCCGAAAACGTTAACGCCAGGTAACAGGCTGGTTAAATCTTTGTGTCTGCTGCGGCTTGACTTGGCTTGCAGTCGGAGGGATATCCCTGAGAGGCGCCAACTTCCTCCAACAGGACCTGGCAGAAAGGTGTGGGGTGGCTAGCTTCTTTCGACTCGACCTGGGTTTTTCCGGGCAGCGTGCTTCCGAAGCGACGCGATTGCGGGGTGCCACCGAAGGTACCGCGTCGCGGGCATCTTTCGGTGAGGCGGCTTGTTCCCCGCGGCCCACGGCGCTCTTACTCGAGGACCACTATCGCAGTCTACTTCTGCCCTCGCGCGATGGTGAGGTTTCCGGTCAGCAACCGCCCTTGCAGCGCTACCTCGACAAAGGGCGCGACCTGGTGTCGCGACTGCGCAACTTGGGTCGACCTCCGGTCTCGGAGTCGCAACCAGAAGTGCTTTCGCCCTCGCAGGCGCTGAAGCTGGCAGCCTCGACTGCGGCCAGATCGGAAGGACAGCCTCAGGGCTGTCCGCGCTTCACGGCCGGTCTGGAGCAGTTGGCCCGGCGTCCGGCGGCCGCCCCCGACCTGGCCCGCTTGGTCTGTGAGGTGGCTCAGACCCCCGATGGCAAGGCCTGGCTGCAGCAGCTCAAGAGTGACACCCAGGGGGAACCGAGCATCCGTAGGGCACTGGCCGATTGCGCTGGGCAACTCGGTCAGAGTCCCGAGGGGGCTCGGCAGCTGGATCGTTTACGCTCGCACCTGCAGCGACCCGAGGCTCCCCCGCAGGCGGGGTCGAGGTCGGCGCGGGAAGCGGTGAGCGATTGGTGCAGACAGGCCCCTGCGGGCCTGATTGGCGATCTGTTCGATGCGCTGGGGCCACGCCTGTCTCGCAGCGAAACCGGTCGGCAGATGGCCGAGACTCTGGGCTCTCGGCTTTCAACCGAGCGTTCCCAGTGTCAACGACGACTCGAGGTTGGCTCGCCTTCGGGCCAGGCTCTGCCCACCACGATTGTGGCCGGCGCTCTGGGCGACGTGGCCGGGGAAGCCGCCGTGCGTAGTCATCAGCAGGCCCTGCTCCACTCTCCTCCAGAGTGCGCCTCGGCGATGGCCTACCAGGCCAGCGCTGCCCAGCAAAGCGAGGGCCGACAGGCGCTGCAGCAGCTTTATCAGGGTTCGGGCTGCAATGCCAGCGACGCGACCCTGGCGCTCCAGTTGCAGTCGCAAGCCTTGCAAACTCCTCGAGGGACCACCGCCACAGGCTCGCTGTTGCAATCCTTTGCCGCACATCCCGAGTTGGCCGTGGCCGGGTTGAGGCTCGAAGCTCAGGCCGCCTCCAGCTCCGACGGTTTGCAGGCGGTGACCACTCGGGCCCGACAGCTGGCCGCTGACGGTCGGGGTAGCTCGGCCTGGACCGAAGCCAGTGCGGCCGGGGTGCAGAGTCCGGAGGGCCTGCAGGCTTTGAGCCGCTTGCATCGCTGCGTGGCACAGGACCCGCAGGCCAGTACCGCCGTTACTCAGCTGGCAGCCAGGGCAAGTAGCCTGCCCGAGGGCCGGACCGCTTTGACGGTTGTCAACCAGCAACTGGGTCAGAGCAGCCAGGCCAGCGCCGGGCTGGCGGCCATTCAGAGTCAAGCCACTTCGACCAACGAAGGTCGGGCCGCCCTGGGCGCTTTCTATTCCAATCTTTCCAAAGACGGCCCCGCCAGTCAGGCCATGGTGGCCGTCGAAGCCCGGGCTGCCTCCGTTCCTGAGGGGCGGCAGTCGTTGGGAGAACGCAATCGCCAGTTGTCTCAAGACCCCCCGTCGAGCGCGGCCTATGTTTCGGTTCAGGCCAGCGCCGCGCGCAGTCCGGACGGACGTCAAAGCCTGGGCGATCTCTATAGCCAGCTCTCGAGAGAGCCCGGCTTGAGCACCTCCTATCTGCAAGTCCAATCGTCCAGTTCAACCACCGCTGCGGGTCAGAAGGCTCTGACCGAGTTGAATGTCGGAATGGCCCAAGATGCCCGCACCAGCGCCAACTATCTGCAGGTGCAGAGTCAGGCGAGTAGCAGCTTTGCCGGGCGCGAGTCTCTGCACAACCTGTTTAGCAACCTGTCGCGCGACCCCGCCGCCAGTCAGTCGGTGGTCGCCGTCGAAGCCCGGGCAGCCTCAGCACCCGAGGGGCGGCTGGCCATGGTCGAGCGCAACCGTCAGCTGTCCCAAGATCCGCAGGTGAGCAGTTCGTACACCCAGGTTCAGGCCAGCGCCGCTCGCAGTGGTGAGGGTAGGCAGTCGCTGGCCGAGCTTTACGGCCAGTCTGCCAAAGACGTCAATTTGAGCCATTCGTTTGTTCAGGTTCAGGCCAGTGCCACCCGCACTGCTTCCGGCCAGCAGGCCCTGGGCGAGCTGTATCAGGGGCTGGCCCGCGACAACCTCACCAGCCGCAGCTATTTGCAAATGCAAGCCACGGCGGCGACGGCGCCCGAGGGTGTCCAGAGTCTTGGTGGGTTGTTGCAGGGGTTGGCTCAGGAGCCCCGTCTGGCGGGTTCCTATCTGCAGATGCAGACTTCGGCCTCACGCGATGCCGAGGGTCTTCAGGCGCTGAATAAACTGCAAGGAGGGCTCAGCCTAGACGCTCAGGCCAGCGCCGCCTGGATTCAAATGGAGGCCAGCGGTTTGCGCAGCGCCGAAGGACGCCAGGCCCTGAGTGAGCGCAACCAGCTTTGGCAGCAAGACCCGCGACTCAGCGTGACTTACACCAAGCTGGAAAGTGCCGCCTTGCAGTCGGCCGAAGGTCGTCAGGCCTGGAGTGAACGCACCCAACAGGTGGCCGGCGAGCCGGCGTTGGCGGCTTCCTGGATGAAGCTCGAGTCCAGTGCTGCACGCTTGAGCGAGGGGCGTCAGGCGCTGATGGAGCGTAATCAGTGGCTGATGAGCGAGCCGTCGCTGGCCGCGAGCCAGCTTCGCCTCGAGTCGACTGCTGCTCGAACCGAGGATGGTTTGCAAGCGCTGACAAGGCGTAATCAGTTGCTGGGGCTGGAGCCGTCCTGGAGTGCCAGTCAGATTTCGCTGGAGGTGGCGGCTCTCAAAGCTCCTCAGCCCCTGCTGGCCGACGTTCTTGGCAACATGAGCGCGCCCGGCTTCAACCTTGATAACGCTCGGCGCGCCCTGGAAGAAGCCCAGCGAAAGTCGTCGCCCGGCTTGCCCGAGACGATCCGCTCGGCCCCGCTGCTCGGCCTGCCGGCCTTCGATCCGGAAGCGGCCCGGCGTGCCCTGGAAGAAGCCCAGCGAAAGTCGTCGCCCGGCTTGCCCGAGGCGATCCGCTCGGCCCCGCTGCTCGGCCTGCCGGCCTTCGACCCCGAAGCGGCTCGGCGTGCCCTGGAAGATTCCGTGCGTGCCCGGCGTCCAGGCGATTCGCTCGAGGGCGCCGGCAAAGGGTTGGCCGAACTGCTCGAGCAGACTCAACGGGCCGAGGCGGAGCGCAGGCTTCGCGAGGCCGCCGAACGTTTTCCCGGGGTGCGCGCCTCGCGCGAGGAGGTTGTCAACCAGGTCGAGGGATGGATTCAACGAGCCGCCCTTCAGGCTCGCGAACCTCAGGCGGCCTCCGGGGCTTTGGCTGTGGAGGCCGCCGCCAGCAAGCAACCTCAGGGCCTCGAAGGGCTGTACGAACGCAATACTCGTCTCTTGCAGTATCGAGAAGCTGGCCTGGCGCAGTTGGCGGTCGAAACCTCTGCCAGTCACAGCGCTCAGGGTTTGCAGTATTTGAGCGAGCGTAACCAGCATCTGGCCGAGGCTCCCAAGGTGGCGGCCTCGCAACTGGCGTTGGAGGTGGCCGCTGGAGCCGACCCTGTGGCCTTGCGAATGATGGCGGAACGAGACCAGTCTGTGGCCGGTGACGTGCGCGCCAGTGTGTCCCAACTGCGCCTCGAGGCGGCTGTCGCCACCGAGTCCGCGGGAGCCGAGCTTTTGGCGCAGCGTCAGCAGCAGATTTCTGGCGATGAGGTGGCCAGCGTGGCCTCGCTTCAGGTGCAGGCTTCGGCCGCTCAAAGCGAGCAGGGTCTGGAGGCTCTGGCTCAGGGTGGGCCCAGCCGCATCCAGGTCGAGGCCACCGCCAGTGGCAGCCCGGCCGGCAGGGAAGCTCTCACCCGCCTTTACCAGGGGGTAGCCCAGAGCCCGGCCGTCAGTAAGGCACTGATGGAGCAGGAAGCCAAGGCCTGGGAAACTCCTGAAGGTCGCGTGGCCGTGGTTGAGCGCCACCGTCAGCTTTCCCAAGAGCCCGAGGCCCGCGCCCAACAGCTGGCGGTTTGGAGCAGCGCTCAGAAGGCCCCGTCCCGCCTGGCCCGACCCGCCGAATTGGAAGCTCTATATCGCGATTCTGTGAGCTTCGAGAGTTACGAATCGGTCGCGGCTGAAGCCAGCCTGACGCGCCTTTCTTCGTCCATTGCCGAGCGGCCCGTTACGGTTACGACGGTCGCGGGGTCGGAGGGCGCGAGTCGCTCGCTCAAGGCAGCCAATTCCAGCGGGGGGTCTAGCGGTGGCGGCGGCGGCCAAGATGCCCAACAGCAGGAGCAACAAGAGGCCGAAGCGGCGGCTCGCACGGAGCCGCAGGCTCAGCAGCGAAAACGCCAGCAGGCCCTGGAAGCCGAGCGTGCGGCTCAGGTCGCCGCTCAGGCCGAGGCCCGCCTTCACAGTGTCCAGCAGTCGCTGTCTGGCCAGGACGGAGGCCCGACCCACGCCGGTCTTTCCCGCCAGGCGGCTCAGCTTGGCGAAGAGAGTCGCAGCGTGGAAGCCACGGGAATTCAGCAGGTGTCGGGCGCAGCTCGTCAGACGGAGCATCGCCCTCAGGAGTCAGGCTCCAGCGCTTCTCGGCACAAAGGCATGGAGCGGGCCTTTCAGGCGCGCAACACCGAGCAGGTTTCGGACGAGGTGGGTCAGGCCGGCGAAGAGGGGCCCCAGAGTTGTTCTCAGTGTGGTTATCAGATGCAGGGCGCGGCCGATACTCAGTGCCCCATTTGCAGCACCGAGCAGCCGGACTTGATGCTGCGCATTCTGACCCAGTACCGGAGTCAGGGTCAGCACTGGGTAACCACGGCCGACACTCTGGTGGCGACTTCGGACCTGGCCCAGGCCTCGACGGTGGCTGAACTGACGTATGTGCCCAAAATGCCGACTTTCGGTCAGGTCCTCCGAGTGTCGCGACCCGGGTCTGCCCCCGAGGGGGACGGAAGGGCGCGCTGAACCTGACGAAGCAGGGCCTCGACTTTGGCTGGAAGGTGTCCGCCATAGTCCATTCGAGCCTGTTGCTCCTTGTTTTGGAGTTGGCTGAGGAGCGGCTGGCAATCCTGGGTCGCGAGCGGACCTTCGCCGGCAATTTTGAGAACTTCAGCTCGAGGATTGGCCGAATAAGCTGACAGCCCGGTGCGGGTGTCCAGGTCGGCCGGCGGAGACTGCCCCAGGGAGAGCAGAAGGCTGGCGCAGACCTGCTGGAGTTCGGCCGAAGGATTGACCCACTCTTCGTTTTGGCCCGAGGTTCGGGGTCGGTAGTCTTCCAGGCCCGGTCGCAGCGAGCGTTGTTGGATGCTCAGTTTTTCCTCGAAAGCTTCTTCGCTCAGCACGAGTTGATCGCTGCAGACTTCGGTGGATTCGAGGCTGGGGAGGGGTGGCGCCAGTCGCGGGGCGATTTGAGCGGGGGAAGGGGAAGTCGATGGCCGTTGGATATGCATGCAGTCCTCCGCCCTCAGCGTAGTTGAATTTGTTTGCCGGCGTGTTTTGAAAATGAAAAAATTTTTCGTATCCTGACTTAAATGTTTTTTTGTATGGATTTAAGCTGAAAATAGTGTCACTAGTAGCTGACTGTAAATGGGCGACTGGCGGCCCTCGCCCGAAAAGACTCTAACAGTTCTCTAACAGTCGTCTGCTGAGGCTCTAACATTGCCCGCCTAGGATACCGTTTGTGAAAGGCCAGCAAGGGGCGGCGCGCAGGGCGCGCCTCGTTGCGGAAAATCCGGCCCCCACGGGGCACTGGCATCAACAACTAGGAGGAGCAAGTAATGGCTACCAAGACCGAGCTGAACATTCGTCCTCTGGGCGAGCGCGTCATCGTTCGCGCCCTTCCCCAGGAAGAAAAGACCAAGAGCGGCATCTATCTGCCCGACACCGCCAAGGAGAAGCCCCAGCAGGGCGAGGTCATGGCTGTCGGTAACGGCAAAGTGACCGACGACGGCAAGACGATCCCCATGAACGTCAAGGCCGGCGACAAGGTGCTCTATGGCAAATACTCGGGCACCGAAGTGAAGATCGACGGAGAAGAGCTCCTGATCATCAAGGAATCCGAAATCCTCGCCATCCTCAACTAATCCACCCCAAAGAAGGAGATTGAAAACCTATGTCCGCTAAGCAGATTCTCTACAGTGAAGATGCCCGTAAAAAGCTCGAAGCCGGTGCCAACAAGCTGGCCAACGCCGTCAAGGTAACCCTGGGACCGCGTGGCCGCAATGTGCTGCTCGACAAGAAGTTCGGTTCGCCCACCATCACCAAAGACGGTGTGACCGTGGCCAAGGAAATCGAAGTGGAAGATCCCTTCGAAAATCTCGGCGCCCAGCTGCTGCGCGAAGTCGCCTCCAAGACCAATGACGTCTCGGGCGACGGCACCACCACCGCCACGGTGCTGGCTCAGTCGATGCTGCACGAAGGCATGAAGCACGTCACCGCCGGCGCCAACCCGATGTTCCTCAAGCGGGGCATCGACAAGGCCGTCGAGCACCTGGTGAACCAGATCAAAGCCAAGGCCATCCCGGTCGAAACCCGCGAAAAGACGGCTCAGGTCGGCTCCATCGCCGCCAACAACGACACCTTCATCGGTGAGCTGCTGGCCGACGCGATGCACAAAGTGGGCAAAGACGGCGTCATCACCGTGGAAGAGTCCAAGACCCTCCACACCGAGCTCGACCACGTCGAAGGCATGCAGTTCGACAAGGGTTACATCTCCCCGTACTTCGTGACCGACAGCGAGAAAATGGAAGCCGTTTTCGACGACCCCTTCATCCTCATCAGCGAGAAGAAAATCAGCAGCCTTCAGGACCTGCTGCCCCTGCTCGAGAAGGTCATCCAGGCTCACCGTCCTCTGGTCATCATCGCCGAGGACCTCGAGGGTGAGGCGCTGGCCACGCTGGTGGTCAACAAGCTGCGCGGCTCGTTCAAGTGCGCTGCCGTCAAGGCCCCCGGCTTTGGCGACCGCCGCAAGGAAATGCTGAAGGACATCGCCATCCTTACCGGTGGTCAGGTCATCAGCGACGAGCTGGGTCACAAGATGGACAAGGTTGGCGTTGACATGCTGGGCCGCGCTGCTCGCATCCACATCAGCAAGGACAACACCACCATCGTCGAGGGCAAGGGCAGCGATGCCGACATCAAGGGCCGCATCGAGCAGATCCGCGCCGCCATCGACAACACCGACAGCGACTATGACCGCGAGAAGCTCCAGGAGCGTCTGGCCAAGATGGTCGGCGGTGTGGCCGTCATCCGCGTGGGTGCCGCCACCGAGACCGAACTCAAGGAGAAGAAGCACCGCATCGAGGACGCTCTCAGCGCCACTCGCGCCGCGGTGGAAGAGGGCATCGTGCCCGGCGGCGGCAGCACCCTGCTGCAGCTGGCCGCTGACCTCGAAGGCCTCAATCTCTCCGGAGATGAAAAGCTGGGCGTCCAGATTGTCCGCAAGGCGCTGGAGCAGCCCCTGAAAGTCATCGCCAACAACGCCGGCGCCGAAGGTTCGGTGGTGGTGGAGAAGGTGAAGGCTCTGCCCTGGGGCCAGGGTTACAACGCCGTCACCGGTGAGTATGTCGACATGGTTGCCACCGGCATCGTCGACCCCGCCAAGGTGACCAAGAATGCCCTGGTCAACGCCGCCTCCATTGCTTCGATGGTGCTCACCACCGAGACCCTGGTGGCCGAGCTGCCCAAAGAAGAGAAGAAGGCTGCCCCTGGCGGTCACGACCACGACTTCTAGTCGTCATCCTCTCTGAAGAAGAAGCCCCGGGCAACCGGGGCTTTTTCTTCTTTTCGGGGAGAGTAGGGCGATGGACGGTCGATCCAGAACTTGATGCCTATGTCGCGGGTATCTAAGGGTCATTTATAGGGGCGCCGTTAAGCTATGGACATGAAGATTACCTCCACCCACCTCACCCTGCTTCCGTCCCGCACCCCGCAAATGAGGCTAGCTGACCGAAGCGAGCAGCCGGCATTCGCAAACGACCCCCACGACGGCAGCGTTTTGAGCGCCAAGATCGAGGCCCCACCCGAGACGGAAGTGACTGCTTCCTCTGCGGCCGAAGAGAGCTCGGCGGCCTGGAAGAGTGCCTTGAAGACCATCGATCGTTATAAAGGCTCATTCCTGGTATTGGGCTTCGGCAGCAAGAGGCAATACAAGGAGCCCGAGGTCGTCCAGCGAGCCCTGGACCAGCTGGTGGAAGGCCTGGACGCTCAATATGGCAAGAGCCGGTGGTTGGCCGTCTTCGGGGGCGACCCCTATAAGCCCGAGGCGCCGGACGTGGCAGCCATGGTGAAGTACTTGCAGGACCAGCATGGAGTTCCGGTGATGGCCATCCAGAGCGACAAGGTCAAGGAATGGGGCGGCGTGGATCAGCATATCGACCACGTTCACTACGTCCCCACCACCTATCAGGATTCGAAGATCGTTTGGGGCGGTTTTGTCGACGGCAAGCCAGCAGGGCCCACAGCGGCCTATCTCGGCGAAGACATGGTTGGGGGCAAGAATCCTCGCCTTAAAGGCGTCATTGCCCTCGGCGGTGGCGAGATTGCAGGTCAAGAGGCTCTCTTCGCACGCGAGAAGGGCGTGCCCGTCCACTACATTCGTGCCGAGGCTCGCCTGGACGGACCCGGCGGAAATTATGGGGCCATCGACGGCATGTTAGGACCAAGCTGAGATTTTGCTTTGCCGGCCGCGGGCATTATCCAGCAAGTCGGACCTCATTGACGGCGCGAATGCAGCGCTCCAGCGTTCCCGAAGGCAGGGCCGGAAGGGCCCGATACAGTTCCGACCAGTAGTGCTGCTGCTCGGGAGAGAGCTGGCTCCAGCACGCTTCCTGTTCCTGCGCGGGTAGATTCATCAATACCACGACGACCTGTTGCTCTTGAGTCAGTTGCATCGTAACCTCCTGATGGACTGAGGTTAGCTCGCGACGTTCTTCCGAAGTACTACCGCGGTCAGGCAGTTGTGAACATTTCCAGCCTCAACCGATCGGGGGGAACCCACTGGGTGCGTGCCTCCCAGCTTTTGAGCGTTTCTCGCCGATAGTAGCGCAACGGCAACTGGCGGTCGGACAGGGCTTCAAGCAGCTGTCCAAGTCGCTCGGGATGGTCTGGCAGGGCCAGTCGCTCCACCTCCAGAGCTACCAGTTGATACCATAGCCGCGTAAGGGTTTCATGGTAGCCGTGCTCGGGGGTTTGCGGCACCTGGTGGACTGCGTTCAGCCTTTGAATGCCGCCGGTCATGGCCTGAATGCCCCAGGGGCCGAGCAACGCAAATAGAGCTGCTGCCACGGTAAGGTGGGCCTCGTGGGTCCATTGTTCGGGGCTCAGGGTGCGGGCCTGGAAGGCCAGCAAAGGCTGCAGCAGGGCGTCGGGCAGTTCTCGAGGCAGGCACAGGGGTCGCAAATCGGGCTCCAAGGCTGTGCCTTCGGCTGCAGCGCTGTTGAGCAGAGCACAGGAGTAGTGGCCCAGGGGCAGCTGGCTAAAGCTCAGCCGCCTGTTCAGTTGGGGAAGGTCGAGCCCCTGCTCAAGGCCCAGGGAGATCAACCCCAGCCAACAATGGGTCAGCGTGGCGTGAAATCCCAAGGGTTTCAGGCGCGCCTGCAGGGCCTGGAAGGCCTGCTCGGGGTTGCGCTTCAGTTCGCCATATCCCAGTTCCAGCAGTTGCTGATGATCCAGGCCGTTCACGAGCGATCCTGAGCCAGACGATGCAACAAGGGAGCCACCAGGGCCGTCCAGCCGGTCTGGTGGCAGGCACCCAGGCCGCGGCCGTCGTCGCCGTGAAAGTACTCGTGAAACCACAGGGCATGGCTCCAGCCGGGCTGGGTGTGCTGGGGACAATCGCGATGACTGGGGCGCTGGCCATCGGGTCCGGGCAGAAACAGGCGCACCAGGCGTTCGCGCAGCCGATTGGCTACCTCGTGAAGGCTGAGGCTACGTCCTTCAAAATCCACCTTGAACGTAGTGCCGTAGAAGCGGTGATATTGCTCCAGGGCCACGATCAAGAGGTAGTTTACGGGTAGCCAGATGGGGCCACGCCAGTTGCTGTTGCCGCCGAACATCGGCGATTCCGACTCGGCTGGCTCGTAACCGACCCGCAGTCGCTGCCCCTGAAACATCATTTCGAAGGGCTGCTTGGCATGGGCCCGCGACAGGCTGCGCACACCATAGTCGGAGAGAAATTCTTCGGGGTCGAGCAGGCGGCTCAGCACCCTGCGCAGCCGTTCCCGCCCGGTGACGGCCAGCAGAATTTGCGAATGACGTCGCTCCAGATGCCGGGATAGATGAGGGCGGTGGGCCACAAACCATTCCAGGCGTTTGCGAAATCCCGGTACGCATTCGAGTTTCTCGGCATCCAGGTTGCCCACGGCGATCAGCGGAAGCAGGCCCACCATCGATCGCACCTTAAGCCGGGAAAAGCGGGGTCCGTGGTGCATCACATCATAGTAAAACCCGTCTTCTTCATCCCACAGGCCCATCTCGCCCAGCGAATTCATCGCGTGGGTGATGGCTACGAAGTGCTCAAAGAACTTCGATGCGATATCTTCATATTCGGGCTGGTGTTGGGCCAGTTCCAGGGCGATGCGCAGCATTTGCAAACAGTAGAAGGCGATCCAGGCGGTGGCGTCGGCCTGTTCCAGACTGACCCCGGGGGGCAGGTGAGAACGGTCCAGGGCGCCGATATTGTCGAGCCCCAGAAAGCCCCCTCCGAAGACATTGTTGCCATCTTTGTCGGTGCGGTTGATCCACCAGGTGAAGTTCAGCAGCAGCTTGTGGAACATTCGGGCCAGGAACTTCTGGTCGCGGCTGCCGTCGGCTCGATACACCCGCCACGCCGCCCAGGCATGCACGGGCGGGTTGACGTCGTCAAAGTTCCACTCGTAGGCGGGGATCTGTCCATTGGGATGCTGATACCATTCGCGCACCAGCAAAATGAGTTGCTCTTTGGCCAGGGTAGGGTCTACGGCCACCATGGGAATCACGTGAAAGGCCGTATCCCAGGCCGCGTACCAGGGATATTCCCAGCCGTCCGGCAGCAACAATACATCGCGATTATAAAGGTGGCAGGCCCAGTTGCGGTTGCGACCTTTCCAGCGTTGGGGGGGCGGCGGGGGCGAGGTGGGGTCGCCCTCGAGCCAGGCCCGCACATCGAAATGGTAAAACTTCTTGCTCCACAACAGTCCGGCCAGGGCCTGTCTCCACACCAGGGCTTCTTCCTGGCTCAGAAACGGGGGTTGTCTGGCAGCATAGAAGTCCTCAGCCTCTTTCAGGCGACGCGCCATCTGGGCTTCAAAGTCGACCCAGGGCTCTCCGCTCTCGGCCGAAGGGCGCAGGCGACAACGGATTTCCAGACTGTCTTGGGCGGGCACCGTGAGTTGCAACAGACAGGCGGCTTTGCTGCCCTGGCGTTCGGGGTTCACCGCTGTCTGTTCGCCGTTCACAAGGTAACGGTGAAAGGCGTCTTTGACATAGGGGGTGCGGTTGGGTACCCCATAGAGCCGCTCCAGATTGCTTTCGTTTTCGGTAAAGAGCCATTCTCCGTTGGTGTCACACTCGAAGTGATAGTCTCCCAGTTCGGGGTGGCGCAGCAGCAGACCGCCCTGGGGATGGGTCTCGATGTGAGGGCGCTGGCTATAACCCTCGCCCTGGCGACCCCAGCCCCAGGTGTTGCGAAACCAGCAGGTCGGAAGTAGCGCCAGCTTCCTGTCATGGGAATGACGATTGACGACACTGATGCGAATCAGAATATCGTCGGGGCCGGCTTTGGCGTACTCCAGATAGCAATCGAAGTAGGCTCCGTTATCGAAGACATCCGTGTGGTGGAGCTCATACTCGGGTTGCAGTCGATTGCGGCGCCGATTTTCGTCTCTCAGTTGCTGATAGGGGAAAGCCTGCTGGGGATATTTGTAGAGTGCCCGGCAATAGCTGTGGGTGGGGGTGGAATCCAGAAAGTAGTAACACTCTTTGACATCCTCGCCATGGTTGCCCTCGGGCCCGGTGAGCCCGAAGAGGCGCTCCTTCAGAAAGGGGTCCTGATAGTTCCACAGGGCGATAGAAAAGCACAGGCGGCACTGCCGGTCGCACCATCCCAACAGGCCATCTTCTCCCCAGCGATAGGTTCGTGAACGGGCGGCATCGTGGGGGAAATCGTTCCAGGCGTCACCGGTTGGAGAGTAGTCTTCGCGCACGGTCGACCATTGCCGGTCGGGCAGGTAGGGACCCCAGCGTTTCCAGTTGACCTGGCGCTGCTCATCTTGCTCAAGGCGGAGAGTTTCTGACATTCCGGTCCCTTCTCGAAGCTGCTGGAGGACCCCCCCGCCCCAGCGGGAACGCCTCCCTTATGAATTATGGTGACTGGGATCTGGCTTCGTTTTACTCGGGAATTGATGCGCCCGACTATCGCTCCGACCGGGCTTCTTACAAGCAACAGTTGAGCCACCTCGTGGCCGCCGCGGGAGAAATGCCACTGGCAGAATTGGTGCTGGCCTGGGAACAGCTGCTGATTCTCAACGAGCATGTGAGCACCTATCTGGTCTGTCAACGCAGTGCTGACGGTCGCGATCAGAAGGTGGCTCAGGAGCTGGCAGCTGTACAGGCGGACGGAGCTCAGTTGCGTCAGCTGGAGGTCGTGCTTGGCGAGCGACTGCGCAAGCTCAGCCCGAGCGAGTTTGAACAGTTGTGCGCCAGGCCCGGCCTGGAGCAACTCGAGCACTATCTGGGGCGGGCTCGCCAGCGGGCCTTGTGGCAGATGAGCGGCGATTTGGAGAATCTGGCCGCCGATCTAGACGTCGACGGGCTTTCTGCCTGGGGGCGCCTCTATGATCAGGTGTCCGGACGGCTCGAATTCACCTACCAAGATGCTCAGGGCAAGGCGGTTACCGTGCCGATGTCGCTGAAGAACAGCCTGCTGGAGGACCCCGATGCCGGTGTGCGCCGCAGCGTGCTGCAAGGTTCGAACCAGGCCTGGCAAGGGGTCGAAGATGTCTGCGCGGCAGCTCTGAACGCCATCGCGGGCACCCGCCACACGCTGTACAGGCGCCGCGGCATCCCTCACTTTCTAGAGCCAGCTCTGTTCGACGCCGCCATCGAGTCGGCCACGCTGGACGCCATGCTCGAGGCCATTCGTGCTTGCGCCGAGTGGCCTCGCCAATACTTGCGCAAAAAGGCCGAAATTCTGGGTGTGCCCCGCCTGGGTTTCCAGGATCTGTCCGCGCCTCTGCCGCGACTTGAACACACCAGCGTGCCCTGGGAGGAAGGCGGCAGGCTGCTCGTCGAGGAGACTCGCGCCGCCTATCCACGCTTTGCCGACTTTTGCCAGGCTTCGCTGGGGCAGCGCTGGGTCGACTACACTCCGCGCGAGGGCAAGCGTTCGGGAGGTTTCTGCATCTTTTCGACAAGGCTGCGTCAATCGCGGATCTTTATGACCTACCATGGGGCCTTTGGCGACCTGATGACATTGACCCACGAGTTTGGCCATGCGTTTCACTCGCACGTCATGGATCAGGAGCGACCCCTCAATCTGTTCTATCCCATGACACTGGCCGAAACGGCTTCTACCTACGCCGAGAATCTGCTGATCGATGCGCTCTTGCGCTCGCCGAAGACCAGCCCCGAGCAGCGCCTCAAGCTGCTCGACAGCCGCATGGAACGGGCCGCGGCCTTTCTGCTGAACATTCCATCGCGCTTCTACTTCGAGAAGCGCTTCTACGAAGAGCGGCTCCAGGGCGAAGTTTCGCTCGATCGCATCAAGGAACTGATGCTGCAGTCGCAGCGCGAATGCTATGGGGACAGCCTGGACGAAGAGCAGTTGGACGCCTATTTCTGGGCCTCGAAGCTGCACTTTTACATCACCGAAATCAGCTTTTACAACTTTCCCTATGCCTTTGGCTATCTGTTCAGCCTGGGGGTCTACGCACGAGCGCAGCGGCAGGGGCCCGACTTTTTGCCCGTCTACGAGCGCTTGCTGCAGGCCACCGGACGGCGCACGGCCGAGCAAATCGCCGAGGACATCCTGGGGGTGGATCTGCGAAAGCCCGATTTCTGGCTGGAGTCGCTGAGGCTGGTCGAGCAAGACCTGCTTGAATTCGAGCATCTGGCCGGGGAAGTCTACGCTCGGGTATAAGTCGGGTTTGCGGAAGGACATCCCCGGAAAGACTGGAACAAAATTCATTTCCAGACGAGGGAACCCATGGCCAAGCACGAGCGAACCAAAGACGGAATGTACTCCAAGCTGATTATTTCGGCCATTGTGGTGATTTGGGTGGCGCTGGTCGGGGGCAACTGGCTGGGTCACTATGTGGTGGAAAAGGGCATGTTGGGCACCAGCGGCCAGCAGGAGTATCGCTCCTCGGTGCAGGCCAAGCCCAAACCCTGGATCACGGTCGATCCTTCGCAACAGCAGGAACTGGAGCGGCTCCAGGGCACTACGGAAGCTCGCCCGGTTCCCACCTCCACGCCGCGCCCGGCCAGCAGTGCCAGCCCTGAGGATGTGCCTGACGAACCGGCCATCACGGCCTCGCCGGTGCTGGCTCCGGAAGACACCCCGGCACCCGCCGTGACCCCGGTGCTGAGCACGGCTACACCGACCTCGGCCGATCCGGTGCCCACCCCGGCGCTTTCCGAGGGCAACTTCCATCTGCAGTTTGGCAGCTTTACCTCGCGCGAGAACGCTCAGTCGATGGTCGACAGCCTGGCCGCGGTGGGACAGGCTGCCGAGGTAGAGGAAATCCAGGCCTCGACCGGTAAGACTATCTTCCGAGTTCGCGGCGGAGTCTATTCCGAGGAGCAGGCCCGGCAACAGCGGGACAAGCTTCGGGAGCAGAATATCCAGGCTTTCATCGTCAACTCTCAATAATCGAAAGCAGCAGCCGAGTGAGCCACGAGACCAGAGAACTTTTGAAGCTAGACGGCTACTCAGGCAACCTCCATCGGCTCAAGGTGCTGGTCATCGACGATGACCCCATGATTCTGAAAATGGTGCGCACCGTTCTCGAGAACTCCACCCTGGGTTTCGAAGTGCTTTTTACCGACAAGGGCAAGCAGGGCATCGAGATCGCCAAGAAGGAGATTCCCGACCTGATTCTGCTCGACCTGATGATGCCCGAGATGGACGGTATCGAGGTTTGCGAAACGCTGCGTGCCAGCCGCTTGACCTACCTGATTCCGATCATCATGCTGACGGCCTCGGCTTCGTCCATTCATCGCCTCGACGCATTACGCACGGGGGTGGACGAATACCTCAGCAAACCTTTCGACCCCGAAGAACTGGAAGCCCGTATTGTGGGGCTGATTCGACGCTTTCGCCTGACTCGCGCCAGCAACCCGCTGACCGGATTGCCGGGCAATCTGGCCATCGAGCAAGAGTTGCATCGTCGCCTGAGCCGGGGCGACGGGTTCGCCTGCTGTTACTTTGACCTCGATAACTTCAAAGCATTCAACGATTACTATGGTTTTGAGAAGGGCGATGAGTGCATTCGCTGGGTGGCCCAACTGCTGATCGAAGCAGCCGAGCGCTTTGGCAAGTCGGACGATTTTGTGGGCCACATCGGCGGCGACGACTACATTTACATCACCCATCCTGAGCATTTTGAAGTGATTTGCCAGCACATGTGTCAGGTCTTCGACGATCAGGTGGGCGCGCTTTATAACGACACCGATCGCCAGCGCGGTTACATCGAAGTGCTCAATCGCCGCCAGGAACTGCAGCGGTTCCCTTTGATGACGATGTCGATCGGCGTTGCCACCAACGAGCGACGTAACCTCTCGAACCCCCTTCAGGTGAGCGAAATTGCCGCTGAACTGAAACGTGCGGCCAAGCAACGCGACGACCACAAGAGTCACTACATTGTGGATCGGAGAACCGGTTAGGCTTGTCCATCATCCCCCTTTCGCAGTTCCAGGCTCCTTCGGGCAGTACTTCGGTGGCATTGGGTTTCTTCGACGGCTTTCATCGTGGCCATCAGGCTATTGTGGGTCAGGCCACCAGCCGGGGGTTGCGGCCTCTGACCTTCACCTTTCGCAACCACCCGGCCAGCGTGATCAGTTCGCAGAGGACGCCTGAACTGCTGACCACGGTGGAAGAGCGCTTCGAGTTGCTGGCCGCCGCCGGCACCGAGGTGGTATGGTGCGATTTCGACCGCCCCTTTTCTCAGCTCTCGCCTCAGGAGTTCTTCCAGGACATCCTGGTGGAGCGCCTGGGAGCGGGTTTATTGGTGTCGGGGAGCAACTATCGCTTCGGCCATCGGGCCGAGGGCGACGTCGAGCTGTTGCGGCAGATGGCAGAACCGCTGGGCATTGAGGTGGTATGTCCGGCCGAGGTGCTCCACGAAGGCGACTGGATATCCTCGACGCGCATTCGACAGGCCATCGCTCAGGGCCAGGTGGAAGAGGCCGCACTGCTGCTGGGGCGTCCCTTCACGGTGTCGGCCCGGGTGCTGCGTGGCGATCAGCGTGGGCGCCAATTGGGCTTTCCCACTGCCAACTTGCCGCTGGCGTCGGGAAAAATCATCCCGGCCTTCGGGGTCTATGCCGGCTGGGCAAAACGCGCCGGAGAGCGTCATGCGGCGGTGGCCAACCTGGGCATCCGCCCAACCGTCACCGACAGCCGAGTGCCTCTGCTTGAAGTGCACCTGCTTGACTTTCAGGGCGACCTCTACGGTGAGTCTCTGACGGTTGAACTGGCTCACTTTCTGCGTGCCGAGCAGAAGTTTTCCGGGCTCGACGCTCTCAAACATCAGATTGCACTGGATTCCCAGCTTGCCCGGGCTCGACTGCTGGGACCCGCTTGAAGGCCCTTGCGGCAACTTCGACGTTCATGCCCTGAATCTCAGTGATCCTTTGCCGACGCTGACCCGGGGCTGCCTGGTTTCCTGGCCCCAACAGCGCCCTCTGGAGCCCCTGCCGCGCGAGGCCTGTCTTGAGATACGTTGCCAGGACCCGCTGGACTTTCGACCGCGATTGGCAGAAGCTCGACCCTGGAGTGTATTCCTCGAGTATCTTCAGCCGGGACGCAACGACGACCTGGCCTTGTTGGAACCGGTGCTGGAATGGTGTCAACAGCACGGATGCCGATTGGTGGTTGCCCCGGGTCTGCCCGTGGTCGGGCCAGAGCACGCGCGTTATCGTTTGTATACGCTGATCCGGATGCTCTGCGACCGCTTTCGCCTTAAGTTCAGCCTCTTCGAGATGCGAGAGCTGCCCAAAAGTGAACGACTGAATCACTACCTGGCCAGTCAACGCGGCTGCTGCCGTAGATTTTTAACATAACCCGGGGTTCTCTAAGGCCGGTCCCAGTGCAACGGCTCAAGATGGGTCCATCAGAGCACGCACAGGAGGCAAGCAAGATGGATCGGGACAGTTATGACAGTCGATGTCGGCAAGGCATCCCTCCGCTGAGTTTTGCGACGGCGCTGCGGATCAGTCGCGAGGGTCGCCCTCCCGAAGGAATTCGGCTGGCGGTGCCGCCCTACCAACCGGTAGGAGGTGGCGCAGGTCGGATGGTTGCTGCTGGATCGGCACCCTTGCCTGTGCAGGGGCTGTACATGCGTTCCGATCTCACGACCCTGGGGTTCTTGCAGCAACGCTCCATGGGAATTCGTTGGCCCCGAGTGGCAGGACCGATCTCGCCGGCTGATTAAATTTCAACCATGCGCAAGTTTTCCGCCCTGCTCTTCTGTCTCTCCACTCTGGCCCTGGCCGAAGAGCCGCCCGTGCTGGAGTGGCCTCGTTGGCAGAGTCGCGGCGACCAGCTTCAGCTACTGGGCGGGCGGGCGCCGACCAGCTGCTACTTTCGCTTTCAACCCGATCGGCTGGTGGTGGAGTACGCCGGAGTGCAGTCGCGCGGGGCGGCTCCGGGCACCCCGCGCATGCCAGGGGTTTCCTCGGTGCGCTGGCGTCAACCCGACCTCTCTCACGTCGTCTGTGAAGTTCAATTGTCCCATCGGTTACCCCCCGACGCCCTGAAGCTGGAAGGTACCACCTTGACGGTCGATATGGCCTATGATTGGCAGGATCGATTTCGGCTGGCCCCCGGGGTCAGCTGGCTGCGTCGCGAGCGTGCCAGCGAGGGTCGCTATTTGTTGTGGAACGAGCTGCTGGTCGACCCCTCGGTGCCCGGCGTGGCTCTGGACGTGGGTCTGGCCAACGACCGCACCGATGCCCGCGAAAAGACCACGTCCATGATCCAGCGACTGGGCGCGCTGGCGGGCATCAACGGAGGCTACTTCAGCAACTCGGGTGGACCCCTGGGGGTAGTGGTCAAAGGTGGCAAGCTGCTGGCTCCCCACGTCGAGCGCCGCCCCCCACGCACCGTGCTGGGGGTGATGAAGGACCGTAGCATCGAGTTCGATCAGGTGGTGGCTCGCAAGGGCCGGCTGGCGTCGCGTTCGGGCAAAACCTGGGATCAGGTGGAACTGGCCCTGGGCGGAGGACCTCGCCTGCTGCGGCGGGGTGAAGTCGCCCTGACCACCAACGAGGAAGAGTTGGGGCCCAACGGCAACGACATTACTCGGGTGGCGGGGCGCTCGGCCGTGGCCGTGCTCAAGGATGGTAAAGTGCTGTTGGTTTCAGCTTCGGGCTACCACGACACCCATCGCGAAGGCATGCGCCTCGAAGAACTGGCCGGCGAACTGCTGAGGAGGGGCGGCCAGGAAGCGATGAATTTGGATGGCGGGGCCAGCACTACCATGGCCGTGGGCGACGTGGTGGTGTCACGGGGGCCCGTGGCTCCCAAGGCCGAGAAGCCCGTGGCCACCGCCCTGCTGGTGCGTCATACCCAGTCTTCAGCGTTGCCCTACCGCATGCAGTTGAGTGGCGAGTCGAAGGGGTTGAGCGCCGACGGAAGGTCGACGCTCCAGCTGACGGTGGCACTGAGCGACAGTGCCGGACGCCCGGTGCCGGACGGCACCACGGTGCGGCTCTATTCCGAGCGCTTGCGCCTACCCCAGTCTCAGGTCAGTCTCAAGGGCGGCCAGGCCCGCTTTCAGGCGCTGGCCCTCAAAAGCCCGGGCGATGCTCTGGTGAGGGCCGAGTGCGCCGGGGTGCGGCAGGACTTCGAGGTGCAACTGTCGGCGGGACCAGCTACCCGGCTCTGGGCTCAGTTATTGCCTGTGCAGGGAATGCCGGGCAAGTTCCTGGCTACCGTTCAGGCCGTCGACGCCAGCGGGAACGGCGTGGGTCAGTTGCCCCTGAGCCTGCTGGATGGCGGCCAGACCAACACCAGCCTGACGGGCTCTAATGGGCAGACCCATTTCGAGGTCTTTCGGGCCGTGGGCAGTCCGACCAGCACGGTCACACTGCAGGGGGAAGGTGGACTACAGACGACGTTACAGGTGCCTGCAGTCGAGGCAGCGCCGGTCCCAACGCCCACCCCGTCTTCCTCTCTGAGCCCCTCGCCGGTGCCGGCTGAGCCTTGACTCGGTGGGGTGCTATCGGTAATCTTTGCTTTGTGATGCAAAGTGAGGACGTCTTAGCCCTGGTTCCCTCCAAGAAACGGTTAGCCTGGAGCGGCCTGGACTTGATCTGGTTGTTTCTGGCCATTGGGGCGTTCCTTCTGGCCGGTGTACTGGTGGGCGAGGCCGCCGACATTCGCCACCCGCCCTCATTGATTCCGGCCGTCCTGATCGTGGTTCCAGCTACGCTGCTGGCAATGGCTGTGTTGATTCCTCTGGTCGTTCGCCTGAGCAGCATTCGAACGGCCTGTTTTCTCAGTCTGGGTGGGCTGGCCCTGGCCTATGGAAATTTTCGCGCTGCCGGTCCGCCCGCCCGGGTTGATGTGGAGATTCGCACACATCTGCAGAGTGTGGCCTCGGCCTTGGAGATGTACGCCGCCGACCATGGCGTCTTCCCAACCGATGTGCGTCGTCTAGAACCCGGCTACCTCAGGTCGGCCGACGGCAAGCCACCGGTGCCTTTCATCTACACCGTGACTCGAGTCGGTGATCGGTTCACCCTGGTGCACGAAGGAAAGCTGCGTTCGCGCGAGGGTGATGGACCCTGGCGTATCCAGGAGCACGGCCGAGTAGAGGTCTCTGGAGTCCTCAAGCCGCGTTGAGCCTATTCGCGGCCGCGCTCGCCCTTGTCTTCATTGATAAAGATCCAGGCTGCGATTTCTCCGGGTTGAATGACCCAGGTTTCGGAGTCGCTACCCCTCCAAAATTCCCGGTCGCGCACATAGCGTGAGGAGCTATCGTCAGCCGGAATGGACAGACTGTCGTTGATCATTTCCTGAACGCGCTGCTGCCACAGCCGGATGTTTTCGGCGCGCAAGTCGATCCAGCCGGCCCGTGCCCACTCTTCAAGGTTGTGACTGTCAAGTACTACTTCGGCTTCACCGGCCGGCGGTGGCGTTTTCAAGTGCCGCCCTCGGACCAGCACCAGTTCGTCGCCCCTGCGATACAGAATAGGAATGCCGATGGAGACCGGAGTGGCCACCAGGTCGGGCTGCTGGCGCAGCAGTTCAAGCAGTCGCGAAACGATGTCCTCGGCCGAACACTGCGGAATGTGCTGCATGTCGCTGAAGAGCTTCTTCAGGTAGTAGGCTTCGTAGAGCAGCTTGGAAAGGCGAGGGGGGCCCAGGTTTTCAAAGGCGATCGAGTCGACCCCGTGCTGCTGTTCCAGTTCGCGCAGTTTCTGAATGGCCCGCTGGCGCTGGAACCCGGCCCGATAAGTGGGCCCCATGCAGGTGACATTGAGGGCGTTGATGACGTCTTTGCCCGTGTTCACACCGCGGATTTCGTCCACCACGTTGCGAGCGATTTCTTCGGGAGTGACAAACTCCATCTGGCCGGGCGAGGTGATGGCCACGAATTCTTCCGTAGAAAACAGCCCGTTTTCGCCGGTGTCCACAAAGACCGTCTCTAACAGGCGGCCGCTGCTCTGGCTGCAGTTCGGATCTTCCAGCCTGAGCGAAATGCCCGGGCCCACGGGCCGTGCCGAATCCAGGCCGAGATCCTCGAGTTCTACGGGCTTGCCCCGCTTGGAAATCGGGCCGTGGCCGATGCCGCGCCAGCCGATCATCGCCGTTGGCTTGATTTCCATGGTGGCGGGCGGGGCCTTGGAGACCACTTCTTCTTCGTTCTCCAGCGAGGCGATCCCGGGGGTGCGCGCCAGCAGGAAGAGCAACAGGGTGTGAGCTCCGGCCACGGCAGACTTGCTGAGCAGAACCGAACTCGGTCGCTCCTCGCCGTGGGTGTAGGGAATGTTCCAGCCCATACCACCGGTTCCCGAGGTTCCCAGCTTCAGGTAGGCTTTGGTGTCCACCGCCACCATGGCGCGATAGAGCACATCGACGTGGCGAATGAGCTGGGGAATGTAAAGGCTGCACAACAGTCGCTCGACCGATTCCGCCTGAGGCCCCGAGTCGCTGCGTTCCAACTCGCGCCATACCCGCCGGGCCTGGCTGAAAATATCGGAATAGGCGATGCCGGTGGCGGTGTTCATGGCATCGATGATCACGTCGGGACGATACTTGAGCACCAGTTGATAGAGGAAGAAGCGGCGAGCCACCGCCAGCGACATGGGCGTCAGGGTGTCTTCGATAATGGCTGCTCGGCCCTCGGCCGTTTGCATCGCCTGGGCTCCGGTTTGGTGGCGCAGGCTGTCGCGGACGAACAAATTGCCCCATTCGGCCACCAGTTCCACGGGGGTGCTCTGGTGGGTGAGGCGGTGGACGCGCTCCAGTTCACTTTGCAGACTGTGAATGGCCTGTCGCGACTCTTCCTCGAGCAGCGAGCAGACCACGATTCTGGCCGGCTGGTTCTTGAGCAGTTCACGGCATACGGCCCGGCCGACCATGCCGCCGCCGCCGAGCACCATTACGGTGCAACCCTGGATGTCCATGGCTAGCTGGCTGCGACCTGAAAGCGCAAGAGACGCAGGGGCTGCAGGGTGTCGTTGACGATTTCCAGTTCTTCGCCGGCCTCACGCCGAAGAACCTGCCCGGCCAGGGGGCGCAGTACGCGCTCGCCCACTCTTACCTGGGCTCCACCGGCCAGGGTAACGGCGATCAATTCCTGGCCCTGAGCCAGCTTCTCGGGGCCGAAGTTTCGATTGGGCTGAACCTCCTGCCAGAGGGCCTGCGGGGCCACCTGAGACTGTCGTCCCCACGGCTGCTCGACCCACTCCACGTTGTGTTCTGAAATGACTTCCATATCGACTCCTTCTACCACCAGGATCCTGCCGGCTCGGGCAGGGGTTGCACGTTGCCCGCGGGCTCGACTCGCAGGCGTTGGATAGCCAGGCCCGGCGCCAGACAGCGCCCGCTCCAGGAACGTTCGGCCGAAAGACCCATCAGCTCGCGCCCCAACAGATCGGGCAGTCGCCCTCGAATCAGCAACGGGGCCAGACGGATGTGGGGACGTCCGCCTTTCAGCAACCAGCTGATTTCGGCCAGTCGGCAAAATTCATCGCCTTCGCAGGGGGCGTCACAGGGCACCAGGCGGTCCACCAGGATGCCCTCGCCTACGTCACGGGCCAGTTCGCCCAGCGAACTGCGCCCTCCCAGCAGCGACAGATTCGACCAACCGGGATGGGGAGGCTGGCCCCAGTCGCGCACGGCTAATCCGGGTGCGTCCACGTTCAACAGCCGGGCATGATAGCGATCGGCCAGATGGTGATAGACGACCCCCTCCTGCACTAACGAAACGGGCCGCCGCGGCTGTCCCTCGGCATCGAAGGGAACCGTTCCGGGGCCGCTTTGCAGAGTGGCATCGTCTTGCAGCGTTACCTGCGGCGACAGCCAGGCCTCGCCCCAAGGGGCGGCCAGTTCGGGGTGGGCCTGAAAGCGCCGTGCGTCGAAGTGACGAGAGACCAGGTCGGTGACCAGGGCAGCCGTGGCGCTTGGGGTAAAAACGGCTGCGGTCTCGCCTGCGCTGAGCTCCTGAACCTGGCGACTGTGGGCCGATTGCCACACCAGCTCCATAAGCAGCTCGGCGGGATTGGCCCGCAGGCGTGCTGCCAGCACCTGAGCCTGAACCAGGCAGGGGTTGTGGCTGTCGACCCCCACGTGGTAGACCACGCGTTGCCCCGATTGCTCGCCCGCACGGGTGGCCAGGGTGAGCATTTGCCAGCGCAGACTTCCTCGGATTCGGGCCTGATGGTCGGGCAGCAGGCTGGGCAGGAGGAACTGTAATTTGGAAACGTAGCGATGAAGTTTATCCAGATGGCCTTCCAGGCTCAGGGGCTCGGGGGTGACGCTCTGACCGCTGAACGGCAGGCCGTGGGCAAACAGAATGCCTTCCAGAGGGGAATTGCGGGCATCTTGAACCGAGCGTTCGAGCAGCATTTCGGGCAGCTCGCTGACCTCGCCCCAGGCCCAGCCCAGTCGGCCCTCGTAGTTGACACGCAAACCCCAGCCGCGAAATTCGCGACGATTGCGAGGGTCGGCCAGATCGATTTCGGTGCGCTGTTCCCAGGCGACCTCAGCGTCGCGACAGCGCCGCAGGGCCGTGGCCATTAACTTGCCGGTAGGCGGTTTCATCCCGGGCCATTCCCGATGTGCGGGGGTAATCTCCTTTCCCTTCCGGGGGGAGCGAGGGGTCGTTGCAGGTAACATCGAGGTAACGATGCGTATACAAATTGTTAACAAAACGAGCCTATACTGACGCCACCGAAGTCCTTGTGGCGACGGTGCTCAGGCTCGAATAGCGAGGCAAGGAATGAACGTAGGCGGTCCGGCACCAGGAGCCCGTCCGGTGGCAGGGGGGGCTTCAAGCCCCCCGGCAGCGCCGACGAGCGCAACGGCGCCCCAGGGCCAAACCCCCGGGGCCGCTCAAGCTGCGCCCATGCCTCCTGGCTCTCTGGCGATGAAGATGCCACCGGGATTTCAGCCCCCCGGCGGCGGACTACTCTTCGCCAAAGTGGCCGGAAAAGATGCCAAGGGCTACCTGATGCAGGTAGGTCAGCATCTGGTTCGGGCTCAGAGTGGAACCCAATTGCAGGTGGGCCAATCGGTCCAGATGCGGGTTCAGGGCGAGACAGGCGGCAATTTGCAGCTGCTGCTGACCGGCCAAACCGGAAAGCACAGTGCCGCCGATATCGCCAACAGTCTTTCCAGCATGAAAATCCCTCTAAGCGAGGGCACGATGGAAACGGCCAAAGCGATGGTCGAGCACAAAGTGCCTCTCAGCAAAGAGAACCTGCAAAACATGCAGCAACAAACCCGGTTGCCGGAGGGGATGAAGAATCCGCCTCCGATGTCGACACGGGTGTCGGCGGTGGTGTTTTTGCAGCAAAATCAACTGCCGGTGACGCCGCAGAATGTGGCCAGTCTGGGAAACTTTCTGGCTCAGAACCCCCAGATTGGCCAACAAATGGCGGCGATGAACGAAGAGCTTCGGCGACTGGTCGACCGGGGCTCCGACAGCAGCAACTTCGAGAGCGTGCGGGAAATGGTACTGTCCGCAATCGATGGTCAGGGCGGCGGAACGCTGGGGAAAACCCGAGAGAAAAGGGTTCCACCCAAAAAGTTCTTCAACGCCGCCAAACAGGCCGGTATCGAGTTCGGACCGGGCCCATTTCCCGGGTCGGGTGAAGACGAATGGGAGGTGCTGGCGGCCTATCGGGAGTTACGGCGCAAGACTGGCAGCGTGCTGGGTGAGCGCTTTGAAACTCTGCTGGCAGAAGCTGAAGACAATGTGCTGGCTCAGCGATTGCTGAACCAGTTCAAGGAAGGCGAACTGGGGTGTCTGTATTTTCAGGTGCCCATTCGACTGGACCCTCGAGAAGAAGCTGAAATCTGGCTCTATTACCGCCGAAGGCGCAGTGATGACGACGAGTTCGGCGACGAGTTTCGAGCCGAGTTTTCGGTAACGACCGAGCATCTTGGAGTGTTGCTCTTCATCGTGGAGGCCTCGGGAATCGACGCCCAGGTAACCATCGAGGTGGAAGAAGCTCCGGCTCTCGAGTTCGTCAGTCGCTACTCGGGTGTCTTGCAAGAACGGTTGTTGCAGGCCGGGTGGCGCTCGTCGGGAGTGCAGGTGCAACTGCGCAAGACGGTTACGGGCAACCTTTGGGTGCAGAGAGAAAGCATCCAGGAAATGGAAAGTTACGATGTCCAGGCCTGAGGCGTGGCAGGAAGTGCTCGACTCGGGTCCCGGAGCCGGTGGCAAGCGAGCTGTGGCGGTTCGCTACAACGACGAAGGTGAGGCGGAAATCCTAAAGGTGGCAGAAGGTGCCGAGGCCGAGGCGATGATCGCCCGGGCCCTGGCCCGGGGAGTCGGCGTAAGGCGAGATACCGAGCAGGTGGACGAGATGTTCCGCTCGGGGCAGTCGCCCAGTCGGGTTCCCCCGGAAGTCTACGAACTGATGTCATTGGTGATGGAGTTTGCGCAAGAGTTAAATGAGGCCTGGCTCGATCCCGAGTCGGCCGACAACGGTGAAGGTTAAGCGGGTCCCGCATCGAAAAAAGAAGCGGGCTGATTAGCGGATGGAACGCAGATGGAGGTACTAGGCGAATGCTCGACGGTATGAGACTGGCCACAGAAGGCATGAAACAGATGTCCATTAAGCAGGACATGGTGGCCAACAACCTGGCCAATGTGGGGACGGCAGGTTATCGCAAAGAAAGCCTGGTGGTTGAGTCGTTCTCTGAGGTAATGCAGCGCGAGGCGATGGGCAGCGGTGAAGTTTCTTCGACCGGGGGTCAGGAAAATCGTGGTCGTGTGAGCCGCTACTCGATGACCCACGTCGGTCAGGGTGCCCTGAAAGAAAGCGGCAATCCCTTCGATCTGGCCCTCTCGGACAATGGCAAAGGCTACTTCACGATTCAGACCCCTAAGGGTATCGAGTTTACTCGTGCCGGAACGTTCCATCTTTCGACCAGCGGGCATCTGGTTACGGCCGACGGTTCCTTTGTGCTCGGCCACCGTGGCCCCATCAAGGTCAACGGCAGCGAGTTCAAGGTCGCCGACAATGGCGTGATCGAAGTCGATGGCAAGCAGGTTGACCGTCTCCTGGTCAGCCGCTTCGAAGACCCCAAGGCCATCAAGCGCCAGGGAGCCGCCAGCTTCGCCTCCGAGTCGGAGTCGGTGGTGGCCACCAACGATTTCACGGTGAAACAGGGCTTCACGGAGCAAGCCAACTTCAATGCCCTGACCGAGATGGTCGACCTGATGCAGACGATGCGCAATTTTGAGGCCAATCAGAAGGCCCTGCAATCTCACGACCAGCGTCTGCAAAAGGCCGTAAACGAGCTCGGTCGCGTCCGCTAATCGTTTTGAAGGAAAGAGGAGAACCAAAGCCATGATGAGAGCCCTTTACACTGCTGCCTCGGGCATGATGGCCCAGCAGACCAACATCGATAATATTTCGAACAACCTGGCCAACTACCAATCGACGGGCTACAAAAAGTCTCGCGTTTCCTTTGAAGACTTGCTCTACGCCACGATGGAAACCCCGGGCGGCGAGGCTACGGGCGCCAAGACCCAGATCGGTATGGGTGTGCGCACGATGAGCACCCAGCGTCTCTTCTCTCAAGGTCAGTTACAGGAAACGAAAGACCCGTACAACGTGGCCATCGACGGCGAGGGCTTTTTCAAGGTTCAAACCGCCGACGGCAAGACGGCCTACACTCGCGATGGTGCCTTCCAGCTCGACGGTCAGAGTGGGGAACTTCGCCTGGCCAGCGGTGCCAAGTTGGGAATCAAGATTCCCAAGGATATGAGCAACATCGAAATCTCGGCCGACGGCAAAATTATGGGCACCCGCCTCAATGGCGACGGCAAGCCCGAGCAGGTGGGTCAGCTCACGGTGACTCGCTTCCTCAATCCCACCGGCCTCGAGGCTGTAGGCGGTAATCTCTACGTCGAGACGCCGGCCTGTGGCAATAAAGTGGAAGAGGTTCCCGGCAAAAATGGAACGGGCGTAATCGCTCAGGGATACCTGGAGAAGTCCAATATCAACATCGTTGAAGAGATGATCAACATCGTCACGGCCCAGCGCTCTTTTGAGATGAATCAAAAGGGCGTGCAGGCTGCCGACGAAATGATGCGCGGCGTCAACAACCTGCAGCGCGGTTAGTAGGAGGTTTGCATGCAGATCGAGGGTTTTGGCTCGCAGCCACTCCATCAAGCCGGTGAGCACACTCCGGGCAAGGCTCGTGAAGAGGCCAAGCTTAAGGAGGCCTGCCAGCAGTTCGAGCAACTCTATTTGAGCCAGATGTTTGCTCAAATGCGCAAGGCCTCCAAGATGGGCGGCTCGGAGGGCGGTATGTTCGGGCAAAGCCAGGAACAGGATATGTTCCAGGGCATGCTCGATCAGGAACGCGCCAAAACCTGGTCGCAAGAGGGCGGAGTTGGCCTGGCCAACCTTCTGTTCCAGCAAATGCGCAAAAATCTATAGGAACGGTCTCCCTCCCTAGAAAGGGAAGGTACTCCCGACGCCTAAAAAGGAGAGGTCCCAGCAGGATCTCTCCTTTTTGTTTGAGAGCTGGAGATACGTTGCGAAGGAGGCCTACCGCTGAGTCGGCGCACGGGAGAATCGCTGAACACCAACGAGCTGGATAGCTTGTGGCGTAGCTATAAGGCCTCCAAGGATCCGCTGATTCAGGAGAGGTTGGCGGAGCATTATCTTCCGATGGTTCGCTCTCTGGCCATTGGCCTCTCCCGCAAAATGGGCCAGAACGTCGATGTTGACGACATGGTGGCCGACGGGAGCATCGGTTTGCTAAGGGCGATCGACACCTTTGATATCGATCGAGGCTTCAAGTTCCAGACCTATGCAACTACCGTGGTGCGGGGGGCCATCCTTAATGGGATGCGGCGGATGGACTGGGTGCCCGAGCGAGTTCGGGCCAAGAATCGTCAGCTTCAACAGGCCATCGATCGCCACCAGGCGGTGGCCGGTGAAGTCCCCAGCGAAGAGCAGTTGGCCGAGGAGCTCAAGATTTCCACCGAAGAAGTCTATGACCTTATCGCGAATCTCAGTACGGTGTACCTGCTGTCCCTCGAGCAGCCCCTGGGAAGCGAAGAGGGTGATGCCAGCCTGGGTGACATGGTCGATGATGATGACGATGTGCCCGATGTCGAGTTCGAGTATGCCGAAGAGCGCGACGCGCTGAGAAGCGCCATTGAGCGGCTCGACGAGCGCGAGCAGTTGATTATCACGGCTCACTACTTCGAGGGGGTTACCTTTGAGGCCATCTCGAGAATGCTGAATGTCTCCAAGCAGCGGATCAGCCAGATGCACAGTCGCGCCGTCCGTCGATTGCGCGACTTTTTGGGCGATCAGGAAATTTCATCCGAGGCCATGCAAGGCTTTACGTTCGAAAGCAGTGCCTGACCAGATTGTTGCAAGTCCCTAACCTTCAAGTCCCTGATCTGAAGTCAACTGATAGCGATGAAACTCTCGGGGGTTGGCAGTGCTCCTTTTCAGCCTCGCAGGCTTACCCTGTCGTCGACTCCAGGACCTGGCGGCGGGCCACCTCCTCCGCCTCAGCAGCCGCCCGACGCTGAGCTTGGCGAGAAATTGGCCCGCTGGATAGGTCAGGGCGCCCAGGGCCTGGCGATGACGCCGCGCTTTTTGGAGTCTCGTCCCTGGATCCTCGAGAAGCTCAACCTGCAGCAGGCTGGACCCTGGCTTCAGAGCAGTGCCGGGCTTTGTGGGGCACTGGGCACGGTGGCTCTGGCTTCGGCTGGAACGATGGAAGTGGTCGACGGCGTCAGGCATCGCAACGGAGCCGAATTCTTCTCGGGGGCTTCGGAAGTCGCCCGAGCAGGCTATCTGGGCAGCTGGACTGCGGCCCAGCTGACTCAGCACGATTGGCGCACCCCCGTAGCGGGTGCCGGCAACACGTTGAGCTTGATCAGCGGAGGCTTGCAGACTGTGGCCGGTTTGATTCGAATGACTCACAAGAAAAAGCCAGGGCAGGAGATCAATCCAAAGGTGGTTGGATTGCTGGAGGCCGGTCAGGGACTGACCTGGGTGGGTTCGATGGTAGGGCTCCCCGTGGGACTTTGTTTTGGACTACGGATAGCACTCAGCACCGGGAAAGCCATGTACACCCACCAGAAGAAATGGCAGTTCTGGACTCACCAGCAGTAGGAGTAATTGGTCGGCAAGTGGGGAATGAAATTTTTTCTGACCACTAAGGAGATCCAACATGTCCAAAGGACCACGCGGACCGCGAAAACGCCAGCGCCCGAACCGCCCTTCGAGGGTGATTGAAACGCTACCGGACTACGATGATGAAGATATCGACCTTCGAGATACGCCAGAGTACAAGCGACGCCAACTGATCATTCGAATCGGAACGTCCATTTTGCTCTTCGCCTTCATCAGCACTTCCGGGATTACGTGCGTGGGTTCGGCCATGGCCGGAGGACAGGACCCGGAGCCGGTGACGTCCGAGTCGGGGGTTCCGCTGAGTCCCATCGATGGAGAGATCGCTTCCCATCGCGATCAGCTGAAAAAGGATGCCAACAATGCCGAGGTGCTGGCTTCTCTCAGTGCCTACCTCATTCAGCGTGGCAAGCCCGAGGACATCAAGGAAGCTCTGGGACACCTGGAGGTCGTCTCTCAGAAAGAGCCCGGCAATCTCTCCGTGCTGCAGATGCTGGCCGTGGCCTACGAAAGATCCAAGGAGCCCAGCAAGGCTCGGGATGCCTACGAAAAGCTCCTCAAGGCCGCTCAGGCGCCGGTCGACCCTAAAGCCCCCGATAAGGAAACCCGCGAGGCCAACCAGCTTGCGGCCCAGGCCGAAGCTCATCGCGGACTGGGACAGTCCTATCTCAATGAGGGTAAGACGGAGGAGGCCCTGAAAGCCGCCGACGAGAGCCTGAAGCTCAACCCCGGATCGGGTCCGGGCTATCTGCTGCGGGCTCGCATTCACATGGCCCGCAAGCAACCCGAGCTGGCTCGACGCGACTATCGCTACGCGCTCGACGTGGCCCTGACTCTGCCCAAAGGTTCGCCCGAGCAGAATGCCCTGGCCGGCGAGGCCCTGGCTGCCCTTCAGGAACTGGAGCCCAAAAGCACGGCCACGCCAAGCGCCAGCGCAACGCCGGTGTCCGGCGCAACGCCGATCGTGCCCCCTGTCAGTGCGGGGAACGCCACCAGCCCGGCCAACACAACCTCAGCGACTGGCGCAACGCCAGCGACTGGCGCAACGCCATAGCTTTCGTGGTTCAGGCCACCGCCGTTTCCTGGGGCTCCTGAACGGGCTCGGGGGCGGGTTCCTCGGCTTCGGCTGGGGCGGTGTCGTTGCTGGCCAGCATTTCGCCGCCTCCGTCGGCATCCTCGCCAGCCGATGACTCGAAGTCTTCGCTGGCACCGATGTCGTCGCCGGTCTCAGCTGCGGCCAGCTGGGTTTCCTGGGGTTCCTCCCCGAGTCCGCCCGAAGTGTCACCGCCTTCATCCAGCTGCGTAAGCTGCTGTTCTGGCGCCTCGGGGGCGTCTGGCACGGCGGCCGAGGCCTGGGGCTCGTTCACGGGAGCTGTGGACTGGGGTTCCTGGGCCGGCTGCACTCCGTTCCCGTTGCCCTGGTTTCCGTTCACGGTCCAGGTCTGGCTCGGCATACCGCGTTCGAAGGAGAAGCCCTGGCTGCCCCCAAACCGCCCCGGTCGTCCCCACATGTCGTCTGCGCCGTCGATTTTGGCCACCGCGTGGCGGTTGTTCCAAATGGCGCCATTGTAGCCATTGAATGCCGTCATCCGGTCGCCCAGGCCGAGCAGTCGAGCCGAGTCGCGCGGATCGAAGCCGTTGTTGAGGTCGAAGCACGACTCGCGCAGGCCCACGCCGTGGCGGGTGGCATGCTCTTTGGCGATCACCCCGTAGCATAGTTCGCCGAACGCCAAAGCCCGGGGATCGTTGCCGGCAAACTGGGCCTGGCCGCGGGCATAGGCCAGTTCTTCGTTGCTCATCTGCACCTTGCGGCCGTTCTGCAGCTCGATTTCATAGCCGTTTTCGCTACGGGAAACGTTGCGGAAGACGCCGCCGCCGTATTCCTTCATAGCCGCTTTGATGGCCGCGACGCTGGCGCAGTTGCCCTCACGCGTCTGGCGAAAACCGCTGATCAAATCGGGAAACTGCCCCTGTCGAGAGGCTTCGGCGATGTTCTGATGGTCCAGTTCCCCCACCGGCTTGGCTTGGTGAACCTGGCCTCCACCGCCGCCAAAACCCCCTCCGCCGTTGAGGTTGGTGAAGCCCATACCGCCGCCGCCGCCACCGCCGAAGTTGTCGTTCAGGCCGTTAAGCAACGAACCGGCACCACCGCCTCCGTTGGCTCCTCCACCACCAGCGCCGTTGGCACCGCCCCCGCCGTTGGCGCCACCGCCGAGGGCGTCCTGGCCCGCCTTGGCGATCTGATCGCCCACCAGAGCCTTGATGGCCTTATCGAGAAAGGGGTCGATTTCGATGCCCTTGGACTTGGTGCCCACATAGTCTTTGGCCAGAGCCTGCTTGGCGGCCTCGGGGTTCTGCCCCGACTTCTGGGCGTCCATGACTGCCTTGACACCTTTGCGCAGCCGGGCTTCCGCCTGCTTTTTCTGAATGACTTCCATCGACAGCCGGGCAATGTCCTGGAGAGAGTTGGCCCCCCCCATCAGACTCTTGCCGGCCAGGGCCTGACCGTTCCCCAGCGGGGACGGCGCCAGTCCAAGCGGATTGACCCCTTGAAGTCCGGGAGACAACTGGAGTGGGGCGATCATGTGGAATCCTCCTGGCAGTGATTTCTGCCATCATAGGATTCTGGGTACCGCCCAGGGCTGGAAGTATGTTACAGAGTTTCGATTGATGTATGGACGAGATGTGAACCCCGAGTCAGTTTACCCCTGCACGCAGGGGTTCGCGGGTCCGGGTCAGATGCTCGATCAGGTCGATCTTGGTGACAATGCCACAGGGCTTGCTGTCCTGGTCGAGCACCAATACGGCTGAGCGACCGTCGGCGAGAATCTGGTAGACCGAGGTAAGGTTGGTCTCCCTGCTGATCGTCGGGAGCGCATCGCCCATCACCTCGCGGACTCGTCGCTGTAAGCTGGCCGGGTCTTCGAAGATCCGATTCATGAGCGCCGTTTCCTGCAAGGCACCCACCACATCGTGACCCGCCACGACCGGCAGTTGGGAAATGTTGTAGCGCTTCATCATTTCCACGGCGGAGGTCACCGGTTCTTCAGCGGAAACCGTGAGCACCGGCGTGCCGTTGTTCACCGAGGCCTTCTTGGCCACCAGTTCGCCTACCGAGACTCCCTCAGTCTCATCCCAGAATCCGTTTTCCTTCATGTAGTCGTCGGAATAGAAGCGCGAGAGATACTTGAGGCCGCCGTCGGGAATCAGTACCACCATGGTCTGGCCTTCTTCCATCTGACGCGCATACTTGAGCGCACCGGCCACCGCCGAACCGGCCGAACCGCCTAGCAACAGGCCCTCTTCACGGGCCATGCGCCGGGCTACCAGGAAGGACTCGCGATCCGAGACCGTGACCATGTGGTCGATGATGTCCAGGTCGATGGTGTCGGGGATGAAGTCTTCACCGATGCCTTCAATCTTGTACGGACGCACTTCAGTGCCCGTAAACAGTGAACCCTCGGGATCGACGCCCACGATTTTCACGTTGGGGTTCTTTTCCTTCAGATACCGAGCCACGCCCGTGATCGTGCCGCCCGTGCCCATACCGGCCACGAACACGTCGATTTTTCCTTCGGTTTGCTCCCAGATCTCGGGGCCGGTGGTGAGGTAGTGGCACTCGGGATTCTTGGGGTTGGCATACTGGTTGGGCTGAAAGCCGTTGGGCAGTTCGCGGGCCAGGCGCTCGGCCACCGAATAGTAGGACTCGGGCGACTCTTTGGCCACGGCCGTCGGGGTAATGACAACGTCGGCTCCGTAGGCCTTGAGCAGTCGGATTTTCTCCTGGCTCATCTTGTCGGGCATGACGAAGACGCACTTGTAGCCTTTGAGAGCGGCCGCCTGGGCCAGGCCAACGCCGGTGTTGCCCGAGGTGGGCTCCACGATGGTGCCGCCCTTCTTCAGCAATCCGTCTCGTTCGGCGGCTTCGATCATGTGAACCGCAATGCGGTCCTTCACGCTTCCTCCCGGATTGAGGTACTCCAGTTTAGCCAGAATCAAAGGTTTGACTCCGGCCGCAACGCGATTGAGCTTGACCAGGGGAGTGTTGCCGATCAAATCGAGGACATTGTTGGCGTATTTCATGCAAAGGCCACCCGTAGAAACAGTCTAGAGAGTTCTTATACCAGGGCCGGGGACGGAATGAAACCTGATGTAACAGGCTTGTTATCTCCCCATCAAGACCCCTCAGTTGCCCGACAATTTCCTTGTTCTTTAAGGGTCCTCTCCGCATACTATCGGTGGAGGAGTCTCACCATGAATTATGTGGCCATTCTCAATCAGTTTCGGGCGACGGTTTCCCTCAGTGCCGGCCTGTTTGCTGTGGCGACGCTGCTGGCGGCCAGTGCTCCTCCGTCGGATCTGGGGTTGCTGTTGTGCCTGGTGCTGGCGGCCCTTTCCGAGGCCTGGTTGCTGGTTTTGCCGCGCTATGGCCCCTTTACACTCTCCGAGGCTCTCATCTTCGCTGTCCTCCTGCGTTACGGTCCGGTGGCAACTCTGCTGTGCGTGCTGGTAGCGGGTGCTGCTCGGTTTCGTCGCGAGTCTCGCCACGGTCAGGTCAGTTCGCCGGAGTTTGTGGGTTACAGTCTGTCACAGAACTGGCTCAGCTATGGCTGTGCTTCCTGGTTCTGGTATAAGTTTCGCGGCCTGGGCCCCTTGATGGCCGACCATCCGCTGGCTGACCTCGGCCTGCTGGCCCTGGTGGCACTTTCCGTTTTCGCCGTCCAGGCTTACCTGATCGCCCTTCACCAGTGGTTAGACCAGCAGTGCCTGGGCGACTGGTCGACCCGCGTGAACTGGCCTCGCTTACGCTTGCTCACTCAGGCTCTGCTTCCCCTGGGAGTGTTGCTGGCAGGCTGCTTGCAGATTCAGGTTCTGGCGGTGCTGCTGTTGATGGGTCCGCTGTGGGTCACTTATGGCAGCATTCGCAACTATACGGAAACGTTGCAGGAAGCTCAGCAAGTCATGAACAGCCTGGCAGAGGCTGTGGAGCGACGCGAGCCGCATACCATCGGTCACGCCTCACGGGTGGCCCGGCTCTCCAGTGATATGGCCCGGCACTTGCGTCTTTCGGAAGCCTCGGTGCGAACGCTGGTCTCGGCGGCTCGGCTTCACGAGTTGGGTAAAATCAGCCTGGGCGACCAGATTCTGTGCAAGTCAGGACGTCTACAGGACAGCGAGTGGGAAAGGGTTCGCCGCTATCCGCAGGTGGGCGCCGAGGTGGCCGCTCATCTCAGCCTCAGCCGCCGCGAGGCGGAGATCATTCGCGCTCACCAGGAGTGGTACGACGGCGGGGGCTATCCGGCCCGGGTGGCCGGCGAAAACATTCCGCTGGAGGCCCGTATCCTAAGCGTGGCCAAAGCTTTCGATGCCATGATTTCACGACGTTCCTATCGACCGGCCCTGACCTGGGCCGAAGCGCTCTCGGAGTTGCGCGCCCGCGCCGGTACCCAGTTCGACCCCCGGGTGGTGGCTTCGCTGGAATCGGTGTTGGGAATGGGTCGTTTGAAAGTCGCCTAGTGGGCCCCTCTCGTCGAGAGTGGGTCTATTACGGGCTGGTCTACAGCCTGGGGCTGGCCCTTTGGGGTTGGGCCCTGAGTCGAATGCTGGTGCAAACCTGGAGTTCCACCTCGTTGTGGGTTTTGGCCGGTCTGGCGGCGCTTACTCTGGTGACCCTGTTCCGTGATGTGCGGCTGAGCAACGAAGACTACCATTCGGTGTACACCCTGGATGACGTGCCCCTCTATGCGCTGATCTTTCTGCAGGGCTGGGAGGCCGCCGTGGTGGTGGCCGGGGTGGCGCGTCTGGTGTGCGAGCTGGTGAGGTTGGGGCGGGCCCTGAGAAGCCATCCCGAGCGGGTTCATTGGGCCCACGTTATCTTCCACTTTGGAGACGTTCCGGCTTCGATCAACGTAGCCGGAATTGCGGGCCTGGTCTATGAGCAGGTGGCGCAAGGGGCTGCGCTGATGGAGAGCCCGCGCAGCCTGGGAGCGGTAACGCTGGCCACTTCAGCCTGGTTTTTGTTGGCCTTCGGTCAGAACTCTCTGGTGGTGACGTTGCGCCGGCAACTGCCCGTAAGCTGGATGCTGCAGGTCTTTGCCAAGAACTTCCGGCATATTCGCCTGCATGTACTGATGCTGGTGCCATTGGGGGCTTTGCTGGCGCTGTTTTTGCAACACTATCCTTGGCTGGCTCTCCTCCTGCTGGTGCCGGTTTCGCTGATGCATACCGCCCTGGATGCCCAACACAAGCTGAAGCTAGAGTCGACGAGCACCATCGAGGCGCTGGCCCACTACCTGGAGGAGCGCGATCCCTACACCCAGGGGCATTCGGCTCGGGTAAGCGCCTACGCGGTGGAGATTGCCCAGGCCATGCGGCTGAACGAGGACGAGGTCGAGCAGGTGCGGCGGGCCGGGCTGATTCACGACATCGGAAAAGTCGATATCCCCGACTCGATTTTGCGCAAACCCGGCAATCTCAACGAGTTGGAGCGCAAAATCATGGACACGCACACCCAACGGGCTGTCGACCTGGGACGTCAGTTGGTGAGTCTGCGCAAAGAGCTCCCCTTTCGCGAAGCGGCCTACCATCACGAGAACTATGATGGTACCGGTCACTATCGACTGGTGGGCGATCAGATCCCCCTGGTGAGCAGAATTCTGGCGGTGGCCGACACCTTCGATGCCATGACCTCGGATCGGCCTTACCGGGTGGCCCTGTCCTTCGAGCAGGCCCTGGAGCGTTTGCGTCGAGCAGCCGGCAGCCAACTCGACCCCCGCTGCGTCGAGGCTTTCGAGAAAGCCCTGGAACGTGGGGCGATTCAGCGGATTTTTTCGGCTCAGGGATCGGCCTCGAACCCAGGTTGCCAAGCCTAGACGCCTGTGCTAAGATTCCGAAGCGCTATGCGCTGGTAGCTCAATGGATAGAGCGTCGGCCTCCGGAGCCGAAGGTTGGAGGTTCGAATCCTCTCCGGCGCGCCAGACGAGAGCACAACGAAGTGAGGTGTCTGTCCAACTAGATGAAAAGTTTATGAGTCTTGCGCTGGAACAGGCCCAAAGGGCTTTGAGCCAGGGCGAGGTCCCGGTGGGCGCGGTGCTGGTTCGTGATGGCCAGGTGCTGGCGCAGGGTTACAACCAGCGAGAGCGGTTGCAAGACCCCACCGGCCACGCCGAAATGCAGGTGCTGCAACAGGCGGGCGCTCAAGAGTCAAGGTGGAATTTGCAGGGAACTATCCTGTATGTCACCCTGGAGCCGTGCCCGATGTGCATGGGAGCGTTGTTGCTTGCTCGGGTTCAAGAGGTGGTCTATGGCTGCCCCAACCTCAAGCTTGGCGCCGCCGGAACGATCGTTCCGCTGCACGATTTTCCTGGCTTGTCGCTGCGATGCTCGGTCCGAGGAGGTGTGTTGGAAGCCTCCTGTGCAAGACTCTTAGAGACGTTCTTCAAGAAACGTCGTGGTTCTGGAGAGGTGGCAGAGTCCGGTTGAATGCACTCGATTCGAAATCGAGCAGGGGGTTAGTCGCTTCCTCGGGGGTTCGAATCCCTCCCTCTCCGCCATTCACGACCGTTCAAGAAGATCAGCGTGGAGAGGTGGCCGAGTCCGGTTGAAGGCGCACGATTGGAAATCGTGTATGTGGGCTTAAACCTGCATCGAGGGTTCGAATCCCTCCCTCTCCGCCAACTCTTCAGGCCCGGGCCTCGTCGGGTCTGACCGTGGGGTCCAGCCGTTGAAACTCGGGTCCCGCTCAACGAGACGCCTGTGAACCCGGTCAGGGGCGGAAGCAAGCAGCCGTAAGTGGGAGGTCTGGTGTGAAGCGGGGGTGCCTGAGGGAAGGTGTGTTCTGCGGTAACGCCGACGAGGTTCCGGTCTGAAGAGAGAAAAACGTCAGTCTGCGAAAGGCCTGAAGCGATTCAGGCCAGAAGCCTGAAAAGGTGAGCGCGTGGGCTGACGTTTTTCCTTTGTTGCTGTTTTTCGTGGCTTATAAGCTGCGCGGCATCTATGTGGCTACCGCAGTGGCTATTGTGGCCACCGTCATCGCCACCGGCTACAAGTTTCGCCGCGAAGGCAAGGTAGAACCGCTGCCACTCTTCGGGCTCTTGTTGATGATCGTGCTCGGTGGCCTGACGATCTACTTTAAAGACCAGCGTTTCATTATTTTCAAGCCCACCCTGGCCTACGTCGCCACCGCCCTCTTCTTTGCCCTTTCCTGTCGACCCGGACAGGTGCCCCTGTTGGAAACGATGATGGGGGCCCACCTGAACTTGCCCCGACCGGTCTGGCAGCGAGCCACCTGGGGCTATGTGGCCTTCTTTTCCTTTCAGGCTGTGCTCAATCTGGCGGTGGGCTTTACCTTGAGTTTTGACACCTGGGTTCAGTACAAGGTCTTCGGCGCCATGGTTTTGAGCTTTGTCTTTATGGGAGCCCATTTGGCCTATTACTCTCGATATCAGGTCCGACTGGAGAAGGATTCAACGTCCTGAACCCTCGATTGATCTTCCTTCAGTACAACTTGAATAAAGTTGAAAGACTTGAGGGGATTGAAAACCCGCAACAAACGGGTAATGAACGGAAATCATCCAGAGCCTAGAATGGCCCAAGAGGGGTGCGCAGGAGATCTCGGTTCTTCCTGCAATAATGAAAAAAATTCTATGCCAAGACTTTTCCGCAGGACTCACAACACTTATCAAACCTGGCGCGACGGCCTGGTTCTCAAGGTCATGGTCGGACGTCGGGGTGTCGTCTATCGCTTTACTCCGCTGCTTCTACTCCTGTGCCTGGGGTTGTTGTCGCTGGGTGTCAAGAGCTACGTCCAGGCTCAGGTCCGTCGCGAGCAGGAGCTCAAGCGAACCATTGCTCGCCTGGAGCAGGAGAAGAAGCAGGTTCAGACTTTCCTCCAGCGCAAGGAGCGCGAGAAGCGCCAGGCGCTGGCTCTGGCCCAGTCGCGTTCGGAAGAGTTGTGGAACGAGCTGCGTCAGCGCGATCAGCAGATGGAGCAAATCTGGAAAGTTGTGGGCAAAAGCCCCCAGCGTCAACCGGCTCGCACCCGGCGTTCGCTGAACGCCAGTCGCGGGGGTGGGACTCATCCTCTGTTGCTCAAGCGCCGCTACCTGGAGTTGCGTCAGGCAGTGGCTGGTCGCGAGCACGAAATCGCCCGGTTGAAAACCGCTGCCGTGAGTTATCGCAAGGAAAAGGCGCGTCAGGCCGAGATGGCCATGTGGAATACCATTCCCAGCCTCTGGCCCTGCGAGGGCTATTTTTCCTCACCCTTCGGCTATCGCATTCATCCTGTGCTGGGCTATGCTCGCTTTCATTCGGGATGTGACATCAGTGCCCCCACGGGAACGCCCATCCGGGCCACGGCTGCTGGCCGCATCACCTGTGCCGATTGGATGGGGGGCTATGGCCTGGCCATCACGATTCAGCACACCGAGGCCCTTTCCACCCTGTATGGACACTGTTCGTCGGTATCGGTGAAGTCCGGCCAGTATGTGCGCAAGGGGCAAATCGTAGGCCACGTGGGCAGCACGGGGATGTCGACCGGTCCGCATTGCCACTACGAAGTGCGCCTGCACGGTGCCCAGGTCGATCCGGCTCCTTACCTGCGCTCGCGCTAGTCAAAATAGCAGGCCCCAGGCGCTTTCTGGGGAAGTTTTCCCTGTATGAGCCAGGATGAATTTTTGCCTCCCCTCACCACGGAGGACAAAATGCTGAGCGGTCTTTGCTACCCCTTCTGGATGTTTACCCCTCCGTTTGTGCTGGCCAGCAGCAAGCGCGAGGATCCGTTCCTGCTGTTTCACGCCCTTCAGGGCGTTGCGCTGGGGGTGCTCTCCACCCTGGTCACCTGTTTCGGCATGGTGGCGATGTGGGTGGCTTTCTCGTGCCTGCCTACCTCTTCGATCTATTTTGGCGCCCTGGGTATGATGCTCTTGATGGCTTTCCTTGGCTTTGCGGGGTTGCTGTTCGGAGTCTCGATTTTCTATGGTTGGCAGGCCTCGTCCGGTCACTTCACCCGAATTCCCGGTCTGGGTGAACTGTGCGAGGCCCGCATGGGCCTGATGCTGGACCTGCATCCGGACCAACTGCGCCGGCTGGCCGTCGATCGCGAACTGGTGCCCGAGGAAAAGATCACCGTGATCGCGCCTGTGTCGACTCCAGAGCAGCTGGCGGCCGAGATGGATCGCTGGGCTCAAAAGTCTGGCGATAGCCCACCTGCGGCCGGTAAGTCGGCTTCTTCGTCGAGCTGGTGGGCCTCGCAGCGCAGCCCCGAGGCTGCAGCCGCTCCACAATCGGCCTCTCCCCCTGTCCAGCAGCGGCCCGCCGCCGTCAACGAGGCCCGGCCCTGGAAGCCTCCTGTGGCCGAAAAGTCGAAGGCCCCCGATGTGAAGCCCTGGCAGCCGGCTCCCGCTCGCCCTGCTGCGCCGCCTCCTAGTTCGGGCTCTCAGGCCCGTCCGGTGTCTTTCCCCAGCGTGAAGCGCGCCGAGCCTGCCGAGGAGAAGCCGAAGAAGTGGTGGCTCCCCAAGGAGTAGGGGTGCGGTCCTCGAGGTAGGCACGGGCCCAGGTTTTCCCCAAAGCATAGCGCAGGTGCTTTTCTTGTAGCTGGTCCCAGGGGGTCGAGGTGGCCAGCATGCAGATTTCCACCAGGATTTGCCTCATTCCGCTGGCCAGGGGCTGGCCCTCGGGCAAGCCCTCCCGCAACTGCCAGAACTGCAGGCGCAGGTTGGACAGCAACTGGTGGCGGGCGGTATGAAACTCCGAGCCTCTCAGGTTGGGCACACGACTTTGGGCTTCGGACAGTGTCAGCCAGGGCTGTCGCCCCAGCCAGCGGAACAGCTTCTGGCGGCGTCGACGCCGTCGTTCCTGACGGCAACCCAGGCAGATCTTTTGCATCTGAAGCCGCCCACAATGACTGCAGGCCATGGCTCCCTGGCTGCGCAACCACTGGTTGCGTCGCTCCTGTTGTAGTAGCGCTTTCAGCACGCTGGCTCGCAGTTCGGGGTCGCGGATTTCAGCGGCCACAGCTTCAAGTCGCGAGACGACCGAGGCGGGTAGAAGCACCTTACGGAGATCGGGAAAGGGCGCTGGGGCTGGCGTCTCGAGCAGCGGGCGCAGCGTTCCCACCCGACAGCGGATCTGCTCGAGCCCGAGGTGAGAAAAGCGCTGGCGAATCCGATCCAGAATGCTGCGCTGTTCCAGGACCAGTTCTTGGGTCCAGTTGGAGCTGCGGGTGAGCACCCAAAGCACCGGCCCGCGCAGGCGATGGGGTTGGCTATGGGAGGCCAGTCGACTGCCCGCCAGCTCGGGCCAGCAGGCCTGCAGCTGGTGACGTGCCAGCTGGCGACGCATACCCAGCTCTTCGATCGCTTCGTCCAGGCCGGTCCAGGCTGGCCTCAACAAGGCTCGACGGCTCCAGCTTCGACCCGGTAACGACGGTGGTCTCGGGGGATGTCGAGGGGCGTGGCGGTGGTGATCAGCACCTGGGGCACGTGTTCGAGCCAGCTCAGCAAGCGCTGCTGGCGATTGGGATCGAGTTCCGAGAAACAGTCATCGAGCAGCACCACGGGTCGTTCCAGGCCGATGGACTCCAGCATCTCGGCCTGAGCCAGACGCAGGGCCAGGGCCAGGGTGCGACGCTGGCCCTGACTGCCGAAGCGGCGCACCTCGGTGCCTTCGAGCAAGAATTCGATGTCGTCGCGGTGGGGCCCCACCAGGCACTTGCGCAGCCTCAGCTCCTCGCGGCTGCGGCTGGCCAGGTGACGGGCGAACAGCTGGCAGTCGGAGGTGGAAGAGGCCTGATAACGCACCCGCAACTGACGGGTCTCTCCGGACAGTTCGGCGTAGAGTCGCTCGAGCCAGGGCCCCAGCTGGGTGCACAGGCGTTCGCGATACTCGGTAACCAGGCTGCCGAATTGGGCCTGCAGTTCATCCCAGCTGGCCAGCTCTTCCGAGGTCGGATGAGGTTGGCGCAGCAGCGCATTTTTTTGCTTGAGAACTTTCTGATAGCGCCCCAGGGCTTCCAGGTAGGCGGGATAAAGCTTGCACAGCAGCAGATCCAGATAGCCTCTCCGCTCCTGGGGGCTACCCTGAACCAGTTCGAGGTCGTCGGGGGTGAAGAGCGTCAGCGGGAGCTCGCAGAGAAACTCGGAGAGCCTGCGCACCGGATGCTCCTGCAGAAAGATGTCGCGACGGCACTGGCTGCCCTCTAGCTGCCAATCGATGCGCAGTTCGCGGCGACGGCCCGAGTCGCGCTGCAGCTCCAGCCCCAGGCCGGCCGATTGCTGGCTCCACTGCACCAGATCGGCATCGCGATGGGTGCGAAAAGAGCGGGCCGTGCCGCCCAGATAGATCGCTTCCAGAAGGGCCGTTTTGCCCTGGGCATTGGAACCTTGAAACACGTGGGTGCCCGGGGTTAGCTCCAGAACCTGTTCGTTGTAGTTGCGGAAGTGGCGCAGTGCCAGCCGGGTCACCTGCATCCTCTCTACTTGGAGCAAGGCATAGAGGTCCCTTCATAGAACACGGGGGCCGTGCGCATCGCTCATTTTTCAGACTGCTATACGCCCCGTATCAATGGCGTAACCACCTCCATTCAGGTGTTGAAACAGGCACTGGAGGCCGCTGGCCACGAGGTCCTGCTTTTCGCCCCCCGCTATCCCCAGGGCAATCCGGCCGAAGCCGGACTGCACCGGTTGCCCTCGGCCTACATGCCTTTGCAGCCCGAGGATCGCATGTCGTTGCCGGCCCCCGGAGCCTGGTGGAGCCAACGGGTGGACGTGGTGCACGTGCACACGCCCTTTAATGCCGGTTGGATGGGTTGGTGGAAATCGTTTTGTCAGCGGGTGCCTCTGGTCTTCACCCATCACACCCTGTGGGAAGAATACGCCCATTATCTCAAGGGGGTGCCGCTACCGCTGGGTAAAGCGGTGGGCAGAGGTCTGTGCAACTTCTTCTTCGAGCGTTCGGCCAGCATTGTGATTCCTTCTCAAGAGGTGGCTGATGCGCTGGTGGGTGGACGCATTCGGCGCCCTGCTCGGGTTATTCCCACCGGCATCTATTGCCAGGATTTTCAGCACGGTGACCCCCGAAAGGTTTGGGAGGAGCTGCGCCTGGAGCCGTCCACTCCGCTCTTTTTGACGGTGGGGCGAATGGGCAAGGAAAAATCGGTCGATGTGCTGCTGCAGGTCTTTCAGGCCTATCGACAGGCCGGAGGCTCGGGCCATTTGATGTTGATCGGCGGGGGGCCCGAACTGCCGGCTTTGCGGGTGCTGGCGGAGCGTCTCGGGGTGGGCGAGTGTTGTCATTTTTTGGGCTACCGCCCTCGACTGGAACTGAAACACTATATGGCCGCTTCCCGGCTGTTTGTGTTCGCCAGTCAGACCGAAACCCAGGGATTGGTTCTGCTCGAGGCAGCCGCGGCCGGCCTGCCGGTGGTGGCCGTGCGAGCCAGCGGCGTCAGCGAGGCGGTCGACCACGAGCGCACCGGGCTGCTGTTGCCGGCCGAGCCTGCGGCCATGGTCAAGGCGCTGCTCGAGCTCGACCAGGACGAGGCGTGCAGGCTGCAATGGGCCGAGCAGAGCCGGGTCTGGGCGGAATCCTTTTCCTCTGAGGAGATGGCCCGAAAAATGGTCGATCTCTATGCTTCGGTGCAGATGCGGCGGGCGTGACCTGGCAGGAACTGAGCCCCGAGTTGAGAAGTTTTTTCAGATATGCATGCGATGCCTGGTCTGCAAAATGACCGTCGGAGGCCCCCCGCTTCCTGACTCGAGACGTTTCTAGCGTTTCTGAAGTCCGCGCTGTTGGATCATGAGCGATCACCCAACTACCCCCTGGAGGAGTCATGGACCCCGTTACTGAGTTGAGCGTTGAAGAGCCGATTGAGGCTTTGTCGCCCGAAGAGCGAGTGCTCTCCCGTGAGGGTGAGCTCTCGACCCATGTCGAGAACTATGAGGCTGGCGATATCCAGGTTCTCAAGGGTCTGGAGGGGGTTCGCAAACGTCCTGCGATGTATATCGGCGGTGTCGATACGGGCGGTTTGCATCACTGCGTCTTCGAAATCGTCGACAACTCGGTCGATGAGGCCATGGCCGGAGCCTGCACCCGTATCTCGGTGGTGCTGCATCAGGACGGCTCCATCTCGGTGCAAGACGATGGTCGCGGCATTCCCGTGGCCATTCACCCTACCGAAGGCGTTCCTACCCTCGAGGTGGTGCTGACCCAGCTGCACGCCGGCGGCAAGTTCGAAGGCAAGGGTTACAAGGTTTCGGGCGGCCTTCACGGCGTGGGTGTGTCGGTGGTCAATGCGCTGGCCATCCGGCTGGTTGCCGAGGTCTGGCGCGACGGGGGCTACCACGTGATGGAGTTCTCTCGTGGTCTCTCTCAGGGGCCGCTGCAATCGCAGCCGAGCGACGAGCCCACGGGAACGCGCGTGCGTTTCTATCCCGACCCGGACATCTTCGAAACCACCACTTTCCACTTCGATCGTCTGGCCCAACGGCTGCGCGAGCTGGCCTTTCTCAACCGAGGGCTGTGCATCGAAATCTCTCAGGAGGGTGGCCGTTCGCAGACGTTTTGCTACGAAGGTGGCATTCGCGAGTTTGTCCAGTTGCTCAATCAGAACAAGTCGCCGGTCTACGAGGAGCCCTTCTACGTATCCCGTGTGGCCGAGTCGGCCGAGCGCGGGGCCATCGCGGTAGAGATCGCGGTGCAGCACAATGCTGGCTATCAAGAGCTGCTTTACAGTTTTGCCAATACCATCAACACCGAAGACGGAGGCAGCCACGTCACCGGTTTCAAAACCGCTCTGACGCGGGTGACCAATGTTTATGCCCGCAATCGCAAGTTGCTCAAGGACAACGAGACCAACTTTAGCGGCGAGGACGTGCGCGAGGGTCTGACGGCGGTGATTTCGGTCAAGCTGCCCGAACCCCAGTTTGAGAATCAAACCAAGAACAAGTTGACCACTGCCGAGGCGCGCCAGGTGGTGGAGTCGATTTTTGATGAGTTCTTCATGCAGTTTCTCGAAGAGAATCCGGGCATCGCCAAGGCCATCGTCGAGAAGGCGATCAACGCCAGTCGCGCCCGTGAGGCCGCTCGCAAGGCTCGCGAAACGGTGCGTCGCAAGGGGGCCCTCGACTCGGCCTCGCTGCCCGGCAAGCTGGCCGATTGCTCCAACCGCGACCCGCGCGAGTCCGAGCTGTTCATCGTCGAGGGCGACAGCGCTGGCGGCTCGGCCAAGCAGGGCCGCGACCGACACTTTCAGGCCATCTTGCCGTTGCGCGGTAAGATTCTCAACGTCGAGAAGGCGCGCCTCGACAAGATGCTGGGCCACTCCGAAATTCGCGCGCTGATCGCCGCGCTGGGCACCGGCATCGGCGAGGACTTCAACGTTGCCAAGCTGCGCTATCATCGGGTCGTCATCATGACCGACGCCGACGTGGACGGCGCCCACATTCGCACACTGCTGCTGACGTTCTTCTACCGTCAGATGCGCCAGCTCATCGAACTGGGCCACGTCTACGTAGCTCAGCCGCCGTTGTTCAAGGTGTCTCGCGGGCGCAAAGTGATGTATGCCTACAGCGACGAGGAACGTGATGCCTGCATCGCCGAGTTGGGCGACAACGCCGTCATCCAGCGCTATAAAGGTCTGGGCGAAATGGACGCCGAGCAACTCTGGGAAACCACCATGGACCCCAAGGAGCGCGTCATGCGCATCGTAACGTTAAACGACGCCGTGGAGGCGGACGGTATTTTTACCGTGCTGATGGGCGATGAAGTGGCGCCCCGCCGCGACTTCATCATCAACTATGCCCGCCACGTCAAAAACCTCGACATCTAGGAGCGATCATGTCGATTGAGGATAGAGAACTCATTCCCGTAGCCGTCATCGATGAGATGAGGGACGCCTATATGGACTATGCCATGAGCGTCATCGTTTCACGGGCGCTCCCCGATGCTCGAGACGGTCTCAAGCCGGTCCATCGGCGCATCCTTTACACGATGCGCGAGGAGAACATCACCTTCGAGCGGCCCTTTAAGAAATCGGCCAGCACGGTGGGTAATGTGATCGCTCGCTACCACCCTCACGGCGATTCGGCCGTGTATGACGCCCTGGTGCGCCTGGCTCAGCCCTTCAATATGCGCTATCCGCTGGTGCAGGGTCACGGCAACTTCGGCTCGGTCGACGGCGACAATGCCGCTGCCATGCGTTATACCGAAGCACGTCTTTCCAAGATCGCCATGTGGATGCTGGAGGACCTCGATAAAGATACCGTCGATTGGCGCCCCAATTTCGACGCCAGCCTTCAAGAACCGGTGGTGCTGCCCAACCGCATTCCCAATCTGTTGCTCAACGGCTCCGACGGCATTGCCGTGGGTATGGCCACCAAGATTCCCCCGCACAACCTGCGCGAACTGGTGGATGGCTGTCTGTTGGTGATGGACCGCGAGGATTTGACCGTTGAGGAACTCATGGAGGTCATCCCCGGGCCCGATTTTCCCACCGCGGCCCAGATTTTGGGTCAGGCCGGCATTCGCGAGGCCTATCGCAGCGGTCGTGGCTCGATTATTATGCGGGCCAAAATCGAAGTCGAGGACATGAAGCGCGACCGTAAGGCGCTGGTGGTGACCGAAATCCCGTTCCAGGTCAACAAGTCGCGGCTGCAGATCAATATTGCCGACGCCATCAAGGAGAAGCGCATCGAGGGTATCTCCGACATGCGCGACGAGTCCGACCGCAAGGGTATGCGCATCGTCTTTGAGTTGAGTTCAGGAGCCCACCCCGAAGTGGTTATGAACCAGCTCTACAAATACTCCGAGCTGCAGACTTCATTTGGCGTTAACATGCTGGCCCTGGTCAACGGCGTGCCCAAGGTGCTCACCCTGCGCGACATGCTGCTCGAGTTCGTCAACCACCGCCGCGTGGTGGTGCGGCGCCGCTCGCAATACCTGCTCGACAAAGCGCTGAAGCGGGCGCACATCGTCGAGGGTCTGCTCAAGGCGCTAGACCACATCGACGCGATTATCGCCCTGATTCGGGCTTCGGCCGACGGCAACGAGGCCCGTCAGGCATTGATGGACAGCTTCAGCTTCAGTGAGGTGCAGGCCCAGGCCATCTTGGACATGCGCCTGCAACGCCTCACCGGCCTCGAGCGCGACAAGCTGAGCAACGAGCATCAGGAGCTGCTGGCCGAAATCGAGTACCTGCGTGGATTGCTGGCCGATGCGGTCAAGCTCGACGGCGTCGTGCGCGACGAATTGCAGGAGGTGCGCCAGCTTTTCGGCGACGATCGCCGCACCGAAATCGTTCCGAACCTGTTGGGAGAACTCAACATCGAGGATCTGATCGCCGAGGAGAAGATGGTTGTGACCATCTCGCACGGCGGTTACATCAAGCGCGTGCCCTACGACACCTACCGCACCCAGAAACGGGGTGGTCGGGGCGTTTCCGGTACGGGTCTGAAGGAAGAGGATTCGCTGGAGCATCTCTTCGTCAGCAGCACCCATCATCATATGCTGTTCTTTACCAACCGCGCTCGGGTGTTCCGGCTGAAGGTTCACGAGATCCCCGAGTTCTCGCGCACGGCCAAGGGTACCCCGTTGATCAATTTGCTGTCGGTGCAGGATGGCGAAAAGGTGGCCGCGGTCATTCCGGTGCGCAGCTTCGAGGACGACTCGGGCGCCATTGTGACCTGCACCCGCGAGGGCATTATCAAGCGCACCGATCTGCAGGCCTATTCGCGCATCCACAGCGCCGGACTGATCGCGCTGACGCTGAAGGAAGGCGACGAGTTGGTCAGCGCCAAGCTGACCCCCGGCAATCAGGAGCTGATTCTGGTGACCCGCAACGGTCAGTCGATTCGCTTCCAGGAGGAAGAAGCGCGCATTTTGGGCCGCACGGCCCAGGGCGTCAAGGGCATCGACCTGCGCGAGGGCGATTCGGTGGTGGCCATGGACTCATTGTCTGAAGGCAGTGAGTTGCTGGTGATCAGCATTAGCGGTTACGGCAAGCGCACGATGCTCGAGGAGTATCCCCTGCAGTCTCGAGGGGGCAAGGGTGTGAAAACCATGCAGCTTACTGAGAAGACCGGCAGCAGCATCGTGAGTGCCATGGTGGTCAATCAGGAACACGAGTTCATGGTGTCCACGCTTCAGGGCACCCTGATTCGCTTGCGCGTGGCCGACGTTTCCCAGTTCAGTCGTTCAACTCAGGGCGTGCGCATCATTCGCCTGACCGACGACGACCAGGTGGGCGCCGTTACCCGCGTGATTCCCGAGGAGGATGAGGGCGAGGGCGAAGAGGGCGAAGTTGAGGGCCTCGAGGCCAATGCTGAGGAAGCGACGGGCGAAGAATAGCGGAATCTCGCAACAAAGGCCCGGCCGTGGTACGCCACGCTGCCTTCCTCTTTGTCTTCCTGACCGTGGTGCTGGACATGCTGGCGCTGGGACTGATGGTGCCGGTGCTGCCCAAGCTCATCGTGGCCCTGGAGGGCGGCGACTTCACACGGGCGGCGCGGGTGACCGGTTGGTTTGGCTTCGTTTTCGCCCTGATGCAGTTTCTGGCCAGCCCGCTGCTGGGCTCGCTGTCTGACCGCTTCGGTCGACGCCCGGTGCTGCTTATTTCCAGCGCCGGACTGGGTCTGGATTATGTGCTGATGGCCGTCGCTCCCAACGTGAGCTGGCTCTTTGTGGGTCGGCTGATTTCGGGCGTAAGCGCGGCGACCTTTGCCACCGCCAGCGCCTACATCGCCGACATCACCCCGCCGGAAAAGCGCGCCGCTCGCTTTGGGATGTTGGGTGCAGCCTTTGGCATCGGGTTCATCGTTGGCCCGGCTCTGGGTGGATGGTTGGGGGCCGGCGACCTGCGGCGACCGTTCTGGTTTGCGGCCGCTTGCAGCCTGCTCAACACCGTCTACGGGCTGTTCGTCTTGCCCGAGTCTTTGCCCGCCGAGAAGCGCGCCCCGTTCCGCTGGAAAGCGGCCAACCCCTGGCTGGCCGTTCAGGCGGTGGCCCTCAATGCGACCCAAGGCTGGCTCTTGCTGGCAACCTTTCTGAGCTATCTGGCCCACGAATCGCTGCCCAGTATGTTCGTGCTCTACACCGACTATCGTTTCCACTGGGACGAGCGCATGGTGGGCATGGTGCTGGGCGCGGTGGGAGTCGGTTCCATGCTGGTGGCGGCCTTGTTGACTCGCCTGCTGGTGGCGCGTCTGGGCGAGCACCGGACGCTGGCTCTGGGCCTGCTCTGGGGCACGCTTGGCTTTGCCGTCTATGGATGGGCGACAAGTTCAGCTGTCTTTCTGGCGGGCATTCCCCTTATCAGCCTCATGGGAGTATCAGGTCCGTCCATCCAGGCGCTGCTCAGCGCCGGATTGGAGCCGAACCGTCAGGGCCAGCTGCAAGGAGCGCTGAGCAGCCTGCGGGGTGTCGCCGGCATGCTTGGCCCGATGCTTTTCACCCAGAGTTTTGCCCTGGCGACCCGGCGCCCGGATGTCGCGCCCATCGGAACCCCCTACTACCTGGCTGCAGCCCTGATGGCCGGGTGCCTCCTCGCGCTGGCGTTGGTTCCGAGCCGATCGGCTCGAGCGCGGGCATCGTCGGTTCCCCAGCCCTGACTCAAGGTTTTCGGTCGATTTTCATGGCCCGCTGTTACCTTCGGGACAAGAGATACATAGATGCAGGTTCTGTGAGGTGAAAGTTTCAATCTCCGAAAGATCAGGCATTGCGACCCAGGTGGGACTCGATGCAATGGCAGTCCACGATCAGGTCTTCCACATCTGGCACCGCTTTAAGAACGACCTCATCGATGCTGACCAACTATTCGATGAACTGAAAGTCCCCCGTGAAGAACTTGAGGCCATACTGCAAAGAGGCCAGCACCTGCAGAAATCTTCTGGGCATCTACGATCGCCGTTGGACTTTCTCATACCTTGACGGAGTCGAGCCTACCAGCAATGCCTCGGCGCAGAGGCTGCGGGGTGGAGTCCAGTGGAGAGACACTTCCTACGGCAGCCAGAGCGAGGGCGGCACCCGCTTCGCTGAATCCATCATGACGGTCGCAGTAACTTGCCGCCAACAGGGGTAATCCTTGTTAAGGTTTTCCAATCATAAGCTGCAGGAGTCTGGATTGATTTTCAATCCAAGCCGGATCGAGCCCGCTTACCACGAGACCCGGAATCCTGGCGAGGCAAATTAAAGCAGAAATTCGCCCGCAAGGAATGATTGCCAATTAGGCGGAATTTCGACCATCGCCAATTTCGGGGGGGGGGCTGAAGTAGCATGACGAATCGCCGTGGGCGACAAGGGATGGCTCTACTGTTCACATTGGCAGTAGG
>CAZYPN010000016.1:0-116057 GCA_964649085.1 uncultured Burkholderiales bacterium | reverse complement strand
TCAAAAACAAACTAAGAAATCAGGGTTTTCTGTCTAGACAATGGGGTCCACCTTAGTTTTGACTCGTCGTGAGAACCGACTTCATTCAATGGATAGAAGGGGGCTTGCTTCCCTGCGTACGTTTTCCGAATGCAACCCCGGAATCCGCCTGCAGGCCGAGCCCGTCGCCTCGAAACAGCTGCAAAGCTCGAAGGCCAGGGCCATCTCCGGCTGCTGAATTTCGCGCCAAACTGGCAGCCTCGGGGATTGAAACCCCATAGCCAGGCGACGGTTCAGTCCAACGCACTCAATGTTGCAGCCCCAACAGATGACCCTGGCCGGAAGCTACCCTAGGCCGCAACATTGCCCCCTCTGCATTATAGGCGGCTTCTTCGCCTCGCGCTTCGTGATGCGCTCGGCACGTAGCTGCCGCAATTCAACCCTGCTGGGGACCCCTTCGCCCGTCAACAGATCAGCCAACTGTTTCGCCTTGTCATCTCCCGATTCGGCCATGACAACGGGGTACCCAACAACTCCAAAGGGTACACCTCAAGGCGAAAAACGCCGCCGGTTAACCACGCTCTCGTAAACTCACGAACACCACGTTTGGCGTCCTTCTTTCCACAGCAGTACGCGACTCAGCAAGTCGGTTCATGCAGCTACAGTTCTGCAAAGTTCTATGAGGGAACGAAATCAACACATAGGGCCAAGCAGTCCAACACCGCCTTTAGTTGCTCTGGATTGACCGCTCCAATCTGCTTATGGAAACGTGAGATTGCCAGCGATTTTACCTGAAACGAGTCAGCTCCGGAGGTCTTTGAGAGTCCGTTCGTTGGATGCGGAGTCAGCTTGGTAAACCAAGGGTATCTGGAGTAACTGTCCTTCCAGTCGGTGATCGGAACAACGATTCTTAGTGGCAACTTGCCCAAACCAGTCGCGTTGATGACTAATGCTGGTCGGCGCTTGCCGATTTCTTCGGCTACCTTCGGATCGAAGTTCACCAGCCAAATCTGGCCGCGCTGTGGATTAATATTCAAGGAAGTCATCGGCAAGAAAGTCGGTCAGAGAGCTATCGCTAAGATAATCGCTGTAGGCAAGGTTGGCAGCAGCTTCCAGAAATCGATTCCGTTGGTCAGAGGTTAACCTGAGCAAGGCGGCCGAGTCGAAACGCTGTGCAAAATCGGAAGTTGCGTCCAAGCTTTCTAGGGAAGGACAAAGCTCGTGAGCACGTTGCGCCGAGATCAAACCTTCATTCAAAGCGCGGAGCGTATACTGTTTCAAATGGGACGTTTCTTCCACACCGGGGAAATCAAATTTTTGTGGCTCTAACTTTCGCCATCCCTTAGCGGAAAGTTCAGTAAACAGCTTTCGGTAGAGGCCTTCGGTAATAATACCTAGATCGAAAGCACGGCGAACCCAGGCTTGAATACTCATACCATACTTGCGCTTCAACAGACCAAGCTCGGCGAGATTCAAATTGCGGCGGGAGGAGCCCAGTTCAGCGCGAGCGGCCCTACTCGGCACCAAGAAAGCCGAAGCGAAACGATGCGCCAACAACTCTCGTTCGCCGTGAGGCAGGTGGTCGCACTCTAACATCAGATGACCGAGCTCATGGGCCAGGCTGAAACGAAGGCGGTCTGTTGGGGCGTTGGCTTTAATTACGATGAGCGGCCGAGACTCGTCCAGCCAACCGGAGAGGCCGTCGAACTCTGAGTCTTCAATGTGGTCGATAGTCAGAACAATGACCCCGTGACGCTCCAGGAGCTCGATCAGTCCGAGCACCGGGCCTTCATCAAGCCCCAAGCTGCTGCGCACCTTGTCTGCGGTCAGTTCGGCGGCTTCGACCGTGTCAGCGGGCCGTCGATTACTTCGATTCAACGAGGGTTCTGGCTTCACTAGAAGAGCTTTCTCAAGCCACACCAAGTGTTGAATAGAGTCGGAGGCTATCGCCTGAAGCTGCTGTTGGTTTTTCTTCCCCATCTTGGCACTCTTGCGAAACTCGCCCCAAACGACCTTGTTTCGGGCATCTTCGAAAAAGTAATGTGTATCAACACTCAGAATCCGTGCGAGGATGGGCAACAAGCTGGCTGCAGGGCAAGATTCTCCACGCTCATATTTCGATAGAGCCGCCTTGCTGAGGGATACGCCCTCTTGCTCGATCGCTTGCGCGAGTTGATCCAGCGAAAGTCCTCGAGCTAAGCGAGCGTTCTTCAATCTCGAATGGATCAATTAACTTGCCTCTTCCCAGTAGTCTTGGTTTTCATCAGTGCCCGCGCTCGCTTTGTTCAAATACTTGTTGATGAAGCCGTCGAATTCGTTGAATGTTAGCTCCGGAAGCTTATCACCACCATCGAAGTAGTCCACGAGTTCGTCGACCTCGACTAAGAACACATCGACGGATGGAAATTCTGAGATGTTTGCAACCAGGAACCCGTCGATGCCTTCCAACCAACCGCGCCAAGCATCTCTATCGTAATTGCGGCCGTAACCCTTCATACAGGCTCTAATGAAAGTTGCTCCTTGGCGACTGAAGCAACGCAGCACATACCGCCGCTTCTGGCTGTCGACCAGAAGTTCTGAGCCCCCTGCCGTTGGACTACCCACGAAGTCTAACTCGGACTTTACTCGGGCGACCGCAAGTTTGTTCAGATTCCTTCCGTCTGAACTCCACTCCATCAGAGAGTCCATCGTAAGGCCCATGGAGTCAGCTAGTTTTGCTACGTCCCACTCCAGAGTTGCAATCCTTCTCACTCGCGACCACCTCCCGCCTTGATGGTTACGATTTTGGTGTTTCTTTGGGCTTTTGTCAACTCTTGTGGAAAAACAGTATACATGGTCTCGAGATGAGGTAAGTAGCGTCGGCATCATTGACAGAGGCACCGACCTGCTGCAGGACCCCCCCACCAGGACCCACCCAACCCCCCATAAAAGCTCCCCCTCTCAAGGACGGGTTGGGGACAAGTATCGGAGGTTGCTATGGCAGACTGGATCGAAGCGGGCCAGCCCGCACCCGACTTTAAGCTCCTGGATCATCAGGGTCAGGAAGTGTCCCTGTCGCAGTTTCGCGGCAGCAAGGTGGTGCTCTACTTCTACCCCAAGGACGACACGCCCGGCTGCACCAAAGAGGCCTGTGCCTTTCGCGACCGCAGCGCCGAGCTGCAGAAGGCGGGGGCGGTGGTACTGGGGGTGTCGCCCGACGACAGCAAGAGTCACACCAAATTCCGCGACAAGTATTCGCTGAATTTCCCCCTGCTGGCCGACACCGACCACGCGGTGGCCGAGCTCTATGGGGCCTGGCGCGAGAAGAACATGTATGGCAAGAAGAGCATGGGCATCCAGCGTTCCACCTATCTCATCGACGCCCACGGGGTGGTGGCCAGGGTGTGGAAAAAGGTGTCGGTGGACGGGCACGACGAGCAGGTGCTCGAGGCGCTGAACTAGCTCCTACTCGAAGCGAATGGGGTATTTGCGCAGCCCGGGGGTAAAGTCGACCTTCTCGATCCATTCGGGGCGGTCGATAAAGGGGTTGCGGTTGCCCTGTTTCTCCTGAATGGCCTCGTTGCGGTGGCGCTCATACAGCGAGGGTGGCTCGCGGCGGGCCCACTCTTTCAAGGCTTCCACGTCCTCGGCCGAGTAGCCCTTGGCCTTCTTGGGGTAGCGAAGAATGAAATAGAGGGTCGCCCGAGCCACCGCGCCCTTGCCGGCCATCGGCTCGAAGCCCTGTTTGTCCTTGGTGGTGCCACCGCAGTTGGGCACGGCGTCGGGCTCGATTTGGCACGACTGGCGGGGCTGGTCCAGCGGACGCAGGGCCTTGTTGCCGCGGTAGCTGTTGCAGCGGCTGTCGCAGGCAAACAGGTGGTGCAGGTCGCCGCGCATCGGCTCTTTGCCGTCGTACCACGACTGGGGCACCACGTGCTCGCAGTTGATGGCGCCGTTCAGCCCCACCAGGGCCGAGTGGGCCGCCAGCGTTTCGGGGCTCAGGGGAGCCATAAACAGGTTTTTGGCAATCTCGTTGTCCACGGCCTCTTGCTTGGCCTGGCTGACCTCCACCACGCTGTGGGGCGAGTAAATGCTTTCGATGTGGCCATTGGGGCGCAGCTCCACCCAGGGGTAGACGTGGGATTCCGGGTTGTAGCTCAACTTGGTGGTGTGGGACTGGGTGACCAGGTCCGACAGCTGTTCGAAAGCCTCCTGGGCATTGTCGCTCAGCTTCAGGTCGCCGTAGTAGAGCTCCTGACGCTTCTGGTCGGCCTGGGCGTCGTAGTAGGGGCGCATCGGCCCGGCCGGGCGGGGGATGAGCACCGAGGTTTTCGACTCGACCTGCGAGCGCTCGAAGCGGTCTACAATGCCCGGAGCTAAATCCAGAGCAGGGCGGGAGCCCACCGCTGAGGCGGAGGGGAAGAGCATTGAGGGGGCTTGCAGCGTTTTGACCACGTTTGAATTTTAGGTTTTTTTCAGCAAAGGAGTTGTCACAGAATTGTAACGCCGTGACCGAAGCCGTGATTTTGGGAGGGGCTCTGGCGCCGGTTGCAAACTTTGCCGACATGGAATCGCACGAAGTTCTCAAAAAGAGCCTGGATGAAGTTGGCATCAAGATGGCCGCCCACCGGCTGGGTCTTTCGCAGTCGATGGTCTACAAGTGGTGTCAGCCCGACGGCGACGACGGTGCCCGCGCGGTCAACCCGCTCGATCGACTGTTGCAGCTGGTCAAGCTGACCCAATCGACCGAAGTGCTCGACTGGCTCTGTCAGCACTCGGGGGGCTACTTCGTCGCCAACCCGCCCACCGAGGTCGGCGCCGACGTTGAAATTCTCAAGGCCACCCAACAAATGGTAGGCCAGTTCTCCCAGCTGCTCACCAGCGTCACCGCCTCGCTGGTCGACGATCAGGCCATCAGCCGAGAAGAGGCGGTGGAAATCCGCCGCATCTGGCAGAGCCTCAAGTCGGTGGGCGAGCAGTTTGTGGTGTCTTGCGAATCGGGTCGTTTCGGCCCCTGATCAGCTGCGGCTGGCTTCGTAGGCCTTAAACAGCTCGGCCAGCAGCATGGGCACCTGGCGCATGCGCTCGGGGCTTTCCACATAAGCCACCCGCACCTGCAGGTCGCCGGGGTTGGGCTGGCCCGGCTCCACCGAGTAAAAGCCGCCCATCGGCGCGGTCAGCAGCGTCCACGATTGGCCCTCGTGGTTCACCGCTCCCTGGCTGGCACACCACAGCGCGAACTGCAGCGAATTGAAGCCCGGCTTGGCCAGCTTGCGAAAATCCACCGCCGAGTAAAGGGCCGCGTCGGGGCTGCTGACGATGACTCCGGGCAGCAGGCGCTTCATTTCCTGGCTGAAGTGGTTGAGCATGCTCGAATAATACTGGCGTTGTTGGCCATACCACTGCTGCAGCTGCTCGTGACTCTGTTGGGCCAGGGCCCCGAAAATGTATTGCCCGATGGCGCTGGAGCAAAGCCCGGCGGTGTTCTCGGCCACGGCCTGCTGGTGCAGCTCCTGATTGTCGGTAATCAGGGCGCCGATGCGCAGGCCGCAGGCGTTCCACACCTTCGAGGCGGTCTCGATGCTGATGCGCCGGCCGCGAATGCCCGGCACCTCTTCTTCGGTCAGCGACCAGATGCTCAGGGTGGGGCCGCCGGTGTAAAACAGCTCGCGATAGGCCTCGTCGCTGATGATCCACAGGTTGTACTGCACACACAGCCGGGCCAGTTCAATCAGGCTGGCCCGGTCATAGAGGTGCCCGGTGGGGTTGTCGTAGGGAATCACCACCATGGCCCCGGGGCGGTGCTTTTGAATGGCCTGCTCCAGCTCGCTGCGCGAGGGCAGGCTGAACTTGCCGTCGTCGCCCAGCTGACGCTGTACCGAACAGGTTTTGCGCCCCACCCGGTCGGCGAACGACAGGTAGTTGGTGTAAGCGGCGTCGATCAAAAGCAGCGGCCGTTCATCGCTACCTGCCGGGCCGCACACCCCCAGGATGACCAGTTCCATGGCCTGGCTGCCGCCGTCGCACACCTGGCAATAGAGACCCTCGGTGTCGCAGCCCGAGGAGCGCAAAATGTTGAGAAACGCTTCATTGGTCTCGGCCTCACCCACGGTGGCGGTGTACTTGACCACGCCGGCCGCAAAGGGCGAGGGTGCCTCGCCCAGGTGGCGCATGCGCTCTTGCATGGCCGGGTGCATCGGCAGCGACACGTTGCCAATGGCCACATTGATGGCCTGGGTGCCGTCGCGGCGCTCGGCAAACTTCATCGAGGCGATGCGGATGGCCGAAGGCTGGCGCTGGCGATAGTGGTCGGACAGGGGGGGCAGGGTCAAGGTCATGGATCACTCCTGAGTTGATATGGCGGGGCATTCGCGCCTCGTCTCTGGCCTTCCCTCAATGGGCCCGTTACAATCGTCAGATGGAAACTTTGAAGTGGTTTTTTCGCTTCACCGCCAACCTGCTGCTCAACCTGGTGCTGGGGTTGCTGCTGCTGGCCGAAGCCGCCCTGCTGGCCGGCGGGGCCTGGTGGGCCCTGCAACGCCAGGGGCCAGTGGCCTTCAGCCCGGGCACGGCCTTGCTGTCACTGGTGTGCCTGATGGCCGCGCTGCTGGTGCTGCAGCTGCTGGGCGGTGCCCAGAAGCGCGCCATGCAGCGCTGGATTCCCTGGTTTTATCCGCTCTGGGGTCGCTAGTCGTCGTCGCGGGTGGGACGAAAGCGGGTGGTGACCATATAGTGGTCCGACAGCTTGATTTTGAACTCTTCGGCCGTCATGCCCTCGGGCTTGACGATGGTCTGGCGGCAAGCGGCAAACTCGGGCTGTCCCCCGGCCAGGAAAATGCGGTCGAAGGGCGCTCGCCCCTTCCAGGTGGTGGGGCGGTCGGCCCGGTTCAGGTTGACCAGCCCCTGGCGCTCCAGGGCGGTCAGCGCCTCTTCGCTGGCCTTCAGCACGTTGGTGTCGCCCAACACCACCAGGTCGCGGTCGCCGAAGTGCTGGCGCAGGCCCGGCAGTTGTTCGGCCAGCGCCCGCCCCTCCTGAGCCCTGTGACGCACGGGATGGGCTCCGGGTTCGTCGCGTCGGTTGGACTTCATGTGGATGGGAATGGCCACCCAGTCGGTGTGGCCCGGGGCGGTGGTGGTGAACTTCATGGCGTAGGGCCAGCGTTTCCACAAATCGAAGGCCGAGGCTGGCAGCGCCACCGGTATGCGGTAGGGGCCGCCCACGGCCTGCACGCGCTCGGCGTTCCAGGCCAGCGCCGTCCACTGGGTGGGTTCCTCGCCTTTCTTGGGAAAATACTCGATCTTCCAGCGCCGACCGGGCTGCTGGTTGAGCAGGTGCAGGGCCGATTGCAGGGTGGGGTTAAATGGGTGCAGGTCCTGGCCGGGCAGGACGCAGATTTCTTCCAGCGCCAGCATGTCCACGCCGCTGTCGGCGATGTAGCGGGCCAGGTCCTCGGGGGTCTGGGCCACGTCTTTGGACGGGCCCGAGCGCATGTCGGGACGCCCCAGCCACTCGATGTTCCAGGCCCCCAATACAATCTCTTGGCCGGGGTCGGCCGCCAGTAGGGGGGACAGGAGCAGCGCTCCAAGCAGGCAGGTAAGCTGTGTTCGCATCGCCCTGTGTTGGCCAACCGCCCAAGGCTCCCTGGTGCCTGGTAATTTGCTTACAATTTGGCAACGATTGTTAACCTGGTTGGAGAATCATTTTTTCCCCGGTTCTCGGGCTGCCGCTAGTCTATCCATAGAGCCACAAGGCATCGCTAGAGGAGGACTTCCCCCATGGGACTGCCCGGAATTGACACCCTGAAGAAAGTCGGCGGCGCCGCCGTCAACAAGGTTAAAGACGTCGGTGGCAAGGCGGTCGATAAGGCCAAAGACGTGGGCGGCAAGGCTGTTGACGTGGCCAAGGACGCTGGCGGCAAGGCGGTGGGGGTGGCTAAAGACGCGGTGGAGTTCACCGCCGAGGCCGACCGCTTCGTCAAGAATCAGCAGCTCAACTTTGGCAAGGGCGTGCTCGAGTGGGGCAAGTCCAGCGTCAGCACGGTGGTGGGGCTGGCCTCCAACCCGGTCGACACGGCCAAGGCGGTGGGCAAGCTGGCCACCAATCCGGTGCTCAATCCGATAGGCGGCACCGTAGTGGCGGCCGTGCAGGGCAAGAACCCCATCGAAGCCTATCGCGAGGGCGGAGAGCAGCTGAAGGGCATTGGCGAGGGCCTGGTCAACGACTACAAGCAGGTCTACAAAGATCACGGCGCCGCCGGGGTGGCCGGCTATCTGGCCCCCGACATCGCCCTGGCCGTGCTCAGCGGCGGGGGCAGCGCCGGCGCCAAAGGCGCGGGAACCGCCGCGGCCAAGGGCGTGGCCAAGGAAGTGGCCGAAGAGTCGGTGGAAAAGGCCGTGACCCGCGAAGTGGCCGAGGAAATGGTGCAGCAATCGGTGCCTAAAGAGGTGGCCAAGTCGTTGGCGCCAGGCCCCGAAGACGTGGCCGATGGGGCCCGTAAGGAAGAACACAAGCCCCAGAACTATCTGGAGGCGCTGCTTTCTAACTTCCAGTTCGGCTAGAAGTCGCCCGGCGACCACTCCTGGCCGGGCATCAGGCGGGTTTCCTCGCCGCGGCCCAGTTCCAGCAGCACGTCTTCGTCGTTGATTTCCTTGACCCGCAGGGTGCCCATCTTTTCACCCACCTTCAGCTCGTGGCTCTCGCCGCGATAGGTCAATACGGCCCGTCGCTCTTTGCCCTCGCCGATGAAGCCGATCAGCTTGATCGCTTCGGCGGGTTCGGGCGTTTCACTGGCCTCAGGCGGGCTGATGTGGGGTTCGATCGAAGGTTGTTGGGGCGGGCTGGACACCAGCGTGGGTGGCGAGGCCGCTTCTCGCCAGGCCTGGGGCAGGGCCTTCTCGAGGCCCGAACTGTCCAGGCTGGGCTTCAGGCCCACCAGGGCCTCGGTGGCCGGCGTTCGGGGTTTGCAGGTGCCGCCTTTGAACTCGTAGGTCCAGCTCAGTTCCACCCCCTTGCTCTTGGGGCGCGGGGGCCGCACAAAGGGGTTCGACCTGGGAGTGGCCGAGGCCGTTGGCGTTGGGGTTGGAGTGTTTTTCGAAGCCAGGGGTTCGGCATAAAAGACCACCTCGTACACGCCCGGGCTGTCTTCAAAACTGTCCCAGTGCACATACAGCCCCCGACGGCCTTTTTCGAAAAGATGGTCGACCAGCAAATTGCAGCGAACCTCGTTGCTGATCCCCAGAGACAGGTACTCTCGGGTGCGGCGAACGGCCTCTTTGCCGTTCACCTGGCCGGCGGACGGGCTGGCATCTGCCACGGGAGTGGGAGTGGCAGCCGGCGAGGCCGACAGGCCGGGGCTGGCTGATGCACGAGCGGGCGCGGGGCTGGCCGTTGGGGCCGGGGGTTGGGCTGCGCATCCCAACAGACACAGGGCGGCGAGATAGATTTTCATCGTTTTCAATTAGGTATCTTTCTGGCGAGCCCTGGTGTTCAACCCAGATAATGCAGCAGGGGGCGCAGGGCCGGCCCGGGCGGTTGAACCCCTTTGGCCACCAGTGCCTCCAGCGAGCGCGCGGCCACACTGTGGTGGGGGTCGAGCTGCAGCGCACGCTCGAGCAGACCGCGGGCGGCCTCCGACTGCCCCAATTGGTGCAGGCTGAAGGCCACCTGAGCCAGGCGTCGGGCGGCCCCGGCAGTGTCGCCCTGCTGCAGCAGAGTGCGGGCATTGCTCAGCGAGAATCCCACGCTCTCGGGCACCACCGCACAGCCTTCCACGACGGCCGAGGTACCCACCTCGCGCAGGTTGACATAGGCCGTCCAGGCCTGGGGGCTGTGGCGCGGCTCGATCAGCGTGACCACCCGCAAGAATTCCCCATCCATGCCGTCTTCTCGCACCAGCCCGCCGGTGAGCCGCGAAAACAGGTCGTCGGGAGTAAGCGGCGGGGGCAGTGGCACGGTCATGCTCATGCCACTTTTGCGCAGCCGGTTCAGCATGCGATCCAGGCGGCTGAGCCCCAGCAGTTCGGGTTCGCCCCGCAACGGATAGTCGGGGAAAAAGTCTTTGTAGAGTTTCTGCGCCTTGCGGCTCAGGGCAACCTGCAGCACGCCGTCTTGTAGAAACACCCGGCCACAGTCTTGCTCGAGAGCCGTGGCCAGCCAGCGCAGCAGACCTTCCAGGTGGGGAAATAGGGCCGGACGGTGAGGGGCGTCGGGGGAAAAGTGCAGCAGCGACCCGGGCGGGTGGCCAAAGCTGCCGGCCAGGTTCACACACAGCAGGTCCTGGCCGTCGTCGAGAAGCGCCACCCATTCCGGGCTCCACCAGTCCACCGTGCCCTGGGGGCAGGGCAGTTTCCAGTCGCTGATCAGGCCCACCATGTCCAGCGGCTCCAGCAAGGAACCGCCGCCGAAGCCGTCGTTCTCCCAGCTCAGCGTCAGCTGCACCCCGGCCGGCTTCCACTGCAAAAATTCCCGCAGCACCGGGGGCAGGGGCCTGCCTACCGCCTGCTGCAGGGCCATCAGGTCATACTCGTTGGCCGGTCCGGGCAGGTCGGCAACGGTGGCGCGGATGCGCCCGTCCAGGTGGGTCAACCAGGAATTCATCGCGTTCCTCCAGCGGCCAGTTCAGAATGTCGAAAACACGAGATCAGGTGGTCGTTGACCATGCCGCAGGCCTGCATATGGGCATAGATCACGACCGGACCCAGAAAAGCAAAGCCGCGCTGCTTCAGGTCTTTGCTGAACTGTTGGGAAAGCGCGGTTTGGGCGGGCACTTCCGACAGCGCCTCATAATGGTTGTGCTGCGGACGACCCTCGACGAAGCGCCACTGATAGGCCGAGAAACTGCCAAATTCTTGTTGGATACTCAGAAAGGCTCGGGCGTTCTTCACGGAACTCTGCAGCTTGGCCCGGTTGCGCACCAGGCCCGGGTTGGTCATCAGTTGTTCCGGGTCCAGCCGGGCGGCGGCCTCGGGGTCGAAGCCCCGAAAGGCTTTGCGATAGGCCTCGCGCTTGCGCAAAATGGTGATCCAGCTCAGCCCGGCCTGGGCCGCTTCGAGCGTCAGCATTTCGAAGAGCCGGCGGTCGTCATATACCGGCACCCCCCACTCTTCATCGTGGTAGCGCACATAGGTAGGGTCCTGGCCGCACCAGGAACATCGAGACTTCACGCGGTTCTGCTTCCAAAGCCCGGCCAGGTTTTCCTTTAGCGGGGCTCCCAGGGCTGCTCCAGCGAGTCGACCCCTTCGAAAAAGGGTCTCAGGCCCGCCATCCAGTGTCGCTGGCCCAGCGACATGCCGGCCAGCTCGCGGCCGTAGGCGGTGCTCATATACAGCGGCGAGGGGTCGATGCCAACCCGCTCCAGGTCGAGCCGGTCGGCATCCCAGCAGGTGCCGATGGTGGGATGGTCGCTGCACAGCCCCATTTCGTGGCCTTCGCAGGCCAGACGCAGCATTTGCATCTGTTCGGCACTGAGTTCCCGGCTGCAGTAACGTTCGGCCCATTCGGCTCCGCGTCTCCCGTGGCCCGGGTCCCGACCCTCGCAAAAGCGTTGGCAGTCGTGCAACAGGGCAAAGCGCCGCACCACCTCCAGATCGGCTCCGGTGCGCTCGGCCAGCAGCCGCCCATAGCGGTCGACGCGGCGCCAGTGGCGCGGGCCGTGTGGCCCCTGCAGAGGCAACGGGTAGTCGTCGAAGAGGTCGGCTTCCAGCGCGGCGAATTCCTGGTCGGTCACACGGGGGAGTTCCACGCGCCCACCCGGGCGGCCTACTCGGATGCGGCCGCCCGGGTCATTGTGTAGTGGCGCAAACCGCAGGGATTTCAGCGCAGTCCTTGGGGTTTCCGATCAGGTTGAGGAAGCGCCAACCCGACTACGTTGCGGTAGGGTCCTGGCTTGGCGAGCCAGCGACCATCAGCTGAGTATGCACCAGCTGGGCATAGATCCCGTTCTGGGCCATCAGTTCCCCATGGTTGCCGCGCTCGACCACCTGACCCTGCTCCAGCACCAGAATTTGGTCGCAGTGCTGGATGGTGGACAGGCGGTGGGCCACGATGATGGCGCTGCGACCCTCGAGCACATCCTCGAGGGCCTCCTGAATGGCCTGCTCGGTGATACTGTCGATGCTGGCCGTGGCCTCGTCCAGAATGAGCAGGGGAGGGTTGCCCGCCAGGGCCCGTGCGAAGGACACCAGTTGGCGCTCGCCCTGCGACAGTTGCTGACCGCGCTCGCCCAGGCTGCGCTCCAGCCCGTCGGCATGGGCGGCCACCACCCGCTCGGCCCGACTGATGGTCAGGGCGCGCTGCAGCTGCTGGGGCTCCACCTGGCGATACAGCGTGATGTTCTGTTGCAGGCTGGCCCGGAACAAGAACAGATCCTGCTGGATCAGCCCCAGATGGCCGCGCAGCACCTCGACGGGATAATCGCGCAGGTCCACACCGTCGAGCAAGATCTGGCCGCTTCCCCCTGCTTCCAGCGGATACAGGCGCTGAATGAGAGCGGTAATGGTGCTCTTGCCCGAGCCAGTAGCGCCCACCAGGGCCAGTTTTTGGCCCGGCTCCAGCCGGAAGCTCACCCCGCGCAGCACCGGTTTGTCGGGCGTGTAGGCAAAGTGCACGTCGCGAAACTCCAGCACGCCTTGAAACGGGGGAGGGGAGGCCGTGCCCGAGGGTTCCACGGGACGATCGAGGATGTCGAAAATGCGCTCGGCCGCCACCCCGGCCGACTGCAATACGTTGAAGCGCTCGGCCAGGTCGTCGAGCGGGGCGAAAAACATCTTCAGGTAGAACACGAAGAGCACCAGCGTGCCCAGCGTCAGCTCGCCGCGACTCACCATCTGTCCGCCCCAGCCCAAAATCATGGCAAGCGCCAGCATCGACACCGAAGCAAAGAGCGGACGAAACAACATGTAGAGATGCAGCAGGCGCATTTCCGTGCGGTAGTAGAGGTCGTTTTGGCGGTCGAAAATGCCCTGCATCCAGCTCTCCGAGGTGAACGACTTGAGCGTGGTCAAGCCCTGCACGTTCTCCTGAATATGGGCGTTGAGCTGGGCCGATTGGCGGCGCAGCTCGCGGTTGACGGCCGTATTCTTGCGCTGAAAAGCATAGGCGGCGCCCAGCAACGGTGGGATCAGGCACAGCAGAATACTGGCCAGTCGGGGGCTGTGATAGGTGAGCGCCCCCAGCAGCACCAATAATTTCAACAGGTCGCACAGCAGATTCGAGAGAATGCCGGTGAAGAATTCCGACAGCGTGCCCGTGTCGCTGGCCACCCGGGTCACCAGCCGCCCCACCGGATTGCCGTCGAAGTAGGCCATGGGAAGGCGATGCAGGTGTTCGAACACCTCATTGCGGATCCGTTCCACCACCCGCTGGCCCACGTAGTTAAAGGCGTAGGTCACGGCAAAGCTCAGCCCGCTGACCAGCACCACCATGGCCAGATACTGTGCGGCCAACCTGGGCAGACCTTCGGTAGCCAGCGCTCGGGCGGCGTCACCGAGCATATAACGATCGATGGCCGAGGCCGTCACGGCCGGCAGCTGCACCTCGAGAATGGCGTTGATCACCGAGCCCAGCAAAGCGATGGCCAGTACCCAGCGAAAGCCCCGGGTATAGCCAAATACTCGATAGAAAAAGCGCAGCAGCTGGGCCTGGGTCAACCGCGAGGGTAGCAGGGCGTCGTCGTCGATCATCGGCCCTCCTTGCTTTGCAGCTCGTACAGCTGGCGATACAGGCCCTGGGCCTGGAGCAGTTCATCGTGGCGGCCGCGCTGCACCACTTTGCCCGCTTCCAGCACCAGGATTTCATCCAGTTCCTGCACGGCGCTGATGCGGTGCGAAATGACCAGCAGGGTTTGCTGGCTGCGGCGCTTTTTCAGCCCCTCCAGAATGCGTCGCTCGGTGTCGGCGTCGACGGCCGATAGCGTGTCGTCGAGCACCAGGAACGGTGCCGGCTTCAACAGGGCTCGGGCCAGGCAAAGCCGCTGTTTCTGGCCCCCCGACAGGGTGATGCCGCGTTCGCCCAGCAGGGTGTCGTAGCCCTGGGGGAAGCTCATCACCTCGTCGTGCAGTTCGGCCAATTTGGCGGCGGCCACAACCTCTTCGTGGGACAGGTGTTGCTGTTGCAGCTTGAGGTTCTCGGCGATGGTCATGGAGAAGAGAAAACTTTCCTGTTCCACCCAGGCCACGCGCTGTCGCAGCTGGTTCAGGTTCCAGTCGAGCACGTCGTGGCCGTCCATCCACAACCCCCCGCGAGGCGGCGCGTAGAGCCGAAGCCACAGGCGCAGCAGGGTCGACTTGCCCGAGCCCACCTCGCCCACCAGCCCCAGGCTGCCGCCCGGCAATACCTCGAAGGAGAGACCGTCCAGGGCGGGCCGATGTCCACCCTGGGGGTAGCGATAGACCAGCTGTTCGACCCGCAAATGGCCGCTTTCGCTGGCCTCTACCGCCGGCTGATCGGGCTCGGGGGGGCGGTCGAGCAGTTCCAGGATGCGCTCCATCGAGGCGCTGCCACGTTGTACCAGCGACAGAGTCCAGGCGGCGGCGATCATGGGCCAGGTGAGCTGGCCCAGAAACGAAGCGAAGGCGGCAAAGTCGCCGATGCTCATCTCGCCCGCGGCCACGTCGGCCCCACCCATGGCCAGAAGCAAGGTAAAGCTGGTGCCGGCCAGCAGCGTGATGGCCGGGGTATAGACCCCGTCGACGCGCACGAAGCGCAAAAAGCGGCGGTAGACTTCGTGGGTGTGGCGGTGAAAGTCGCGGGCGTCGCCCTCGGCCTGCACCATGCTGCGCAGAACCCGCATGCCGGCGATGCTTTCGCGGGCCTTTTCGGTCATTTCGTCCAGCGAGCTCTGCACCCGATCCCACAGCTGGTAGTTCCACTGCAGCAAATACTTCATGGCCAGCGCCAGTATGGGGAACGGCAGCAGGGTGTAGAGGGCCAGCCGGGCATTGAGGTGCACCATGGCCGACAGGCTCAGCAACGTATACATCACCGCATCAAAGGTGGACATCAGCGCAAAGGCCAGGGCATAGCGCACGGCCAGTACGTCGCTGGTGGCCAGCGAGAGAATTTTTCCCGAACTCAGGTCGGTATGACCTTCCGGGCTGAGCGCCACGGCCCGTTGGTAAATCTGCGAACGAATTTCCACATCGCAGCGGCGGGCCACCCCGAAGAGGCAGTAGCGCCACAGGCAGCGCGCCAGATAGGCCAGCACGGCCAGCCCCACCATCAGGCTCACCGTAGGCCCCAGCCGCAGCTGCTGGGGGGAAAACTGCAGCTGGTCGATGACCAGCTTGCTCAGATAGGGAATGGAAAGCTGGGCCACGTCGGCCACCAGCAGTCCCACTACCCCCAACAAGGTGGTGCCGCGATAGCGCCAGAGGTAGCCGAGCAGGGCTTTGATCCCCCGACTCGATGTGGACTTCACTTCAGGCTCCGATGTGATCTCGATAACTACCTACGACCTCGACGGTCAATTCCTTCAAGAACTCTCGTTCCATACTGTCGGTTACGGGCTCCAGGCGGGCGTTGATGAAGCTAACCAGCCCCAGCAGTAAGCACAGAGTGTGGCGCGGTTCGGGCTCTTCCGTGCCCAAACAGCTTCGCAGCAGCGGATGGGTCAGCGAGATTTCCAGTACGCCCCGGGTCGACATGGCCCACAGCCCACGCGAGCGGGTTTCCACCAGCTGGGCTCGATCGAGCACGCGCATGATTTCGGTGCGGGCCTGCCCCTGAAGAAGCATACGGGCCTGTCGGCGCAGGGAGGTAAGCAAACCCTTGCTGAGTTCCTCCAGGCTGCGCTGCTTCTTCTCCTGCTCGGCTCGGGCCGCCGCCGCTGCCTGGGTCTGCTTCTCGTTGTAGCGTTGATAGCGAGTGTTGAGGGCCTGACGCGAGCGATGCACCACCTGGTGAAGATACTGGGTCAGCCCTCGTCCTGGGGCCCGCTTGACCCACTTGCCAAAGCCTTCTAGAACTTCGCGAACGTTGCTCAGTTTGGGCGCGGCCAGTTCGCGAACGTCGCGATACAGCATCGGCTTGGCTCGCAGCTGAGGGGCCCGGCGTGTCCAGCGGGTGACCACCTCCACCATGATCGGGTCTTCCAGTAACAAGGTCAGCTCCTCACCCATGGAGCTCAGGCGATACTTCTTTTCCCAATAGAAGACGGTCTTGTTTTCGCTCACCTCCTGGTGAAGCTGGTGCAGGCTGCTGAGGGTGCCGTCGGCGGTGGGCAACCAGCGCGCCTGAATGAGGGGCTCCCAGACGGCATCGGGATTGAGCGGGTTTTGCCCGTGCAGCCCGGCCAAACAGTAGGCGGCCACGTGCACCTGTTCTAGCGAGCTGAGCCGGCCCTTCTCGATGCGCTGCAGCACCGCCGGCAGCAGCGCCTGAAGCAACTGACGACGGCTGCGATTCTTGAGTTCGGCTCGCTCGCCTTGAGAGGTTTTCTGCAGCGTGTAGAGTTCCGACTGCACAAAGCCCGTCCAGCCCGGAGGCAGATTGACGATCGGCACCACCCGATCGTCCAACACCAGGCGAACGTCGTGGCGGGAGCGAGGGTGCCAGCCCACCACTCCTCCTTCGGCTTCTACCTTGAAGGGGATGCCATCCATTTTGCGCCGTCGCTCATCCAGGTCGCGTTGCTTTTCAGCCTGGCGCTCGCGCTGCAGAAGCAGCTTTTCGGTGGCCCTGGTTTCCACCCAACCGGAATGCCGCGAGCGCAGCCGGTCTACGATCGATTGCGGCAGCCCCGCCGTATAGATGAAGCACAGGTCGTCGGGCAGGCCGGGGGCGGCACCCTCCAATTGATGCAACTTGGGTAGCAGCATCAGGTCTTTCCAGCACTTCCAGCCTTGGGAGGTCAGAAACCAGGGCTGTTGCTCTAGAGCAGCCTGGGCCTCGGCCGACACCATTTCCCATTCCTGCCAGCATACCAGGTATTTGCTTTCACCCACGCGGGGCTGTTGCAGCCAGTCGTGCAGCAGTTCTGCCAGCTGCTGGCGCAGTTCCCGCTGCAGCTCGACCCGGCGCGACTCGGGCTCGAGCTGGTCGCAGTTCTCGTTCAACTGGAGCTCCCGGCAGGACACGCGTGCGTGAAATCCGGCGATCTCGGGCAAAGAGAGCACGGTGCGCTGCAGGTGCAGCCACAGCACCCTTCCCGGGGTGGCTGGAACCATGACACCCAACCATCCCTCCAGTGGGGGACGGGCGGTGGCCTGGGCCAGGGCCCCGGGCATTCGTAGTTCTACGGTGGGTCGGGCCAGAAACTGAAGCAGCTTTTCCTGGCGGGCAAACCAGCTGTCCAGGCACTCCCATTTCAGGCCATAGTGCTGTTCGAGCTGGGTGCGCTCGTCGGCAGACAGGGCGGGCCACAGCAAATGTCCCGGTTTCTCGTCCAGGAAAGCTTTCAGTTGCTTGGCGTCGACCTTCAGGGCCGTCCAGCCGGGGTGGGGATGGGCTTTGAGCTCTTCCAGGCTGGTGGACAGCGGCAGGGTTTCCAGCACGCGAGCCTGGGCCAGCTTGGGGAAGTCGTTGGCCCGGCCTGCCAGGACCATGGCCCGTGCCCAGGCGCTCCAATCGGGGCTGTTGGTCAGCTCTTCCTGGCAGCGCAGGCGGACCGATTCTCGGGCCTGGGCCTCGAGCTGTTCCAGGCAGCGAGTCCAGGCTTGATGGTTCTTCACCACCGTCCAACGCTTGCCACCCAGACGCTGCGAGTCGAGGCGAACCTGCAGGTGCAGATCGTCGCAGGTCAGTCGGGCTCGATAGCAGTATTCGCCGGCCGGCACCGTATATTGACCCAGGTAAATGCCCTGACTGAAAACATCGATCAAACTATCCTTGCCGAGCGGCATCAGGCTCAGTTCCCCCCGACTGGTGGCCTTGTCCCAGCTCACCGTCCAGGCTGTGGGGGCCCAGTGGACTTTCTCGTCGCGCGCCTGCTGCCAATCCTGGAAAAGCACCGCCATATCGCGCAGGCGCAGCTCGCGAACCCGGGTCAAACAGTCTCTTTCTTCGGCACCCACCCGCAGCCAGGTGCCCTTGGGTTGCAAACTGTTGGGGATCTGATCGGGATCGTATTTGCCGCTCTCGTCGAGCAGAAAGAGGGCCGAGCCTTGGGACTGGGCCTGCAACAAGGTGTGCAGAGACAGTGGCACGCCATCCTGATCGGCAAACAGGCGGGTGCGGGCAAAGTAGCTTTCTTCGGGTTTGCGGCTGCGGGCCAGATGACGCAGCAGGGGGCGTCGCAATGCGGCCAGGTCTTCAGGGGGGCTCTTGGCCAGTTGCTTGACCAGTTCGCCGGCCTGCTGCAGGTAGGCCCGCGAATAGCGCTCCCAGCTGGCGCTGGAAAGGTCGTCCCAGAGCTCGTTGATATCGTCTTCCTTGACCTCGGAAACGCCTTCGAAGCGCAGGTTGTCGTCGGCGATGCGGCGCTGGGCCAGAAACCGCCCCTGATAGCGCAGGGTGATGGTGCCCCCGGATTCCGACCAATCGTCGGGCAGCCCCACGATGTGCCGACTTTCGCTCAGGCTGAAATCATGTCGGGCCAACCAGCGGCCGGCCGGCAGCTCGAACGGCTCGATGGCACGCGCCTCCCAGACCTCCTGATTATGCTTGCGACGCAGCGCCTGAAGCACGGCCTGGGTGGCTTCCTGCAGGCGATCGCCCAGGCGCTCACGGAGAATTTTCACGACCAGCACAGAGGGCTCCACCAGAATGGTTGCCGACAGGGGGCCCTCGGGGGCTTTGGCGGCGTGATAGATGGTCTCGCTGCTTTGTTCCAGCGTGTTCATCGACCACGGTTTCTTGTTCCGGTCGGTAAAGAAGGGAAGCCGCCTCAGCTCGTCTCTGATGTCGTTCCACAGGGGGTTCTGATCGAGCAACAGGGGAAGCAAGAGATGGCGAAACGGCGTGGAGCTCCAGCGATTTCCCATCACGATGGGCTTGACGGCGGTCGGAAACGTGGCCGGAAGCTCTCTGGTCAGTCGATGGTAGTGTTCATCTTCCACCACGGCTGCCAGCGAGGCGTCGAGGCTGAAACGCTCGTCGACATACAGCACCCCGAACCAGGGCAAGGCGCAGTCGACCGGCTTGGCCACGGTTACCATCTCGTCGACCACCAACACCAGTTGAGACTCGCGCCGATCGGGGTCGATGCGGCAGGCGCCTGTCAGGCCGGCCAGCTGAAGCTGTTGTTCGGGGAGAACGGGCGAAAGCAGCCGGCCCTGGATGGCCAGCTTCCGCCGGCAGTAGCGCGCTGCTTCCTGGAGCCGGCTGGTGGCCTGCTGCAACAGCTTGTCGGGTAGTCCGGAGATGTGGATATGGTCGAGCTGCGGCTTCGACCATTTGCTGGTTTCGTCGGTGAGATAGTCAAACTGCTGCCCCGACCTGTCGCTCCAGCGAAACTCGGCCGGAGTATGGGCAAGAATGGCCTGGCAGGCGGCGGACAGTCGACGCAGGGGCGAGTCTTCGTTGAGCAGATGTTCGTCGAGTCGTTCGGGCACGCCAGCCGGCAGCGCGTAACCCTGACAGCCGAGGATCAGTTCAGAGCCCTTGGTGGTGACTTCGATGTGTGGACAACCCAGGCGAAAGAGTCCGCCAACCAGGTGAAACAAGAATTCACTCTCGTCTTGAAACTGGAAGCGCGACATCTTCGAGTTGGCGCGATCCATATCGATGGTGAACTCGCCCTGGGAATGCAGCTCGCCCTTGGCAAGCCGCTTGAGCAGGCTCATTGCATCAGCTCCAAAACGCGCTCGGTGAGCCACAGCGACAGCTCTTCCCGTTCCGACTCGGGACGCAGCAACAGCAGGTGTTGCATCAGCACCTGACCTGCCAGAGGCATGCTCCAGCGGCTCAACTGCAGTAGGGGAGCGTATCCGGGATGTTCGACGTCGAGCAGAATCGGGTCGTTTTTCAGGGTTTTTCGGTCCCAGCGTACGGCCCCATGGGGCCCCTGCCAGAGGAAGGGGCGGCCCTGAGGCGGTCGCAACCAGCGCACCGGGGTGAGCTGGCGTAAGGAGAGGCGACTTCCCAGCCCCTGCATCAGCTCGAGGATTGGCTGCAGTTCGACGGCCGTGACCACCAGGCTATGGCCCCAAAGCTTGTCGAGTGCCTCGACTCTCAGGCCTCGACCTTCCAACCATCGGAGTCCGCACTCGGCAGGCTTTGTACCTTCTAGCTTGAGCACCACTCGCTTGGGAGGTTGATGCACCGCCACCGACAGGTCGTCGCTCTCGGCCTGCCAGTAGACCTCCTGGCCCTTCAGCGCGGCGAAACTGTAACGCTGGCCATCGTGGTCTTGGAAGAGCAGGGCTGCGTCAATATCGCGAGCCGGCACCCCCAGGCTCGCCAGCTTCGGCAGCTGGTCCCACAGCGGAGTGGCCGGCAGGCTGCGCAGGTTGTCGAAAAGCCGGGCCGGATACTCGCGAGCCACCACCCTCGACAAGAGGCTCATGGCCTTTTCATAATCATCGTTGCGGATCAGATTGTCGCGGGTCAGGGTGTGCTCGAAGTAGCGAGAGTCGATCTTGAAGCTGAGATGGGCGATGGGCGAGCCTTTGCCTTCGAGCAGCGTAAGCCCCTGATTATAGTAGCCGTGGAAGGGCTCGTCATCCTGGCTGATGCCGGCCACCAGTCGGGTACCGGTTTCCTGGTAGGCGATGGTCAGAGGTTCATCGAGCTCAAACGCCGCCTGGATGGACTCGCCGTTCACCGTGATGTCGATGGCGCAGTGGCGACACCAGAAGCTCAAGGTATTGCGGATTTCCTTCACCAGGGACTCGAGTTTGAAGCGCGAGCGAGGCAGATAGAGTTGAACCCGGGTCCCCTCGACCTGCTGGGGCAGCTTGCGCAGCTGGAAGGCCCGCTTTTCGTCAAAGAGAACGCGCCACGACTGGCCGTCGCGCCCGGTGTCGACCACCACGCATTCGGGTTCGAGCGCGAAGACCGAGACGAAGCCAATCCCGAATTTTCCCACCTTGGTCAGGTCGTTTTCTTTTTCGCTACTGAACAGGCGGGTGAGCTGGGTGTTGATGATGTGCTCGTTCATGCCTTCGCCGGTGTCGGCCACGGTGAGAACCAGGTGGTCGTCTTCGGTTTTGAGGGTTACCTCGACCTGGTTGGTGCCGGCGTCGATGGAGTTTTGTACCAGCTCGCGAAGGCAAGCCAGCGGCTGGGCGAACTGACGGACCAGGAGGTCCAGCGCCGAGCCCGCTGGCTTGACGATTTTTTTGCCCTTTTTGGCCACGGCTAGCCGGCGGTGGCCAGCTCTTTGACCTCGGTCATTTTGTCGCCGCCGCGAATGGCGTCGACCACTTCCAGGCCTTCAATCACGCGACCGAACACCGTGTGCACACCGTCCAGGTGGCTTTGGGGGGAATGGCAGATGAAGAACTGGCTGCCGCCCGTATCTTTGCCGGCGTGGGCCATCGACAGGGTACCGCGAACGTGTTTGTTGGGATTGATCTCACACTTGATCTTGTAACCGGGGTCGCCGGTGCCGTCGCCGCGGGGACATCCGCCCTGGATCATGAAGTTGGCGATCACGCGGTGGAAGCTGAGCCCGTTGTAGAAGCCCTTGTTGATCAGGTCCAGGAAATTCTTCACGGTGCCGGGGGCGTCGGCCTGGTACAACTCTAACACCATATCACCCTTGGTGGTTTTCATCAAAACTCTCGGATTGGCCATGTTGCTCTCCTCACAGAACCCTTGGGGCCTAGACCCAGGGCTAAAGATGGCCTGAGATTCACCCGGGTTCCCAGGGTTCCTGCGCCGGCTGGCCAACCTATGGGCCATGTTCGGAACCCTGAGAGTGCCCCGCGGGGGGCTGAGCGATGCCGACCGGCAGAGCTACCGGTCCCACTTTTGCACCCTGTGTCACTGTTTGGACGAGTTCGAAGGCAAGCTGGCGTCGCTGGCTACCAACTACGACATGACCTTCTGGCTGCTGGTGCTGGCCGCCCTTGAGTCCGAACCGCCTGAAACGGTGCGGCGACGCTGCACGGCTCTGCCTTTCCGCCAGGTGCAGGTACGGCGCCTGCGGCCCGACAGTCGGGCGCTGGTATCGGCGCTCACTCTGGCCCTGCTGGGGGCCAAGGTGGAAGACGATCTGCACGACGGCGACCGACCCTGGGTGAAATGGGCTTTTCTGCCGCTGCGCCCGGCCTATCAACGTGCCCTTCCCAGCCTGCGGCGGTTGGGGTTTCCGCTCGAGACTATCGAGACGCTGGGCCAGCGCCAACGCTGGCTGGAGCAACACGCCGAAAGCCTGCCCCAACTGGCCGAGCCTACCGCTGACCTGCTGGCCAGAGCCTTTGCTTTTCTGGCGAGGCATTGCCAGCGTCCCGAGCTCGAGCCGACTCTGAGCGAACTGGGGCGGGCCCTGGGGTTGTGGATTTACCTGTATGATGCCCTGGTCGATCGCGATCGCGACCGGGCGCGGGGCAGCTTTAACGCGCTGTTGCGCTTTCCGGTTGAGCCAGAGCAGCTCTATTTTCAGCTCAGCCATGCTCTGCGCCACCTGCAGCAGGCTCTGCAGGCCTTGCCTCTGGCTGAGGCTCGCCCGGTGCTGCTGGCTCACCTTGACCATCTTCGGCGGCTCACCCGGCGCGAATTTCCCCAACTGCGCTGCGGCGACAACCCCACCTTGCCCAGCGTCTGTTGGGTGGCTGGCCCAGGGCTGCTGGCCGGAGTTTCGCCCACGGCCAGCGCGGCCTGCGATTGCGATTGTCCCGGCTGCGAGTGTCCCGGTTGCGAGTGCGGCAATTGCGACTTTGGGGGCTGCGGTTGCGACGGCTGCAACGGCTGCAACCTTCCCGACTGCAGTTGTCCCGACTGCAACTGTCCTGATTGCGATTGTTGCACGAGCTGCGACTTCTGCGACGCCTGCGACTGTTGCGAGGTGTGTGCCGGCCTGGATTGTTGTTGCTGTATCGATGAAAGCCGGCGCAAGAAAAAACCGCCAGCACAGGCCAGGAAACTGCGCGGCTGGCCCTGGTCTAAGAAAAAGCGCCCAGAGGAAGGGGACGGGGCTCCTGGGCCAGAGGAGGGCGCCCCAGCCGATGCAGCCGATGGCGCAGCTCGGCCAGGGCCGGATTCGCCGCACTGAGCGCGGGCAGCTCGCCCCAAAACTGGTCGAATTCCTCGATGGCCCAGTCCAGCAGTGGCCGATGGCTACCTTCGCGCAACAGACGTCGTTGGTTGAGGTCGGTTTTCCACAGGCTCGACGCCAGCCAGATTTCTACCCCGGTGGGCAGCGAGGGCAGCGGCACGGCCTCGAGAGTAATGCCGTGCTTGACCGGTGTCAGTCGAGCCGGCTCGCTTCCGTTCAGGTTCCAGCGAATCAACCCGCGAATGCCCGGCCGGCCGGGCATCGAGGTCAGGTGACCTCGGGCTGCCAGCCCCTCCAGCCAGTCGGGGCAGCCGCCCTGCGGCAGGGGCAGTTCTCGGGCCTGTTCGTGGCGCCACTGACGCAACCCGGCTGACTGCTGGGGGAGTGCAAAAATCCGCCCGGCAACCTCTTCCAGGCGCGCCTGTTGGACCAGGGTCTGGGGATAGTGCATCAGTTCGCGTGGCTGGTCGGAAGATAGCCAGAGCCGCTCGACCAGCGAGCTTGAGGTGGGGGTATCCAGGGGGTGGCGAGGACGATAGCGGTCCATCTCCAGCTCGGGAAGCGCCAGACCGGCCTTGCGGCTGGCCGCCAGAAAGTTTTCCAAAGCCCGTCGCGGGGGGCGCAGCTGCAACCAGGGGTTCCACCATGGCTCGCGACGCCGATAGTGGAAGGTGAGTTCCCATTGGTCCTCCGGCGCCAGGGTAACAGCAGGAAGGGGTCGGCAGCCGTTCTCGTCCAGGCGCCAGGACTGGAACTGCACCCACTCGCAGCCATCGGCCAGGGCGGCCTGGAAGGCCATCGTCAGCGGTCCCCACAGGGGGTGGGCCAGAAACTCGATTTCGTGGATGTGGCCCAGCCAGGTCTCGGCGTCCGGCACCTGGTTTCCCAACCACAGGCGGGCCGAGGTTCGGTCGCGCCACTGGCGCAACTCCAGGCGGCGGGCCTGCCACAGATGGGCACACTGGACCAACTTGGTAATCCACAGGCCGGCCTCGCGCAATTGTCGCTCGGCCAGCTTTTCTCGAGCTTTGGCAGCGTCGAGCTGGAACTGCCCGCGAGAGTCGAGTTGCCCTTCGCCACGCAGTTCCTGAAGCAAGAGATCCAGTTCGGTCATCACCTGCGGCTTCGCAGAGGAGAAGGGGGACCCCTCGGAGGAATGGGGGGCGATCCGCCGGGCGGACAAAGTTGTGGAAAATGTGGAAAAAGATTCACATCCTGTGGAGGACCATGCAAAGTTATCCACAACTTGTAGTATGAGTCGATCCTGAGTGCGCTACATCTAGTTGTTTGGGGTTGACTTTCGATGAATCGACCCCCTATGCTCCGTGAGCAAGTTTGAAAGTTGCTCAACGGAACCACCGTTGTGAAAGGAGACTGGCTTTGGCCACCACTATGTCCGTGTTCCTGGAAGAAACCCAATCTCAACCCCACAATCAGCTCAACCCCCTGGGAGAAAAAATATTCCTTGATCGCTATGCGCTCAAGGACGGTACCAAACGTTCGCTCAAAGTCGACGACGTTGTGGTGGCGATGGTCGATGCCAAAACGGGCCAGCGTGAAATCGGTACCGTGCTCAAGCTGGATGCCTCTCAGGTAACCGTCCAGTTGCGCGACGAGAGCCAGCTGGTACTGCCTCTGGAACACGTGGACAAGCCGGTGGAAACCCGGGTTGAACAGATGATGGACCGGGTGGCCCGGGGCGCAGCTGCGGTGGAAAAGCCCGAGCGTCGCGAGCAGTGGGAGGCCGAGTTCCGCTGGCTGCTGGACGGCTGGAAATTCACCCCCGGCGGGCGCATCCTCACCGCCTGCGGCACCGAGCAAAACCTGACCTTTTACAACTGTTATGTCATTCCCTCACCGGTGGATTCGCGCGACGGTATCTTCGATACCCTGTCGCACATGGCCGAAATTATGAGCCGCGGCGGTGGCGTGGGCATCAATCTGTCCACGCTGCGTCCCCGCTATGCCTACGTTAAAGGCGTCAACGGTCGCTCTTCGGGCTCGGTCAGCTGGGGCGGGCTGTATTCTTTTGTCACCGGCCTGATCGAACAGGGCGGTTCGCGTCGCGGCGCTCTGATGCTGATTCTCAACATCTGGCATCCCGACGTGCTGGAGTTCATCAACGCCAAGCGCGAGATGGGCAAAATCACCAACGCCAACATCTCGGTGGGCGTCACCGACGACTTCATGGCCGCCGTAGAGGCCGACGCCGATTGGGACCTGGTCTTCCCCGACAGCAACGACCCCAACTACAGCGAGTGGACCGGCAACCTCGAGAAATGGCGCGAGCGCGGCGGCAAAGTGGTGGTGCATAAAACCGTGCGTGCCCGCGAGATCTGGGATCAGATCATCTCCAGCGCCTGGGCCTCGGCCGAACCCGGGCTCTGGTTCGTCGACCGCGCCAACAAGGCTTCCAACAGCTACTACTACGATCAGGGCGACCTGATTTGCACCAATCCGTGCGGCGAGCAGCCCCTGCCCCAGTGGTCGGTATGCAATCTGGGCCACATCAACCTGTCGCGCTTCGTGGAGAAGAACCAGGTCCAGTGGGATTCGTTGGGCAAGGCGGTGCGCACGGCCGTGCGCTTTCTCGACAACGTGATCGACGCCACTCCCTACTTCTTTGAAGAGAACGAGCAGCAGCAAAAGAGCGAGCGGCGCGTGGGTCTGGGCAGCGTGGGCCTGGCCGAAATGCTGATTCGCCTGAAGATTCGCTATGGCTCGCCCGAGAGCGTCGAGTTTCTCGACAAGCTTTACAGCTTTATGGCCCGCGAGGCCTATCTGGCCTCGGCCGACTACGCCGCCGAGAAGGGTTCGTTCGCACGTTTCGACGCCGACAAGTTCCTGCAGAGCGGCTTCATGCGCGGCATGCCCGAGGATGTGCGCGAGGCCGTGCGCACCAAGGGCATCCGCAACGTCACCCTGCTGACCCAGGCTCCCACCGGTACCGTAGGTACGATGATTGGTACCTCTACCGGCATCGAGCCATTCTTCTTCTGGAGCTACTTCCGCAAGGGGCGTCTGGGAGTGCACGAAGAGAAAGTGCGCGTGGTCGAGGAGTGGCACCGGGAACATCCCGGCGAACCGCTTCCCGACTACTTTGTCAACGCCATGGAACTGAGCCCCGAGCAGCACGTTCGGGTGCAGGCCGCAATCCAGCGCTGGGTCGACTCGGCCATTTCCAAAACCTGCAACTGCCCCTCCGACTATACGGTCGAGCAGACCAAGCAGCTCTACGAACTGATGTATCGCCTGGGTTGCAAGGGTGGCACCATCTACCGCGACCAGTCGCGCGACGAGCAGGTGCTGAACATCAAGCTCGAGCCCGAAGCGCCGGCTGCGCCGGTGCCCCCGCCCGCTCCGGCGGCCGAGGTCTCCTCGCCCAAGGTGCGCCCGCGCCCCTACAAGCGCTACGGCGTGACCGTGTCCAAGACCACCCCGGCCGGCACGGCCCACGTCACCATGAACGACGATGCCGACGGCACTCCCTTCGAGGTGTTTGTCGACATTGGCAAGGGCGGCAGCGACATCAAGGCGATGGCCGAGGCTCTGGGGCGCATGGCCTCGTTGCTGCTGCGCATCAGCTCGCCGCTGTCTCCCAAAGAGCGGGTTAGCGAGATCGTCAACCAGCTTTCCAGCATCGGCGGGCCGCGCTCGCTGGGCTTTGGCAAGAGCCGGGTGCGCTCGCTGCCCGACGCCATGGCCCAGGCTCTGGAAGAGCACTACCTGGGGGTGTCTGACAGCGCCGAGATGGAGAGCCCGGTGGCCGAGAAGTCGTCGCCGCGCACTCAGGTATCGGCCGACCTCTGCCCGGCCTGCGGCAACGTCAGCTTCCAGGCCGTCGAGGGCTGTCAGACCTGCTACAGCTGCGGCCACTCCGAGTGCTGATCTGAGGCCCACCGGCTTCACCGCGCAAAGACCCGCGATGAACGTTCATCGCGGGTCTTTGCTTTTTGCGGGCGCGCCCGGTCGCAGGCACAAAGTGCGCCGCGTTAGACTTTACCAGTCGGGGGCGCCGGCGCGGATCAGTTGCTTTTCTGTCGGCCAGAGTTCCTGGCGCATGGTTTGGCATGAACTCTCTTTGCGCCCTCGGCGCACCTCATAGGGGGTGTTGCGCAGCTTGCGGGCCATCTCTTCCAGGGTCTCGTCGCTGAAGTGCTGGCTGCCTCCGCAGAGCAGATGCTCCAATCGCCACAGCGCATAGTATCGAGGGGCCAACCGCTGGTGGTCGAGCCAGGGGCTCAGCGCCGATACCTTGGCAGGGGCCTTGAGCACTCGATCCAGTTCGGTCATTTCGCTGGAACCTCCAGGCAACACCCGGGCAGCCTTGAGCATGCGTTGCAGTCTTGAGGGGCTGAGATAATCGACGAAGTCGTGACTTTCTCCCAGCTCTTCACCGTCGAGCATCAGGGCCTTGCGGCGCACCAGGTGGTCGAGCTGTTGACTGGTCATGCGAGGCAGAGCCGTGCCGCCCGCCAACCCGCGGCTGACTTTGCGCACCAGCAAGGCTTTGTCCCGCTGACCCAGATAACTCGAAATGGTCATCCAGTGCAGCTCAACCTGAGAAGGCTGTGGCAGGACCAATTTGCTCTTCCACCACAGGTCGTAGTCGAGGTCAGAACCCAACAGGCCCAGCAGGCGAATGTGCAAAGGCCGGGTCGGAGCGAGGGCCGCCTGAGTGGGCTCGGCATCGTCGAAATACTGCAACTTTGGGTAGACAGCGGCGGCCGCCACCTCGCATCCCAGGCTGTGGCTGAGCACCATCACGGGCAGCTTGGGATAGCGTTGGTGCAGGTCGAGCAGCAGCTCGCGCAGGGCCAGATGGCCCACTCCGCGGGCGCGGGAAATCATTTTGAAATAGGCCTCTTCGGTTTGCCAGGGTACTTTGTCGCCAGGCGCGGCCGAGTCCCACTGGATGCCCAGCACCAGCGCTCGGGGGCTGGCGGTGGACAGTCGGCGGGCCACTTCCTGGTAGGGCTGGTACGGATCCTGGCGCACCACGCCGTAGCCGTGAACCAGCAAGACGAGCGAGGTGGGTTTGCGCCGAGCAATTTCGTTGAGCAACTGGGTGCGTTCGGCCTGGGGCCGGGCCTGGCCCTGGCCCAGCCAGACCAGCAGCAGGTTGGAAGGGGCTGCCAGAACAGGCCAGGCCAGGGCCAGCAGAAGAAGAAGGAACAGTCGATAGGGCATGTACAACTCCGTTTAGATTCGAGTCACCTGGACCCGGGTGGTCTCGGTGGTGCGACCGTTGCTGTCGCGCACCTGGATTTCCAGTTCCACGGGGGTATTCCCGGGGACGCTGGAGATATTGAGCGGCAGGTTGAATCGGCCTGCCGCGTCGGCCTGCACCTGGGCTCGGTCAACCTGTCGTTCCAGGCCGATCCAGCCTGGAATCAGCGAGTTCTGGGCCTGAGCCTGCAACAGCACCTGGGCAAAGGGCGTGGTCTGCCCCTGGATGTTGTAGCGGGCGGGCAGTCGGCTTCCGTTGCTCAGATTGCTCAACACGATGGGGGGCAATCCGTAGCCCGGGCTGTGACCCACCTGGTTGGGCACCGAGAAGCTCCACTCTCGGCTCAGCAACTTGCCCTGGTGGTCCAGAGCCTGCAGCATCACCCGGTGGCTGCCCGGCATCAGGTCATCGTTGGGAACAAAGTGCACCGCCGAGCCCACCACCCGGGCCTGGGGTGACACTTCCTGTCCATCCAGGAAGACGCGCGCGGTGCCGACCTGGATGGGCACGGCCCAGTCGGCGTGAATGGTGGGTCGAGAGGTCGCCACCAGGCTGCCCTCGGGCGGGTTGATGGACACCGGAGTCAGGGCTTGAAAGCTCAGGCTCTGGGTGGCCTGCAGGCTGGCGGCCCGGTCGCCATGCTGAAGATGTACCACCAGCGGAGCACGCATCGTTTTCAGGTGCTGCGGCAGCAGCCATCGGCCCTCGTAGTGGCCGCTTTTCACCTCGTGCATGGGCACTGCGCTCGTCAGGCCGAGGATGTCAAAGCGCGCCTGGCCACCCGGTTCACCGGTGGCGGTGACCACCAGCTGGTCGCCGGGTCGAAGGGTTTTCTGTCCGTTGTGCAGCACACTCTCGAGGCGCAAAGGAGTATCTGGATCGGGCGTCGAGGGCAGCGGAACACTGCTCAAAGCCACTGTGCGCAGCGAGGGTTGCCAGCGCACCTCGGCCCCCAGGGCTTCGGAGACAAAGCGCAGGGGAACCATGGTGCGCCCCCCCAGGCTGGCCGCCGGCACATCCAGGTAGGTGGGCTGGCCATTGACGCGGGCCAACTGGCTGCCCAGCGACAGCTCCACGACCCGCCCTTCGCGAGTAGCCTTAATGCTTCGGGTGGAGGGGTCGAAGAGCACCTCAGCGCCCAGGCTTTCAAAGATGCCTCGCAGGGGCACCATCACGCGCCCCTCCTGCAGGCGAGCGGGCTGGTCGAAGCGCAGCGGCTGGCCGTTCAGAGTGGTTTCGACCGAGTCGGCCGAGACAATCCCGGCCAACACCGCCGCCACAGTCAAAGCGGTTGCAGGCTTCCTCACGGCTGAACCTCCAGACTGCTGAGCTGACCATTAGCGCCGAATACGATGGCCCGCAGCTCATAGCCGTTGGTGGTCAGGGCAGGGTCCATCACCTCGCCTACGGCGGGCAGGTAGTCCAGCGAGAGGCGCTCGCCGGCGGCGATCTTCATCGGCAACTGATCTGCCGTCCAGGTTTTCACCGTGCGCCAGGCGCTGTCGGCCTGGCCGCGGATGTGAAGTTCGACGGCCGAGGGGCGTTCGGTGACGAAGCCCGTGTTGATCAAATTGACCCGCACATTGGTGGCCTCGGGCAGGGGGGCTGCCTGGTTGACCAGGATGTGCTCGACACGCACCTCGGCCGAGGCCGGGCTGACCATGCCCCAGGCTCCCAGGATCAGGGTTGAGAAGAAAAGAAATCGTTTTCGCATTGTATCCTCCAGCGGAACGTTCAGGGTTCCTGTTCACAGGGTAGCGTTCCGCGAGGCGTGGCCGTAGAGGCGAGGATACTGAGGACTCAGTATTGGGGTACCGTCGGCCGGCCGGTCAGGGAATGAACCATCCCCAGGGGTCGACGTTCTCCAGGCTGGCTTCGGCCTCGGGCGGGGCCGGTCGGCTGCTGATCTGAAGTGTGACCGGATAATTCGACCCGGCCTGGGGAAAGATTTCCGAGCGCCACTGCAGGCGGCTTTGGGGAGCCACCACCCAGCGCTGCAGGGGTTGGGGTTCAGCCTTGAGCAGTCCGGTTTCGATCAGTCGGCCCTCGATCCACAGAAAAGCCCGCGCCGGGCCGCCGCGCGCCGAAATGTCCAGGCGAAACTCACGCGGCTCGGGGGAGGGGTTGTCCAGGATCCAGAGGTGGCGATAAACCACTCCAAAATCCCCCCGGGTACCATCTTCGAGTTGTTGTTGACCCAGTTCTTCAAAGTGGTAGCTGGGTCCGGCCGTAATCACCCGTTCCAGGCGGCGTTCGGCGGCGAAGCGACCGCGGGTGGTGCGACGAGCCTCTTCCAGGGGTAACGGTTCCAGGGGGCTGAGGTTGTCGGGTTGACGGGCGCTGATGCGCAACCGAGTGGGCTTCTCGGGCTGCAGCCATAGCATGCCGCTGACGGTTTGGGCCGGCTTCATAACCCAGCGTTCCAACAGATGGCGACCGCCTGGGCCCAGTTCCACCCAGTAGCCCTGGGGCTGTTCGCCGCCGGCCTGACGCAGAAATTTTTGGGTGGCCAGATGACCGGCGAAAATCTCGTCGCCCGAGGGCCCGGCCAGAGCCGGGCTGATGGCCACGGCGCCGCCAGCCTCGCTGAGCAATTCGATCTCGAGCCAGCGGGCGGGCTGGTCGGGCATGTTGCGGTGGTGCAGCATCACCCGACTGGCTTCTCCCGCCGGCAACTCGACCTCGAGCAGTATCTGGTCGGCGGTGACTTTCTCGGGCCAGTTCGAGAGCACCAGGTGTTGGGCCGGTCCGGGTTCGATCGGTCGGGGCTCAACCTTCAACCTGGGCAATCCCTGGGCTGGAATCAGCTCGGGACCGCGGGCCAGCAATTGACCGGCCGACCATTCCAGGGTGGCAGTCGGGAACAGCCGGTCTTGCATCCAGTGCAGCAGAGCCTGTTCGACCGGGTAGTCGCCGAAGGTCTGTCCCTGCCATTCGCCGGGTAGCTTCAGGGCCCGCTCCTGGACCAGCAGTTCCCAGTCGCGGTCGGCCCAGCGAAAGCGCTGCACACCCACAGCCAACCCCTCCACCCACCAGGCATCGCCCTTCTTTTCCCAACGGCAGACACTTCCATTGGCTTCGCTCGGCAGGTTGGCGGTGGGAGTTCCCGGCACTTTGAGCCTTTCACCGCGGGCTACCAGAAAGCGCACGGGCGCGGGCTGAGCGTGCACGAAAAACAGGACCACACACAGGGCTCCCAGGGTTCGTAGCAGTGACCTCATGAGACGGGCTTCTCAGCTGTAGGAATCACCACCTGCGGCGACAAACCACCCGCCCATGAATATGCGTTCCTTTCTATTGCTGGCACTGCTCACGGGAGCCGCTTCGGCTCAGGAGTTTCTGACCCCCAATGAAAATCTGGTCGTGGATGGCGTTCCTCCCATTCCGCTTTCCATGGTGGAAGAGATCCGCCCCTACACCGAGAGCCGCGCGGCGGCTTTTCTGAGCTGGCACCCCACTCGGCGCGAAATGCTGATCACGACCCGCTTTGCCGACGTGGCCCAGGTTCACGAAGTCAGAATGCCCGGAGGGGCTCGCACTCAGCTGACCTTCTTTCCCGAGCGCGTGGCCGAAGCCATGTGGCGCCCCAAGACGGCAGACGGCTTCGTGTTCTCCAAAGACATCGGTGGCAATGAGTTTTTTCAGCTGTTCTGGCGCGATGCCCGCAGCGGCAAGGTCAGCCTGCTGACCGACGGAAAGTCGCGCAACACCGGGGGCGTCTTTTCCAAGTCGGGCCGTTACCTGGCCTATGAGTCGACCAAGCGCACCGGCAAGGACACCGACATCTACTGGCTCGACCCGGCCCGACCGGGCAGCGAAAAATTGTTGCTGCAGGTCGACGGTGGCGGTTGGAGCGTGACCGACATCAGCCCCGACGAGAAGAGTTTGCTGGTCTACAACTATATGTCGGCCAATCAAAGTGCCCTTTACCTGGTGGATGTGGCCACGGGTCAAAAGAAAGCTCTGACCAACTCCGAGGAAAAGGTGGCCTACTCGGGCGCTCACTTCATGCCGGACGGCAAAAGCATTCTGTTTACCAGCGACAAAGACAGCGAGTTTCGCCACTTGATCCGCATGGATCTGGCCAGCGGCAAACAGGAGGTCCTCACTCCCGGTCTGGCCTGGGACGTATCTGGATTTGAGGTCTCTGGCGATGGTCGCATGCTGGCGTATGTGGTCAACGAAGCTGGCGTTGAGCGCCTGCACATGCGCGACTTGCGGGCTCGACGCCTGGTGAAGCTGCCGCCTTTGCCGGCCGGAACTCTGAGCGGATTGAGCTTTCACAGCAACCACCGCGATCTGGCATTTACTCTCAGTTCCTCCCGGTCGTCGTCCGACTGCTATTCAGTCGATGCCTACAACGGTCGGCTCACCCGTTGGACCCAAAGTGAAACCGGTGGGCTGGATGCCAACAACTTTGCCAACCCCGAACTGATCCATTGGAAGAGCTTTGATGGACTGAAGATCCACGGCTTTCTGTACCGTCCTCCGGCCGGGAAGTTCTCCGGGCCACGCCCGGTGATTCTCAATATTCACGGGGGTCCCGAGTCGCAGTTTCAGCCCCGCTATCTGGGGGCAACCAATTACCTGCTGAACGAACTCGGGGTGGCCATCATCTTTCCCAACGTGCGCGGGTCGACGGGCTTTGGCAAAACCTATCTGGCCGCCGACAATTGGGAGAAGCGCGAAGACTCGGTGAAAGACATTGGCGCCCTGCTCGATTGGATCGCCACCCAACCCGGGCTCAATAAGGATCGGGTCATGGTCATGGGTGGTTCCTACGGAGGCTACATGACGCTGGCCTCGATGACCCACTATAATGACCGCCTGCGCGGGGGCCTGGACGTGGTGGGCATTTCCAACTTCGTAACCTTCCTGGAGAAAACCGAGGGTTATCGTCGCGATCTGCGGCGCGTCGAGTATGGCGACGAGCGCGACCCGAAAATGCGCGAGTTCCTGCAGAACATCTCGCCGACGAACAACGTCAACAAAATCACTCGCCCGATGTTCATTGTGCAGGGCAAGAACGACCCGCGTGTGCCTCTGAACGAAGCCGAGCAGATGGTGGCCGCTTTGCGTTCCAAGGGAACTTCCTGCTGGTATTTGATGGCCAAAGATGAGGGGCACGGATTTGCCAAAAAGAAGAACGCCGACTTTCAGTTCTACTCCACCGTGTTGTTCGTGAAGAAGTTGCTGCTCGAGCCCTGAAGGCGGCGAAGGTGAGCCGGCGGCGGCTGCGAATTTTGTCAGCATGAAGAAAGCTATGGTCTCTTGGGTCGTGTGTCTGTCGCTGGCCGCCGCGGGTGAAGCTCCTGGCGGTCTGACCATCGAGGGCGAAGGCCTCGATTCTCCGATTCAGCTGGAGCTGCGCCGCGGGCCCGAGCCCGAGCTGGTGGTGAATGGCCAGGTGCAACGGCTGATTCCCCCTGCTCCCGAGAACCCGACCGCGGCCCGCATGCTCGACCTGATGAAAGAGCTGGTGCTGGACCGATTGCGCGAGGTTCCGGCGCTGGACCACTGGAGCGAGCCCGTCGAAATCGAAGTGCGCCTGCCCCAAAGTCAACGCGGCTGGAACCTGAAGCTGACCCCTACCCCCTGAAGGTAGAAAAAGTTCGCTTAACAGCCGAACATCCGCGACAGACGGGCTGAGAATTGTTATGATGAAAAGGTTGCGTCGTCGCGGATTTACTCTGATCGAGATTCTGATGGTCCTGCTCCTGCTGGGCCTCTTCAGTGTGATTGCCCTGCAGCAGCTGCGCCAGGGGCGCGACAAGGCCGGGGCTCAGGGGTTTGCCACGCTGGTGTGTGAGGAACTGCGGCGGGTGCGCCAGGAGGCCATCGCCAGGCGGCGACCGACAGCCTTCATTTTGCCCACCGACGGTGGGCGCAGCTCCATTGCCCGCTCCTACTATGTTATGGAGGGGGAGTCGCGCCCGCGGGTAACCCGTTCGCGCAACTACCTGTCCGAGTTCGATGGCGCCGATCTCTTCATGGGGCGTTGGCCGCTGGCCGGCGGCGGCTCCTGGAATACCAACTCGCTGAGCGTTCCGGGCAGCAAATGGTCGGGATTTCGGGTCGACACCTGGCTGGCCGGGCTGCCGGCGCTGCAGGACTACTGTTTTGTGTTTTTGCCCGACGGCACGGTTCAGACCAACGATTTGCTGTCGTATGACAACCGCTATCACCTGCTGGTGGCGGCCGGGGCCGACTGCAGTGCTTCAAGTAGCAACGCCACCTTGAGCAGCAGTGGCGAGGCCTATACGATCAGCATCAGCCCTGTGGGTGGTATCAGCCTGAGTCGGGGGGTGCTGGCGGCAGGACCTTCCCTGGCCAGCCGCGGCCGGCGCCCCAGTCGGGTGGCCCATCGGGCTCCTACCATTTCGCGACCCCCGCCCGAGGTGCCCACGCCGATCAACAGTATGCCGAAGATCGTGCCCACCCCCAATCCAGGCACCATTAGCGGCTCCGACCCGCCGGATGCCCTGATCACCCGCGATCAGTATGTCTCGCTGGAGATGCAGGCCGTTTCCAGCAGTGGCGAGCAGCTTTTTTGCCAGTGGAAGGTAGACGGACCGGCGGGCAAGACCGGAGCCTTTTCCTTGCAGTCTCAAAGCACTGCCAGCGGCGCCGGCGGTCGAATGGAGTGGGACCAGAGCCTGAACGGAGGTGCCGGGGCCTGGAAGGCCCTGTGGCAGTGGAGACCCCCCGTCGACGCTCTGCCGGCCGAGCGCTACCAGTTGACCTGCGAGGTGCAGAACCTTGAGACCGGCGAGGTCAAGGTCGAGATCAAGAAGTTCGACATCCGTCCCCCCGGCAAGATCTTTTTCGAGTCCGACCGCACCGGCGTGCCTTGTATCTTTACAATGGACGAGTCGGGCCAGCGCGAGCGTCTTTATCTGGGCAACCGGCGTCATCCCACCGCCACCCTCAACGGGCAGCGACTGATTTACGTTTCCAATGCGGACAACAATCTGTACCTGCACAGTCCGACCGATCCGGACAACGACATTCAGTTGACCGATACGGGCGATTGCGACTTCCCGGCCATCTCGCCCAATGGCAACATGGTGGCCTATTACCGCGGCGACAACATCTGGGTGCAAAAAGTGGGGGGGCTCACCGCCACCGCTCGCCAGGTTCCCACCACCGCCTCACGCCCCACTCCCCTGGCCACTTTGCGACTGGCCTGGAAGCGCGACGGCCGAACCCTGATTTATCCTCAGGGCAATCTGCTGATGTTTATCGACATCGATGGGTCGGCCGGGGCTCCCGTGGTGGGTGCCGTTCAGCCCCCTCACAGCACTGGCACGGGGCCGATTTCCTCGGCTACCGACACCTTCGACAACGGCGTGATCTATACCGATAACTACAGCCCCTACGATCCCTGGATCAAGCGAGACGATACCAACAACCGCCAGTATCTTTCGGTGGGCTTTGAAGATAGTTCGGTAGAGCGCAACCCTCGGGGCGAGGGCCAGTTTATGATCTGTCGAGCCGCCTTGCCGTTGCCCTCCGACCGGCAACTGCGCATCGTGACGATCACCGGCCCCGGCACGGCGGTGGTCGGACCCCCATTGACCAGCCAGGGGAGCAATACCCGGCCCGTCTGGACCCAGTGAGCCGACGCGCCCTGACGCTGGCTGAAGCCATCGTGGCGGTGTTTGTTTTGATGTCGGGCGTGGTGGTGCTCACCCGCCTCTTCCACACCAGTATTCGCTATCAAACCCTGGTTGACGATCAGTTGCTGGCGGCCATGCTGGCCGAACGCCAGCTGGAGAGAATTCGCGGCTGGAGTCGCCAGGTCCATCGCTGTCCGGGCGGTTCCCAGGACTTTGCCGACTGGAGCGGCTGCCCCGGGGGCGCAGCCAGCTTTCAAGACAGCGAGTTTCCCTCGTTCCAGCTCGAGGTGTCGCATCAGGCCCAGGTGCTTTATAGCCCCTGCTCGCTGTTCGAGGAACTCTATCCAGCTTCGCAACAAAGGCGAATCTCATCCTCGGTGCGGCGGGTGCTGGTGCGCGTGCGTTGGGGGGCCCGCTCGGAGCACCGTCTGGTCAGTCTGGTGGCCCTGCCCACGGGTGAGCCCGGCAGCGTAACCGTGACCACCAACGGCACCACGACGGTGAACCGAAACGACACCCGCAACGCTACCGTCACTGCAGTCAATGCCGACAATCGGCCTTTGCCCGATCTATTTTACAATCATTTGGTGCAGCCGGCCGGAGGCAACCAGGGTGGCGGCTTTGCCGCCATCGGGCCCAGTCGTGATGGTCGAGTGGGGGCCCTGCGCCACTGTATCTACGACGTGGGTTCTACCGTGGTGGGCTACGGCATTGGCCAGTGCAGCTTGCGGGCCCTGGCTCGATATCGAGGGCGCCCCATAGGAGGCAGCAGCGATGTGCTCGACCTGTTGCCCTAAGCACCGGGGGTTCACCCTGTTGGAAAGCCTGATCACGGTACTCCTGGTCATGCTGGTCTTTGGTCTGGTGGCCGATCTTTTGCTGGGTGCTTTTCGCATCACGCGAACCGAGCGCGAGAAAATGGAGGCCGCCGAGGCCGGGCAGATGGCCCTGCAGCGCATGACCTGCGAGTTGCGCGAAGCTTGCAGGCTGGAAACGACCCTGCCGGCCAGCGAGGTGACGTTCTACAAATTCAACGCTGCGCGCACCGCCGACGCTCGTAGCGAGGCCAACCGCTATCGGTATGTCTTGAAGATTCGCTACTATCTGGATAGCCAGGGCACGCTGCTACGGGATGTTCAGGAGAATAGCGGTGCCCCCATGACCCACGTGGTGGCCGACAACATTCGCGGAATCCTGGTCGAGCCGTCAAGCGAGAGCCAGAACGTGGTGGTGACCCTCGCGGTAGAGGTCAGGGGGAGGCTGCGTCGATTGGTCTCCGAGGTCGCCTTGCTGGGAGTTCCGTGAGGCGCGGCAGGGCTGGCATGTTGATGATCACGGCCCTGATGGTGGCGGTGGTGCTGTTGCTGATCGGCATGGGGCTGCTGGGCAGTCAGGTCAGCCGTTACGAGGCGTCGCGTCAGCAACTTCGCTCCTCTCAGGCGCGTCAGCTGGCCCTGGCCGGCCTGGAGGACGCCCGCATCAAGCTCGAGCTCGACATCCAGTTTCCCCCCTCGCCGGGCCCGGGCCAGCATACCTTCTCCTACTCCGAGAAGCTCGACACCGGGTCGGCCGACTTCGAGGCCAGCTATTCGGTGGTGATCGACCTGACCTACGCTACCGACACGGCCGGCTACATCGAGGTGGTATCGGTGGGCACCGTGGGCCCACCCATTCGGCCTCTGGCCCAGTATCGTTTGCGCGGCGAGATCGACAATGTGACCTCGGGTCGTCCGCCCAATGCTTATAGCATCGTCAGCGACCGATTCTTTCGCTACACCCATATCCAGGACGAGGAAATGCCCTGAGGGCAAGGTCTCTAGCCAGACTGGGTCTGGCGATGGGTGAGGCGGGTGGCGATCAGCCCGAAAAAGCATTCTCGGCCGCAATAGTGCCAGCCCAGGTGGGTGTCACAGCCCTGACACAGCGCAAACTGCCAGCGGGTACCAGGAAACCAGCTGGCCTCGGCGGTGGGTGGGCCTTCTACGCGGCAGCCGGGGGCCTGTTGGAAACACAGCAGGTGAAACGAATAACCGTGCGGGTTGCGAAAGGTGTGCTCGTGCTGGCCGAGTTGTTGCTGGGCCCAACATCGTCGGGTGATCGGCTGGCCGCAGGCCGCACAGCACAGGGGGAGTTCGGGTTGGGGTGCGGGCTGCTCCAGGGCCTGCTCGTCAGCATCGACCCTGGTGCTCACAGAGGGCGGAAATTCTGCCCTTTCTGCTGGTGCAACAGGGTGGTCAGCGACTCGTTGGTGGCCTGAATCATTTGATTCATTTTGGGGGCACACTCGAGAAAGTGCTCTTCGAGCTTCACCAGGCTCTCGGGCTTCTGGGTAAGCACTCGGAACAGCGGTTGGGTGAGCAACCACTGTTGAATGGCCTCGCGATTGCGCGGCGTATCTTTGACCAACCCTTCCAGTTCACGTACGAAGACGCCGGCCTTGCCCACCGGCGGGTTTTCCTGAGCCGCGGCCAGCAGCTTGCTGCCGCAGGATTCAGCCGCCGCCTGCCAGGCATCGTCGGGCAGAAACCTCATCAGAGCATAGGCCATCACCTGGTTTTGCATCTCCTGACGCAACAACTCGGCCGGCTTGACTTCCACCCCGCGGCGCTGGGCCATAAGCACCACCTCGGCGGCTTCCAGCACGGCCACGCCGAGTTTCTTGGTCTCGCCCATCAGCAGCGGAACATTGTCGCGGCATTCGGCCTTCAGGGCCGCCCGGGCCTCCTGGAAGGCCAGTTCTTCGGGGGGCTTGCTGGCCGCGCCACCCAGACCGGCCGGAGGTACTCCCATTCCCATGGGTGGAACCCCGGGAGACAGGGGGCTGGGCGAGCCCTGGGGATTGGAGGGCGGTGGCAAAGGCGATCCGTAGAACATCTCTGTGGGTTTGCCCGGAACTCGAAGAAATCCTGGTGGGATCGAAGCTCCCCCAGGCTACACGGGATAGACCAGCACCTGACGACCGTCCCAATCCAGCTCCAATTCCACCTCGCGCAGCTGGGGCTGGGCGTTGAGCAGTTGGGACAGGGCTGTGATCACCCGGCGTTCCACAGCCCGCTGCAGGGGGCGGGCTCCGAAGCGCGCGTCAAAGCCTTCGTCCACCAGCAGTTGCAGCAGCGCCTCCTGGGGGCTGAGTCGCAGCTGGCGAGACTTCAGCCCCGGGCGCTGCTCCAGTTCTTTCAGTTCTTTGCGGGCGATTTGGGCCACCCGACGCGCATCCAGCGGCTGAAAGTGAACCACATGGTCGATTCGGTTGAGGAACTCGGGTCGAAAGAAGCCCTGCAGGGCCCGACTACTGCTGCCCTCGAGCCGCAGTTGCAGGCCCACGGGTCGGTGCTCTGCCCCCAGGTTGGAGGTCATCAAGATCAGCGCGCTTTGAAAATGGGTCAGCCTGCCCACGGCATCGCAGAGAAACCCCTCGTCGAGCACGCGCAGCAGTACGTCAAAAACCTCGGGGTGGGCCTTCTCGACCTCGTCGAGCAGAACCACCGAGAAAGGTTGGCGCCGGATCGCCCGGATCAAGGGAGGAGGCGTGGCATCCAGGCGGGTGCCCAGCAGACGTTCGGCCGCCCCCTCCGAGGCGAACTCGCTCATGTCCAGCCGGATCAGCCGTTCTCGGTCCGAGCCGAAGAGGGTTCGTGCCAGGGTTTTGGCCAGTTCGGTCTTGCCCACCCCGGTAGGCCCACAGAGCAGCAGCACGCCCAGCGGCCGATGAGGGTCGTGAAGTCCCGACTTGAGGGTGGCCAGAACGCTGGTGGCAACTTCTACCGCCTCGGCCTGACCCACCAGCGACTTCTGCAGTTCGGCCCGAATGCTGGAAGGGGCCAGCGGGCAATCGTCGCGCAGATACACTTCTGGAATTCCGGTTTCTTCACTGAACAGGGCGTAGAGTTCGCGCAGACCCTGGCTGGCCGGGTAGCGCTCGAACAGCATGCGCATCCAGCCGATAGCCCCTCCCGGCAGTGCCAGATAGGGTTGAAAGCGCCGCACCAGGCGCAGCAAGGCCAGGTCGAGCTGGGGCGAGGCCGTGGGGCTGCGCTGCGATTCGAGATTGCTGCGCACTTTCGCCAGAATGTCCAGGGTGGTGGCCTCGTCGAGGGCGGGCAGGTGGAGCACCTGAAACAGGTCGGCGAAGGCCGGCAGCAAGCGTTGCACGGCCAGCCATTCCTCGGGGCTGGTCTCAAGAAGCAGCTGGGCCTCGCCCTGCTCCAGGCTGGAAACGAGAAAAGCCGCCAGGCTGCCGGCCGGGTCCTGCCCGCCCAGTTGCACCAGGGGGGCGGCGCTCTCCAGGCAGAGAATGCCCGAGACTTCTTTCAGTTCTTCCAGGACCTGCTCTAAACGCGCCTCCCACTGCCCCAGGTACTGCATTCCCGCGATCAGTCGCGAGCCACTGCTTCGCCACAATCGGCCTGCCAGGGAACGCGACACCTCGTGGGCCAGGGCCGTTTTTCCCGCCCCCGAGGGCGCCACGATCACCACCGAGGCCCCTTCCTGCAGGCGACGCACCAGTTCATCCAGGCTGACCTCCCGGCAGTAGGCACGCTGACCCCGCCCCTGCATCAGGGTTGCCACCTGGCTGAGGGTGGGCAGTTCGGGGCGGGCCGTGGGCGGCTTGGGTCGAGGGACCTTCAGGCGCACTTCTTCCAGTCGAAGGTCATGGATGTCGAGTAGGGGCAGGAATTGCTCGGGCGCCAGTCCGGCCAGTTGTTCGCGAGCTACGTGCTCGACGGCACGCCTCCAGCCGCCGGGGCTGTGGTCGCCCTGGGGCAGATAGAAATTCATGCCCAGCGTGGGCAAACTGCACTGTTGAGCCCCGTCCTCGTCGTAACTCAGGGCGACGGGCAGGTTCAGGGTGAGCTCATCGAAGGGCGCGTAGCGTCGATTCTGGATGCGCTGTTCCGGGCGCACCGTCAGCGACAGCCAGTGCAGCTCGGACCGAGGATCGGGACGTGGCTCCAACCACGGCGATTCGAGAAACCGCTGGCGAAGTTTGTCCTTCAGCCGGGGCACCACCTCGGCTTCGCGGGCGGCCACGCAGAGTTCGGGGTCGTCGAGGGCTACCCCGATCCACAGGCTTTGTCTGCGCCACACAGCCAGGGCGTGTCGAGAAAGTGCCATCAGTCCTGGACCTCCGGCAGGCTGGCCAGCATCATCCAGCCCAGTCCGTCATCGGCGGCGCTCCACAGCGAAGCGCCCAGGTCGACCAGACCGGTGGGCGCGTAGATGCGCACCAGGCGAGGTCGTTTGCCCAGGGCCACGAGTTGTAGCGAGTCGCCCTCGAGAAACAGGTGATAACCCTCTTCGTGCTGCATGATGGTGGCCGCCAGCGGACCCACCAGTTGCAGCCCGCGCTGCTGCCACTGCAGCAGCTCCAGGTTCTGCAGGTAGAGTTGCTTCAGTCGGGCCACCCGTTCGGCGCTGCCGCTCAGGGCCAGCGTATACCCCTCGTCTTCGGGTCGGGTATGCTGCCACTGGCGCATCTGCAACTGCAGCAACAGGCGCTGCAGACCCTGAGGGTCGGGGTTGCGCTGGCGCAGTTCCTGGTGCAATGCGCGCAGGTCGGCTCGCAGATCCGAGGAGTTGGCAATGCGTTGCCACTGGGCCGAATCGAGGGGCTGCAGCTCGGGCAGCTTCTCGGCTTTCCCTCCGCTGCGCGGGCGCGTTGGCGGGGCCGAGCGGCAGCGTCGCAGTCGCCGCTCCATTTCCTCGAGACCCTCCTGACGCTGGTAGTGCCAGAGTACCTCAAAGCTCAGACTGTCGCTGTCGATCGGCCCCTCGGGCCGTTGCATCGTCAGTTGTTGCTGCCAGCGCTGGAGGCGACTCGCCAACTGCTCGAGGGAAGGCTGCTCCCACGGCCGACGCTCGCTTTCCAGAGAAATCACCTGCACTTCCAGATCCTCGCGCAGGGCTACCAGAGTGGCGCTGTGGGCGGGCATCGCCGCCAGTTGGGCCGCCACCGGGCCGGTCAGGTGACGCTCCACCGCCCGTTTCAGGGCTCGAGCTCCGAGCTGGGGGTGATAGCCCAGGTCGGTGAGCCGCTCCAGGGCTTCGGGGGTCACCTCGAGCAAGCACTGTCGTCGTTGCAGGCCCTCGCGCCTGAGCACCTTTTGGACCTGGAGCAGGGCCAGCCGGGCCACCGCTTCTCGGGGCAGACGGCGGAAGGCCACCACGCGATCGATGCGGTTGAACAGTTCGGGCGTGAAGAATTGCTCGGCCGCACGTCGATAGGTCAACTCGAGCGAGGCGTCGTCGACGGCCCGAAATCCCAGCGGGCGGTCGGCTTCAGCCGCCCCCAGATTGGAGGTCAGCAGCACCAGGCACTGGCTGAAGTCGGTGGTGCGTCCGCGCGCATCGGTAAGCCGGCCGTCGCCGAGCAGCTGCAACAGCAACTGCAGCACCTGGGGGTGGGCCTTCTCGACTTCGTCGAGCAACAACACGCAAAAGGGCTGGCGTCGCACCGCCTCCGTGAGGATGCCCTGGGGGCGGTGAAAGCTGCCCACCAACCGGCTGACGGCGTCGTCGCCCACGTATTCGTTGAGGTCGATGCGCACCAGGGCCTCGCTGGCCCGCGAGCCGAACAGGGCCTGGCTGAGGGCGCGTGCGCATTCGGTTTTCCCCACGCCGGTGGGGCCGATGAACAAGTAGCTGGCAATCGGTCGATTGCGTTCCTGAATTCGGGCCTTGGCCAGGCAGACGGCGTCGGCGCAGGCCTGGACGGCTTCGGGCTGAGCCACGATCTGGGCCTGCAGCTCGGCCACCACGCGCTCACGGTCGAGCAGCACCCGATCGTCGAGCAGCGCAAGGCTGAGCCCGGTGCGTTGCTGAAAGTGTTGTAACACCTCGCTTACGTCGATCGCCTGGCCGCGGTGGCGGGCGGCCAGCTGACGCACCATCTGGGCGGCTTTGCCCGGAAAGGCGCCGTCGCGCAGATAGCGGTCAGACAATTCGCAAAGCTGCAACAGGGCCTCCAGGGTGAAACGGCTGCCCTGCCAATCTTCGCTGTGACGGGCCGCCGCCAGGGCCGTGCGCAACCCCTGTTCCAAACTGCCGGCAGAAAGGCGCATGAGCTGAAACGGCTCGAGCAGCTCGGGTAGCCTCTGGCGCACGATCTGCAGCTGCTCGGGAGTGCATTCGGCCACCACCCGCAGCTGCTTTTGTTGCAGGTAGGGCAAAAGCACCTGGGCCACATTCAGGTCCGAATCGCGAGAAACCCCGGCCGTGATGAGGGCCAGCAGATCGTCGAGCACCAGCACGTGGTTACCCCGTCGCAGGTGGCGCAGAATTTTGAGCCAGCGGGTCTCCCATTGACCCAAGACCGACTGCCCCGAAATCAGCCGGGCTGGCGACAGCCACCAGAACGAACCGGTTTTCGAGCGCGACTGCTGACTGCGGCGGATAGCCTCATAGAGCAGGGCCGTTTTGCCACACAGGCGCGGCCCCACCAGCAAGATGGCCGAACGGTTCCCTTCGGGTTCAGGCTGCAGCCAGCCCAGCAGTCGCTCCAGCTGGTCCTGGCTCCCGACCAGGGGCAGGGCGTGTTGGCGCAGGCGGGATTCCAGGCGTCGTCCCACCCGGGCCAGTTCCTCGCCAGCACTGCGTTCTTCTTCGGCTCCCAGCAGGGCCATCAAACTGGGTGGGGCGGGGGGCCGAGCCAGGTTGGCCTGGCCCGTGGGCACGCTCAGGTGGCCCAGCCAGTGCTTGGGAGCCAGGCCCTCGATGTGTTCCCACTGCCGTTCGCGCGCCAGCGCGATCAGGGCTTCGCTGGCCAGTTCCTCCAGGCTGTGATCGGCAGGCCAGTCGAGCCACAGGCCTTGCGGCTGAAGCACCAGCGTGCGCGACTCCCCCTGGATCCAGCTGACGGCCATAGCCGCCACCCGCTGATTGCGATTGCGGTAGGAGAGGTTCAGCTCCAGGCGATGCTCGCGCAGGCCCTCGGGAGCGAGCAGAAAGTGGGCCAGGCTTTCCTGGCGGGGCTGGCTCTTGAGCTCACGCACGCGCTCTTGCACTCGCTGGCGCAGGCGGTTGTGCACCTGGGTCAGCAAGCGTCCTTCCACCCAAAGATCTGCCGAGAACCAGCACTGGGCTCGAATGTTCAGCGCTTGTCCGGGCGAGGCCGGCCAGCTTTGAAACAACACGGGCAGCTGAAGGTTCACGGCAGACAGGCCTCCAGGGCCCGCTCGAAGAGCCATTGCTCCAGCCACGGGGCCAGGATCAGTGAGGCACCGCTCCAGTTCCAGTTAGAGGCTACCCGCTGGTCCTCGAGCCGCCGCTGAGAAGCGTGATAGGTTCGCATTCTCGGCTGGTTTTCGAAGAAACTCTGACGATGTACCCCCTCGGGTGGGGCGTAGGCGGGTGCCATCCAGGGGGTGTTGGGGTCGTAGTGCATCAGGGGAGCTTGAGACACTTCCACTCGACACAGCTGCTGTGCGTCACCCTCGAGAAACAGGTGGGGTCCGGCCTCTTTCTCCAGCAGCACGGCCAACCCGGGCCCGCAAAACTCGCCCAGCAGGCCCAGGCCCTCCAGGCGTGTTGGCAGTTGTTCCAGCAACTCCCGTTGCAGGTGGGGGGTGGGGTCCTCTGGGGTGGGCGCGGGCACCTTGCCCTTGCGTGCCCACAGGCGAACCCAGCGGGCAGAGCCGCCCCGGGCCTGGGCCAGCCCCTGGTAGGCCTGAGCCAGTTCCAACAGGCGGCCTGGCCAGGAACTGAAGATCGCCAGCAGCACTCGGTCGGGATGCTCGCGCGTGGCCAGGTAAAGCCCTGTGACCAGGCCGCGAAGCTCCTGGTGGAGTTGCTCCAGGGGTTCCTCCTGGCTGCGAGTCGGCGTGCCACGGCCGAGTTCAAGCAGAGTAGCCTCTTCCAGTGCCCGTGCCTGCCCGGCCAGCTGTTGAAGGCGGTCGAGCAAGGGCTGCTGGGCGAAACGGATGCCCTGAGCCGGTCGCCCGCGGGAGGTGCGTAGACGGGCGCGGGCATTGAGCAATTCGGCCACCACCGGACCCTGTTGAATGTGCTGCAGGCGCCGGCGCAGCTCGCTAACCCGCTGGGCCCAGCGCTGTTGGCGAAGGCTCTCGGTATCACTGGGGGCAGTGGCGCTCTGCGCCCGAACTTCCAGCTGAAGCGCCTCTTCTCGCACGCGCAAAACGATTTGCAGTGGGCGCTGAGGCGGATGGAGCAGCAATTGTTGAGCCAGCGGGGCCAGCACGAAGCGTTCCAAACAGCGTTTCAGAGGGCGCGCGCCGTAGCGCCGGTCGTAGCCGTGGCTCACCAGATAGTCCACCACTTCGGGTTCTACCAGCCAGCTCAGGCTGCCGCGAGTGGCCTGCAGGCGCAGCTGGAGCTGGTCGAGTTCGCGCCTGGCCAGGCTGGCAATGGTCTGCCGGTCGAGGGGGTGAAAGGGGAGGATCTCGTCGATTCGATTCAACAACTCGGGTCGGAAGGCGGCTCGCACGGCCTGCATAAAATCCTCGCGCTGCTCCTGGCGAAAACCCAGGCTGCCCTTGACGAAGCTCTGACCCCCCAGGTTGGAAGTCATCAACACCAGAGAGGAAGAAAAGTCGGCACATTGGCCGTGATGATCGGTGAGCCGGCCGTCGCCCAGAATTTGCAGCAGCAGGTCGAAAAAGTCGGGGTGGGCTTTTTCGATCTCGTCGAAGAGAATCACCTGAAAGGGCGACTCGCGAACCTTTTCCACCAGCACCCCGGGCGAGTCGAGGCCGGCCACACCCACCAGACTGGCCACGGCCCAGGCCGTCGAGTATTCACTCATGTCCAGTCGGGTCAGCCGTTGTCGATCCTGGTAGAGAAATTCCGCCAGGCTGCGGGCCAGCTCGGTTTTGCCCACACCGGTGGGCCCCACCAGCAGCCACGAAGCCACGGGACGGCCCTGGCGATTGAGGCCGGCCTTGACGGCCGCCAGCCGCTCTACCACCCGCTGCACGGCCAGGGGTTGTGCCTGCACGCGACTTTCGAACCACTGGCGCAGCGACTGGCTGCAGAGCTGGCGTGAATCGTCTAGAAAGTCCAGGGGCAGGCCGGTGCGTTGGGAAAAGGCCAGGCTGACCTGGTTCCAGTCCCGGCGGCTGCGTATTTCGTCCAAAAATCGCAGCAGCGGGGCGGGCCAGTGTTCAGGCATCCCCCAGCGCCGATGCAGCCAGAGAATCTGCTCCAGCGCCTGGGGCGGTGCCTCGGGTGCGTGGCGGGTCAGTAGCTGAGCGCAGGTTGGGGCATCCAGCGGCTCCAGGCGTTGTTGTTGAAAGGCCTGGAGCAGTTGAGGGTGCTCGGCCTCGATGCGCTCCCACTGATGCGGGGTGCACTCGGCCACGGCCAGCAGCCGGCCGCTGGCGATGGGTCCGGCGAAGAAGCCCGCCATGCCCAGAGGTTGGCTGGAGTGCCGGGCCACCTGGCTCAACTCATACAGGTTGCCCAAATGCACAATGGCTCGCCGGGAAGCCGCTTCGTCGATGACCTGCTGACAGCGCTTCTGCCAGGCGCCAAAGGCGATCTGGCCGGCCATCAGGCGACTGCCAGTGGTTTCCACAAAGAGAGTCGAGCCCAGCCGATAGTTGGCGGCGTCGCGTGCCAGTTGGTGGAAGAGGGCCGTTTTCCCCACCCCGGAGTTGCCGACCAGCAGCACGCTGCGCGGCGTGGCGGCGCTGAGATGACGGGCCAGATGGGCGATCTCCTGGTCGCGAAAGAGACAGCTGGGGCCCGATCGCCCACAGCGGCTGGTCACCTTTTCCAGCACTGGTTCGGGCTTTTCGTCTCGCGGCGGCCGTTCTAGCGTGAGTAGCAATGACGTGTGACAGAGCTGCAACCCGCTCTCGCGTTGCAACTGGACGACTTTGTTCAGTTCTCGCTGATAGCCCAGCCGCTGCAGGGCGGTGAGCAACTGGGCCTCGACCTGCTCTTGCAGGCGGCTCGTCGAATCGGCCAGCAGGGTGAGATCGAGAGCCGGGAAGAAGGCCCAGCGCTGGCCCACCACCGCCCACAAGGAGAGCTTACGGGGTTGGCGCCAGCCGATGGCCTGGCGAGCCGGTCGCAGCACCAGGCTGAATTGGCGAACCTCCAGTGGCTCACCAGCGCTGGGGTCTACCAGGGCCAACACCTCGCGAGCCTGGGCATCGGTATGATAGAGACGCAGGCTTTCCAGCACGGCAGCCTCGACCCGTCGCGAGCCCCAGCGCGAAATGTCGTTGCAACCGAAGGCCTGGCAGAGTTGCAGACCGGCCTCCAAAGACCGATTCAGCAGCAGAACCGGAATGTCTACGTCGTGCACCTGGGCCTGTTCGTTAGCTGACGGCAACCCACCCTGCTAGGGGAATCGGGCGAGGGCGGGAAGTCGAAACGGTCCATGAAAGAGCCAATGCGAATCCTGGTCCTCGAAGACGACGTCAATATGCTCGAGTCGCTGTGCGGCGTGCTGCGTCATCACGAGTATGATCCCCGTGCGGCCAGCAATCCCCAGGACGCCATCGACATGGCCAAAATCATTCCCTTTCATCTGGTGGTTTCCGATATTCGCATGGCCGGTCCCACCGACGGTCTGGGTGCGATTCGCAAGATCAAGAAGTTTCAACCCAAGGTCAAGGTGGTGATGATCACGGGCTTCGCCGACGACGAGTCGTGCCGCCAGGCCATCGAGCTGCTGGTCGACGACTACGTGCACAAGCCCGTGCGGCTTCCGGTGCTGATGGAAGTGGTGCAGCGAGTGCTGCACCCTCCCAAGCGGTCGTTCAACCCGCTGAACGAACTGCGCAGCTGGCTGGCCGCTCCGTTGAAGCTCATGGAGCAGGCTCGGGCCCAGAAGGTGGGCCGATTGGTGGTATTGCTCGAGGAGGAAAAGCACAAAGTGCTGCAGGCTTTTTTCGTGGCCGTGCGGGCCAAGGGCATCACCAAGAGTGCCGCTCTGGAGTTGTGGGACCATCTGGAGAAGCTGGAACGCGACTGGACCCAGCTTCGTCAGCCCAGCGAAGAGGCCATTCAGGCCGTGGGTTCGGCCTATCGACTGGTCTTTGAGCGCCTCGTCCAGTTTCAAAAAACGGGCAACATCGGCGGCGCCGTCGCTCGCGACCCGCGGGCCGTGACCCGGGCCGGATTCAATCAGCTACTGGAAAGCGTTCAGTCGGGGAAGCTGGTCCAGGAAGACATGCTGATGCTGCTTCAGGCGCGCTTGCAGCCCGAGATGGCCAGCCAGCTGCCGCCCGCCTTGCAGCCTGTGCTGGCGGAACTTACGCCTTCTTCGTAACCAGAAACTGGTCGAGGATCATCAGATCCATATCGCTGGTGTTAAAGGTGTGGAAGGCATTCTCCGGGGTGGTGACCAGGGGCTCGCCGCGCAGGTTCAGGCTGGTGTTCATGAGGATGGGCACGCCCGTGGCCTGGCCAAACTGCTTGACGATTTCGTAGTACAGCGGGTTGGACTCGCGGTCGACGGTTTGCAGGCGCCCCGTGCCCATGTGGCACACGGCCGGTATATCGGCATGTTTGTGCTCGGGAATGGGGCTGACCATCAGCATGAACCGTTGGGGATACTGGCCTTTGGCCTTGCCCAGTTCGAAGAACTCCTCGGCCCGATCTTCCAATACCACGGGGGCGAAGGGGCGAAAGGACTCGCGAAATTTGATTTTGGTGTTGACCACTTCCTGCATTTCGGCCCGACGGGGATCGGCCATGATCGAGCGATTGCCCAGGGCCCGGGGCCCCCATTCGAACCGTCCCTGAAACAGGGCCAGCACTTTACCGTCGAGGATCATCTCGACGGCCCGCCCGGCGATCTTTTCAACGTCTTCGATGCGCTGGTAGGGGAGGCCACTTTTTTGAATGGCGGCCAGCTCTTCCTCGGGCCCGAAGCCCTGACCGTAGTAGGCGTGGGTCATAATGTGCTTACGCGGCTGCTTCAGCAGCACATGGTAGGCATATAGGGCCGCGCCCAGGGCGCCGCCGGCGTCGCCGGCATTGGGCTGGATGTAAACTTCATCGAAGGCCGACTCGCGCATCACGCGGCCGTTGGCCACGCTGTTCAGGGCCACGCCACCGGCCATGACGAGTTTTTTCATTCCGGTGGTGCGCTGCAGGTGGTTGGCCATATTGAGGATGGCCTCTTCGACCAGCAGCTGAAGCGAGGCGGCCACGTCGGCGTAGTATTGATTCTGTTTGGCGGCCTCTTCACGGCCGCGAATGTCATCGCCCGTGGTGGTGGTAAAGAAGGGGCTTTCGGGCTCGCGGGGCGGGCCGAAAAGGGCGATAAACTTGGAATTGTAGGCCTCGGTGACGCTGTAGTGGTAGCTGAAGTAGTCCATGTTCAGGCAGAAACTACCGTCGCTGTTGAGGCGAATGATTTTGTCGAGCTTCTCTCGGTAAAGTGGGCGGCCGTAGGGCGCCATTCCCATGACTTTGTATTCACCGCTGTTCACTTTGAAGCCCAGCCAGGCCGTGAACACCGAATACAGCAGCCCGAGAGAGTGGGGGAAGCGCATTTCTTCGGTCAGTTCGATCGAGTTTTGCGAACCGTCGCTCCAGCTGGCCCGCGCCGTACCCACTGCGGTGCTGGTCCACTCGCCCACGCCGTCGAGCGTCATCACGGCCATTTCTTCGAAGGGAGAACAGAAAGCCGCACTGGCGGCGTGGCTGAGGTGGTGGTCGACGAACAGCAGCTTGTCGGCGGGCAGGTCGGGGAAGTGAGCCTGGATGTCGCCCTTTACCCAGAGCTTCTGGCCGAACCAGGCCAGCATCGCTTCGCGAAACTGGCGCCAGGAGCGGGGAAAGGTGTGCAGAGCCGTGAGCAGGATACGCTGAAACTTGGGCAGTGGTTTTTCATAAAAGACCACGTAGTCGAGGTCGCGGGCTTCGATGCCGGCTTCCTTGAGACAATACTCCACCGAAGCCGCAGGATAACGGTGATCGAACTTGATGCGACTGAAGCGCTCCTCCTGGGCAGCGGCTACCAGTTCGCCGTCGCGCAGCAGCGCGGCTGCAGAGTCGTGATAGAAGGCCGAGATTCCCAGAATATTCATCAGCCCTGAAGCCTCGCGGCTTCAAGACTGGTGTCGGCCTTGCGACGCTTGGTCCAGCAACTGGCCTGGCCGGCTTTAAAGGCCCGCAACGCCAGCGGGTCGCCCATGAAGGCGGCCAGCAAGGCGAACAGAGGCACGACGACCCAGTAAAAGCTGGTGAGGATAAACCGCGATTGGAACTCGCCAATGGCGTGCACCGATTGAAGGAGATATTGTTTCATGGTCTGCCTAGAAGAGAGTGTAGATGAAGGGACTGAGTCCCGTGGAGTTGCCGAAGACGATGATGACGATGAAGACCAGCATCACGCAGATCATCGGCATAAGCCACCACAGCTTTTCCTTCCAGAGGAAAGCCATCAGTTCTTTGAGGGTGGCCAGGGCGCTTTTCATGACTAATCCTTTGCTATGGCGGTAGAAGGTTGCTTGCGCAACAGGGTGACGAACATGGCGGTGACGGCCACGATTTCTCCGAAGGCCACGCTGCGGAGAAAGGGGCTGTACTGGGCCAGCGGCCCCGTTTGTCCGAGAAACCAGCCGCCGGCCAGTTTGCCGAGGATCCAGATATTGAGTCCGAAGAAGATGCCCACCAGCAGGAAGCCCAGGGGCCGTGTGCGGTTCTGACAGAGAGCGTAGAGCCATCCGAAGACGGCGCCTACCAGGGCATTCTTCCAGCAAACGCACAGAGCTAACCCACCCAGGGCGCCCACAACGACGCCAGCCAGCGGGGGAAGGGCGAGTTCGCCCTCAAAAGGTGTATCTGCGACCATGCGCGCGCTTTCGCAGGCCTGGCTCAGGCTTCCTTGTGGAGTTCAGAGATTTTGCTCCGGCGGGCGGCCTTCCAGGTCCTCGGGCGCAAGGAAGAACTCTTCCAGGGTGGAGTTCTCGGGTCGATGGCGGTCCAGTCGATAATGGCGCAGGGTGACTCCTTCGGAACTGCGATGGCTTTCAAAGCGAAAGACCCAGGAATCGTCTCGCCAGGTTTCTTGCTCGGAGCGAAACTCGGGCACTCCGTTGGGATCGCGGGTTGTGTAGAGCGAGCGCGACGACTGCATCTGCAGTTCTCGCCAGCTACCCTGGTAGCGAGTGGCCGGCAGATCGCCCTGGGCCGGGGTATAGACATCCACGCTTTCCGGGCGCGGATCGCGGTCGTTGCGAGATTGGTCGGCTTGTTGCAGTCGGTGCCATTCCGACTCGGTTTGCTGAAGCAATCGCTGTGTTTCGGATTCAGCGAGGGGTTGCGATCGCTGGCCTAAAGGCACTCGTCCGAACAGGGTCATTAAAGAAGAGCTCTCTACCATTGCTCTCAGGGTAGCCGGCCAGTCTGAAAAGTAGCTGAATCGCCGGAAAAATTCACTCAGTCCCAATGATTACATGTGGAAAGTAGTTTGAACATGTCGTTAATTATGTCCATTTAGATTGATGTCGAAGTAATAATCACAAGAGTATGCTGTATGTGAGGTTTTTTCTTGATATCCATGAAGGATCAAAGCGGTTTTGGGCAACACGGGCCGGCGGATGCCTTGAATTGGGAAGCGGGCTACGGATACGTGCGAAAGTCGAGGGTGGCCGGGTCTGAACCCGGGAACGTCAGTTGCTGAAAAGCATGACTGGCCTCGCGCATCGAGGAGAAGCGTCTCAGCGGGTCCTTCGCGAGCAGCCTCAAGATAAAGTTCTCCAGGCCCGCTGACAGGCTACACAGTCGGCTCGGAGGCTGGGGAGGCCGATGCAGGTGAGCCGCCAGGATCTCGGCCACGTCCTCGTATTGGAACGGGCAAATGCCGGTCAGAGCCTGATACAGGCAAACGCCCAGGCTATATTGGTCCGACAGTCGCTCGTGCGATCTCGAGCGGCCCCCGATTCTCTCCGGAGCCAGGTATTGCGGAGTGCCCATCAACTTTCCCTCAACGGTGAGGTCGGGGCCATTCACCCTGCGGGCGATGCCAAAGTCGAGCACCTTGGTGGTTCCATCGAGGGTCATGAAGAGGTTTCCGGGCTTGATGTCGCGGTGAAGAATGCCGGTTTCATGAGCGTAGCTCAGAGCCTCCAGGGCGGGGCCAAACCAGCGTCGCGCTTCTCGTTCTAAAAGGGGCCCTCGTTGCAGTCGGCTTTCCAGCGTCTCACCGCGCAGCAGTTCCATCGACATGTAGGCGTAGTAGCCTTCTACTCCACCCGAGTCGATGCGCACGATATGGGGGTGGATCAGCCTGGCCATCGACTCACACTCGCGGGTGAAGCGCTGGCGCTGTTCCTCGCTGTGGGCAGGGATGATTTTTACCGCGTATTCTCGTTCGTTGTGCTGATGGATGGCCGAATAAATGACCCCCATGCCACCCTCGCCCAGGCGATCCTGCAGTCGAAAAGGACCGATGGTATTCATCTGGCCGTGGCGCAAGGCGTTGTCGCGCCGGTCGAGTTCGGCTCCCAGAGTGGCCTGAAGCTGCCGCAACCGCTGGCTGAGCTGGCGAGTCAGCCCGTGGACCAGGCCAGGCTGAGACTCCAGCAGGGCCTCCCAGTCGTTTCGCCCCAGGCTGAGCACCTGAACCTCGGTTCGTGCCAGGGCACAGGCCGAACGTCCGTCACCATCAAGCAATGCCATTTCGCCGATGACCTCGCCGCGCCCGGCCAGATTCAGGCGGCGGCGCAGGCCACGAGCCTCGGTGTAGATTTCTACCAACCCCCGGCGAATCAGAAAGATGCGGTCGCCGGGGTCGCCCTGGCGAAACAAGATCTCGCCCTGGCGATAGTTCTCCCGATGGGCCTTCCTGCGCAGCGTGCGCAGCTGGCCCAGAGAGAAAGACACTAGCGGCGAAGCCGAGCCGCGGCGTCGATCAGGTGACCGGGGCTCGGCGTGGCCAGTTCGCGGCTGAAGCCGGCGCCGACCACGAAGCTCAACTTGGGAAACTGCTCGCGAAGTCCGCGCTCAAGGTTGTCCATCGTTCGCTCTACCTCGCCGCGAGCGGTGTAGGCCAACGAAAGCATGAAGCGCTGGGGTGCAGGACGCCCCAGCAGGGAGCCGGCTTTGCGCTGTCCCTCAAGGTAGTCGGCCACTTCACGCAGTCGCAGGTCGGGGGGGCGATTGCCCGACTCGTCGACGTGGATGCAGATCACGGCGAGGTCAAAAGCTCGTTTTTGGCCGAGCTCGAGTTCGATGCGCAGCATCTCCTGAAAGTAGTCGAGCGTCAGAGCACCGGTGATCGGATCTCTGGCCTGGCTGGCGCTGACGGCCTCGAGAGCCATGGCTTCGTCGATCTGGAGCATTCGAAAGCAGAATACCAGATTCGGGCCCAGGGCCACCCGGTCGCCGTCGCGCAGCAACTGTTTCAGGGTCATGAAGCCATTGACGAAAAGGCCATTGGTCGATTGCAGATCGCTGATCACGTACTGGCCGTCCTGCTCGGTAATTCGGGCGTGCATTCGGCTCAGACCCTCTACCTGGAAGCGCAGGTCACAGGCTTCGCCTCGCCCGAGCGTGAGGGTGGACGAATCGAGAAGGATCAGTTTGCCGGGACTTTCGCCGACCACCAGATGCAGGGCCCCAACCGTCAGCGCCCGCGTTGAACGTTCGGCAATCTCTTGAAAATCGAATTCCGTGGTGCGATCGTTCATCTCGGTCAACTTCCCAGAGCTTGCTCCATCTCCTTGTCGAAACCCCCAGAAACGGTTCGTGCCCCAGTTGTAGAACTGAGGCACGAACTCTTTTTTTGTAGCTGTGAGAGTGGGATGACCCACATCGATTCCCTGACCAGACCGACTCCGACTTATCGCTCCCCGCCGCGAGCTCTGCTCTGCGGCAACAACTTTTCAAACTTTTGGCACCGTTTCGAGGGGCGCCGATAAAGCTTACGTTAACATATTGGCAACAAGAAGGCAATACCCGGTTTACATCTTCCTCGACGAATGCAGGGAGAGCCTGAGCGGATCGTCGAACCGACCGACATGGAATACGTCTACAGTACGGATTCCGACTGGTGTTCTCGCTGTCGGCAACTCCCCTGTCGCTGCCCGAGCAGCTCCCGCGCTCGGGCTTCGGGCGCTGCGGCCACGGGCTGGGTGAAGATTCGGCGCGAAGTGCGTCGAGGCAAGCCGACCACGGTGGTCTGGGATTTGCCGGTGGGCGAGGACGAAGCCCGCAAGGTGCTCAAGGAGCTGCAGCGCAGTTGTGGTGCCGGGGGAAGCTGGAAAGACGGCCAGTTAGAGCTGCAGGGAGACCATCGCGAGAAGGTCGAGCAGCTGTGTCAGCTGCGTGGCTGGAAAAGCAAGCGGGCCGGAGGCTGAGCGCTCCAGAAGGAAGGTTGCGAGTCATTTCGCGAATCGGCCCTTATGTATCGACGCATTCTGGTTCCCCTCGACGGCTCTAAGAAATCGGAACAAGCGCTGCCGCTGGCCTGCCAGCTGGCTCTGCCGGAAGGGGCCGAAGTGGTGCTGCTGGTGGCCATTCACCTGGGGCAGGTGCTGTTCGTAGAGCGCCAGGACCGGCTTCCCACCAATTTTGAGCAGCTCCATCAGCAGCAACACGATGAGGCTCAGGTCTATCTGGCCGAACATAAGAAAGAGCTCGAGCAACGAGGTCTCCGGGTGGGGGTGGTCGTTTGCGAAGGCGATCCGCGTGACGCGATTCTCGAGGAGTCCCGGCAGCGCCAGGTCGACCTGATCGTGATGACTTCCGCAGGCAAAGGAAACTGGATGCGCTGGCTCAGCGGCAGCATCGCCGACCAGGTGTTGCGCCGCGCACCCTGTCCTGTGTTGGTGGTTCGTCCGCCAGCTGCCAGCGCTTAGGTTTCGTGGTGGAGAAGCTCGAGCATTGGAGCGAAGTGCTGCGCCAGCACCGTTTGCGCATCACCCCCCAGCGCTTGTTGATTTTACGGGCGCTCGAGGAGTTGGAGAGCGAACAGGCTCATCCCCACCTGACGGCCAAAGACGTTTACGCCAGGGTGCGCCAATCACTGCCGGGGGTGAACGTTACCACCGTCTATCGAACGTTGGAGGGGCTGCATCAGGCCGGACTGGTCGACTCGTTGTCCAGTTTCAAAGACCAGGTTCGCTTCGCACTGCGCCATCCGGGACATCGGCACGGGCATTTGATCTGCAGGCATTGCAATCGGGTGGAAACCTTTCCGGTGGTTCAGTTGGGCGAGTTCGCCGCCCAGATCTCGAGCCGTTATGGCTTTCAGTTGGAGCAGGACCACCTGACTCTCTACGGGAGTTGCCAACAATGCCGCCAGAGCGGCTCGCCCGCCACGGGGGAGGAACCCGACAGCTGAGAGGGAACACGGCCCCATCAATGTCCGTTCACAGGAGGCTGGGTGACTTCAAAGCAAGCTCTCGGAATGATCGAAACCATGGGTTTTGTCGGTGCGGTTGAGGCCGCCGACGCGGCCGTAAAGACCGCCAATGTCAAAATTGTCAAGTATGCCTCGGTGGATGGAGGCCTGGTGTCGATCCACGTCCGAGGAGATGTCGGTGCCGTTCAGGCAGCAACCGATGCGGCTGCTCAGGCTGCCCGCAAGGTGGGCGAACTCTTTGCCGTGCACGTGATCCCGGCCCCCCACGAAGACGTCGACGAGCAGGTGTTCGGCAAGTAATTTTTTTTCCAGACCGGCGCAACCCGGGCCCTCTTCTGCGGTTATACACAGTGGACGCACCATGGAAGTGTCCTGGAGGAGGATGGATGAGCTGGGCAGCTGTTTTACCCTGGAAGGCCACCCGGGCTCCACAAGGCTCGAAGTCTATTCAGGCGGAGGTCGCGCACTTGGAGGAAGATCAGCTTTTGATGCTCCGGGTCAAGGCGGGCGAGGCCGAAGCTTTCAACCTGCTGATGGAGAAGTATCAAAAGCCCGTTCTCAACCTGGTATATCGTTTCACCGGTCGGGTTGAGGGAGCCGAAGATCTGGCCCAAGAAGTGTTTTTGCGCATCTATCGGGCCGCCCCCCGCTATGAGCCACGAGCCCGTTTTTTCACCTATCTCTATCAGGTTACGTTGAACCTGTGTCGCAACGAACGCGACAAGCAGCAGCGCCGTGGAGCCTTGCAGTCCAGTAGCCCTGAAGACCGGCCTGTGGAAGTTCCCGATGCTCAGTTGGGCCTGGATGAACGGCTTGAGCAGCAAGAGGTGGCTTCGCAGGTGCAGGCCGCGCTGCAGCAGCTTTCGGTCGATCAGCGCGAGTTGTTGGTGATGCAGCGTTTTCAGAACCTTGGATACGAAGAACTTTCGCAGATTACAGGTCAGTCGGTTTCGGCCGTCAAGGCCAAGTTGCACCGTGCTCGCCAGGCCCTGAAAAAGCGTTTGCAGCCCTGGCTCGGAAAGGACCCGTTGTGAACTGTCAGCGAGCCCAAGAGCAGATGAGCGAGCGCCTGGACGGCCTTCTCGGTGAACAGGCCGAACAGGCGTTAGAAGCCCACCTCCAGGGCTGCGCCTCGTGCCGCCAGGAGTGGACGGACCTGGAGGTCAGTTGGCGCTTGCTTGGGCAACTTCCCGAGTTGGAACCCGGACCACTTTTTCGGGCCCGGGTTTGGGAAAAGATTCGCCAACAGCCCCAGGCTTCGCCGGCCATCTGGAACTGGAAAGGCTGGCTGGTTCCGGCGCTGGCCCTCGGTTTTTTACTGCTGGGCTGGCGCCACATCGCACGTTCCCCGCTTCCCGAACCCGCAGCAACCCCTTCGGCGGTTGTGGCGCTGGAGGTTGCCCGGCCCGAGTTTGACGAATGGAACCTCGAGGTTGAGTTGCTGCCCCCGCTGGGAGCGCTGGCCGAGTCGCAGCGAGCCGTCGATGACGTGGTTCCGCTGGGTGACCTGAGCCACGACTATCTGGCTCACAGTTCGGACGCACTCGACGAGATGTTGGAGGAAATGTAGTTGAACCCTCTGTTCTCCTGGTTGGTCGGGGTCGGGTTGTTGACGTTGCTGGCCCTGCCGGTCTGGACTCAGGATGAGCCGGTGCAGTTGTCGCCCAAGCAGGGTCGGGTCCTGCGGAGCATTCGCGAGCGCTACGAGGGCCGACGCCAGGATCTGCAGTTGAAGCTTCAGGGGCGCCGCCTGGAACTGGCCCGCCTCTTGCGCGAGGATGCCACGGAGAAAGAGACTCTACGGGCCAAGCTCGATGAGATTCTCGACCTGGAGCGACAGCGTCAGCAGCTCTTTCTCGATGAGATTTTCGAGGCCCGGGGTCAGCTTACGCCGGCCCAGTGGGGTCCGTTCCGCCGCCGGGTGCTGCGCCACCTGTTGCAGGATGGGGGTCAGCGGCGCCTGAGGGGCCGACAATCTCCCAGACCCGGGTCAGGCCCGTCTTCCCCTTAAACGATTCGTCGCCGAAAAGGGCCACCTCGAATCCCTGCACGTCCTTGTTCGAGTCGTCGCTAAGCAGAATGCCGGTGTGTTGCCCGTCGCGTGAGCGGTCCTGAATGCGAGCTGCCAGGTTGACCGTGTCGCCAATCAAAGCGAATTTTGAGCGATGGGCTGCGCCGACTTCGCCCTTGACGATCTCGCCGGTATGCAGACCCAGGCCCTGGCGCAGCGATTTCAATTCGGGGTGCAGGTTCTGTCCCCGCAGCGTCTCCAGTGCGGCCACCATGGCCAGGGCGGCGGTCACGGCCCTTTGGGCCCCTGGCGCTTCGGGTCGATCTTCAAAGTCGGCCAGAATGGCGTCTCCGATATACTCGTTCACGTCGCCGCCGTGGGCATCGATGATTTCCGTCATGCGCGACAGATAGATATCCAGCAGCTGAAGCACTTCCTGGGGCGCGAGACGCTCAGAAAGGCTGGTGAAGCCTCGGATGTCGGAGAACAGAATGGTTGTGCGGATACGCCGAGCCACCACCCGTCCGCCCTCGGTGCGATCGGATTCGATGGCTTCTCGGGCCTGCTTGGGCACCATTTTGGCCAGCATCTCCTTGTGGCGCAGCTGCTGGACCATCTGGTTGAACGAGGCGGCTGCCTGTCGCAGTTCCAGCGGGCCGGCCGGAGGAAGTTCATCCCCCAGCTGTCCCTGACCGACTTCCTGCATGCGTTGGGAGAGCTGACCGATCAGCCGGGAGATGGGCTGGGTGGCCAGAGCAATGCCGGCCAGACCGAGGGCCAGGGAGGCGGCGATCAAGGTGGCGATGCCCCCCGTCATGCGGCGAAGATAACTTTCCACCGAGTCCAGCGAGCGGAACTGCCAGAGCTGAGCTACTGCAACCTTGGGATCGTCAAAACGGGGAAGCGCTTCGGCATAGCAGAGATAAGGTTGGTTCTCAACCAGTACCCGGTGATTCGAGCCCAGCTGGGCCAGGGCCGACAGGAACGGGTCCTGGGATGGGTCGCCCCCTTCCAACCGGAAGCGGGCTCCCTGGATGTGCTGCGAGATCGAGTCTTCGAAGTTTCTATCGATGCGGGTTCCCAGCACCAGCTGGTCGCCCAGATGGAAGCGCTCGACACGAATGAGATACAGGGCCCCGTCGGAGTGACGGTAGTAGCCCTCCCAGGGCTGGTCGCGTTGTTGCGACAGAGCGTCCTGAAGCTGGCGAGTGGGCTGGGGGCGTATCCAGGCATCTTCGGCCGTCGGCGCCTTGCCCGCGGGGTTACTGCGGAGCTCCAGATAGGGCTGGCCCGAGCGATCGGTGAGCATCATGAGCTGCAGGGCGCCTTCCGACTCTTCAAACAAGGTGACGCCGGTATCGCGCATCAATCCTTGTAGGGCCAGCCAGCAGCGGTGCAGCTGGGAGATCTTGCCGCCGTTCTCGGCCACCTCGGACCGCGTCCAGGGTTGACCATCGTCGGCTCGAGCTCGACCCAGCTGCTCCAGCAGCTTCTCGCGCTGACCCTCGGCGATCAGGCCCTGGAAAGGACCGTTGCCGGTGACGAACACGGTTCGGTAGTCCTGCATGGCCGGGCTGTCGAGAATGCGGTGAGACAGGATGCGCAGGTGGCGCAGGCGAGCCGGTTCAAAGGAGCCGCGGGCGCCTTCCTGAACCTGCCGCTCCAGGGCCCGAATCAGATTTTGCCGGGCCTGGTGGTGGGCCAGTAAACTCAGGCAGACCCCGGTAAGGACCAGGAGTGAGCCGAACAAGACCACCAGCCAGGTGCGAAGCCTCACGATTTGTTCGCGTTCAGGCTCAAAGCTTCAGGTCCAGGCGCAGGCTGCCTGTGGCCGGGATTTTGACGACCTGGGGGTCGGGAGTCGCGATACGCGGGTGCCACAGGGTCAGCCGGTATTCGCCGGGGGGGATGCCTCGGATGAGGAACCTGCCCGAGGCTTGGGGCGAGGTAAAGTAGTTACTGTCCACCACCAGTACGTAGGCGTTCATCTTGGTGTGGATACCGCAGAAAATTTCTACGCCACCCTCGCGGTCGAACTCCTGGCCCCGGACCGAACCCGAGCCGTGGCGGGAAATTTCGAATTCGCCGGGCTGGGAAACGGAATAAATATGGTGAGGAAAGGGATCGTTGTTGCGAAAGTAAACCTTCGAGCCCCGCGTCACGGGCAGGACGTGGGGTAGGAACTGTTTGTCCTTCTGCACGATGGTGTTCTGGGAGCCGGGACGGGTGAGGGGGGTGCAGGCCAGGTCTTTACCCGTAAGGTAAAGCACCACGTTCTCGACCTCGTCCTCCCGGGGGGCAGGCACTTCGCCTTTCTCGTAGCCCGGAGTACCGCGGCTCTGCCCCGCCTTGCGGGCCGAGGGCTTTGTCTCCAGCCGAATCGTGCCCGTCAGATCTCCGGCCGCGACGCTGGTGACCGTCCAACTCAGCATCACCATCCACAGGCAAAAGGTTAGCCTCATCGGGGCTGCTTCTCTTTCCTGTCGGTTCAAACCTTCGCAGGAGTGAACCCCCTTGGAGCTAAGGATGGTCGATGTCCAACCCCCTTTCGCTGGCGGCGCGAGGGCTGACGTTGAAGGCCGGTCGTCAGATCTTGTTGCAGCCACTGGACCTTTCGTTCTGCGCCGGTGAGTTCGTCGGAATCTTGGGTCCCAGCGGTTGCGGCAAGTCGACGCTTCTGCGCAGTCTTTCCGGTCTGCAGGCATTGAGCGGGGGAGAGGTTCGCGTGCAGGGCAAGCCGCTTCGCGAACTGGGCGCCGACGAGCGTCGCCGCATCGGCTTTGTGCCCCAGGATGACGTCGTCCACGGTACCCTCAAGGTGGAACGATCCCTGCGCTATGCCGGTCGCTTGCTGGGATTGGAAGGGGCCGAACTGCAGCGCCGGGTCGACTCCGTCATCGAACTGTTGGAATTGCAGGAGCGGAGGAAGGTGCGCACCGAGCGCCTGTCTGGGGGGCAGCGCAAACGGGTCAGCATCGCCGTCGAGTTGCTGGCCGAGCCGCTGCTGCTGTTTCTCGACGAGCCAACGGCGGGCCTGGACCCGGCCCTGGAAGAATCGTTTATGCAGAACTGCAGGCAACTCGCTCATGGGGGGCGCACATTGCTGATGAGCACCCACGTCATGCAGACTCTGGACCTGATGGACCTGATTCTGGTACTGGTCAAGGGGTATCTGGTGTTCCTGGGCAGGCCTCAAGAAGCCCTGGGATATTTCGGTGTCGGTCATCTGAGTCAGATGTATAAAATTCTGGCTCAGCTCGATCCGGCCGTGGCGGCCGAGCGCTATCGCACCAGCCCCCACTATCAGCAGTTTGTCGCGGCTCGCAACTGTTGACCTCGAGCCGGCAGGCCCCGCTCGCCCTGGGGCGAAACTCCAGATATGGCGGCGCCGATCAGCGAGCAGTTGAACGTTCTCTCCGAGCGCTATCTGGAAATCCTTCTCTCCGACCGTGGCAACACGCTGCTGCTGCTGGTTCAGGCTCCGATTATCGCCTGGATCGCGGCCTTGAACTGGGGCGATATCGATACTCCCACCAACTCGCTCTACTATGTTCTGGCACTCACGGCCCTCTGGTTTGGCACGTTCAACGCCTGCCGCGAGATCGTCAAAGAGAAGCCGATTTTTGAGCGCGAGGTGCGCAGAGGCCTGGAAGTAGGCCCTTACCTGGCCTCCAAGATTCTGGTCTTAGGGCTTTTGAGTTTCGTCCAGTGTTTGCTGCTGGCAGGCATCGTCGACCGTGCCGTTCCGCTCGGGGGTCCTGTTCTTGGGCACTTTTTCTTTCTGTGGCTCACCTCATTAGGAGGGACGGCCATGGGTTTGTGTCTTTCTTCGGTGATGTCCAACTCCGATCGGGCCATGGCCGGGGTTGTGCTGTTGCTCATTCCCCAGATGCTCTTTTCGGAAATGGTGCTCAATCACGATCACGCCAGCGACCTGGTGCTGTGGGGAGAAGACCTGACGTTCATCACCTGGACGTTCCAGGGGATGAAAGAGATCACCAAGAACGACTGGACGTTTACAACGTTGCTGCAGTCGGTGCTGCTGATCGGGCTGCTGGCCGGCGCCTGTTTAACAGGAGCCTATCTGGTGCTCAAGCTGCGCACCCGACGATTGCGAGGGGCATAGGAGTTCGCCGTGAAGAAAATTCTGGCCGTTTTTTTGCTGTTGGTGGCGATTGCCCTGGGAGTGCTGGTGTTCGGAAGTCGGTCGGGCGGCCTCGTGCCTACGGGAAGCGCTGCCGACCGCCGCCATCTCGAGGAGCAGGCATTGAAGTTCCTCGAGGATCTCAAGTTCAAGGATTTCCAGAAGGCCGCCAGCTATCACTCGCTCGAAGATCGCAAGAAGGCCGATATCGCCAAGATGATCGAGGGGCACTTTCACATCAAACCGGAGTCGCTCGACATCATGCGCTACGAGGTGTTGCGGGTCGATGTCGACAGCAGCGGACTGCGCGGGCGGGTCAAAACTCGCACCGTCGCCAAAGTGTTGAACACCAGCGAAATCATCGAGCCGGAAATGATCCTTTATTGGTTCAAAGACCCCACGGAAGGTTGGGTCATGGAGCTAGAGTCGTCACTTTAACAAATCGGTAACATCTGGCCCTTTCTCCCGGGGGCGGGCTGTGGGATACTGCAGGCAAAGTATTTTTGATTCCCATCTGGAGGATGAGCATGTTTGTAGGCAATTATGGTGGGTTTGGCTACGGTGGCTGGGGCTGCGGCGGAGTGGGAGGCTTCGGTGGCTTCGGAGGCTTCGGCATGCCCGGCATGGGCTACGGAATGGGCTACCTCGACTCCATGTGTGGTGGCTACGGCTTTTATAATCCCTATGGCTCGTGGGCCGGTGGCTATGCTGGCAGCACCATCGGTGCCGGGCTGGGGACTTTCCTGGGCGGAGCCGTCGGCTACGGGCTCGGTGGCTACTGGGGAACGCTGCCCGGAGCGATGGTCGGCAACGCGGTGGGTTCTTTCGCCGGTTGGGCACTGGGCTCATTGATTGGCGGCCGCTCCTGGTGCTTCTAACTCTCCCGTTGGCACGCCAGCAGCACCAGCGACGATCCACAGGTTGCTGCAACGGAACAACAGGTTTTCGGCCGAGCTCCTACTAGGGTCTGCGCCGGGCGCAGGCGAAGGGCTGCCGCATGATCGACGTGACCCCTACCGGTTGTCCGGGCGTGGACACCCTGCTGGAGCAAGCTCAATTGCTTTGGGAACAGCCCGAACTCGCCGACACTGTTCCCTTCAAACAGCAGGTGGAAGAACTCCAGCTTTTTCGGCGTCGCCTCGAGAAGCAGTTTCGGGAGTCGCTGCGACTGGCCCCCCGCAGCCCGCTTCAGGAGCAACTCAGCAAGCAGTTCGACGAGGAGTTCGAGAGGTTTCGTTCCGGCGGGCGGCGTCTGGAAGGATACCTGAAGACTCGCCAACGCGACGACCTGGAACTGGGGTGCCAGCGGGTTCGTCAGGCCATCTGCCAGATGTTGACCCTCTCCTCTCAGCTCAAGGCCCAGGAAGAGAGTTGGCGAGAGCAGTATGGGCCCGGGCTGGCCGGCGAGGTACGCTTTCTTATCGAGCAGACGAGAGCCGGTAACTTTTCCTATCAACAGGCCTCTCAGATTCTCGAGCGCACCCTGGACAGTTGTCGTTCGCTGGAGAAAGCGGTGGCCTCGGCCACCCCCGAATCAGACCTGGTAGCTGAACAGTTGCAGCGAGCTGGCGAGGCCCTGGGCAGTTTTTCTCGAGTCCTGGCCCGGGCGGTTCAAAGCCTGCGTCAGCAACATTCGTGGGAGATCGAGGAGCGACTCGAGGAGTTGCTGGCAGGCCTTGACGAACTGGGCGAAGTCCACCGCCTGTTGATGGAGGCTTTGATGCCTCCGGTCACCTGCCCACACTGCGGCCAGACCCAACCCGGTGACCGTCCCTTTTGTGCTTGTGGAGGGCGGCTCCCGTTACCGGTGCACTCTCTGCAGCCGGCAGCACCCGAGGATTCGGTTCCGCGCTTTCAAAGTTTCGTCGAGTTAGAGGCCTGCTGCGATCGCTGGCTGCGCGGCGAGAGTGATGAACGGCCGGTGCTGTCGGTGCTCGACCCGTTTATCCAGCGCATTCAGGTGGGCAGCCGAAACCTGGCCAGGGATACCCAGTTGGACGAAGAGACTCGCAAGGAAATGATGGAGGCTACCGGCCAGACCGAGTCGGTATTGCTTCGCTTACGCCAGCAGGTGGCTCGTAAGGATCAGGAGGCCTGCGTTGACTTGCTCGACGATCTCAAGAGCGCCGAACAGTCCATGCTGGAGGCTCGCCAGCGGGCCCAGGAAAAGAGCCTTCAGTCGACGCCGAATTCTTGAATCAATTCACGCAGAGCCAGTGAAATGGTCTGGACAAGGTTGCGACACTCGTTATTCAAAGTATCGACCACCGATTTGTCGGCCTGTCCCAGCAGTGTTTTGGAAAGTTCGCGCACCTCTTTGACCTCTTTCATGAGGTGGGCCTCGAGACGGTTGCGGCGTAGTCGCAGGCGATTCACGGCCTGAATTTTCTCGAAGGCATCGCCGTCAGCCAGCTGCTCTTGGGTTTCTTCCCTCAAGATTTCAATGGCTTTCAACAGTTCTCCACGAAAAAAGGTAAGAAACCCCATGAGTTCCGAGCCGGGAGTCTCCACATACTCTGCCAGGGCACTGACGTTTCGCAGTGCGGGCAACTTCATGTCATCTGGATCTTGATCCACGGTGGCTACTTTTTCCCTCTCGCAGCGTCACCTGCCTCTATGACCAGGCGAACTCGCAGGAGTTTATTTTCGCGAGGCGGTACGAGCAGCAACAGCGACTCGGTTCCCTGAGGCAGCTTGCTCCAGTGTTCTTCGGTGGAACGAAAGCTGGCCTGGGCCGGGGGCGTCACCGTGCTCGACAGATTCAGAGCTGTTGGGGGTTGGGCCGAAGCCCCCACCAGCCGTCCCGGGGTGCGGCTGAGCAGCCATTGGCTCTTGAGCGGCTGGCCCTGGGCATTGAGCAGCGCCAGCAGGAAAGGGACCTCAGGCTCGGGTTTGTCGACCACCACCGAGATCCCCCGGGTCTTTTTCGGCAAACGTGCCAGCAGTCCATCGTGCCCGGGCATAGGAAAGGCCAGCAGGCGCTCGATAGGGCCGAGTTGGCTGCGCCCGATGATGACCGAATTGCCCAGTCGACTCATTCCCACGGCCTGGACGGTCTCGGCGGGGCCCTGCAACAGCCTGGATGCCAGGCTGAGCTGGTGGTGGCGATTCAAGAAATAAAGCGCTACCAGCCCCAGGAACAGCGACAGCAGCACCAGGGTGTGAAGCCGTCCCGAGCTGCGTCCACCACCCTCAACCGTCGAGTCGACCATTCTCTGTCTCTGCTCTGCCTGCATGGCTTCACGTTGATAATCTTGCTGCAAACTGAGGGTGTTCTGAAGTGGGTTGTAGAGGCCAAAATCTTTCATCGGCTCATCGGCTACCTGGTGCACCCCCTCGATACGAACCCTCTGGGCCGGACGTCCTGGTTCCGACAATTCCTGAGTGGGGCCCATGAGGGCCATTCGATCGTCGGCCTGCTCTCGCAGCAACAGTTGCTGTTGATGCTCTTCCAGCAGGGGGACCAATTTTTCCAGTTCGCGCCGGAACTCGTAGACCGAATCCCAGCGGTCTTCCTGTTCCGGCTGGGTGGCTTTGCGCACCACCCAGCAGAGTTCGTGGGGAAGGTCCTGACGGAGCTTGTCCAGGGGTTCGATTTGAAGCGGCAACGGCTGCCTTCCCGAGAGCATGAAGTGCAGCGTGACCCCCAGGGAATACTGGTCGGTTCGGGTGGTGGGGTGGCCCCGATACTGTTCCAGTGGGGCATAACCCACCGTGCCCACGGCCGTTTTTGTCGAGGTAGAGCCGCCAACTTCACGGGCCAGCCCAAAATCTACCAGATAGAGGCGGTTGTCCAGGTGGCGAACGATGATGTTGGCGGGCTTGACATCTCGATGGACGATGGGACGGGGTCGATGAGCGTGCAGATACTCCAGGATTTTGGCCACCTGAATGGTGTAGTTGACGGCCACGAGCACGGGCAACTCGGCACCGGCCAGGGCCTGCTGATCCATGACCTGCTTCTCCAGGTCGACCCCCTCGATAAACTCCATCACGATGACGCGCCGCTCACCGTCGAGAAACGAATCTACAAATGCCGGGATGCCGGGAAAGCTGAGGTTTTGGAGGATCTTGACCTCTTCTTCAAAGCGCTGGTGGTGATAGGCGGCACCCTGATCGGCTCCGTCCGCCCCGGCTTCAACCAGCATTCGCTTGATGGCCACCACCATGTTGGTTTGTTTGTCGACCGCACGGTAGACCTCACCCATTCCACCGCTTCGGATAGCCCGCTGGATTTGGTAGCGGTCGTGAAACAGTGTACCGGAGGATAGGGCAGATTGGGACACTGGGGATACTTAGAAGAACCCGCTGGGAAACCTGCCCGAAGGAGATTTGCGATGGCCTAGAAGGGAGCGAGATGAGAATTCAACGAGTAGTGACGCGCACGGGGGACCAGGGGACGACGGGATTGATCGGGGGCGAAAGGGTGGCCAAGTCGGCAATTCGGGTTCGCAGCTATGGGGAGGTGGATGAACTCAATTCCTCATTGGGCCTGGCCTTGAGCTTCATGAGCGAAGAGCCTTTGGGCGAGGAGTTACAACAAATCCAGCATCGACTGTTTACGCTGGGGGCCGATCTGGCCGCCCCGGCCGGGGTGGCCGTGCCCCGAATCGAACCTCGCCATGTGGAAGAATTGGAACAGGTGATGGAAGGCTTGATGGACGAGCTGCCGCCGCTCGAAGAGTTCATTCTTCCCGGCGGGGGGCCGGCCGGAGCGGCCCTACACCTGGCCCGAACCATCGCCCGACGAGCCGAACGGACGGCCGTGGAGCTGGGCCAGGTCGAAGAAGTCAATGCCCAGGCGCTGATTTATCTAAATCGACTCAGCGACTTCCTCTTTGTGGCAGCTCGCATTGTCAACCGGCGGCTGGGTCAGCCGGAAACGCTGGCCGATTTCTCCAATCGTCGCAGCCGACGGGCGAAGGCCGAGGAGGGCTAGACCAATTCTCGTAAGTATTGTCCGCACAAACCCTGATAAAGTCGGGTTACAAGGCGGCCAATCAAGACAGAAATTTTGAGAATTGGTATAGCGCTCCGTCAAGGGGGGTCTCCGGCCGGGCTCTTCGACTCGGAAGGAGCCAGGGTTTCCAGGGCCAGAGCGTGGATCGGTCCGGCCATTTCGCTGGCCAGGATCTGATAAATCTTGCGATGCCGGGCCACTTTTCCCAAGCCCTCGAAGGCCGCAGCCGTGATGCTGACTTCGAAGTGCGACTGCCCCGAGCCAGGACTGGAGGCATGTCCTCGGTGCTGGTGCGACACGTTTTTCACCTCCAGGTGGATCGGGGTGAGTTCGCGTTGGAGTTTTTCCTGAATGATGGCGGTTACGTCGAGCATGCGAGGCGTTTCTTGACAGGACTCAGGCATCCTTTGACAAACTTTCAAACCTGAAATTGGAGGTGCCCGTGAGTGAAGTCGTAACCGAAGAAGTCGCCGAGCGTTCCGGACCGGAACAGTCTCGCCTCAATGACCTGCTGAAGGACTATCAGGAATGGCGCCTCAGTAAAGGCCTGGGGGTCAACTTCAAGGTGCAGTTCCAGGCCGACGAGGATGCCTGGGAGATTTCTCAGGGCAATGAGATTCCTGCAGTGTTCATCTACCTCAGCGCTATCGACGCCGAGTTTTACGGCGAACACTCAGCGGTCTTTGTGGAGTGCCAGGTGGGCGAGGTCGGTGCTGATTCGGATGTGCAGAAATACCTCAAGTTCGCCGGTAGCGAAATGGTTCTCAGTCGACTGAGTCTGCGCAGCGAAGAAGATCCGGCTCTGCTCGTCGTCGAAGCGGCCTGTCCTTTTGCCCTGGTGCGTTTCGAGCTGCTCGAACTCATGATTCAAGAGGTTGCAGCCATCGGGGCCGATCTTATCGACCTGGCCGAAGGTCGCATCCAGGAGGACTAGGAGCGCGGCCCCTGGGAGCCGCGCCCTCAGGGCGCCCTGGTCCTAAAGGCTCTGGGCCAGAGCGTCGGCCACCTGCCGAGTAAACTCTGCAGGACGAGCCAGTTCTCCCCCTTCGGCCAGAAGAGCCAGCGAATACAGCATACCGGCCCATGACCCGAGAGCCTCGGCGTCCTTCTCCTGGCCATAGCGGTCCTGCAGTTTTTGCACGAAGGGGTGGTTCGGATTGATCTCCAGGATGCGCGGCTGAGGAGGCACCTCCTGACCCATGGCTTTCATCAGTTTCTCGAAGTGGGGGCTCACGCCGTGCTCCTCCGATACCAGGCAGGCTGGACTTTCGTGAAGGCGGCCGGAGACGCGCACTTCCTTCACCTGCTCGATCTTGGAACCGAGCCAGGATAAAAACGTAGCCATCTGCTTATTCTGCTCATCGCGGGCTTTCTGAGCCTCTTTTCGCTCTTCTTCGCTCCCCAGCTCCAGGTCGCCCTGGGCCACCGAGATCAGCTTCTTGCCTTTGAACTCCGGGCTGACACTAAGCCAGACTTCGTCTACCGGGTCGCTGAGCAGCAGCACTTCAATACCGCGTTTCTGGAAGGCCTCAAGGTGGGGCGAGTGCTTCATCTGGGCGAGGTTCTCGCCGGTGAGGTAATAGATGGCGTCCTGACCCTGTGCCGCCCGCTCGAGATACTGTTCAAGCCCCACCCGCTCTTCCCCGGCCGTCGAGTGGAACAGGGCGATTTCAAGCAGCGTGTCGCGACGAGTCGAATCCTGATAGATACCTTCCTTCAGCACCCGTCCAAACTGCTCCCAGAACCCCTTGTATTTCTCCGGTTGCTCGCTGTTCAGGGTCTTTAAGGTATCCACAACCTTGCGCACAAGGTGTTTGCGGATCTGCTCGATCTGGCGCTCTTTTTGCAGCAGTTCCCGCGACAGATTCAGGGGCAGGTCGGCGGCGTCGACCACGCCTCGCATAAAGCGCAAGTAGCTGGGAAGGAGTTCTTCGCAGCGGTCGCTGATCAGCACTCTGCGAACATAGAGCTGCAACCCTCCCTTGGCTTCACCCATAAAAAGGTCCAGCGGAGCCTTGGAGGGGATGAAGAGCAGCGATTCATACTCAAAAGTTCCCTCGGCTTTGACCTTGATGGTTTCCAGAGGGTCATTCCAGTCCTTGCTGATGTGCCGATAGAACTCTTTGTACTCGTCTTCGCTGACCTCTTCCTTGGGGCGCGACCAGAGCGCCTTCATGGAATTCAGCACTTCTTCTTTCATCGTGGTCACCGGCGGGTCGCCCTCGGTGTGGGCGCGAGTGGTGCGAATCGGATAGCGGATGAAGTCGGAGTGCTTCTTGACGATGCTCTTCAGGGTCCAGAAGTCGGTGAAGTCGGCAAGGCCATTCTCTTCGTCCACGGGACGAAGCCACAGAGTAATGCTTGTGCCTCGCTCGCTGCGGCTACCCTGGCCAACTTCGAACGAGCCATTCCCGTCGGAACACCAGTGGACGGCTTCTTGAGCGTCGTAGCGACGCGAGTCGACCTCTACCTTGTGGGCCACGATGAAACTTGAGTAGAAGCCGATGCCAAACTGGCCGATCAGATCGTTGCGAGAGACCTCTTTGCCTTCGCCCATCGCAGCCATGAATTCGCGGGTTCCCGAGCGAGCAATGGTGCCGAGCAGGCGAACCACCTCCTCGCGATTCATGCCCACCCCGTTGTCCACAATGGTCAGGGTTCGTTGTTCCGGATTGACTTCGAGACGGATGTGCAGGTCGCTGATGTCCAGCGGCTGCTCGTGCTCCTGTGCGGCCTGCAGGCGCACTTTGTCGAGGGCGTCGGAGGCGTTGGAGATCAACTCGCGCAGAAAGATTTCTTTCTCTGAGTAGACGGAATGAACCATCAACTCCAGCAGTTGTCGGGTTTCTGCCTGAAATTCGTGGGTTTCTACTGCAGCCATGGGCACCTCTCGAAAATGAGCTTTCTTGTTTGTGCGCTATGCTTCGTTAGAATTGTGTTAGAGGCGCCAAAGAAAAGAGTTAGACCGGTGCTTCAGGCCAGTTGTTCGGCACGCTTGTAGGCCTGGCTGGCCAGCTCGGCCTTGCCCATACGTTCGTAGATCTGGCCGAGCTCCTGGTAGCCCTCGGCCGTAGCCTCCATCTTGACATACTTGCGATACTGCAGCACTGCCAGGCTGTCTGAGCCGGTGTGGGCATAGGCTCGGGCCAGGTTGAGCACATGATAGGGCTCGTCAGCATACTCCTGCGAGAGCTCTCGGAAGATTTTCAGCAACCCCGGAACATCGTCGGACAGCGCCAGGTATAGCGCGCTGCGGACTTTTTTCTCGTAGGGCCTCTGGCTCAGCAGCTGGACCAGATCTTCGACCGTTTCCTGACCCGAAAGCTGTAGCTCGGGTTCCGCAGGGGCCTCCTCTTCCTCCGGCTCCTCGTCTTCTTCGTCTTCCTCTTCAAGGGCATGGGTCGGATCCGAGGGGATCAGCCCGGCCCCCGAGCCCGATGAAGCAGGTGGATGTGCGGCGGTATCCTGAAACGAACGCATCCACTCGGCAATTTCGTTCGGCGGGCGGGTGGCGTCGGCGTTAAAGCTGGCCAGATCGCTGACGGCCGGAGCCGGTTCGGTCGACGGCTGGAAGGGCTGAGACTCGACTTCTTCGACGGGATCGGAAGGTGCGGCCAGGGCCAGTTCGGCCCCGGCCCGCCCGGTGGAAGGGGCTTCGGCTACCTCTGGCTGAGGGGCCAGCGGGGCCGTCAGGAAAGGCGAGGGCTCCACCTCCGGTTCAGGTTCGACCTCAGCCACGGGTTCGGCCGGTATTTCGGGCTGGGGAGCCCACGTCTCTTCTGCAGGGGCGGCCAGAGGTGCTGGGGGCTCGGGTTCGACCGACTCGACCGGTTCGACCGGTTCGACGGGTTCGACCTGAGGTACGGGAGGCGCCTCCCACATTTCGACGTCCTCGGGCAGGGCACGACTCAGGGTTTCGCTCCAGCGCGACAGTTGCTGTGCACCTTCCTGGTCGGCTTCTTGCTCGAGCCGCGCGGACCATTGTTGCAACAGCCGAACCTGCAGAGGCAGAATGCGACGATTACCGGGATCGAGGTTGCGGGCATCGATCAGAAACAGGCTGGCCTGTTTCAGCCATCCCTCTTTCTCCAGTCGTTGGGCCAGTTCGATATACAGGCTGGCCAGCGACTGCGGCGTGGCAAAGGTGTTCTGGCCAGCTCGTACATCCTCTACCGCCAGCCGAGACAGCAGGGTGGGGTCTGGGGCAAAGCTCTCCAGGGTCGACGACTCGCCGAGATCCAGGTCGTCGAGCGGAGGGGGCGGCAGAATTCCGCTGGGAGGGGGCGAGAGGGGAGGAGGCGGTTCCAAACCGGTCGGGCCGGGTGGATCCTCCAACGGCGGGGGGGCCAGTTCGCCGCTGCGACTGGGGCGGGGCTCGAGGTCAAGCGGTTCCCAAAGCGGGTCATCCAGGCTGCCCAGCCGATCGCTGTGAGAGTCCTGAGGCCGTAGCGGGGCTGTTTCAAAGAGGTCGGCCGGAGCGTCCGGCGAGCTGTAGCTGCGGCTCTCGAGCTCTTCAAGCTGGCTGCGCAGGGCTTTGGCCTCGGCGTCCCCCGGATGGCTGGTGTCGAGCTGCTGAAGTTGGGCGCGGGTTCGCTCAAAATCCTGGCGGTTGAGAAAGTGTTGGGCGGTCCGCAAGCGGAACCCCCTCTGGTTGTCCTTCACGGGAGCGCTGTGGGGATAGACGCCCCCGATAAAGTCCAGAGCCTCTTCTGCCAGATCGTAGCGTTGCTGGGATTCCAGCGCCAGCAGCCAGTCTCGCAGGAACTCGGCCGGAATGCGGTGGTCGCTTTTGCGGCTCAGAACCATCTGGCGTATGAACTCCAGGATGGAGTCCTGTTGGTTTCGCTCCAGATACAGACGAGTCAGTTCCAGAATGGCTGGGGCCAGGGTCAGATCCAGTTGGATCGCCTGACGGTAGTGATCGGCCGCGGTTTGCCACTGGCCGGTCTTGCGCGCGACATGGCCGAGTCCGAGTTGAGAAGGGGCGTGTTGGGGCGAGAGCCGCAACACGGTTTGGAAGCTGGCCCTGGCTTCGTCGATTTGCTGCAGGTTCAGCAAGGAGACGGCGAGCTGGTAATGGGCCTCGACGTTTTGGGCATCGATATGCACCGCCTGACGGAAGGCTTCGGCCGCCGACGAGAAGTTGCCGGCTTCCAGGCAGCAACGCCCGAAGAGCAACTGGCTTTCCTTGCTGTGCGGATTGAGGGCCACGGCCTTCTGGGCCGCGTCGAGCGCGGCCGCCACCTGACCGAGTTCGAGCAGAGCCCTGGAGGACTGATACTGATACTGAGAATCGTTGGGGCGGAGTTGAGCCGCCATGCCAAAGGCGTCGGCAGCCTGGGAGATCTGGCCCTGAGAGCGATAAATCAGCCCCAGGTTGTAGGCGGCGAAATAGTCCTTCGGATTGAGCTCGACCGTACGGGCGAAGTAGCGTGCGGCCGTGGGCAGGTCGCCTTTCTGCTGATAGGCCTTGGCCAGACTGGAGTAGATTTCAACGTCGTTCTGGTTGATGTCCAGGCCGCGCAGCAGCGTTTCGATGCCCAGGTCGAGACCGCCCAACTGGATACACAGGCTGCCCATCTGACACAGCGCCTTGTAGTCGCCGGGATCGACAGCAATGGCCTGCTGGTAGTAGGAAATCGCCGCCTCGAAACGGTAAAGCTCCTTGCAACACTCGGCCAATCCCACCAGGGCGGGTGCGCAGTCCGACTTGATTTGCAGCGTTTTCTGGAACCGGGCAGTGGCCTGCTCGTGGCGTCCCTGGCGAACGAAGATTTGGCCAAGTTCCAGGTTGCTGCGCCAGTCATCGGGGTTCAGGGCACAGGCCCGTTCGAAAAAGCGCGTAGCCTGAACTACCGAATTGACCTTCATGTAGAGCGAGCCGATTCGATAGCACAGGTCGCCGTCGTTGGGATGCAGTTCGTAGAGTTTTTGCAGCACGGCCAGGGCCTGGTCGGTTTGCCCGAGGCGCAGATAGACCTGGGCGCTGCCCAGGCCGGCCTGGATCTCTTCCGGGGCCAACCGCAGTATCGAGGTGAACCCTTGCAGAGCCTGGGCATAGCGTCCGAAAGAAGCGTAGGCCCGGCCCAGCAGAATTTGCAGGCTGAGGTTGGAGGGGTCGCGCGACACCAGCTGCTTGATCGTCTGCAGCGAGGCTTCGACCACGGGTCGCAGTTCGGCCGAGTCGATGCTCTTGATCAGAGCGGGTTCGACCTCAACGGCCTGCTCCCAGTCGTCGACGGCCCCGCCGAGATCGCCCAGTCGAACACGAACAAAGCCACGACGCAACAGAGCCTGAGGGTGGCGCGGATAAGATTGGAGGACCTGGTTCAGGCTGGCCTGAGCCGAAGCAGCGTCGCCAACAGCGAGGCTGCTCTGGGCCTTTTCTATCATTGCCTCGGGTGCTTCAGCCATCGAACATTCTTTCCGGGAGTCTCTGAGGGTGGTGCAGCCTTCCATATCTGGGTAACGCCCCCCTGCCCTGAGTCCGTCCTTCCCTGGGAATCGTTGCCGTCCACCGCAAGTGAAAGGGGCTGAAGCGCAGGCACGAGAACAGGCGGGCATGGAGCCACACCCCCCCCTCGCTTCCCCCGATCCGAAATCGCCCCAGCCAGCGCCGCGCGCCTCGAGCTGGCCTTCCTTGCTGGTCGCCGCTCTGGCCCTGGGAGTGGCCCTGGTTTTTCCCGGCTTGAGTTTCCCGCGTTACCTCTTTGTGCTGGCTCTGCTGGTGTTCGGCTGGACCCGTCGCTCGCTGTCGGCGTGGATTGTTGTGGCCATGGGAGTCGGTGGGGTCATTGGCCTGGATTTTGTCCACTGGGGCGAGCCCCGCGGTATTCCGGCTGAGGCTTTGCAGGTACCCAGCAAGATTTTCATTCGCCTGGTCAAAACCATCGTCGCGCCGCTGCTCTTCTCCACCCTGGTGATCGGCATCGCCAGTCATGCCGACGTGCGCACTGTAGGACGCCTGGGCTTCAAATCGATTGTTTATTTTGAACTGGTCACCACCGTGGCCCTGTTTGTCGGGCTGGCCGCTATCAATATCAGTCGCGCCGGCGAGGGTATTCCCGAAAGCGCAGCGGTGGCGAACCAGGGCCTCAAGGCCATTCATAAGACGCCGATTGAAATCATTTTGCACACGTTTCCCGAGAACATCGCCAAATCGGTGGCTGAGGGCGACGTTCTGCAGGTGGTCGTGTTCAGCGTTCTCTTCGGGTCTGCCATGGTGTTCGTCTCCGAAGAGAAGCGACGCCCGCTGCTCGAGGTGATCGAGTCGCTGGCCGAAACCATGTTCAAATTCACGGGCATCATTATGAACCTGGCGCCCTGGGCGGTGGGCTCGGCGGTGGCCTATACGGTGGCCACCATGGGGCTGGCCGTCATGAAGAATCTGGCTCTATTGCTCTTTACGCTGTACGTGTCGCTGGCCATTTTTGTGGTCTTCGTGTTGCTGCCCATCCTCTTCTTTTCAGGCGTGCCGCTGGTGCCTTTCCTGCGCTGCGTCAGCGAACCGGCCTCCATCGCCTTTGCCACCAGCACCAGCGAAGCCGCATTACCCGGAGCGATGGAGCGCCTCGAGCAGTTGGGCGTGCCGCGCCACGTGGTGTCGTTTGTGCTGCCGTTGGGATACAGCTTCAATCTCGATGGTACGACCCTCTACCTGGCCCTGGCCTCGGTGTTTGTAGCCCAGGCCTCGGGGCACGAGCTGTCACTGGGCACCCAACTGGCCATGATGTTGACGCTGATGCTGTCCAGCAAAGGCGTGGCAGGCGTGCCCAGGGCTTCGCTGGTGATTCTGCTGAGCACCGTGGCCAGCTTCAATCTGCCCGACTGGCCGGTGATGGCCATCCTGGGTATCGACGGCCTTATGGACATGGCGCGCACCTCGGTGAACGTCAGTGGTAACTGTCTGGCTGCGGCCGTGATTGCGCGCTGGGAGAAGTGCTTTGTGCCCAATTACGAGAGCCCATTCTACGATGGCCACCGACCGGCTTCTCCCTGATGCTTCGCCTGGGATACAGCTTTTGCCCGAATGATACATTCATTTTCCACGCCCTGACGCACGGACTGGTGGAAGGACCTCCGGTAGACCAGCAGTTGGAGGACGTGGAGACGCTCAATCGTTGGGCCGAGCAGGGGCGACTTGAGGTGACCAAGGTCAGTGCCCATGCCTATTTTCACGTGCTGGATCGTTATGTCGCTTTGCGTTCGGGTGGTGCCCTGGGGCGAGGCGTCGGCCCGCTGCTGGTTTCGTTGCCGGGACGTCCTCTGCGCAGCGTTGCCCACCCCGGCGACTGGACCACGGCCCGACTCTTGCTCGATCTTGCCTGTCCCGAGATCGAGCAACGCGTCGCACTGCGCTACGACCAGATCGTCGAGGCCATCTTGGCGGGTCAGGTCGACGGGGGCGTGCTCATCCACGAAACTCGCTTTGCCTACCGCGACTACGGGCTCGAGGCCAGACTCGACCTGGGGCAATGGTGGGAAGAACACAGTGGACTTCCCCTGCCTTTGGGGTTGATTTTGGTGCGCCGCGACCTGGACGAAGGCCTGCAGCGAGAACTTCAACAGCGGGTGCGGCTCAGTCTGGAACAGGCCCTGGCTGACCCTCAACGCAGTCTGGATTATATTCGTCAACATGCCCGCGAGCTGGATGACGCCACCATCGAACGCCACATTCGCACCTACGTCAACGAGTTCAGTTTAGACGTCGGTGACGAGGGAGTGCGCGCCGTCGAGGCCCTGCATCGCCGGGCTCTGCAGGCCGGTCGGGTGAACCCGGCCAACCTACCGCTATTCGTCAACCTCTGAAGCGCTCAGGTCTTCGATGCGCAGGGCCTGAGGAGGCTTACCCTCCACGTAGTGGATGCGCAGTCGTTGGCCGAGTTTGTAACTGCCCGGGCTGTCACAGCGGTACTTGCGCACCTTATTGCTGGGCCCCTGGAGGTGGATGCAGTCCATACCGATGGCGCTTACCCTGCCTTCCACGCTGAGGTCGGTGGTGGTGGGTAAGGGGCGAGGGCGATCGTCGTAATGCTGGTAATGCAGGTCGTGGCGCTTGCCAAAAATGAGCACGTGAAGAGTGCCGCTGCCCAGGCAAATCAAGAAAACGCTGATGAGCAACGTGCGCGACTGCGATAGCTTCATTCGATTTGCTTGGCCACCAGGGTTTGTTCTCCTGGGTTTCTTGGTAGATGTCAGCGATGGCTCAAGCAACGACACAATCGAATCCGGCTGCCTACGGGCTCAGAGCGGGAGCAGAAGAGTTCCCAATGATGCTCGTTTTGTCGATGATTTACCCGTGCAACTTCGGTTGCCCCATGTGCCCCTACACCGACGGCAATTCGGAAATTCGCCGGTTCTACCGCGAGCGTGGCGGCGACCTGTTCCCGCCGGCTCTGTGGAATAAGATCGCCGAAGAGGCGGGACCGTATGGAGCCTGGATGCGCTGCACCGGCGGCGGTGAGCCGATGCTGCATCCTCAGATGGTCGACATGATTGAGTTTGCCAAAGCCAGGGGCTGCCGAGTGTGGATGAACACCAACGGCTCGATGCTCGGCCCTCATCCCAAGCATCGAGCCCGACTGGAGCGCCTGATCGCCTGTGGCATCGACCTGATCGAATTTTCGATGGACGCCGCCGACCCCGAAACCTATGCTCGGGTTCGTCCTCCCCGGGGCGGCCCGCCGCGCGACCCGCTGAAGTGGTTCGAAGATCACGTCAGCAACATCAAAGCCGCCCTGGAATTGCGCAAACGACTCTTGAAGCCGTCGCGTGTGGTGGTTTCCATCATTCGCCAGGAGTTGATCGAAGGGCGACTTGAAGAGGCCATTCAGTTCTATCACGATTTGGGTGTTGATGAGGTGATCACGCGCAAGTTCCTGACCTGGGACGACAACACCACGATTTCCACCGACCACGCGCTCGACCGACACCTCTATGCTGCCCTTCCCACGGCCAGGAAGGAACCCTGTGTCTGGCCTTTTGAACGGCTCAACGTCGATACGCTGGGTCGAGTGGCGCTGTGCGGGCAGGACGTCAGCTTCCGCACCGCGGAACAGTTTCCCAATCTGTGGGAGACCAGTGTTCGCGAGGTTTGGCGAGGCGAGATGTTCGACTGGTACCGCCGCATGCACCTCGAAGGGCGGGGAGCCGAGGCCTGGCCCTGCCGTAACTGTTCGGCCTGGTTTGCGGGAGTGCGCGACTGGGAGCACGGTTGGCTGAAGGTGCTGCGCACCTCGGGAGACCACCTGAAGAGCGTGCTTGCGAAGGACCTGGGCGTGGAGGTCGAGGTCTTTACCCCGCCCGTCTAGACGCAAGGCCGCTGCTGGTTCAGGGCTGAGGCTGCTCCAGGGCTGCTCGGCAGCGCTGGCTGTGGGCGTGTTCCGGGCCCCAGGCTTTTTCGGCAATGGCCAGCGCCCTTTGAAACAAGGTCCGGGCTTCCTGATCGTCGCCGGCACTTCGCCGCAGCGTGGCCAGATTGTAGTAGACCGGCGCCAACCGCTTGTCATCCGAAGTGAGTGAGCCTGACCAAATTTCCAACACCCGTCGATACAGTCCCTCGGCCTGGATTCCGTTGTTCTGGGAGAAGTAGAGGGTGGCCAGATTGGTCAATACAGGGGCCAGTTCGCCGCGATACTGGGGGCCCAGGCTCTCCAGCTGGTCGACGGCCTGAATGAAGTGTCGCTCGGCTTCCTGCAACTGGCGGTTCTGACGCTGCATCTCGGCCAGTTCTCCCAGCGTTTTCCCCAGGCGCACATCGCGTGTCCCAAAAGCACGGGCGTGGCCAAGGGCGGCTTCGAGTGTTTCGATGGCCGCTGCCATCTCACCCGCGCGGAAGCGCCGGAAGGCTTCCTGGCGATGCTGGTTCCATGAAGTCTCGGCCTGGCCCGAGCCTGAGGCTGGCTGCTCGGCCGGCCGCGAGCCCGAATCGTGGCTCTGCCGGCTGACTCGCAAGAGGTTTTCAACGACGGTGCGACTCAGTTGTTCCATCCAGGTCTGATGGCTGGCCTCGAAAGCCCCGGCTCGAATGCGATTGTCCGCATAGATCAGTCCGATGACCAGGCGACTGGGGTGAATGATGGGCACGCACACGATGGACCGCAGGCCTGAGAGGATGACGCTGGTGCGATTTTGCAGGCTGGGATGGGAAATGGCGTCCACCAAACACACCGACTGGCCCTCTCGAAGCACCGATTTGATCAGTTCCGTGCTGATTTCGCCGGCCACGAAGACGGTTTGGGGGTCGAGTCCGTGGCTGGCCTGGGCCGAAAGCTCGTCGGTGTCTTTATCGCGGTAGGCAATCAGTGCCCGTTCGGGGTTGAGTTGGGCCAGTAAACCGGCCAGGGCATACTCAAAGATCTCCCTGCGGCTATTCGACTGGGCGATTTTCTGAAGGTGAACTTCGGAGCCGGTTTCTGAACTCAACGGTGGCCTCCAGCCAGTCGAATTTGTCGATTCTGCTCCGCACTGTATAGGAATCAACGCCCGGCCGTCAAATCTTCATGTTTAGAACGGGGAAGAAATCTCTCTCGGAGGCGACCGAAGAAGGGTCCGGTGGGTTCCGGTTCGGAAACTCACCAGAGTGACGGCACTTCCGATGAGTAGAGGAGCGGCGATGTACTGTCCGGCGTGCGACAAGGAATTCAGTCCAGTCCACAGTCGATGCCCTGAATGCAAGGGTTGGCTGCGCGTGAGTGGGCCCACCGTGGGTGCCAAAGCAGGTGCCGCTGCCCGGCCCGCTGCTCCGGCGCTGGCTGGCGACCCGTCCAACAGCAAGACGACCCCGGTTACCGGCGCCAACGTCACCCTTCCCAGTCGCCCCGTGGCCAACAAAGGCGTTCCACTGGGGGCGGCCCCTGCCGCACCGCCAGGTCCGCCGGCAACTCCTCCCGCGGCTGCCGGTTGGGGCGCTTCGACTCCTGCCCCCGCCTCAGGGTGGGGCCTGGAAGCGGCGGCTCCGTCGGCACCTGCTGAAACTGCGCGCGGAGGTCTGGGTTCTGGCTGGGAAACGGCGTCGTCTTTCGGCAATGCTGCCCCGCCTGCGGCCGCTCCTGCCGCTCCGGGTTGGGGCGCTCCGGCCCCCGCTGCCGAGCCCGCGGCTCCCAGTGGTTGGGGGGCGACTGCGCCAGCCTCTGGCCCGGGGCTTGGCTGGCCCCAGTCCAATCAGGAAACCGGCAAGATGCCAGCCTGGGGCTCTCCGGCTCTGGGCGGTGGACCTGCCTTGGGCGGTGGACCGGGCCTGGGGGCGGCTCCCGGAGCCGCTCCAACCCTTGGCCTGGGGTCTGGTCACGGTGCCGTTGCCGGGCCTCCTTCAGGCGGGCTGGGCGCCCCGCCCTCCGGTTCACAAGGTATGGGCGGCTGGCTAGGCGATGCTGGCAGTGCCGCCAGCCCCTACAGTGCTCCCACTTCGAAGAGTGGGGGCTGGCTGGGTGATAACGGAGGTGGTGGTGAACCTGCCCCGCTGTCCATGCCCTCCATGCCCTCGGTTCCCTCGGTAGAAACGGCGGCCGACGGCCCGGCATTGGAGTTGCCCGATCATACGGTTGCCGTCGATCTGGGCACTCCTTGGGAAGAAGAGGCCCCTCAGGCCAGTTCAAACAAGGCCGTCTACATGGTACTGGCCGCTGGCGTGCTGGCTCTGCTGGGCTTTTTTGGATACTTGCAGATCAAGAATCGCGAACTGAAAAAGCCGCTGCCCTCGCCTACTCAGGAGAGCACCACCGGTGCTCTGGAGCTTGGCGAGAGCTACATCAAGAAGGCTGAAAAGCTTTTTGCTGCCGGTAAATTCCAAGATGCCCATGCCGATGCCAAGATGGCCCACACTCTGATCGCGGGCCTCAAAGTAGCCTCGGCAGAAAAGAAGAAGCAGGTCAACGCCCTCTACGCCAAGACCACCAACAAGTACGCCGGCTCGCTGCTTACCCAGGCTAGCCGAGCCAAGCAGTCGGGTGACACCAACCGCGCCCTCGGCTTAGCTGAAGAAGCGGCCACTCTGTTCCGTGAGATTCCCAGTGGGGCCAAAGCCCAGGCCCAGGCCCGAGCTTTCCGCGGAAAAATCTATATGGAGTTGGCCGACTGGCCAGCGGCCGAGTCCGAATACCGCAAAGCCCACTCCTTGAACCCTCAGGGGGGCTATGCCGGACTGGCTAACGGTGCGAAACGGCGTCAGGCGGCCCTGGTTGCTCCGCCGCCCGAACCCGTTAACGGCGGTCAGCCGACCACCATTCAGCCCTCGCTGGGTGATGACGAGGGCCTTTATCCCTCGGGCGCTCCTGGCAGCGGTCGTCGCTACAGCCCGCCCCCCGCAGCCGCCAGTGCGCCGTCGGCGCCTGCGGCGGCACCGGCCCGGCGCAATCCTCCCCCTGCCTACATCCCCAAGAAGAAAGACGACACCCCAAGCTGGCGCAAACGCAAGAGCGACGTGCTTCCGACCTACTAGCCAGGAGTTGTTCCGCGCCCGATGGTAGGCCGTAGCCGGCTTTAGCTGGCGTAGTCTCGGGTGATGACGCCGCTCTCGTACGACTGAACCTCCTCGACAAACTTGTCGATTTGCGCTTGTTGCTCGGCCGTGATGGTGGCAAATTCGAGCCCGGCCCAAAACCCGCCCTTGTGGGGGTTGGGCTGGCACCAGCGCACGCGCGCCTGCACATCAAAAGGCGGAAGCCGATGGTCTTCCAGTTCAAAACGCACTTTCATGGTGGAATCGGCCTCGATGGGCTTGACCAGCTGTAAACGAAGGCCGTCGCTATTGATGTCGTGGGTTACGCAGCGGAAGCCTTCCACCTGGGGTGACATCGCCCCCAATACCCGGTTCAATCGGGCCTTCTTGCGTTTTTCCTCATAGGCCGGGGGGCTGTCTTCGCTTTCGGCAGCCTCGACCTGGGGAATCAGTCGGGCCAGAAGAGGCGGTAGCTCGGAACCGGTGGGGCAGGTGGCCCAGTACAATTTCTTGTCGGGAAACCCCTGGTCAATGTTGAGTTCGCTCTCCAGCTCCAGCTCCAGCTCTTCATGAAGAAGCAGCAGCCTCTGGAGCCCCTGGGGCAGGGGCTGATCGCATTGGATTTCAAGAGTTTCCCCGTCAAAACTCAGAACTTCCGCCTTCGGTGGGGGCGCTTTGGGGGCTTTGGGCCGAAATGCAGAAAACAAGGTGCCTCCCGCAGGGCCCAATGTGCTTGCCGCAGAGCCCTGGAATACTCCGGGCCTGGTTTCTCGCTCGTCGACCTTCTCCCTCCAGCGATTGCCGCCGGGCACAAGAAGGAAAAGCCGAGACGGACCTCGGAAATTCCGTTCTTCATGTCAACCACGGGATTTGAGTCCGGTGCCCCTCGTTTCTCCGCGAAGATTCCCTTCGATGTCTGTTTTCCGGGCTATTTGAAGCTGCTGCTGCGCGATCTGGCCGAGGCGGCTCAGCAAGGTGCTCCCGAGGCGGTGTCCGACGCCATCCGCGAGTGTCTGGACTTTCTTTTGCGCTACTGGACGGCCGCTTCGGTTGGTGCTCTGGATCGGCTGCACGGCACCAACGAAGACATCCCGGCTCACCCGAGCTGGTCCGATACACTGAGGCTGTTGCGTTATTCTGTAATGGCCTGGGAGACCCACCCTCAAAGCAGCTTTCGCACCTTGCTCAGGCTGGGCTTTTTCGAAGCTGGCGACCCGCCACGCCCTCGCCTTCAGTGCCGCTGGCTGGGCATCGCCGGGGAGTGGCAGCCCGAGGCTGCGGCGGCCGAGGATAGCGAGGTGTGGGAGTCGACCCGCCTGCTGCCCGGATCGCTGAATCGTTATCTCGATGTATTGGTGGAATGGATTCGGGCCAGCCGGCCGCTGTTTGTCAAACTGAACCGTCGCTTCGAAGTAAAACCCGGCGCCACGGGTGGAGGGCGGGTTCAAGCCTGGCTCGAGGACGGGCGCGGCAAGCAGCTTCCGCTGTTGCCCGACCTGCCCTGGGACCACTATGCCATTTTGTCCCTGGAACAGATCGAGCAGGCTGAAGCTGCCTCTACCTTGAGCGAACTGCCGACGATCGAGAAGTCGCTGGAGAGCGAACCCGTCGAGAGCGATGCCCCGTGGTTGGACGAATCGATCGAAGACATTCTGGCCTCGTCTCCTGAAGCAGCCGAGGCGGATGCAGGGCCCGAGGTCGAGGCTGCCGCCTCTGGCGCCGAGCCCGAAGCCGAAGCCGCCCAACCCGAAAAGGTGCCAGAACCGCCCCAGGATGGGCTGGATGCGCTGTTGGGCCTGGATCTGGCGCGCACCAGCTCGGCCCCGCGCTGGCGACCGCGTCCGCTGGAGTTTCCGGGCTCGTTGCCTCAGGGCGTTCGCCGCCAGATGGAGCTGGCGCGGCGAGCCTTGCTCGACTATGCCAACCTGGGTCAGGAAGATGCGGCGGTGCGCTCGCGGCTGGCCCAGGGGCTGGTGGCTGGTCTTACCTGTCTGCTGGAGTTGACCGCCCGGGTCGCCTGCGTGGGGTTGGGTCAGGTGGCGCCTCTGCCCGAGCCGCTGCGTCTCACGTTACAGCAGCCGGTGCCAGCCAGTCAGGCTGTAAAGTTGCTTCATTTTGCCTGGAACGCCCTGCGTGACTATCCCGAGCAGCCTTCGACGGCGTTGCTGCAGTCGCTGTTTTTCGAGCTCAACGCGCCCGACGTACCGCGCCTGCACGCCCGCTGGCTGGGACTGCCCGATGCCCCCATGATCGGAATTCAACACGTGACGTTCTGGCTTCGCCTGAGCCAGGGGGAATTGCAGGTCGGAGACTCCGAGTTTGTCATCCAGTTGAGGGAACTGCTCGATACTCTGCAGCTCTGGTTGGTTGCGGGCTCGCCTTTGTGGGCGGCCTGCGACCCCGAGCTCTACATTCGCCACGATGGTCACTGGTCGGGCGTCGTCAGCCTGGGTGGCGAGCGTTTTTCTCTCGACCCCGACCTGGAGCAACAGCTGCCTCTGGAGGACTTGCTGAAAGCCTGGTGCGGCGAGTGCGAGGCCGAGCGCCCGCCTTTCTACGTGCTCGACGAAGTGCTGGAGTTCGTCGAGTCGGTGGCGGCCGGCAGCGGCCTGGTGGTGCAGGGCCCCTCGGCCGCGGGCAAAAGTTTTTTGGTCCGCGATCTGGTGCACCGCCAGCCCCAGGTCGGAGAACTGCGCTGTGGCTGGATTCAGGTCGATTCCCAGGCGCCTTTCGCGCTAGAACACCTCAACAGCCAGATCGAGGCGCTGCAGACCCAGGGTTTCCCCTGGAACGCCTTGGGCAGCGCTGCTCTGGCCGACCTGCAGCGCCACAGCAGTCGGGAGAACCTCTTTACCCACTACTTCGCTGCCCTCAAAGAACGGAACCTTGACCCTGAAAGCAACGTGCGCCTGGTGCTCATGGAAGACGGGGTAGACGACCCCGAGAGCATTCTCTGGTGCCACCTTCCCCTACCTGCCCCTTTTTGCTGGCTGGCAACCTGTCGCGGTGAGCTTCCGGCCGCCTGGAATGTGCCCTGTCCGCCGGCCCGTTTGCCCATGGCCAGCGACGAGCTGTCGTTTCAAAAGCTGCAGGTAGAGTTCTTGAGCAAATACCTGGACTGGGCCCGACCCGAACTGCTCGATTTTTGCAAGCGGGCCGGAGAGGACCTCCTGGTATTGCGGCTCTGGGTTGGCGCCCTCGATTCGGGGTTGGCCAAATCGGCCTTGGAACTGCCCGGTCCCGAGGACACTCTGCGCTGGCTGCTGACCCGGCTGCTTGACGATCGGCCCTGCCGCGGTCTGTTGCTGTTGCTGGCCAGTTCACCCGAGGGCGTTCCCCTTGGAGAGCTGCTCGACGGTTCCTGGGCCTCGAGCCTGCGCACCGTGTTGCAGTACTATCCCTGGTTGCTGCTCTATCGGCAGGAGCGCATTCTTTTGCGACACGCCCGGCTTGGAGAAGTGCTGCGCCACTTGGGCGGGACTGACCGGCGCGAGGTGCTGGCGGGATGGTGCCAGTATCTGGCGGTACGCATCCAGACCGCCGGCCGGCTGCAGGCAGGCCTGGAAGAGTTTCTCCAGTGGAGCCTCTCGGCCCAGTCGCAGGAGGTCGCCTGGACCTGCCTTCAGAGCCCTGCCTTCCGAGCCTGGAAAGATCAGTTGATCCACCAGTATGACACGGCCGGCTGGGGTCACCTGAAAGTTCAGCTGGTCAGCCGCTGGCTCGAGGTGCTCGAACTGGCCCTGCAATACGGTCGCGAGAAAGCCCCGCTGCAGCTGCATCAGGTACTCGAGGAGCAGCTCTGGAGCTATAGCAGTCGGGCGCTGACCTATCGTGGCCTGGGGCGCCTTCACGAAGCTTTGCTGGACGTCGAGCAGGCCATCGCCGGATTCCGCCCCCTGGTCGAGCAGCGTCCCGAACTGGCCAACGGCCTGGCCGCGGCCTTCAATCGGCGCAGCGAGATTTTGCATGAGCTTGGAAAAACCACCCAGGCTCTGCGCGATGCCGATACGGCCGTGGAGCTGTATGGCGATATCGCCTCGGGCGATCCGGGGCGCTGGGAGCCGCTCTGGGCCCTGGCCCTGCATCATCGTAGCGGACTGCAGCAGGCTCTGGGCAAGCTGGAAGCGGCCGAAAACGATTTGCGGCGTTCGCTGAGCCTCTATCAGCCCCACCGCGATGTGCTGCGTCCTCGGGTGCGATTGGATCTGGTTCAGGCCTACCTCAGTCGTGCCCAATTGGCAACGCGTCGCGGCGACGGGCTACTGGCCCGGGACGACTGCCAGCGCTGCCTGGAGTTGCTCGAACGCTTTGAAGAGCCCTGGATTGAACTGAGGGTGTTGCAGGCTCGCGCCTGTACCCAGCTGGCCGAGGCGCATCGCCTGTTGGAGGACGATGTACGAGCTTTGGAGGCTTCCGATCGGGCCACCTCTGCCTGGCGCACGCTTATCGAAGAAGGTCGCCTGGATCTGCGTGGGGTCTATGCACAGGAGTTGACTCGTCGGGCTGCCTTGCTACACCATTTGGGTCAGCTGCAGTCGGCCTTCGAGGCGGTGCAGCCGGCGGTCGAGATGCTGCTGCAGATGGTGGAGGCCGAGGGCCGGGGCGACCTCGTGCTGGGGCTCAGCCAGAGCTTGATCTTGCGGGGTCGAGTATGGATGCGACGCGGAAGGCTCGAGTCCAGCCGTCGCGATCTTTCGTTGGCCTATCACTACCTCAGCAACCAGTCGGACCAGTGGGGAGCCGAGGGCAGCAACGCCGGCCTGGCCCTGATGGTGGACACGGTAACTTTGCTGGCCCAACTCAGCCTGCGCGCGGGCCAGGCCGAAGCGGCAGCCGAGCACCTGCGCTCATGTCTGGCCTGGCTCGACACCGAGGTCGAGTCGGGCGGGCAGGAAAATCGGGCTCTGCTCGAGTCGTTGCTGGGACGGGCCGAACCCGAACCCCAGTTGGCGCTGGAGGCTCACCAGAGGGCGCTGACTCTCTACACCCAGCTGGTGGACGAACAGGGTCAGTATCAGCTCCTTCCCAATCTGGCCGAGGCCCACCTGGGTCGGGCCCGCACCTACCGCCTCTTGGGCGAGGAAGAGTTAGCCCTGGCCGACGCCAATCAGGCCGTCGAACTGATCACCTTTCTCAGCGAGAAGGGCGGCGACCCTGGGGTACTACGATTGCTTCCCCACGCTCGCTTCGAACTGGCGGAAACCCTGGGTCTGCTGGGGCAACTCGAGCGCGCCAGGGCTCAGGCCCAGGACGGTTTGCAAGAGCTCGAGCTGCACGAGGCCGACATGGATCGGGCCGAATACTTCCTGGGGCGCTCTCAGGCGCTGACCCTGCTGGCCGGACTGCAAAACGATGAGGAAGCTTGTGGGCTGTATCAGGAAGTGCTGCTGCTGCTGAGCCGAGCCCAGCAGGAAGGCGCCGAAACCGCCCAGCTCGAGGGCGAAGTCCGTCGCCACCGGGCTGAAGCCCTGCTGCGTTTGGGCCGCACCGGTGAGGCCATCGAGGAGTTGCTCGGACATTCCGAAGGTAGGGAAGACAACCGGCTGGGCCAGATGCGCCAACTGCTGGACTCGATGTTGGAGCAGGCCCTGGAGCAGTGGCGAGCGGGTGAACCGCAGCCGGCTTCACAGGGATTGGATCGGGTGATTCAGGTGGCCACCTTGCTGTTGCCCGACGATGAGGCCTGCCTGATGACCCCGGTGCTGATACGCACCTACCGAGAGCGGGCCGAATTGCGGTGGAGCCTGGGGCAACACGCGGGTGCCCTGGAAGACCTGGGAAGGGGCGTGGCCTCGGCCTGCCTGGGCCTGGAGCCCAGGGACCCCTCTTTGGTGGAGTTGTTGGAGCTGCGAGCCCACCGCTGCGTCGATTCGGGCTGCCTGGACCTGGCTATGGCCGACCTTTCCCGGGCGCTGGAAGCCACGCAGGACGGAGAGGTTCGTTTGCGCCTGTTGCGGGCCCGAGCCGAACTGGAACCTTTAGAATCGGCCACCTGGCTGGATCTGCGTCGGCTGGAACAAGAGTTGGACAACAACCTGGATCGGGCCGACGAACGGGCCTGGCTGTGTGCCCGTCAGGCCCGCTGGCTGGCTCACCACGGCTGGAAAGAGCGAGCCCTGGTTCGGGCCGGCGAGGCGGTGTCGCTGTGGCAACGGGCCTATGTCGAGGCCTCGGCCGAGCGCAAAGGCTCTCTTGCCTCCGAGACGGCCGATTTTCTGGCCTGGCGCTTTAGCCTTCAGGGTGACGGCGCGGCCCTGCAGGAATGGGCCATGTGGTTGGGCGATCAGTCGTCGCGTCACCCCGACCTGGCCGACAGGGTCGACCTGGAGCCGGTGCGCCAGTGGTTCGATCGGGCGGGTCGGGACGAGAGGGCTCGATTTGCCCAGATATGGCTGGCCCTACTGGCCGAACACGTCGATTTACCCGAGCGGCTGTTCGAGCTGGTTCCACTCTGTTTGAGCAGCCTTCAGGTCGACGACGCCGACAGTTCCAGTTGGGTGTCGGTGATCGACATTCTGGACAAACAAGCGGCGCTCGAGGCGCCTTCCAGCACCGCCTGGGAAGGCAGGGCGCTGCAGGTGCTGCTCGACCTGCCACGCAGCGAAATCCAGAAGAATCCTGACCTGGAATTTGCCCTGTTCGAGTGCTTGCGCCGCTGGTCGGAGCTCCCCGCTCACCGTCTGGCCCTGACGGGTATTTCGGCCCAGGCTCTGTCGCATTGGTTGGAGAGCTGAGAGGCAGGCAGGGAAGCCAGGTCTCATCGAAAACCTTCTCTCTCCAGGGCGCCCCGGGCGCCTACACAAGGAGGACAGAGTGGCAGGTCATCGATATAACCCCGCAGAGATTGAGCCCCGCTGGCAGAAGCACTGGCTGGAGAACAAGACCTTCCGCACCGCCGACCCGGGCGACCCCGACTTTGACCCTCGGCGTCCCAAGTACTATGTGCTGGACATGTTCCCCTATCCCAGCGGCGCTGGCCTGCATGTGGGACACCCGGAAGGCTATACGGCTACGGATATTCTGGCCCGCTACAAACGGATGCGTGGTTTCAACGTGCTGCACCCGATGGGCTGGGACGCCTTCGGGCTGCCGGCCGAGCAGTATGCGGTGCAAACCGGCACCCATCCCTCCCTGACCACCCGTCAGAATATTGAGAATTTTCGCCGCCAGATCCAGTCTTTGGGCTTCTCCTACGACTGGGACCGAGAGCTGGCCACCACCCATCCGCGCTACGTGCGCTGGACCCAGTGGATCTTTTCACTGCTCTTCGATACCTGGTACGACCGCGAGCAGGCGAAGGGTCGGCCGATCTCTGAATTGCCCGTTCCCGAGGAACTGACCCCCGAGCAGGCCCGGCGCTATGTCGATTCGAAGCGCCTGGCCTACATCGACGAAATGGCCGTCTGGTGGTGCTCGGCCCTGGGCACGGTGCTGGCCAACGAAGAGGTGATCGATGGTCGATCCGAACGCGGTGGACACCCCTGCATGCGTTTGCCTTTGCGCCAGTGGATGTTGCGCATCACCGAGTACGCACCCCGTTTGCTGCACGACCTGGACGCCGTCGATTGGCCCGAAGAAACCAAGAAACAACAGCGCGAATGGATCGGTGAGAGCCACGGTGCCGAGGTCGACTTTGCCGTAGCAGGGGCCGAGGACAAAATCCGCGTCTTTACCACTCGCCCGGATACGCTCTTTGGGGCAACCTTCATGGTACTGGCACCCGAGCATCCCTGGGTCAACAAGCTGACCACGCCCGAGCATAAGGAATCGGTTCACGACTATGTCCTCAAGACGGCCTCGAAGAGCGAACTGGAGCGCTCGGCCAGTAAAGACAAGAGCGGCGTGCCGCTGGGCAGCTACGCCATCAATCCGGTCAATCAGCAAAAGATTCCTATCTGGATTTCCGACTATGTGCTGGCCACCTACGGCACCGGGGCTCTTATGGCCGTACCCGGTCACGACGAGCGTGATTTTGAGTTTGCCCGCACCTTCGGGCTGCCCATCGTTCAGGTGGTGGCCCCCCCTGAGGGTGCCGAGTTTGAGGGAGTGTTCACCGGAAACGGCACGGCCATCAACAGCCCCTGGATCGACGGGCTGCCTACCCACGAGGCCAAGCAGAAGATCGTGGCCGAGCTGGAGGCCCGCGGACTGGGTCAGGGCAAGACCCAGTATCGCTTGCGGGACTGGATTTTTTCTCGCCAGCGCTACTGGGGAGAGCCGTTCCCGGTGGTGCACTGCCAGGACGGCAGTTGTCAGTTGCTGCCCGACGAGCAACTGCCGGTTGAACTTCCCGAGCTCGAGGACTTTCGACCCAGCGGCAATCCCGAACCCCTGCTGGCCAAAGCTCGCGAATGGACGACCTGGCGCGACCGCGATGGGAGAGAAGCCATCAGGGAAACCAACACGATGCCCAACTGGGCAGGTTCCTGCTGGTATTATCTGCGTTTCCTCGACCCCCGCAATGAGGAGGTCGCCTGGGATCGCGAGAAGGAACGCTACTGGATGCCGGTCGACCTCTATGTGGGAGGCCGGGAACACGCCGTGCTGCACCTGCTCTACGCCCGCTTCTGGCACAAGGTGCTCTACGACCGGGGCTATGTCTCCACACCCGAACCTTTTCGCAAACTGTTCCACCAGGGCCTGATTCTGGCTTTCTCTTATGAGGACGACGAGAAGAAGCTGATCCCCAGCGACCAGGTGGAGGAGCAGAATGGTGTCTTTGTTCACAAAGTCACGGGTCGCGAGGTAAAGCAGGTGGTGGCCAAGATGAGCAAGTCGCTCAAGAATGTGGTCAATCCTGACGACATTCTGGCTGAGCACGGCGCTGACGCTTTCCGCCTGTATGAGATGTTCATGGGGCCGCTGGAGATTTCCAAGCCGTGGAACTCCAAGGACATCGGTGGCGTCAGCCGCTTCCTGCAGCGCAGCTGGCGCCTGCTGGTCGACGAAGAATCGGGCCAGTTGCAGCTGGCCCCCGAGGCGGACGCCCGGGTGGAACGCGCTCTGCATCGCTGTCTCAAGAAAGTCGGCGACGACATTGAACGGATGGCCTTCAACACGGCCATCTCGGCCATGATGATTTTCCTCAAGGAGATCGGCGACCTGCGACTGACTCAGGAGCAGGCCTGCACCTATGTGAAGTTGCTCTCGCCTTTCGCCCCTCACCTGGGCGAAGAACTGTGGTCGCGCCTCGGACACTCGACCTCTCTGGCCCACGAGCCCTGGCCGATCGTTCAGGAGGAGTGGCTGGTCGAGGAGACGATTGAAGTGCCGGTTCAGGTCAATGGCAAGGTGCGGGCCAAGTTGCAGGTGGCTCCCGATGTTGACGCTGCTCGCCTCGAGGCTCTGGCTCGCGAGGCGGTGGCCGACTGGCTGGAGGGGAAAGAAACCCGCAAGGTCGTGATCATACCCAAAAGAATGGTGAGCCTGGTGATCGGATGAGCTTGCGTTTCTTCAATACGTTGAGCCGCACCATGGAAGAGTTCATCCCGATGGCTCCGCCCCGCGTTGCTCTCTATACCTGTGGTCCTACCGTGCACGACTTTGCCCATATCGGCAACTTTCGCACCTACGTTTTCGAGGATTTGCTGCGGCGCTATCTCAAGTTTCGCGGCTATGAGGTCGAGCAGGTCATGAATCTGACCGATGTCGAGGACAAAATTATCCGCAAGAGCCAGGAGGCCGGCCTGGACTTTCGCGAGTATACCGCTCGCTACAGTCAGGCCTTCTTTGAAGACCTGAAGACCCTCAACATTGAACCCGCCGAGCACTATCCTCGTGCCACCGAGCACGTAGACGGTATGGTGGAAATGATTCGCGATTTGCTGGCCAAGGGCATCGCCTATCGCTCGGAGGACGGGTCGATCTACTTCGATATCGCCAAGTTTCCCGACTACGGGAAGCTGGCCAACATTCAGGTAGAGGAACTGGTGGCCGGAGCTCGGGTGGCTCAGGATGAATACGACAAGGATCGGGCCTGCGATTTTGCCCTGTGGAAGGCCTGGGACGAAGCGGATGGGCCCGTGTATTGGGACCAGTATCCCGATTTGGGCAAGGGGCGCCCGGGTTGGCATATCGAGTGTTCGGCCATGAGTCGGGCTCTGCTGGGCGATTCCTTTGATATTCACTGCGGCGGAGTGGATAATATTTTTCCTCACCACCAGAATGAAATCGCCCAGTCGGAGGCCTTCAGCGGCAAGCGATTCGTGCGCTACTGGCTGCATTCCGAGCACCTCCAGGTCGAAAGTGCCAAGATGAGCAAGTCGCTGGGCAACTTCATCACTCTGCGCGACCTGCTCGACGGCGAACGCAACCCCAGCGGACGGGCCTACGACCCCATGGTGATCCGCTACGCCTTGTTGAGCGTGCCCTATCGCAGCCGCCTGAACTTCCGTTACGATGGCCTGGTTCAGGCCGAGCGCAGCCTGCAGCGCATAGGCGACTTCCTGTTGCGTTGCCAGGAGCGCAGCGGTTTTGATGAGGCGGTTTCGGCCCGGCTCCAGGAATGCCGCAATGCGTTTGTGGCCGCTCTCGACGAGGACCTGCAGATCGCCGAAGGTCTGGCTCGCCTGTTCGAGTGTGTGGCCTGGGCCAATCGCTACTGGGACGAGCACCCGGGGGCCGGGGGAGGAGAGGCGGCTCTGGAGTTGTTTCTCGAACTCGACCGGGTCCTGGGCCTGCAACTGGACCAGCGCGTGCGTCGGGGCCCGCTCGACGAAGACATCGAGCGCCTGATCGACGAGCGCCAACAGGCTCGAAAGGCTCGCGATTTTGCCCGGGCCGACGCCATTCGTCAGGAGCTGGTGGGCCACGGCATCGTGCTCGAAGATACCCCTCAGGGGGTGCGGTGGAAGCGCCAGGCCTGATTTGGGGGCGCCGTAGCGTCCTCGAGCACCTGCGCCAACAGGCGCCCTTGCAGCGCATTTATGTGCTGGCCAGCGGGGCCGGTTTGGGGCGAGAATTCTTCGAACTCGCTCGCGAGCAGTCGATTCCGGTGGTTCGCAGCCAGCGCCAGCGACTCGACAGCATGACGGGCAGGGCCAATCACCAGGGGGTGGTGGCCAGCCTGGGCGAGCGGCGCTTTGCCGAGTGGCAGGAAGTGCTCGAACGTTCAGCCAGCAGCGGACGCAAAATGCTGTTGCTGGCGGTCGATGGGGTTCAGGACCCGGGCAACTTCGGGGCCCTGTTGCGCACCGCCGAAGCCAGCGGTGTGCAGGGTGTGTTGGTCTCCAGCGAGGGCAGCTGTCCACTTTCAGCCACCGTGAGCAAAACCAGCGCCGGTGCCGACGCCTACCTTCCCGTGGCCCGCAGCCCCAGACTGGATCGTTGGTTGAGCGAACTGGCCGAGCTGGGCGTTCAGGTCGTGGGAACTTCCCCCGAGGCCGAGGAGGTTTACTGGCAGGTGGATTGGCGCAAGCCCTCGGTACTGGTCATGGGAAGCGAAGGTGCGGGACTCAGCGTGAACGTTCGTCGCAGCTGCACCCGAGAAGTGCGCTTGCCGATGTTGGGACAGATCGCATCGCTGAACGTCTCGGCCAGTGCCGCTGCCATTTTGTACGAATCGGTGCGCCAGCGAGAAGGCCCCAGTGGCCCGGCCTGAGCGCGTGTTGGGCTGGCTGGCGCTGGGCCTCTGGATGGCTGGCGCGCAACCCCTGGCCGAGCGTCCCGATGCGGCTTCGGTGCTGCTGCATCGGGAAGCCGTTGTGGCCGAGTTGGGGCGAGACAGCCTGCAGTTGGAGCGGGTGCCTCCGCTGACCATCCTCAAGTCACGGCCCGTGCCGTTGGCAGATATCGAAGTGGTACGCCCCCGTCAGGTGCCGCAGATTTCCGCACGAGGCGCCTGGGAAATTCCCCCCTTCTCTCAGATAGCGGCGCCCGGCGATTCCGAGGTCGAAGCGGGGCCCGAGCAAGCCTCGGCGGGGGGGGCTTTCTCGGCCATCGACACCCGTTTGCCCGGCGAGGACATCATGGTGCGCCCTCGCCCCGGGCCCAAGAAAGTTCATGTCATTCTGGACGATACGCACATCCCTGAGCCCTTGAGTCGGGTGTGCTACACCTCAGGACCGCTGGGCCTGTGCCAGTTCTCGCTCTATGGCGGGGGCTCCAGTTATTTCGCCGAGCAGGCTTTTGTGGCGCTGCGCAACGCTCTCGACAGCAAGGAGGACCTCCAGGGTTTTGGGGAGGCTTCCGTTTTAGGGATTTTCGACGAAGCTCGCGTGCTGGCGAGGGAGGCCGAGCAGGGGTATTTCGAGGGGGTACCCGTGGAAGGGAAGCCGCGTCCCGAAGCCCTCGATTCCGGATTGCTCAAAGCCCGCAGCGCGCCCGCCTTTTCAGCCGTCTCTACCGAATTGTCTCCGCGCACTGCTGTCGACCTCTCTCGCCTTCCCAGCCCCACGCCCCCCCCCGAGCGAGCGCCGCGCCGCTACTGGATTTTGTTGGCCTACTTTCCCGACCGGGCCCTCACCCTGGAGCTGGCCCTGGACCAGCGTTTGGGCAGCCCTCAACAGGTGGTGGACCTGGCCGGGGTCATACAGAATCGACTGAAGTCGGAGCGCTGATCCTTACCAGGAACGGCGTTGGGCGAAGTAACCGTATTCGATGTCCGAGGTGGTCTGCTGGGCGGCTTCTCGGGCGTCGGCCAGAGAACGTTCAATCTGGCGCAGGTCGCCCACGCCCCAACTCAGCTGGGATTCAATCTGTTGCAGCTGGTATTGCAGGTCCTTCAGATTGTATCGAGCCGCCTTTGCAGCGTCAGCGACGCAGGTTCCGGCGTGGTCGGCGGCGATCTTCTGCAGGTCCCCTTGCGATTTGGCCAGAGGACACTTGGCCGCTTTAATTTTGCTTTCCAGTTGGCTCTGGGCCTGCTCGACCGAATACAGTTTGCTTTGAAACTGGCCGATGCTGCGCTCGAGTTGCTCCACTTTCCAGCCGTTCTGAAGTTGGGAGGCGTCGAGGCTCGACAGGTAGGATGCGGCCGCGTTGACCTCCGATTTTACCGTCTGCAGCGCATAACTGGGAGTGCTGGCGTCCCACACCAGTTTCTCGATGGACCGCTGCACGGAAGTAAGATTCTGACCGGCCCAGCGCCCCGTTCCGGAGTGATCGACCTCGGGCGTGTCGTTCTCGGCCGCATAGGCATCGTTCTGAGTTTTCGAGACCGCGTTTTGAGCCTGGCTCACCTCGCGCCCGGCCTTGTCCCAGAAACAGGACACTTTTTTGAGCTCGCCTTCGGCTCGAACCAGGTGGTTTTCTATACGAGAGAGCGGGTCGAGCATCTCACGAGGATCGGGACCCTCGGGCTCTTTCGGCTGAGAGTTCAGGCCTCCACCCGTGTAGGGGTTCAGGCCCTGCCAGAAGGCGTTGCCGGCACTGCTGGTACGCATACCTTACAGAATTTGACTTTTACCACCAACGGACCTTCACCGGAATTTCGAGATTTTGGTAACCTTCACCCTCCATCCAGCGCACACCCTCCTGAACCAATCGTGGCTGCAACTGATAACTACCGGCCATCGGCGGAGTGAGAACTCGCAGAACCACGGGGCGGGATTCGCCGGGTCTGATGTCGGGCAGCGGCGTGCGTTCGCCGTCGTAGGTCACCTTCTTGCCCTTGGAATTGATCCAGTGATAACTGAGCCTGAGTGGATGGTCGCCGCGAGCGGATAAGCTCGAGGAACTGCGATTGTGAACCAGCAAAGACAGCCGCAGCCACTGGGTAGGATAGACTTGCTCGCCGCGCGACGAACCAATCGGATATTCCAGTTGGATCTGACGGGCGATCTCTTCGGACAGTTGAGCCTGGGGCGCTTGCGAGCTCTCGAGCACTCTTGGGGCAGGGGGTGGTGCGACCGGTGCCAGGAACAACCAGTAGCGTTGATTGGCGCTGACGAGCTGGGGTTCACCCAGGCTGCTTCGCAGCTCTTCGGCCAGGGTCGGATACACATCGGACGAAGCCAGTCGATCGACGCAGAGCGCGTCGAACCCCAGTTTGTGGCCCTCTTGCAACAGTTGAGCGGCGGGGGTCGGCAGGCCGAGCCGGTTGGGCAGCGCCCCATAACTCCAGCGCAGCCGTCGCGAATGCAGGTAGCCCTTGGCCGCGTCGTAGCCTTCGGCCATGCCGTCTACTCGCCCGAAAGCACCCTCGGGAACCTGGAACACGCTGGCGCCGGGTCTCAGCCGCGATTCGACCTGGCCTATCCAGCTCCGGTCCAGCTGGAAGGCGTCGTGACGATGAGGCAGCTTTCCCGGTGGTGGCATGAACTGATCCCAGGCCACCATAGGAATGAGCAGTAGCCAGGCCCAGGACCTGGATTTGCGCCAGTTCTGCTCGAGCCAGCCGCCCAGGCTGGCCAGGCAAAAGAACTCAACGAAGACGACACAGCGGTTCAGGCAGCGAAATTTCTCAGAAATCACCAGGTTGGCCAACGAGCCCAGTCCCCCCACGGTGCCCAGCAAGAAGCTGAACAGGGCAAGGCTGCAACAGGCGCCCAACCAGGGGGTGGGCGAGGGAGGGCCTTCGCTTCGCAGCAGCGCTCGCCACAGAAGCCAGGCGCACAGGGCCAGGCCCAGGGTGCCCAAACTGCCCAGTCGGGCCCCCTGGGCCTCGTTGTCGTCGTCGCCGAAGCCGACCTGCAGTTTGCGTTCCAACCAGCTGAAAGGGGGCAGGGGGTGGCCGGGTCGCGGAGAGATCAGGTGGCGCAGCTTGAGAGCGTAGAAATCGCTCTCGAAAAGATTGCGGTCGACGATCAGCCTGCCGGACCCCTGTAGTTGGGGGCGGTCGAAGACCATCGGTAGAACTTGAAAGAGCAGGCCGATTCCCAGAGCCAGCCCCAGGGGAATCGTCTGGCGCAGGACCCGTTTTCCTCCTCGCGACCAGCCCGAAACCAGGGCGGCCGCGGCAACCAGGCCGCTGAAGTAGGTCATATAGAGCCCTGCAGTGCCTTGCAAGAAGCTGGCCCACAGCAAGCGGCGCGGAGCCCGGGTGGGCCAGCCTCCCATGGCGAGCTGGATGCATCCGGCAGCGATCAGCGGCAGCCACGGCGAGTGGAGGTGGAAATGGGCGGTGTAGCGGTCCCAGAAAAAGGGCTGCAGGGCGTAGGCGCTGCCCAGCAGCACGGTCAGCGGGCGCGATGAGATCAGCATGCGGAAAGCCAGGGTAGCGGTGGCGGCGGTTAAGCCGCCCCACAGCGCCCAGGTGAGCGTGGTGGCGCTGAAGCAGCTCAGCCCAACCTTACCCAGCGCCTGGATCAGCAGGGTCTCCAGGGGAGTGCGCATGGGAAAGCGGCGCCAGTCGCCACCGAAAGGCGCGTTGAGCCGCGAGGGCATCAGCGGATGGCCTTCCTCGATAGCGGCCTGAGCCAGCACCATGGTCTGAATTTCGTCGCCGCCATAGGCCACGCCGGAAATCCAGGTTGTGGGGTCAAGGAGTAAGGCAATGCTGGCCAGACACAAAACCGCAGCCAGCAGGGCGTCGGCTATTTGTGCTCTTCGGGAATCATCCATCGATATTTGTCCGCTTGTTGCTCCAGGCTGTGCACGCGCGCTTTGAGCTTCTCAGACTGATTCTTAAAGCGTTTGAAATAGCCCTTGAAGTCCTTTTGTACGCCCGGGTCCGAGGCCAGCGTGTGCATGTCGCCGGCGATGTTGGCATAGTCGTCAAGCTGGTTTTTGATCTTGTGGATGCGGTCGGCCAGCTTTTCCGGGTCGAGGCGCGTGAGCGGGCTGTTCTCCAGCGTTTGAACGTATTGCTGTAGTTGGTCACCATAGTGCTGGCCCAGGGCCACCATCTGGTCGAGCTGTTTTTGCCCCTCGGCCAGACGCTGTCGGTAGCGGTGCATTTCCTCGCGTGCCTGTGGCACGTAGGTGTGCAGGTAGCCGGCAGCCCGCGACGCCTGCGCGTCCATTCGCTGGAGCTGGCTGACGATTTGCTCCTCTTGCTCGGCCAGCTGAGCATCGAGTTGCTGGGCGCGCTGGCGACCCTCGCGGCTGACGCGGACGAACTCGGCCGAGTAAAACCTCATGTTGGAGGCCAGGTCTTTGATCTCGCGTTGCGACTGGGGGTCGGAAAACTGGTCGCGAAAATCTTCGGTCTGGCGGCTCAACTCCTTGAAGTTGCGCAAGGTGGCGTTGAGCTGGTCTTCGGTTTCGGGTGGCAGTTCCTGGTTCAGCACGGCTCCGGCCGACAGAACCTGGCCGGGAGTGGGCGGTAGGATGTTGATGAAATGATTGCCGCGAAGCGTCGACACGACCTTGTAACCCGTGCCCTCGCTGAGGGAAAACCCCGGATTCAGGGCCACCGTGACGAGCACCACGGGGCGCTTGTCACGGTTGAGGTTCAGGCGGGTCCAGTCGGATTCGGGGGCAAAGTCGATGTTGACCACCCGACCGGCGTCGACCCCACCAACCACCACCGGGTCGCCGTCGCGAAGACCCTCACAGGTGTGAAACACCAGCTGGTATTTGGTGCCCAGGATGGGGGCTCGCTTTTGTTGAGTGGGCGCCATGGCCAGCATCACCGTGCATACCACACAGATAGCCAGTCCAATCTGTCCCTGCTTAGTCAGCAATGGCCTCACCAGCGCCCCGGGCCAGTTGGGCCCAGTCTCTTTCCAGAATGTTGGTCGGCTTAGTGGCCTGGCGGGCGAAACCTGCCAGGAACTCAATATTTCCGGCCGGACCCCGCAACGGGGAGGGGACGACCTGCAGGCACAGCCAGCCGTCCTGGGCGGCCAATCGGACCACCTCTTCAAGCACGTCGGCGTGCACCTCCGGTCGGGTGACCACGCCCTTGCGCAGATTCTTGGGATGGGTTTCGAACTGCGGCTTGATCAGCGTCAGCAGACGCTCCACCTGCCAGTTCCAAAGCAGCGGAAAGAAATGACGCAGGCTGATAAAGGCCATGTCGGCCGTGACCAGGTCGGGGGCGAAGGGCAGGTCGTCGGCTTGCAGATAGCGAGCATTGGTTTTGTCGCGAACCACCACCCGAGGGTCTTGCCGCAACTTGAGGTCGAGCTGACCTCGTCCAACATCGACGGCGCACACTCGGGCTGCTCCGCGCTGCAACAGGCAGTCGGTAAAGCCGCCCGTGGAAGCACCCAGATCGACCACCTGTAAGCCTTCCACTGTCCACCCCAGGGCGTCCAGACCGTGGGCCAGCTTAACCCCTCCACGGCTGACATAGGGGTGGGGTCGACCGCGAACCTCCACCTCGGCGTCCACCGGCGTCGGCGTTCCGGCCTTGTCGCTGCGCTGTCCCCCCACCCAGATCAGTCCGGCCATGATGCTGGCCTGGGCCTGTTCCCTAGAGGGGAATAAGCCTCGTTGGACCAACAACTGGTCGAGCCGCGTCTTTTTGGACATCGGTCAGGTTTCTGAACAAGAGGTATGAATCTTGCTGCAATCTCTGGTCCCTCGCGAAGAATTTCCCATCCTCGGCCAGCGGATCTATCTGGCCAATCATTCTCTGGGGGCCATGCCCCGCGGTGCTGAGCGCGAACTGCAGCGCTATGCCCAGCTCTGGGCCGAGCAGGGAATTTTGGCCTGGGACGGGGAGTGGTGGAGCGTTATCCAGGAGTTTGGCCAGCGGCTGGAGGCGATTCTGTCGGCCCCCACGGGCAGTATTGTGCCCTGCCTCAATGTGACCACGGGTTTTGCCGCCATCGCCAGCTGCCTGCGCTACACCCCCCAGCGAAATCGCATCGTGTTGTGCGACCTGGAGTTCACGACCACCTTGCCTTTCTGGCTGGCCCAGCAAAGCCACGGTGCCGAAGTGGTGGTGGTACACTCTCCCGATGGCATGAGCATGCCCGTGGAACTCATGGAACAGGCCGTGGACGAGCGAACGGCCCTGGTGGTGAGCAGCCATGCCTATTTCCGCTCGGGGGCTTTGCAGCAGGTCGAGCGGCTCCAGCAGCGGGCTCGCCAGCTGGGCGCTTTGCTGGTGGTCGATGCCTATCAGTCGGCCGGCTGTGTGCCCATCGACCTGCAGCAGCTGGACGTCGATTTTCTGGTGGGCGGCTGTCACAAATGGCTGTGCGGCGGCCCGGGGGCCGGGTTTCTCTACGTTCGGCCGCAGCTGGTCGAACAACTGCAGCCCACGCTGGTGGGCTGGTTTTCCCTGGAGAAACCGTTTGCTTACGAGAAAACCCGTTCGCCCGTGTTGCATCGAGGGATTTATCGCTTCCTCAATGGTACCCCCAATGTGCTGGCCCTGTTTGCCGCTCGCAGCGGCCTGCAGTGGGTCGAGAAGGTCGGCCTGAAGGCCATTCGAGCGCATTCACTAGAGATGACCAGCTGGCTTATGGATCAGCTGGCCCAGCGCGGACTCGAGATCCGCACGCCCAGTTCGCCCAATCACAGAAACGGTATGATTTGCGTTGACTTTCCTGGCTCCCAGCAGGCTCAGGTGGCGCTGCAAGAGAGAGATATTATCACCGACTGGCGTCCCGACTGTGGGTTACGCTGTTCCCCCCATTTTTACAATCAGAAGAGCGACCTGGAGGCATTCTTGGAAGCTCTCGACGAGGTGACAAAGCGGTAACATCGGTCTGGCCGCGGGTGGTTATGATACCGGCCTGAGCGAGGAGGTGTTCATGTCCAGTACCCAGCAGCCCACCGTGGCCGGTCATCCGGCCGGGCTCTTCACGCTGTTTTTCGCCGAAATGTGGGAGCGTTTCTCCTACTACGGCATGCGCGCCCTGCTGGTGTTCTACATGACCAAGGGTTTCTTGGGCTACGGCGACGACGTGGCCTATAAGGTATATGGTGCCTACACTGCGCTGGTCTATGCCACCCCATTTCTGGGCGGCATGCTGGCCGATCGCCTGCTGGGGGCCCGGCGGGCCGTGGTTTTTGGCGGCGTGTTGATGGCCCTGGGCCACCTGCTGATGACCATCGAACACCAGGTGCCCTTCTTCGTTGCGCTGGCTTTGCTCATTGTGGGCAACGGCTTCTTCAAGCCCAATATCTCGACCATTGTGGGATCGCTGTATCCGGCCGGCAACCCCAAGCGGGACAGCGGATTTACGATTTTCTATATGGGCATCAACCTGGGGGCAGCCATGTCGCCGCTGCTCTGTGGCTACGTGGGCGAGCGCTACGGCTGGCACTATGGATTCGGCCTGGCCACGGCCGGTATGCTCATCGGTCTGGCCGTCTTTGTGGCCCCTCGAGCCGTCACCATGATGCTGGTTGCCCTGGGGGCCTTGGGCAGCGCCGGCGCCCTGGTGATGTTTCAAAACAATGTCTACAACCTGGCTATCAATCTGTTCGTGGCCTTCGCCCTGGTGGCGGCTGCGGCCACGGCCTGCACCGCGCTGGGTCGCGGCGGGCTGCCCGACGGGGCCGGCCTTCCGCCCGACCCCGAGCGCCTGCGTCGCCCGCTATTTGGACCGATCAGCGCCGAGTGGTGCGTTTACCTGGGGGTTCTGCTGGCTGTGCCGCTGCTGTCGTTGCTGGTGCAAAATAGCCTGTGGGCCGGACGCGTGCTGACCCTCTTTGGAGGCCTGGCCTTTGCCTCGCTGATCGGCAACGCTGTGGTCAGCCCCAAAGTGGAGCGCGAGCGCCTCTTCGTCGTGCTGATTTTGATGTTTTTCTCGATGCTTTTCTGGGCTTTCTTCGAGCAGGCCGGCAGTTCCGTAAACCTTTTCACCGACCGCAACGTCGACCGGGTAATGGAGCAGCGCCAGATCACTCGCGAGGAAGTGGGGCAGGTGCTGGAGATCGAACTGAGCCAGGAGCAGCTGGGACACTACAACGGTTCGCAGTTGTTCACCATGACCGAGCTCGACAAGGCTCGCGCCGAGGGCAAGCAAAAGGTGCAGTGGCAGGTGGTCGAGAGCAATGTGGGCATGGGTGTGTCGGGCAGCGAGATTCCCGCCAGCACGTTCCAGGCTGCCAACGCCATTTTTATCGTCAGCCTGGGGCTGGTGTTCACGGCCATGTGGGCCTGGATGGCCAGCCGCAAGGTGGAGCCCAGCACTCCCGTCAAGTTCTCCCTGGGCTTGCTGCAACTGGGTCTGGGCTTTGTGGCCCTGTGGGTGGGGGCTCAGCAGGCCGACGCTCGGGGTATGGTAGGGGTCACATGGCTTTTGCTGGCCTACCTTCTGCACACCACGGGTGAGTTGTGTCTGTCGCCGGTAGGCTTGAGTATGGTGACCAAGTTGTCCCCGCGGCGCATGGTGTCCACCGTCATGGGGGCCTGGTTCCTGGCCACCGCTTTCTCCAACTATCTGGCCGGCATTATTGCCAGCTTCACCGGGGTGAGTGGCGAGGGGGGCAAAGAGGCCACCATTCCGGCTCCTCTGGCCACCCTGCCGGTCTATGCCGGGGTTTTCAAGATCATCGCCCTGACGGCCATCGGTTCGGGTGTGGTGTGCCTGCTGCTGGCCCCCTTGTTGACGAAGTGGATGCACCGCGATGTGATCGACGAAGAGCCCGAGGAACAACTCGACGAGCCGGGGGACCCAGGATTCAGCCCCTTCCGCGAAGGCCAGGGCCAGGAAGAACGGGATTAGAGGCGCCCCAGGAATCGTCCCAGGGCGCGCTGCAGCCTGACCGTGTTGGTCTCGGGAGGGGCCACTTCTTCCAGGTAGTTGGAAGTTGGGTTGGCAAAGTCGCCGGCGCGCACCCGCAGCGGGGCAAACTCCATTTCCTGTTCGCCCCACAGCCCCCAATCCACCCAGGGAGCCTGTTCCAGGTCGTCGACGAGCAGGGCCACTTCCTCGAGAGCGGCCTGAGGATCTTCTTCGGGGATCATCAGCGCAATTTCTCCAAGAACTGGGCAAGCCTTTCCAGGCCCGCTTCGATCTTGGCGTTGCTGGTGGCGAAGCTAAGGCGCACGTGACGCGGGCCCGAGAAGTCTTCTCCGGGAACCACTGCCACTCGGGCGTGGGTCAGTAACGACTCGGCGAAATCGGCCGCGGTTTCTATGCGCTTGCCCGCCGGATCGGTCTTGCCGAAGGCCGCCTCGGCGATGTCGGGAAACACGTAGAAAGCCCCCGTAGGCTGGCAACACTTCAGGCCGGGCATGGCGCTGAGCAGGCGATGCATCAACTGGCCGCGCTGGGCGAAGGCCTGGCGCATCGCTTCCACTTCGTCCTGTGGGCCCTGCAGCGCTTCCACGATGGCGGGATAGACGAAGCTGGTAATGTTCGAAGTCATCTGACCCTGCAGGGCCGCCATGGCCTTGATGCACTCGGCCGGTGCCACCGCAAACCCCACACGCCAACCCGTCATGGCGTAGGACTTGCTGAGACAGTTAAAAGTCACGGTGCGCTCCCACAGGGCGGGATGCAGCGAGGCAAAGCTGACGAAAGGATCGGGCCCGTAGACAAGACGCTCGTAGATATCGTCGGCGAAGACCAGCAGTTGGGGGTGCTCGACCACCACCTCGGCCAGTGCCTTGAGTTCGGCTGGCGAGTACATGGTGCCCGTGGGGTTCGATGGGCTGTTGATCACCAGCACCTTGGACTTCGGGGTAAGAGCCTGGCGCAGCTGCTCGGGGGTGATCTTGAAATCGTTGTCGACGCTGCCGGGAATTTCCACCACCTCGGCTCCGGCCAGCCGGGCCTGCTCGGGGTAGCTGACCCAGTAGGGGGCCGGAATCAGCACTTCGTCGCCCGGCTCTACCAGGGCCATGAAGGCCAGATACAGGCTGTGCTTGCCGCCGCACGAGATCAGCACGTTTTGGGGCGTAAGCTCGCGCCCCAACTTGGGCCCCACGTAGGCGGCCACGGCCTTGAGGGCCGCCGGCGTGCCCCCCACCGGTTCATACTTGGTCAGCCCCTGGTTCAAGGCCACTCCCACCGTGTCTTTGATGCGCTGGGGCGTGTCAAAGTCGGGCTCGCCGGCTCCGAAGCCGATGATGTCGTGGCCTTCGGCCGTGAGTTGCTTGACCATGGCGGTCACCTTGAGAGTGCTGGAGGGTTTCATTACCTGAACCCGGTGAGCCAGTTTCATGCTGCAATGCCTGATGCTTCCTGAGAATCGCCCGGGCCTTCTGCTTCCTGCAAGGGGAGTCCTTGCACAGGACCGAACCCACCGGCCCATGCGACCCAAGCTCATCTGTAAATTCGGTGGCACCAGTCTGGCCACGGGCGATTCCTGGCGACGCGTGCTGGAGATTCTCGAGCAGCGACGTGCCTCACTGCCGGTGGTGGTAGTCTCGGCTGTGGGTTCTGCCCGAGGTCGGGCCAAGGTCACCGACCTGCTGGCCGAACTGCTTCACCAGCCCGATCTGGAACCGCTGCGACGCCTTCACCATGATTTGTTGATGCAGCTGCAGTTGCACGGCGATTTGCTCGACTCGCTCTGGGAAGGGCTGCATCAGCAGCTGGCCTGGCAGGGGCCCGAGGAACAGCGTCGCGACCGGATTATGGGCTGGGGCGAGCGACTGACGGCTCGAATGATGGCCCAGGCCCTGCGCCAACGGGGTTGGGAAGCCCAGGATGTCGATCCTCAGGAACTGTGTCTCGTCACCGACGATCGTTTTCAAGACGCCTCGGTGCTCGAGTCATCGCTCGAGCCGCTGGCCCAGAAGATCTTCCAGATGAAGTCGTTGCCGGTGGTGCCGGGATACGTTGGCATTACCAGCGACGGTCGGCCCACCACCTTGGGTCGCGGCGGTAGCGACTACACGGCCGCCGTGATCGGTGCCGCGCTCAAGCGTGAGGTGGAGATTTGGACCGACGTTTCCGGGGTCGCTCGCACCAACCCATCGTTTTTGCCCCGCTCGATGCGCGAATCGGGTCATCCTCACAGTATCGCTCAGCTGTCGCACGAAGAGGCTTACCAGATGGCAGCCTTTGGCTCGAAGGTGCTGTATCAAAAGTGCCTGGCGGCAGCCCATATGGCCAGCCGCAAGGGGCGCCACCTGCGGCTGACCGTGAAGAACACCTTTCTCCCCGAGCATCCCGGCACGGTCCTTCAGGGACATCGCTCGCCCGCGGGCATGCCCAAGGGTATCACGGCCCTGGAGGGGGTGCCTCTGCTCACCGTTTATCTCGATCGCGAGGACGACTATCGGCCGCTGTGGAGACGCGTAGAGGAGCTGCCCGGGGTGCGCCTGCTGATGGCCAGCTACTCCAGTGGCCGGGCCAGCTTCGTGTTCGACCGCCTGACCGAAGCCGTGGTCGAACTGGAGCGCGAGGTGCCCGATAGTCACCTGTCCAAAGATCAGGTGCTGGTCAAGGTGGTGGGCGACGCGCTGGGGGAGAACCACCAGGTTCTGGCCGCCGTTCACCAGGCCATCCAGTGGCTACCGCTGCAGGACTCGTCGGTGCCGCCCGTGCACAAGAGTCCGCAACTGCTGACCGACAGCACCTTCGAACTGGTGGTGCGCAAGCGTCATTTTCCGACTTTGCTGCTGGGCCTCTATCGTCAGCTGTTTTGCGGCCAGGACCTCTATTGCGGGCTGTTGGGTTTGGGCACCGTGGCCAGCGGCGTACTGCACTACGCCCGGCACCTTCATCAGAGCGACAAATCGGGGCAGCGCTGGCACTTTCCTATCGCGGCCGTGCGCGACCTGGGCAAAGAGCGCCCCGAGTTCGATGGTGAAAAGGTGGATGATCCCCATCGGGTGGTCGAGGACCCCCGTTTGGACGTGGTCATCGAATTGATGGGTGGGCTGGAGCCCTCGCGCAGTCTGATTTTGCAGGCGTTGCAACGGGGCAAACACGTGGTGACGGCCAACAAGGCGGTGCTGGCCGAACATGGACCCGAATTGTTCGCCGCGGCCCGTAAGGCCCATCGGGCTCTGGCCTTCGAGGCCAGCGTCTGCGGTGAAATTCCCGTGCTCGACGTGGTGCGCCACATGCCCAGCCAGGAGGACGTCCGGGCGGTGCTGGCCATTGCCAATGGCACGAGCAACTATCTGTTGACCCACATGGCCCAGGGGCAGGCCTACGAGCCGGTGTTGCGGGCGGCTCAGCAGGCTGGTTTCGCCGAAGCCGACCCTTATTTCGATGTGTCCGGGTCGGACGCCAGTCAGAAACTGGCTCTGCTCAGCAGCCTGATTTTCCATTGTTGGGTGAACTGGAAAGACATTCCCCGCCAGAGCCTGGAGCCGCTGTTGCCGGTCGACTTTGCCAGCGCCCTGCGACTGGGCTGCCAGATCCGCCCGCTGGCCCAGTGTCGTCGGCACACCGAAGGGCTGGAGCTGTGGGTCTCTCCTGCGTTGGTGCCCAACCATCATCCCCTGGCTTCGGTGCAACAGGAAACCAACGCGGTGGCTTTGCAACTCTCGGGGCGGGACGAGCCCTTTACCATGGTGGGCAAGGGGGCTGGCTCTCTGCCCACGGCGCGTTCGGTCGTTCGCGACTTGCAGCAAATTCGTCAGGGGTGGAGTTTGCCCCCCCTCGAGGCCGGACAACTGCGCCCCTCCGAGCGCATTGAAGAAGCCTGGTATTTGCGTTGCAGCGTAGACGACCGGCCCGGCGTATTTGCCGCCATCGCCGGTGCTCTGGTGGAACAGAACCTCTCGATTCGCGAGGCCATCCAGCGCCAGGCGGAAGGCGGCCTGGCCCATATCGTGCTCAGCCTTCAGGTTTGCAGCTGGGGCCGGGTTCGCCAGGTTTGCGCGGAAATCCAGGGTCATGCCTGGTGTCGGGAGGTGATATGCCTGCCTCATCTGGGATAGTCCTCCGAGTTCTTGTCATCGAAGAAGATGCTTCGATGCGTGACAAGCTGATGGAGGTGCTGCAGGCCGAGGGGTTTGTGGTCGAGTCGGCGGCCACCGGGGCCAGTGCCCTGGTATTGCTCACCCAGCGCCATTTTGATGCGGTGATCGCCAACCTTCGATTGCATCAAATGACCGGCCTCGAGACTTTAGAGCGGATCAAAACCCGCTTTCCCGACCTCGCCAGTCTGGTGATTGCTACCCAGGCCGGAGAGAACGACGTGTTGCAGGCTCTGCGGGCCGGGGCGGGCGATTTCCTCAAGCGGCCCTTTCGCCCCGAGGATATTGTCAAATCCATTCACCGCCAGTTGCGCCGTCGCGGTCAGCGAGCCCCTCAGGAATCGCCGCGCGGCATGCTGGAAATGTTGCTCAAGGCCGTCGAGTCGCTGGCGCGCTCGGTCGATGCCTCGGGCACGGTGGGGCGTCCCCTGCAGGGAATGTATCGTTTGGGCGTGCTGGCCGGCAATTTGGGCAGGCTGCTGGAACTGGACGAGCTCTCGCTGCAACTGGTCCAGCTGGCCACCTGGCTCGAGGCGTTTCGAGCTCTGCCGGGTGAAGCGCCCCTGCTGGTCGATGAGGAGGATCTGCCTCAGCGTCTGCAGTCCATTCTGCGCAACCTGGACCAGCCCTGGAACGAACTGCCCCAGGGCGAAGAGGTTCCGCTGGAGTCGAGGCTGGTGGCCTTGGTACTGGCCCTGGGACGAGGCGACGACATTCGGGCCGATTCGCGCTTCGATCCCTCCATGGTAGAGTTGCTATTGCATCGCAGCAAGGAGTTGCTGCAGGGAAACGAGGCCGAGCGCCAACGCAACCTGCTGGCCAGGGCTTCGGCGCTAGAGCTCAGCGGCCAGTCCAAAGAGGCCCGTCGCCTTTTCGAGCAGGCCCTCAAGGCCGACAGCTCTTCGGCCGACGGTATCGAAGCTGCTTTGGGGCTGGCCCGGGTGACCCAGAGTGAAGATTGGGTGCATCAGGCCGTGCAATCGGCCCAAAAGATCGGCCCCTGGCTCAATGCCGAAACCTGCTTGCGCGGCGCGCTGTTGGTGGGGCCCCAGCCGGTGGCCGCCAAATCGCTGTTGCAGCGCAGCGCCCGCCTCTACCGAGATTTGCAGTTTCGCAGTGGTGAGGCCCTGGCCACGCTGGCCCAGCAGGCTTTTACCGAGGAGCCTCCCGGAGAAGAGCTCCTGCGTAGTTCGCTGTTGCAACTGTGCTCAGAGGCCGAGCGCGACGCCCTGTTTCCCCATTGGCACTGGTTGTTGCCCATCGCTTTGCAGCGAGTGGAGGAAGATCGAGAAGGCCCGATTTTTCGCTGGCTGCGTTCCTGTTTAGAAGAGGATGGACCCTGGTTGGCTCAGCAGAGTTGGAGCGAAGCAAGTGCTCTGGCCTGGATCCGCTTATTGGTACGTTTGCCCTGGACACCGGGCGAATACCTGCAGTCGGCCCTCAGCCAGCATCCCAGCGAGGCTGTGCGCAAGGCGCTGCGTGAGGCGACGCTGTCGGTGGGGTCGGCCCTGCCGCCCCTGCTGCGGGTGTCGACGCTGGGACGGTTCGAGGTTCAGCGAGGTCATCAAACCTTGCCCAACAATCTGTGGCGCAGCCAGAAAGGCAAGTGGATTTTTGCCTTTCTGGCGGCTCACCCCCATATCGAGCTGCCTCAGGAGGAAGTGGTCGAGCTGTTCTGGCCCGACGACGTCGAGCGGGGACGCACCCTGTTGGACTGGGTGGTCGACAGCAGCGCCACGACCTTGCGTCCGGCGCTGCCGGGCGGAGCCGAGGCCGACTATCTGCTGCTTTCCGAAGGCCGACTGCGGCTCAATCCACAACTGCCGCGCTGGAGCGACCTGGAAGAGCTGGACTCGGCGGCCAGTGCGGCCCAACAGCAGCAGGGCAGCGAGGCCGCCCGACACCATCGTCGCGTGGTGGCGCTGTATCGCGGTCACTACCTGCAGGGCCAGGATTTTATCTGGGCCCGTCCCATTCGTCACAAGGCGCTACTGAAGGTTTGCGATTCGCTGGAATGGTTGGCCCAGTGGTCGCTCAAGTCGGGCAGACCGGCGGCCGCGTTGGAACATGGTTTGCGCCTCTGCGACTACGACCCCGGGCGCGACCAGGCCTGGGTGTGTGCGATGGAGGCGTTGCTGGCTCTGAATCGGGTGGATGAAACGTTGCGGCTCTATGACCGCTGCAAGAACCTGCAGGAGCGGGAACCCTCTGAGGCGCTTAGAGCCGTCCAGCGACGAGCGATTGCGAGTCTGACGCTGTAAGCAGGGCGAGTTCCTGGCGCACTTCTTGATCGACACTTTCTTCCAGCAACAGCGAGGCCTGCTCGCGCTCGTAGCTGGTCAGGCCATCATACTGAGCCAGCCAGTGCCAGCGATGAACCTGAACCAGAGGTTCGGGGTCCAGGCCCAGCGCCCGAAGATGGGCGGCCACGCTCCAACGCTCTTCATCGCTCAGGTTCAGCCCACGGATCTGTTGCAGGCTCAACAGGCGAACCGAACGTTGCGAGTGGTTGCAGGCGCGCATCAGCCCGGCCAGCGCCAGTGGCCGTTCCTCGCCCTCGGAGCGCAAGGCATAGCGCCCCAGGGCTTCGATGGCGGTACCCGCGGCGCGATAGTCGGGATGACGAGCCAGTACTCGAGACCATTCGAACCAGCGGCTGTCCAGCGGTTGATGGCGGGCCAGCAGAGCCTCGGCCAGTCCCACCGCCAGCAATCCCTGGGCCGACGCGCTGGGGGGCAGGCCGAGCAAGGAAGGGTCCTGTAATCCTTCGCGGTCGCGGCGCTCGAGCCACTTGAGCAGCAAAGGCACGGCATCTTCGGAAACATCCGGTTGGTGGTGGCCGACCAGTTCGAGCAGCACTTTCCAGCCCTCTTCCAGCTTCAGCAAGGGCTCGAGAAAGAAGGCTCGGTGTAGTCGGGGGGCTCGGGTAAACATACTCCAGAGCAGCGTGGCGGTGCGTTCGGCGGCAAACATGTCGGAAACCAGTTCCAGGGTGGCCGGACGCAGGTACAACCCCTCCATCATAGCGGCCAGCAGGCTGTCGGGGAAGGTTCGCGAGCGACGGATCAGCGAGGTGACCGAGTGTTGAAGCTCGGGGTCGGCAGCGTCGAGTTGGCCCCAGCTCATCGTGTTGAGGTCCTGGCCGCGCAGCAGCCGTTGGGCGGCCCTGCTCACCTCGGGATCGTGATGTTCGAGCAAATCCTGCAAACGTGACAGCAGCGGGCTGAGCCCCAGCCCGTCGCTGAGACGCCTGAGTCGACCAAGGGTCGACTTGGATTCCATGGCGGCCAGGCGCCGAACCAGCCGTGGCCCTTCTTCCAGCAAGGGAAGAATGTCGTCGACGTGGCCGTGATCGAGCAGGTGCTCGGTAACGAAGTGGCTCAGTCGCGTGTCGGGGTCGTCGACCAGCGGCAGGACCTGATGACGTGGATCGCCCCAGGCCAACAACAGTCGGCAGGCAGCCAGGCGAGCGTCGATCTGGCCCGCTTGCAACAGCGGCGCAAGGTCCCAGTCGTCATGCTCGGGGGCGCCGCTAAGGGCCAGCACATCCAGCAGGCTGAGCAGCGGCATGCCTTGCAGGTGCAGGGCGGTGTCGAGGGCTTCCGAGAGGCTCTTGCGCTCGACCCCCTGGGCCGCCACGGCCAGAGCCGCCACCATCGAGAGTTGCGGGTCCTGGGCGTTACGCCGCAAAACCTCCAGCGGCTGCTCACCATAATTGGCCTGAAAACACTCCAGGGCTGCTCGCCGCACCTCCTGGTCGCCCGACTGCAACCCGGCCCGAAGAGCCTGGATCGAGGTGACTCCCCCCAGTTGTCCAAGGCCCCGCCAGGCGGCGTCTCGCAGCTCGTGGCTGGGGTCGAGGCACAGGGTTTCCAGAAAGCGGGCCACGCGCGGCAGGGCCGGGCCCCAGCCGGCCAGAGCCCGGGCCGCGTAGAGCCGATCCTGGGGTTGGTCCGACTGCACCAGAGCAGCCAGGCTTCCAAGGCTGAACTTGTCGATCCAGACCGGGGCTTCGCGCCGCTGGATCAGGGCTCGCGAGCCGGCCACCTCGAGGGCATGCAGCGCGGCCAGCGCCCACGGACCGGGAGCTGCAGCCAGGAACGATTCCGACCCCTGGGCCTGGGGCCCCAGATACCAGCACACCTGGCACAGCCACGATTGCACCGCGGGGGGGCTGTTGCGAAACTTTTCCTGCACTCCAAAAAGCACATTGCGCCCCAGCTGGCCCAGGGCCCAGGCGATCAGACCGGCCAGCTCTTCGGGGGTGTCGACAATCAGCAGGTCGAGCAATCGCGAGGCCGCCGCTTCGCTGTGTTGTTCCAGCAGTATCATCATCCAGGAAAGGCGCAAATGGGCGTTGTCGGCGAGTTGTAGCCGTTCGACCACCAGCTCCAGAGGATAGGGGCGCTGCTTGCTGCGGGGACGCGGCCCGCGCCGCTGTAAGGTGAGAGCCAGTCTTTGGGGGGTGAACGGCTTGCCGCGTCGGAGTTGAGCCGGTGTGGCGCAGCCCTGTAGCGCCCAGGCCAGAGGCCACAGAGGAAGCTCTTGAGTCTGCTTAAGCAGCATACGGGCGCCGTCGCGTCCCATCTGGCGAATGACGCGCAAGGCCTGAAGGCGCAAGGGGAAGGAGGGCGAGCGCAGGAGATCGGACCAAAATTCGCGCTCTCGCCCAAACATAGAGGGCGATTTGTCAGAGCCGCTCGGATTCCCTTTGCTTTTGCCTGCAGGAGCGGTGGGGGGGCGAGACAGAAACCCCGGCCATGCTTTCCAAGAAACTGCTGGTCACGGCCCTGGCGGCCTTTAGTTTTCCCCTGTTGGGCTGCAGCGGCAAACCTGCCAGCACGCCAACGCCGACGGCCTCACCCGCGGCTCAGGCCTCGGCCGCTCCCACTCGTGCCCCCGAGGCCACTCCTACCGCCGATCCCGCAAAGGAACAGGCGAGGGGGCTGATTCGCAAGGGCATGGATAAGGTGTTGCTGGGCCAGGCAACAGACAGTTTGCAGGTGCTACAGCAAGCCTATCAGCTGGACCCCGAGAACGGCGAGGCCGACTACTGGCTGATGAAAGCCTATGACCTGACCGAGGATTCGCATTCGCCTTCGGCCCCCGGTTACGCCCACGCGCGGCGCGTGCTTGAGAAGATGAAAGGCACCAGTCACGCTCAGGAAGCGCAGGACTACGTTGCGGCGGCTGACTTGAACTCCTCGTCAGAGCCAGCGCCGGCGGCCACGCCCACGGCGGGAAAGACTCCCAAGCCCGGCGGCAAGGCCACCCCGAAGCCGCTTCCCAAGCCGACCAAAAGTGCCGCTCCGCCCAGCGACGTGACGGGTTTCGAGAAGGCCCAATTCGGCGTGGGACAGGCCGATGTGGCTACGGCCTTCGGCGCCAGCTTTCGCCCCTACCAGGGGCCCAAACTTTCGCTGCAGAACTGCGAATGTTACTCGATTGGTAGGCGCAATGTGGGGCGCTATCCCTTCGAGGTGGTGCTCGGCTTTTCGGTGGACACCACGGCTCTGAAGCAGGTTTTGTTGACGCGACTCTGGACGACTCCTGCCAGCTACGATGAGTATCAGGCCCTGGTGGATTGGGCCATCCAACAGTACGGCCAACCTCATGGGGTGGAGGACAGGCCCAATCCACCCATGCGGAGCGTGAATTGGGAGTTTCCCAGCGCCAAGATCCGCGTCAAAATGGAACGAGAGATCTCTTTGACCATCGAAGGGAACAGTTGACAGGGAGCTGGATTCCTCTTAGAATCCGCCGGTCGTATTCAGCACAGGAGGTGGCCGCACGTGGCCCAGATTAAGTTAGAATCAGAACTTCGAGCGGGCACCGGTAAAGGTGTTGCCCGCAAGCTTCGCGTTCAGGGCCGGGTCCCTGGAGTGGTCTATGGGCCAAGCGTTGAACCCATCCTCATCGGGATGGATGAGAAAACCCTTCTCACCCACCTGCAGAAAAAGGGGATGAACCAGATTATCGAGCTGGAGGTCAAGAACGGCTCGGCTTCTGACACCCATCTCTGCCTGATCAAAGAGGTCCAGCGCGACGTCTATCAGCAGCACATTCTGCACATCGACTTCCGTCGCATCGATCTGAAAGAGAAAGTTGTCGTCAACATTCGGGTCAATCTCGAAGGCCAGGCGGCGATCAAGGCCAAGGGCGGAATTATTGAACAGATGGTTCGCGCCATCAAGGTTCGAACCGAGCCGACCAATATTCCCGACAGCGTAACCACGGATATTTCCGGTTTGCGTCTGGGCCAGACGACCACCATTGGTGAACTGCCTCTGCCGGAGGGAGTGGAGTTGGTGGACAACCCCGACGCTCCCATTCTCAATATCTTCGCTGCCCGCGGCAGCGCGATGGCCTCGCAAAATTAGCCCTGCGAAAGTCGCTCCTGGAAACGACTCCGGGGGCGACTTTTTTATTTCAGCGAGCTACAGGCAGCACTTCTTGAATTTCTTCCCGCTGCCACACGGACAGGGGTCGTTGCGTCCGGCGCTGGCCTGCACTCGCAACGGGATCTGCTTGCCCTGGATGAAGAGCCAGTTGCCGTCGACTTTCCGAAACCTGGAGGTTTCCCGATGGGTATGGGGCCGGCCAGCCGTTTCCAGGTCGGCTTCGAAGGTCACCGTCCCTTCGTCGTCGTCGGCTCCCCCTTCAGCTGAGAGTACGCGCAGCCGCAGAAAACGGGTCTGCTTCATCCAGTTGCCGACGGCTTCGGAATCGGCGTTGAGTTCGGTAGCCACGACATAGTCCAGGTTGCCGCGGGCGTAGGCCGTAAAGCGGCTTCGCATCAGTTGTTCGGCCAGTTGGGGACGTTCGGCTCCCTCCAGATAGCGTCCGCAGCAGGCTTCATAGGGGCGGCTGTCACCACAGTTGCAAGCTTCCATGGCGGAGGGTTTGTGACCCCAGCAGGCAAACCTGCCGCCATGACGCTGGAGACCTTTCTTGAAGAGCTTGGCATCCGCTATGATCGCTATGAGCATCCGGCCGTTTTCACCTGCGATGAAGCCCGGCAATGGGTGCCCGACATGCTGGCGACCCCCACCAAGAACTTGTTCTTGCGCGATCGTAAAGGCAGGCGGCATTTTCTGGTGGTGGTCGGCTATGAGAAGTCGGTCGACTTGCGCTCGCTGGCCCACATGCTGGAAGTCGACCGGTTGTTGCTGGGTTCGGAGCGTCGCCTGCAGCAGTATCTGGGAGTGTCTCCGGGGTCGGTTACGCTGCTGGCCCTCATGAACGACCTCCAGAATCAGGTCGAGGTGGTGCTCGACGAGCCTATCGCCCAGGCCCCGCAGTTGCGCTGCCATCCTCTGGTCAACACCGCCACCCTGGCTCTACAGCAAGAGGCGATTCGGCGATTTTTACAGGCAACCGGACACACGCCCCGGGTGTTAGACGTGCCGGCTATTTGAACCGGTAGCGCACCACCGTGGGGGCCGACCGCGTACCGTCGGGATCGAGAGCATAGACCGTGATCACCACGCTCATCCCCGGCAGCAGCACGGGCACCCCGTACTCAGCCTGGAAGTTGCCCTCGCTGTCCACCTCGGCGGGAAAGCTGCCGGCGGTCCCGCCAACGTCTTCGCTGTTGCTGGTGGGGGCGCGATCGTCGCCGCCAAAACCGATTTTGGGCAAGATGCTGACTCGCGAGCCCGGCCGGGCTTTTCCGCGCAAGATAAAGCTTTGCTCGACCAGGGAGCCATCGGCAGGCTCGCTGACTCGGGGGCGATAGAAACCCCCGAAAATCTTCACCGGCTGCTCGGCTTGCAAGGTTTCGCGATGGCTACCGCTTTCAAACACGACCTTCAGCGGTTTACTCAGCACCGTATCGCGGTTGTTTACGAGATACGTGCCCAGATACTGGCCCGGTGAGGTTTCGGTCATGGCAACCGAGTCCATGCCTTCCACCTGAAAGCGGGCCTTGCCGCCCGACCGTCCGCGGGCCTTGACCTCAAGGATGTCGCCCTCGAAGAGGTCGGTTACGGCATTGTGTTCCACACTTTCCAGCCAGCTCTGGGGGGCGAAAACGAAAGTCCAGCTGCGCGACACCAACTGCCCCTGAAGGTTCTCGCTCTCGAAACGGACTTCGATCGGACCTGCTGCCGGGGAGCGAAAGGGCCGAAAACTGAGAAAATCGTCGTTGCGCAGACATTCCGAGGTGACCTCTTTGCCCTGAAACCACAATCTACAGCGCCGGGCCTGCAGTTGGCCAGCGGGCCAGCTGACCTGCACGCAGGGCCGATCTTCGGTGACTTTCTCCTGTTCGGCCGGGGTGATTTGCAGCGGCTGGGCCCAGGCGATGGTCGTTGCCAGGAGAAGCAGGAAAAGGAATCTCACTTCGAGGTCTTCGGCTCAGGATTCAAGAAGTCCCTCGATCTTGGAGGAACCATGCAGCTCGAAATTCGCTACTGTGCATCTTGAAACTACCTGCCCAGAGCCGCCGGTCTGGCGAGCCAGTTGGAACAGCAATTCGGAACTCCCGTGCAGCTGAATCCCGGAGGGAGGGGTGAGTTTTCGGTGTGGGTCAACGCTGTTCGCGTGGCCGAAAAGACCCCTATGGGTTTCCCCGAGGCTTCCGAAGTTCTACGCAGGGTAGGGGAGGCGCTCGGCTGATCAGGGCTCGAGTCGGTTGGCCAGCACGGCAAACCAGCGGTAATGCCGATCGGCCAGGCGGCCGCGGGAATCGGTTTTCAGCCTTTTGAGCGTCACAGAATCCTGAACGTTGCCGCCGATCACGTCGATTTCTCCGGGGCGGACGGCCACCACCAGGTCGCAGTGCGACATGTACACAGGGGGGCGGTGGTCGAAGTCTACGTCATCTTGTCGGGCATAGGCCACCATGTCGCCGACTTCGGGGGCTCGCTCCTCCAGCCGGTAACCCCAGAAGGCGCAGCGATCGTCCTGTTGGGCCCTGGCCTCGATGGCCTGGTTGATGTAGTGAGCGTGCCACTCGGAGAAATGAAATCGGTCGGCCAGTCCGGATTCGCGCATCACCCAGGAAATGAAGGCCGCAGACCAGGCCTCGCCGGTGTCTTTGCCCGTCCAGTTCAGGTAGCACCCGTTGCGCCAGTAGAGCCCGACCCGTTGCCAGTAGCCCTCGTCGGCCTCGCGGTGTCCCTTCAGCTCCATGGTGCCTTCGGCATTGATGGTCTGGCGGCCGAAATACTCCCACTCCTGTCGGGCCAGCGTCAACATGCGAGAACGGCTGCTCTCGGCCGTTACACCAGGACTGAAGGTAAGCAATGCCGCCACCAGTCCAGCCTTGAAGAAGTGGTGGCTCAAGCGGCGCGGAATTCGATCTGATCGAGCAGGTTGTCCAGAGCCACGCGCTGGCCCCAGTGGAAACCCTCGAACTGAACCCCGACAAGGCGCTGTCCCCCTGGCAGGGGCTCCTCCCAAACCTGGCGGGCGAGCAACGCCAGCTGGCCCTCAAACTCTACCGTAAACTCCGGGTCGTGGTTGTCTTCGGCCGGCAGCACAAGGCGAGCCCCAGTGGAACTGATGTTCAGGGCCTGCCCACCGCGCACGGCCTGTCCTGGACGAACGTATTTGACCGACATCAAGTGGTTGATGCGCGGGGCCGAGCGACGATTTTGAAAATCGGTCATGTCTTCTGAATAGCTCAAGGCCATGGCTCCTGACGTGTGTGTTCCCTGTATAGATTACTCCCTGGGCGATAGATAAAACCTCGAATCGAGGTTAAGTTTGTAACGGACCTGTAAAATGATTGTTAATCTCTGGGTAGGTTCTGGATAGGCCCGGGCGAGAATCACCCCCACGATGCAGCGGCGGCGCTTTCATTTCCGAGTGCTTGAGGATTGTTTCTTCTACCCCCAGCGTCCCTGGCGGGCAGAGTTTGTGTCGCGCCAGGGGTTGAGCGGCGAGCTGTTTCAGTGTCACCTTGAAACCGGGTATTTCGTGCAGGGCACCGAGCTTTATAAGCCGGTGTGTGCTGGTTGTCGCGATTGCGTACCCATTCGCGTGCCGCTAAAGACGTTTGCACCCAGCAAGTCGCAGCGCAAGCTGCTGCGCCGCAATCAAGACCTGCAGTTGCAGATCGCCACCCCTCAGCTGAGCCTGGAAAAGCTGCAGCTCTACATGCGCTATCACGAGGTTCGCTGGGGCTGGTTGCCCTCTCCTCCCCCGCTGATGATGGGCCACATGCGCAGCCATCTTTTTACCAACTGGGGAGAGGCTCTCGAGTTTGAGTATCGCCTCGACGGGCGCCTCGTAGCCTTCGGAATTCTTGACGCTTTGCCTGAGGCCGCCAATTCGCGCTACTTCGTCTATGACCCCGACCTGGTTCCGGGGCGAGCTCTGGGAATTTGGAGCCTGCTGCAGGAGCTACAGTGGTGCCGCCAGAGCAGCAAAGATCATCTGTACCTGGGCATGTACGTGCCGGAACATCGTACCATGCGTTACAAACTGGACTTTCGACCTTTCGAACTGCGGCTGGACGGCGTTTGGCGCACCTTTGAGCACCCCGATCAGGTGACCCGCGAGCGACTGCAGCAGTTCCTACTCTAACCCCTCGTCCAGGAGGGGCAGGGGGGTGGGCGTGTCGGGAGGCGAGATCTCTACCGGTTTGACATAGCGAGCGTGGGCGCGAACGAAGCAAATCTGGTCGGCGCCAAGGTCGACCTTCATCCAGGAATTGCCGTCGATGTCTTTGATCAGGAAGCCTCCGGCTTCGTCGGGCTTGACCCGCAGCCGATCGCCCTTGCGAAAGCTGGTGACAATGGGCCAGCGCTGCACATTCCAGTCGATGTGCAACAGGGCTCCGGGTTGCTGATCGTCCTGGGGCCAGTCGCGACACAGGCGGCCGGAAAGCTCGGCAGACTGCACCTCCCAATCCATCCAGGTGTGCTCGTTGCGCACCCAGTATTCGCCCCCTGGATAGGGACGGGGCATGGGGATCGGGCTCAGGGACCAGCCCGGTTGAAGACTGAGGAAGAGACCGAGAGCCAGCAGGCGACGCACCATGTTCTACCTCCAGAGATGAATAATTTTCAATGAAGTTGAAAATTATTCTACTTGACCGAGAACTCCTGCCGCCTGGACTGGCCCGCTTCGGGGCTGGGGTTGCCGCTACTCGGTCAATGTCGGCAGCATCGACCCCCTGAACCACGAGGTCGACTACCAGGGCTCCTCCGGCAACCGCCAAAGGTGGGGGTTTCCAGCGAGCCAATGTGGGTGCGCCACGAATATGATGGCCGCTCCAACCTCAAGAAGCTCATCCGCCTGCGCAACTCGCTCGAGAAAACCTACCAGTTCAGCTACGATGCGCTCAACCGCCCCACCCAGCTCCAGGACCCTCTGGCGGCCGTGCGGGCGGTGGCCTACAACCCCCGCGGAGAGTGGAGGCAAAGCTGGATGGCCGCAAAGTGACCGAGCTCACTGGCCGGGGCTGGTCCATGTGAAGTGGCAGTCAGCAGGCCGGCGAAGGGTGCGGCGCATCCTCGGGACGTGACCAGAGCCCCTCACACACCCCAACCAGCCCTCCCCAGCCCCAAAACCCCCCACGCCCACCCCCCGCCCATCGAACACCCCTCAAATCATCCCACAAATCGCCGCCAAATCCCATAACCAAGCCATTCCGCGCACCCGCAAAACTTGACGTTCGCCCCCCACCAT
>CAZYPN010000015.1:105301-116978 GCA_964649085.1 uncultured Burkholderiales bacterium | reverse complement strand
AGTATGCAGCCTGAGCCCAATAAAACCGTCTGCATGAAAACGGGGTTGCTCCCGTTTCCATCCCCTCATTATCGGGGCGTAATCTCCGGCGCAGCGATCCCAACCCTGTGGTTGCTGTAGGAGGCGAGATGCATCGTTTCCATCCCCTCATTATCGGGGCGTAATCTCCGGCATTTCTTGGCTGACCTGCTACCCTTCCCGCACTTGGGTGTTTCCATCCCCTCATTATCGGGGCGTAATCTCCGGCTTTCACCCACACGACGATTGACGGCAAGCTGGCCCGAGTTGTTTCCATCCCCTCATTATCGGGGCGTAATCTCCGGCATGACCACCTGGCTCCAACTTCGAGAAACTGGGCCAAGAACCAATTCGGCCCCCTACCCAAGGCTTACTCCCATATCGGCCCGGTACAAGGTGGACCCTGGCCTTATTCCGGGCCCCTGCGCGCCAAGCAAAGAATGGTGGTCGAAGCGGCCGGGCCAGGACGCTCCTTCTTGTGGGGGCCACCAGGCACCGGCAAAACTTATACGGTGGGGCATGTGGTGGTCGCCCTGACTCGTCGAGGCTACAAAGTGTTGCTGCTGGCACCCACAAACGTCGCGGTGGACCTCGCGTTGATTTCTGTTGACCAGGCGTTCATTCAGCAAGGCATCGGCCTCGAGAGCGGTCAAGTTTTAAGAGTCGGCCGCCCTGAACTCGACGCCCTCGAGCTTCGCCCACACTTACTCGCCTGGCAACAAAACGAAAATTATGGCCAAAGCCAGATTACGGCAATGAGACGCCGCTTTCTGGCCCTCATGCGCAAATTGGCGAAGGAGACGCGTCCTTCTGAACAGCGAAATCTCGACCCTGAGATCGAAGATTGTCGAGCGCAACTTGGTGAACTCGAAGACCGGCGACAGCATTATCTTTGGCAATTGGTCTCCCAGGCCGAGGTGCTGGGCTGCACAGTGCACAGCAGTTACCAACGCATCCAGTTGGCACAGTTTTGCCAAACCCCCCGACTTGCGGTTGTCTATGATGAGGCGGGAATGGTACCTCGCTTTGCGCCCGTTCCGCTGATGGCGCTGCTCTCTGGCGACGAATCCCCTTGCGGACAGTTGGACCGTCCGCCCCGAGAACTCTGTGTGGTTTACTCGGGAGACCCCAAGCAACTCGGGCCGATCGCCAATCCGCCGGCAGACGACCATAACGCACGTGCCTGGCTGGTTGACAGTGTGATGGAGGAACTGCCGCCTGACACCGTGATGCTGAACGAGCAGTCGAGGATGGAACCCGAAATCTGCCAGGTTGTGTCTCGCTGCTACTACAATCACCAATTGCTGTCGTTAGATGATCCCGAGCGCGCCAAAGCGCCCCTGGTACCAGGGTGGCCCAACCGGGGAATCCTTCTGGTCGACCCCAAAAGCTCTATCCATCTTCCACTGAGCCGTTGGGAAAGAAAAACAGACCTGGCTCAGGAATCCAAATTCAACGAACTTTCTATCAGAGTCGGAGCGCTGCTCGTGCGCTGGGCGCTAGACCACAGTGTGCGCAGCATTCTATGGCTAACACCCTTCAGGGAACAGGCCCAGCGCCTGCTTCAAGTCAGCAATGTGATGTTCGCCTCATCCGAGGAGGAAGAACCGGTGGTGCGCTGTGGGACGGTGCACATCTCCCAAGGCGCCGAAGCCGACCTGGTCGTATTCGACCCCGTCTATCCCAAAAATCCGTGGTTTCGCGATGGCCGAGTGACCCATCGATTGCTGAACGTGGCACTTTCAAGGGGTCGCACGCAAGTGATTGTGCTGGCGCGGCGCAACCAGATCAGGCAGACTCTATTTTGGAGTGCTCTTTGTGATGCCGACGAATATCGACTCGAAGGCAGCCCCGATGAACCAAAGATGCAACTCTTCGTGCGCGGACAGGGCAGATGAGGATACCTCGTTGACCGCATGATACGCTACTCGCTCTTCCGTAGCGGTCGCTTGAAGATCATTTCGTACAAAGCCCGATCGTCCGAACCGGTCGCGCGGCGGGCGAAGACCAGCTCCCAGCCTCCCGAGCCCAACTGCTCCAGCTCACTGTCGAAACTGTAGTCGGACACGGACTCGATCCGATACTCCCAGCGGGGCGGGGCTTGCTCGCGCGGCAGCCAGGGCACAAGCAGCTGAAACACCAGCAGAGTGGCCAAAACTTTCAACCACAAAAGGTAGGGCTCAGTCTGCTGCAAACGAGGAGCAATCCCCAGCTGGTCGATCAGTTGCTCGATTTGTGCCCGCTGCTCCCCGAATTCCTCTGCATTGGCCGCCCTGGCAATGCGCTGGCGCAGCTGATGCGCCTGACGGGCAGCCGCCTGCTTGTTCCCCGTTTTCAGCAACTGGTTCAGGCCAAGAACCGCCTTCTCGAGCGCCTCTCGCTCCAGCACCAGCGCAGGTTGAGGCTCACCGCAATATTTGCAGCGGCCAGCCAGCTCGGCAATCAACTCACAGCAACCCGAACACATCTTCATGTCTGCACCTCCCACACTTGAGCCTCATTGTAGATTCAAGTGCGACATCCAGCGTCGACAGTGCCGACTGCGGCCCTACGAGGACACATCACAAGCCAGCCAGAAATCAGCGGGGATGAGCTTGAGTCCCCGCAAACGCTACCGCCACGAGGACCTCGCCCGTTTGCCGGAAGAGGAGCGCTGGGAACTGATCGACGGCGTGCCCTACGCCATGGCCTCGCCCTCGACGGCCCATCAGCTCCTCTGCGGCCACCTCTTCGCCCAACTCTTCCAATACTTCACGGGCAAGCCGTGCCGGGTGCTGGCCGCACCGATGGACGTGCGCCTCTCCGAGGTCGACGTGGTGCAGCCCGACTTGATGGTGGTCTGCCGACCCGAACAACTCCAATCGACCCACATCGCCGGTCCACCCCGCCTGGTGGTGGAGATTCTCTCGGCCAGCACCTATCGCCACGACCGCATCCGCAAAATGAATCTCTATGCGGCCAGCGGAATCGAAGAATACTGGCTGATCAGTCCGCAGCCCGCCATGGTGGAGGTGTTCCATCTTTGCGAACGGCACTACATGCTGCGAGGCAGCTACGACGACAGCCACAACATCGTGGCGAGTCCCAGCTTTCCCGACTTGAACATTAGCCTGAAGGACCTGTTCGGGTGCCTTCCAGAAGGCGTGTGTGAACCGTCCCTGGTCTATGAAGTCGAGCCCGCCGTCCCGTGACCGCCGTGGGTGGCGGCCTTGCGCCAAGTGAACGAGCGCAGTACACTTTCACCATGGATGCGGCGCGCAACATGCAGCTACTTACACCCGAGGAATATCTGAGCGCAGAGCTATCCTCACCGCTGAAACACGAATTCCTGGGCGGGCTGACCTACGCCATGGCAGGAGCCAGCAACGGGCACAACCTCATCGCCACCAATACCTCGACGGCACTGGGCTACCGCTTGAGGGGCAGCCGCTGTCGGGCTTACAACTCCGACACCAAGGTGCGGGTACGCCTGCCCCAGCACATCCGATTTTACTATCCGGACGTGTCGGTCGTCTGTCGCTCCAACCCTCCCACCGACTCCTTCCAGGACGAACCGGTGGTTCTGGTTGAGGTTCTTTCAAGTCAAACCCGACGGGTGGATGAGGGAGAGAAGAAGGAAGCTTACCTGACCATTCCCTCGCTAGCCGTCTATATCCTGATGGAACAAGATTCCCCCAGGCTGGTGGCTTTCCGTCGCACGACCCACGGTTTCGTCGGCGAGATGCTCAGCGGTCTGGGCGCGGTGTTGGCGCTGCCGGAAATCGGGGCCGAACTGCCCCTGGCGGAGGTCTACGACGGCGTCGATTTCCTAACCGACCCAACGGAATAGCTATAGCTATCGCTACATGGCAGCTTCCAGACCCGCGAGCCTGTCTCCCACCAGCCTGCCGGTCTGGGGGCTAAGCTCGCCGAGCAACGCCCGAATCTCGTCCTTCCGAACAATTCGATGATGTAGAAGCGCCTGCACGTAGGCCAGGTCCTTCTCTCGGCCGGCCGCAAGCTTGCTGATGGCAATATCGACCGGACTCAGGCAGAGTGCCAACACGCCCCCGGTATTTTCATTCTGAAAGGGCACCAGGCGGCTGGCCCACGAACCCGGCAACACCGCGGTGGTCGGAGAAACGCCATCGGCGTGATAGCCGAAAGTCTCATCGAAGAGTGAGAGTTCGCCCAGCGAACCCGTAATCAGGTCCGTCTTCTCTGGCGCATCCCGCGGATACAGGTCGGCTTCGCGGGAGACCAACAGCTCGGCGGGCGGATTCTCCAGGCTACCCAAAATCGCCTGACTGCCGACCACAATCATGACGGTCTCGTTGAGGAGCGCTCCGCTGGCGCGCAGAATATGTTCCAGCTGGCTACGAAGCACGGAACTGCCGGAACAGGTCCAGGCGCTCGCGCTGACTGAGGATGCCACAAAACGGAGCCGAGGAACGAAGACGCTGGCCCTCGTCGCCTTCGTCGAGCAACAGAAGGCGAAGCTCTTCCCAGGGTAGGTTTAGCAATCCCAACCACTCGTGCACGGCCCGGCTTGGCGATTGCTCTTGCCAGCGCCGGGCCGTGGCCTGCGCCCTATCCACACCGGCACGGGTCGGGTCGGCGTCGATACGCGCAACGATCTCGCGCATCATGGCTAGCGACCAGCGGTCCAACCTCTCGTGGGCGTCCATCCTGGGGAATTCAAGCTTGGGATGTGCTCCCCCTTGCTCCTGTCAGACCAGCAGGGCCCCGGACCACAGGCGATCGACGAATTCCCCCAGGGGCAGACACAATACGGGTCCGTGACGATCATGCAACACACGAGCGGCCTTCTCCAGATAGACCATCAGGCGCTGCCCCACCGGCCCATCATCGCTGAGGGCCGACAGGCCCTTCAAATCGGTCTCGTGCACCCGCCCGCTCTTGACTTCAAGGGCCAGTTGCTTGTTCCCCAACACGAAGTCCACCTCAAAGCCCGAGGCGCTTCTCCAGTAGGCCATCTCCAGATCGGGCTCGCGATAGGCTTTGTAGGCCCGAAGTTCCATCCACACCAGGTGCTCCAGGCTTTTGCCAAACTCTGGCGTTCCCGGCTGGGGCTTGCGGCGGGCCAAATAGTTCGACACCCCGACGTCGAAGAAGTAGAACTTGTCGCTTTTGATCAACCTGCGGTTGACGCCCCGAGTCCAGGCAGGTAGGCGCTCGCCGATCAGGGTATCCTGCAAAATATCGTAGTAGTTGGCCACTGCCCGGGCCGACACACCCACCTCGCGGGCAATATTCTCCAGATTGACGATTTCAGCATTGCCCAGGGCACACACCCTCAAGAACTCGCCAAAAGCGGGCAGATTTCGGGTCAGCCCCTCGGCCGCCACCTCCTCTTTCAAATAGTCGCCAGCGTAAGCTCGCAGGTGTTCTTCGGGCCGACGGGCCAAAAAATGAGCGGGAAGCAGACCACTTTTCATCAGCCCCTCCAGGCTCCAGGCCTGGTCCCGCAATTCGGCCAGACTCAGAGGGCGCATGTCGCGGCGCCAGGCGCGACCGCCCAACAAATTCGCCTGACCTCTTCGCAACTTCCGCGCGCTGGAACCGGTAAGCAGAAAACGGGCCCCGGCATTCTCGATCAGCCAGTGCACCTCGTTCAGCAAATCGGGAACGCGCTGAACTTCATCGATGACAATCCATGAGGGCGATGCGGCCAGCCAGGCCTGAGCCCGTTCCCTGAGCAGCTGGGGTCGCGTGGAGTATGCATAGTAGTCTTCACTGTTGAGCAAATCCACCAGGACGTAGTTGGACAGTTGCCGGCGAATCCAGGTCGTCTTGCCCGTCTTGCGCGGGCCCCAAAGAAACACCGACTGGCCGGGCTCGTCCGGCAGGTCCAGCAATCTTGGGATATCCATGCACTATAGGTTCTAAATACGAGTATTCACAACCTGCAAAGCATGATTATCATCAGTCCGGCTTTGAAAACTTGGCGTAGAATGGCCCGGCGAGGGGTTCCACACGACAGCGCCGTTTCATTCTCTGCCCCCAGAAGTAGCGAGACAGGCTCCAGGTAAGCGCAACTCGAAGTGTGCAGCCCCCTATGGCGCACACCTACTTCGGCTATGGCTCCAATCTGCACCAGGAAGACCTGCAACGCTGGGCCGCTGGGCGTGGGCGTGAGTGGACGGGGCGTTTTCTGGGCAGGGCCGAACTCCCGGACCATCAACTGAACTTCCACTACTACTCGTCCAGTCGTTCTGGTGGTGCGCTGAACATCGCCCACCGTCTGGGTTCGTTGCTGGTAGGGGGTCTTTTCGAGGTCAGCGACGACGATCTCGAGCTGCTGGACAGGAAGGAAGGGGCTCCACGCTGCTACCGCCGCAAAACCATTCGGGTGTGGTGGGAGGGGCAGTGGACGGAGGCCATCACCTACGAGGTGACTCCCGAGTATGAACGCGAGTTCTGCCCGCCCACTCCGGAGTACCTACAGATTGTCCAGCAAGCCTATGAACAGCTGGGCATTCCCGCCGAAGCTCTGCATTTGGCTGCCCAGGCAATGCACCAGCCCTGCTGTGGGCTATTCGTCTATGGCACACTGCTGCGAGAAGAGCCGCTGCATGCTTGCCTGAGCCCCTGGAAGGCCAGCTGTTGCCTGCCGGCCGAAGTGCAGGGCGAGCTCTACGATCTGGGTTGGTATCCCGGCTTGAAAGCATCCAACCGATCCGAACGCGTGCGTGGAGAGTTCCTCTCTTTCCCTGACATCGATCAGGTCCTGGCCAGGCTCGATGAAGTGGAGGGCCACGGCCATCTCTACGAACGTCGGGTGGTGGCGGTAACTCTCGGCGATGGAAGTCAGCGCCAAGGCTGGACCTACTTTTACCTGGGCACGGTGCATCGCAGGATCGAATCGGGCGACTGGCGCAGGCATCGCCCCCAAGAAGCGGCCGACTTCCCCCAGTAGCCCCAGCCCGACCCCAAGGCCCACCGATGAGCATTTTTTCATGGCCCCGGGCTAAGCTGAAAAGTATGGATGCGCTGCCTGCCAAGAAATGGACCGTACTGGTGTATCAGGGCGGGGTCAACAATCTCGATTCGCATCTGCGGGCCAACTTAAAAGAACTGGCCGACGCCCAGAAGTATCCCGAGGTGGACGTGCTGGTGCGGCAGGTGGACGGCCAGGGAGACAGTCGGGATTTTCGGGTTGAAGGTCAACAACTGGTGCCGGTCGGCAATACGCGCCCGCAGGTGAATTCCGCCGACCCAGCTCATCTGGCCGAGTTCGTGAAGTGGGGCATCGCCCAATATCCCTCCCAGCACTATGCACTGGTGGTCAGTTCTCATGGCCAGGGGGCCAATGGCGTGATCGAAGATGAGCGCCACGGGCAACTGATGCCGATGGCCGAATTCGCGCGGGCGCTGGAGGCAGGCGGCCGGCGGTTTGACCTGGTGGTGTTCGACGCCTGCCGCATGCAAACGGTAGAGGTCGCCAGTGAACTGCGGGGCCGGGCTGAAGTTGCGGTGGGCTCGATGGACCGGGTGGGCAGCCACGGTTTCGACCCTGCGGTGCTGCTGGGCGAACTGGCCCGAGGGGAGGATGCGCGAACGGTGGCCCGGCGACTGGTAGAGAACAACCAACCCCGTCAGCTGGAAATGTTTGGCAGCCTGTCGGCCGTGGACCTTCAAGCAACCGCTGACCTGGAAGAAGCGCTGGCTGGCATCGCTCAGCAATTTCGCCAACTGGACAGCGAGACAGCCCATCGGGTTCGCCACATCGCCACCCTGACTCGGCGCGCCCTGCCCTCACCCGGCTACCTGGAGGGGCTGGACAATATGGCCCACTCGCTGCTGGGCCGACCGCGTTCGCAGGTGGAAGAAGAGTTGCAAGAATGGCTGGCCCAAGTTCGCCCCGCCGAACCCGTGGCCGTGGTGCCCTTATGCGAGGACCTGCTGGCCGACGACCGTCTGCCGGAAAGTTTGAAGAGCAGCCTGCGCGAGGTGCTGTCCGCCGAGCAACGAGCGGTCCTGGCCTATCGAGGCGAAGGACTCAGCGTGCGCCTGCCCATCGAGCGTCATCAAGAGTCATCGGAAACGACCTTCGATCGGGCCACCGACTGGCAACGCGCCGTGGCCCACATCGTTCCCACGGGCACGGCGGCGCAGCTGCCGCCCACCTGGCTGGAAGGCGAATTGAGCCAGGGCTGAGCTCCAAGAGTGTTCACATCGCGACAACATTTCCAGAGCACCTCCAAGGTCGATCTTCAAACTGACGGTTAGGCTTCAATGACCAACCAGCCATCCAATGGAGGAACTTTCAAGTGAACCTGACTATCGCTCGCAACTTCTACCACACCCCATCGAACGTCGGCGTTCAGCGCCAGTTTCGCCTGGACACCGGCCTGGTACGCATCGAAGGCGGCAACGACCGGCGCCTGGACGAGTCGGGTTACCAACATGACAATCACGTGGCTGTTCAGATGCTGGGCGACCAGTGGGCCGGGCTGCTGGGCGCCCAAACCAGCACCCGCTATCAGGCCCAACCCCAGCCCGGCCTGAGCTGGACTCGCCAGTGGTTGGCATAACCAGCGATGCTCAGAGGTCCTCTCCGCTACTCTGTCGACTTGGTCAGGCATGACCTATGAAACCACAACACCCCAACCCAAAGCCCTCCTGGTGGGCATTCCGTTGCAGCAGGACAGCGACCAGGACAATATCGACTCGCTGAACGAGCTGGCTCGGCTGGCCACCACCCTTGGCTTTGTGGTGGTGAAGTCGCTCTCTCAGAGGCGCCGTTCGTTATCCGGCGCCACCGTGGTTGGCCAGGGCAAGCTGCGAGAGCTGGCCCGATGGACGGGCGGGCCCGGGACGACGAGCAAAGAGAGCAATAAGGATGAGCCCGAGGAAGAGCCCGAGGAGGACCATGAAGCAGGCGAGATAGAGCGCGTTGACGCGGTCATCTTTGATTGTGAACTCACCCCTTCCCAACTGAGCAACCTGAGCCGGGCCCTGAAGGTTGAGGTGCTGGACCGAACCGGGGTCATTGTGGAAATCTTCAGCCGCCACGCTCGCACACGCGAAGCGCGGCTGCAGGTGGAAATCGCCCGCCTGAAGTACCTGTCCCCTCGCCTTCGCTCGGTGGGAGGCAAGTCGGGCAGCGACCGCATGCAAAAGGCAGGGGAAAGCTCCCTGGAGCTCGATCGCCGAAAAATCCGCGATCGCATTGCCGAGCTGAAGCAAGAGATTCTGGCCATCCAGAAAGAGCAGGCGGTGGTACGCTCCCACCGCTCCGAGCAGCAGTGTGTGGCCTTGGTCGGCTATACCAACGCCGGAAAATCGTCATTGATGCGAGCCCTCACTGGTAGCCAGGTGCTGGTTGAAGACAAGCTTTTTGCCACCCTGGAAACCACGGTGCGCACCCTCGTGCCCGAAACCACCCCGCGCATTCTGGTTTCCGACACCGTTGGCTTCATTCGCAAGCTGCCCCACGACCTGGTGGCCTCGTTCCGTTCCACCCTGGAGGAGGCCCGCAACGCCTGGCTTTTGCTCTATGTGGTCGATGCCTCCGACCCGTCTTTTCGTGCTCAACTGCAGGTCACCCAGGAAGTTCTATCCAGCCTGGACATTCAAGAGGTGCCCTCGCTGCTGGTTCTCAACAAATGCGACAAGGTAGACGATGTTCAGGCCTTGCTGCGTGAGTTTCCCGAAGCCATCGCCCTCTCCGCCAAGCAGCCTGCTGATGTGGCCCGACTGCGTCAACACATTGTCGATTTCTTTGAGTCGCAGATGGAAGAAGCCGAGATCTTCATTCCCTACACCGCCAAACAAGCCGTAGGGGCGCTGCGCAGCAAAGTGACCGTGGTCTCCGAACGCTACGACGAAAAGGGGGCCTATTTCTTGGTCCGGGGCCATCATCTGCAGCAGTTCCAGGCTGCCGGCGGGTGACCCCACCCAGGGACAATCTGGCTATTGTCCAGGCCAATCGGGCTCGTGCTCGCGACATTGCAGGTCGAACCTCCCCTGGATCTATCTGATGGTGGTCATCGCCAGGCTCCACTGATTTCAGCTGCCCAGTTGCAGCGGGCACGTTATCTGTGAGGTCAGTGCCCTAGTAAACGGGCCAGATCTTTGAAGGCGTTGGGCATCAGGCCCACCGCATCGTGAGCGGCGATCAGCCCGTCGAACAGCGGGGTAAAGATGGGCGGATACTTACACTCGGCCAGGCGAAGGCCGCTATTGACCTGCTTTTCCAGGTCCTGGAAGGCCTTGCGCACGGTTTCGTCCAGACAAACCCGAGTGGCGAAGCTGAGCGCCTTGGCCTCGTCGCCCCCGGCCTCGAGGGCATCGACGAGGTTGCGACTGGCCAGGGCCAGGGCAGCCGTGGTTTCGTTACCGGGGTGATGTTTGAGATATTCTTTGCGCAACTGATCGCTGAGGCGATCGAGCACGCGGCTCAGGTTGGTCGACTCGCCCAGTTCGATCATGGCCACATAGTGGTCGGCAAAGACCTCGGGATGTTTGGCCAGAGCCTTGGAGAGTGGCTCGCCATCGCGGATGACCGAATCTTCGAGCTTTTTCATCACGGGGCCCAGGGTATCCCCCAGATGGGCCGAGAGCAGGCCGAAGATACGGCCGTAGGATAGGCCACCTTTGACCAGAATAGCGATCATGGCCGTGAAAGCCAGCATTTGCAGGGTTTTGTCTTGCTCGAGGTTGGCCTGACGCGGGGCCGCCGCGGGAATTCGGCTGGGGGTCAGCGGAATGTTTTTCTGCATCAGCTCGGCCGGGGGCTTTCGCCCCTGCTCGAGCAGCAGGTTGACCTTGTCGAGCCAGTCGCGCACGGCCGGCGGCAGGTCGTGACACTCAAGACTAAAAACCGAGGCAGCGGCGGCCTCCTCGAGTTCGTCGGCCTCTACCAGGAAGCGCAGCCGCGCCAGATGAGCGGGCGCATAATCGTGCTGCAGGTCGATCAGGCTGTTCAGGGCGCGCAGGGCCAGCTCGAGCTTGTCGAGCCGCTTGTAACACATGGCCAGCTCCATCCACACCTCGGGATGCTGGCTGTCGGTGCGCAACAGCTTCTGCAGCTGGACCACGGCAATCGAGTCTTTGCCGGTGCGGGAACAGGCCCGGGCCAGGCTGACGATAAGCCGCCAATCGTCGGGGGCTTCCTTTTGCAGATCCTTGTAAAAATCGATCAGTCCCCTACCCTGCTCGGGGCCGAGCAGCAGGCTGTCGACGAGCGACACAATGCGAGCATCAAACGGATCCTGACGGAGATGCTGCTTGAAGAGGCGCAACGCCCCCTCAACATCACCCAGGAGGATCAGCTGGTCGGCACGGTTGGCGACCTCCTCCGAGCTTCGCACTCCAGACTCTGACATGGGCCGCGCGTTCGGGATCGGCCGATTGGCTTCCTGGGTGATGCTCCCCCCGGAGGGGATTATTCGACCTTGCACAGGTAGGGACTCGTTGGGACGGGGGGACTGGGGCCCGCCATCGCCGGGATTCCACGCACGGGGGGACAGCGGCCAGCCATTGTCCGCACCCAGGCCGGACGCGGGGACTGGGGCCAGCCATCGCCGGGATCCCACGCACGGGGGGACAGCGGCCAGCCATTGTCCGCACCACGGCCGGACGCGGGGACGGGGGGCAGCCATCGCCGGGATTCCACGCACGGGGGGACAGCGGCCAGCCATTGTCCGCACCC
>CAZYPN010000015.1:91478-105201 GCA_964649085.1 uncultured Burkholderiales bacterium | reverse complement strand
GCCATCGCCGGGATTCCACGCACGGGGGGACAGCGGCCAGCCATTGTCCGCACCCCGGCCGGACGCGGGGACGGGGGACAGCCATTGTCCGCACCCAGAGCGGACGAGGATAGGTCCTTAGTCCGATGCACTTATGACGACCGGTCTATATCCTGGACAGATGATACTCCATTCCATTTCTTTACCGGCCCTCGATGGTTATCCACTCCGAGCCCGTCTCTACGAGCCGGAGGGCGGGGTCAGGGCCCAGGTCTTGGTGGCCGGGGCCACGGGGGTGCCCCAGGGTTTCTATCGTCGCTTTGCCCAGTATGCGGCCGAGCGGGGGTTTGCCGTGATGACCTTCGACTATCGCGGTATTGGCGAGTCGGCCCCGGCCAGTCTGCGAGGCTTCCATCTGGACTATCTGGACTGGAGCCGTCTGGACCTGGCCGCGGCTGTGCAGGCCCACGACCACCCCGAGAGGCCGCTGTATCTGGTGGGTCATTCGTTCGGGGGGCACGCCTTTGGGGTGTTGCCCAACTATGACCGGGTGGCGGCCTTCTACACCTTCGCCACCGGCGCGGGTTGGGCCGGTTGGATGCCGCCCCTTGAGCGGCTGCGGGTGAGGCTGATGTGGAATGTGCTGGGTCCGCTGATGACGGCCTGGAAAGGCTACCTGAACTGGAGCCTGCTGGGAATGGGCGAGGATTTGCCGCTCAACGTCTATCGCCAATGGCGGGCCTGGTGCCGTTACCCACGCTATTTCTTCGATGACCCCGAGATGGGCGAGGAAATGGCCCGCCTGTTCGAGCGCGTTCAAACCCCGATGGTAGCAGCCAACGCCACCGATGATGCCTGGGCCCCACCTGCCTCGAGAGACGCCTTTATGCAGGGCTACAGCCGAGCTCCCTGGCTAGGGGTGGACATTCACCCCGAGGAGGGGCAGATTGGCCACATGGGCTATTTTCGGGCCGGCGCCGAACCGTTGTGGGACGAGGTGCTTACCTGGTTTGAAAGCCAGAGGCCGCCAGATCGGCGACGACTGCATAGAGCCCCTCGGTCACTCTCGCCAATCGTTCGTAGTTGAGCTTGTCGAACGTGTCGCTCTTTTCATGGTAGTGAGGATAGCGGAAGGGCGCCGTGTCGGTCACCATCAAGGCCGGCACGCCGATTTGCCAGAACGACCAGTGGTCCGACCAGCCCACCCCCTGCAGTTCGCCTGGTAGGGCCGCGCCCTCGCTGGGAAAAGCCGCTTTCTGGCGAAAGGTGCCGACGCAGCGCTTCACCAGGGGCCCCGAGTTGAGGTCGCCGACGAAGCCGATGAAGTTGCCCACCGAAGGGTAGGAAAGGGACAGCGGCGGCGGATACTTCTGGCTGCCGGCCTCGTCGCTGTAGTAGCCCAGGGTTTCCAGCGCCAGCATCGCCTCGATGGGCTCTTTCTTTTGCTGGCAGGCTCGGGCGTAGACCAGGCTGCCCATGGTGTCGGTCCAAAAATGAGGCGGCTCTTCGTTGGCAAAAGCCACAAATCGTAGGGTCTTCTTAAAGGGCTTGTGCGACTTGAAGTGGCGCGACAGGGCCAGCAAAGCCGCCACCCCGCTACCGTTATCGTTGGCGGCCGGGCAGCCGGGGGCGCTATCGTAGTGGGCACCGACCACGATAACGCCGCGTTCGCGGCCGGGCAACTCCCAGTCGAGATTGGCGCATTCGTGGCCGTCGGCGCGAAAGGCCTGGCGCCGCACCTTGTAGCCCGCGGCCGTAGCCTGAGCAGCAATCCAGCGCTCGGCCTCCTGCAGTTTGTCGTGACGGGCGGTGTTGCGGTTGCCAATGTCGGAGGACAGGTGAACCACGTCGGCCCGCAGCTTCTGGGCCAGCTTCAACTGCGAAGGGCTGGCGGGCGGCAACTTGCCCTTGTGGGACTTGCCCGGCATGTGCTGGCTGAAGAGGGGCTGGGGCTCGGCGAAACTGCCAGAGAACAAGGACATGGTGAGCAGCAGGGCCTTCCAGTTCATTCAGCCGACTTTGGCATAAAGGGGAGTTCTCCCCCGCCGTCCTTGGGGCTGCACCAGTTCCAGGCTGCGCAGGCAGTAAAGAAATTTTTGGGTGAGCCACAGCGGGCAGCCGAGCTGCTGGCTGAGCTGGCGACTGGAGAAGGGCTGGGGCAGGTCGGGCAGCAGCCGGGCCGCGCACTGGGGCGATCGCAGCCGGTAGCGTTCGAGAATCTCCACCAGCTCGCGTCGCCCCTTGCTGGCCTTGCCCTGGCGGGTGTGCTGTTCGCGGCAGAGCAGTACTTCCAGCGTAAAGTTGGGATGACTCAGCAAGGTGGGAATCGACACCAGGTGCTCAAACACCGCGTAGGCGCTGCCTTTGAGCGGCGAGCGACGGCGCGACAACACCTGGCCTTGCGGGTCAAGGCGCACGATGAGGCGCTCGGCGATGACCGGATGCACCAGGCGGATGCGGTACTGGTCGAGCAGCCGGCCCAGCTTGGCGCGCAGGGGCCAGAAGGATCCCACCTGGATCTCCACCAACTCGCCGTCGGGCTGCAGCACGTCGATAATGTAGCCCTCGAGATCCACTTCAAAGCGCGCCCCAGGCCGGGCCAGCTCCTCTTTGAGAGCGGCGTGCAAAGGGCTTTCGCTGAGCTGTCCGATGCGGCTGGGCACGTGGAAGGTTTTGGGCTAGGGACGGGCGGCTCCTGGGCGGTGGCGAGAAAAATTCAAGCCAGGGCCCCATCCCAGCTGTCGACCTCTTCGAAGAGCTGGCCCTGTTTGCGCGATCCGTGACGCTGCAACACCTGGCGCGATTCCTCGGGGTGCTGGCCCCGCACGGCCCCCATGCGAGCGCGGGCTTGAGCCGTGGCGCGCTGGTGGTCGACCAGCGGGTCGGGGTAGTCCTGGCGCAGGTGCTGCTGGGCCGGGGGCAGTTTGTGGGGCTCGGCCAGGTAAGCCAGTGGAACCCGAGCCAGCTCGGGCAGCCAGCGCCGCAGGAACTGGCCCTGGGGGTCCTGGTCATAGATTTGCTTGATGGGGTTGTACATGCGCAGCGCGTTGATGCCGGTGGTGCCCGACTGCATCTGCGCCTGCGGATAATGAATGCCGGCCTCGAAATCGAGAAAATGACGGGCCAGGTGCAGCGCCGTGGGGCGCCAGTGCAGCCACAGGTGATAGGAGGCAAAGGACATCAGCATGGCCCGCATGCGAAAGTTGATCCAGCCCGTGGCCAGCAGGGCGCGCATGCAGGCGTCGACCAGCGGGTAGCCGGTCTTCCCCTGACACCAGGCCTGAAAGTAATCGTCGCGGAACTCGTTCTCGCGCAGCCCGTCGTAGCTGCGGGCCATATTGTGAAACTCGAGGTCGGGCTGGTCTTCGAGCTTCTGGATGAAGTGACAGCGCCAGTGCAGCCGCGAGACAAAGGCCTGCAGCGAGCGTCCCCAGCGCGGGTCGGAACGGCAAGCCTTGTGCTCCAGGGCTGCTTTGAGGGTGCGCTGATAGACTTCGCGCAGGCTGATGTTGCCGAAGGCCAGGTAGGGGCTGAGCCGGCTGCAGCCCTGCCAGCCCGTATTCGGGCTGGAGAGATCCTTGGCGTAGTTGACGCCGCGCTGACGCAAAAAACTTTGCAGGCAATCGCGAGCGGCCGACTCGCCGCCGGGCTGGGCTTCGGGCTTGGCGCTGGGGGGCAGGCCCAGCTCAGCCAGGCTCAGAACCGGTCCGACCAGCGCCGGGCCTTGCAGGCGCTCGGGGGCGGGCAAAATGCCTGCTCGCATGCGCTCTTCCCAACGGCGCGACCAGCCGTCGCGGCTCTTCAGCCGCCGGATGACGCCGCTCTGGGGCAGCTCATGCCAGTCGATGCCACGCTGGCGACACCAACGGCCCACCCGCAGGTCTCGCTGGTAGGTGAGCTGATTGCCGGTTTCCTGGTGGCTCCACAGGCTGGTGAAGGGCCACTGCTGGTGCAACTCTTCCAACACCTCAGGCAGGCTGCCCCGGCGGCACACCAGCGGCACACCCCGCTGTTCGAGTTGACGGCGCAGCTCGCCCAGCGACTGTTCAAGAAAGACGGCGTGACTGGGGTCGAAATCGGGGGCCTGCAGCAGTTCGTCTTCGTACACAAACAGACACACCACCTCGCCCTGAGAGGCCGCCCGCAACAGCGGAGCGTGGTCGTGCACGCGCAGGTCGCGCTTGAACCACACCAGCCTCATCGGGCGTTCCAAAAGCGCGAGAACCGGGTGAGGTCTTGACCGGGGCGGGAAGGGGGAAGAAACTCGGGTTCGGGCACGAGGCGCACCGGCAAATGCTTTTCGAGTCGAGCCCGCAGGCGGGCAAAACCGGGCGAAGGCGAGGCGGTGGTGACAATTTGCGACACGCCCCGTTGGCGGGCCTGAGCCAGCACCACTTCGTCCACTTTCCCGCGGTAGAGGTCAACCTCGAGCTCTAGCAGGCATTCATAGAGAAACACCAGACGCTTGAAGCTCAGCCGATAATGGCGCAGCACGCCAGGGTCAAAGACGAACACCGCCGGGCCCGATGAGGCCTGGCGCAGGCCGTCGCCGTGCATCCAAAAGAGGGTGGAAACCCGCTGGGGTTCGGGTTCGGGGCGGGGCGTCGTTGCCCGCAGCGCGGTCGAGCGAACGGCCGGCCGGGACGATCGAAACAGCTGCTTCTCCAAATTTGTATAACTTTTGTCAAACGGACAGATCGAAGCGCTGGCGCAACCCCGACAAAAGCGCCCCTGGGTGTAGCGCTCCAGGTTCTCGCGATTGAAGAAGTAGGGCTTGTGCGAAAAGCTGCTGGCCACCCACTGCCAGGACAGGTGGTTGCTGGCCGGGTCGCCGTCCAGCAGGTGCTGCAGAAACCAGTCGGCGCCTACCTGCCAACGCACCTGGCGCCAGTGCACCAGATACGATGCCAGCCACATGCGGGCGTGGTTGTGCAACCAGCCCTCTTGCTGCAGCTGCCGAGAGAAGGCGTCCATACACGCCAGGCCGGTGGAGGCGCTGGCCACGTCGTCGGGCAACTCGGGCCGATAGGCCGGCTCGGGATGGCCGGTTTTCAGGGGCTCCAGGCTCTGGCGGATGCGCCGACCCAAGAGCGCGTAAAGGCGCTGCCAATATTCGCGCCAGCCCAGCTCCTGGATAAACTTCTCCACCTGCTCGGGCGAACGGGCTCGATCCAGAGCTGCCTGACGCACCTCGGCCAGGCTGAGCACGCCGTGGCGGATGTAGGGCGATAGGCGGCTGACGGCCCCGTTCAGGGCGTTGCGCGTGCGGGCATAGTCCTGCACCTGCAACTCTTGCAGCCGCTGCAACGCCGCCTTGCGCCCCCCTTTCCAAGGGCTCACGGGGCCCGGCGCTACCAGGTCGGCGAAGGTTTCGTGCAGATAGTCCACCAGGACCTCGCGGGTCTCGAAGTCGCGGCGAAGAGGATTGTCCATCTTTTGTATATGTTTTATCGGAAGGGAAGTTCCTCTTCAGTGCAGCGAGGCTTCGATGCTTCCGTTCTCGGCGGCGTCGACGCCCCACTTGAGACATTCGCGGAAGGCGCCAAAGCCGCCCACCATCAGAGGGCCCACCCCAAAACTGGCCGAGCCATAGCCGGTGAGGCCGGCGGCTCCGCTGATCAGCCCCATCAGCCCTCCTGCCCCCAGGCGTCCAAAGAGGTTGCCGTCGCGGTTGATGGCCGCAAAGCCCACCGCGCTGGCCATGGCACCCCCTGCCAGGGCCAGTCCGGCGGCGTTGGCCCCGGCCACGGCTGCCGTTACCGAGGTGGCGATGGCGGGCAGCGCTCCCAGAAGACTGTTGAGCACCAGGTTGCGGCCCATTTTCTTGAGCTTCTGAACGGTAGGGCTGGGCGGAGCCGAACTCAGTTCGACACGATCGGGGGCGGGCTGATGAGGGGCAACCGAGGGCGGCGCAGGGCTGGGGCGAGCCGGAGTATGGGGGGGTAGCGACTGGATCTTCACGCATTCCTCCAGGGGTTTTCTCCAGTGTGACCGAGCCCTCGTGGAAAACCCTGAAAGCCTGTTAACTACTTGCCGCGATTGAGTTTCCAGGTGATGTAAAGGCCCTGCAGCACCAGGTCGGGTTGCACTTCGTCGAAGAGGTCGGCGTTTTCGAACAGCCGCGAGAATCCGCCGGTGCCGACCCGCACCACCGGGCTGCGAGGAAACTCCTCGGCCTGAATCTGGCGCATCATTTCGCGGATGGCAAAGAGATGCCCGTAATACAGGCCGGCCTGAATGCTTTCGGTGGTGCCGCGACCCACGATGTGCTCGGGCACCACGATTTCTACCGGGGGCAGCTTGGCGGTGCGTTCGACCAGCGATTCCATCGAGGTGCGCAGGCCCGGCATGATAATGCCCCCCAGATAGTCGGTGCCGCCGCGAATGACGTCCAGCGTGGTGGCCGTGCCAAAGTCGGCCACGATCAGGTTGCGCCCCGGCTGCAGAGCCACCGCCCCCACCGCCGCGGCGATGCGATCGGCGCCCACTTCGGCCGGGTTGCGACACAGCACCTTGAGACCGGTTTTGACCCCGGCCTTGAGAAAGAAGGGCTCCTTTTGAAAGTACTTCAGGGCGCAGTTCTGGATGGCGTGATGATGCTCGGGCACCACCGAAGACACGGCCACGTCCTTGACCTTGAGCGGGTCAAAGCCCCACTCGCGCAACACTCCGCGCAGAAAAACGCCTAACTCGTCAGAAGTCATCTCTCCCTTGGAATTGCGGCGAAAACGCACTTTCAGTTCGTCGTTCACAAACAGTCCGCCAAAGATGTGACTGTTGCCGACATCGAGGGCTAAAATCATGGAACCTCCAGATTGTCGATGAGCCGCACCGAGCCCAGCCGGGCCGCGGCCAGCCGCCGCCCCTGCCAGTCCTCGACGTAGTCGACCTCAAAACCCCGTTGCTCCAGAGCCTCGCGGGCATGTTGAGGGCTGGCGCTACTCTTGAGAATTTCAGCCAGTTGCGGGGCGAGCCGGCGATCTTCGGGGCCGAGACGCTGGTTGCGCGAGCTTTTTGCCAGTCCGTCGGGTTCGCGCACAGTGGCGCAGGGGACGATGGTCAGCGGTAAAAAAAAGTCGGCCACCATCCCCTCGACCAGCTTGAGCTGCTGGTAGTCCTTTTCTCCAAAGTAAGCGCGCTGGGGCTGCACCAGGCCGAACAGCTTGAGCACCACCGTGAGCATGCCGTCGAAGTGGCCGGGCCGATGGGCCCCGCACAGCCGCTGGCTAAGCTCCGATTCGCTCACCCGATAGCGATAGCCCTGGGGGTACATGTCGGCAGCGCTGGGTGCCAGCACAACGTCGGCGCCCAGCGGCTCGAGCAACCGGCAATCGGCCTCTAGCGTGGACGGATAGGCGGCCAGATCGCCAGGGTCGTCGAACTGGGTGGGGTTGATGAAAATACTGACCACGACGTGGTCGTTTTCAGCCCGGGCCCGTTCGACCAGCGAGGCGTGGCCCGAATGCAGAGCCCCCATGGTGGGCACCAGCCCCACCCCACCCGGCAGCTGCGCTCGCAGCGCCCGCCAGGCAGAAAGGTCGTGAATGACTTTCATGCGTAGCACTCCTCCGGGGCCGGGAAGGCCCCCGAGCGCACGTCGTCGGCGAAGCTTTGCACCGCCTGACGAATGCTGCCGGCCAGATCGGCATAGCGGCGCACGAAGCGCGGCTGAAACTGGGGCTGGGCCCCCAACATATCCTGCAAAACCAACACCTGTCCGCTGACGTGGGGCCCGGCCCCGATGCCGATGGTGGGAATTTCCAGAGCCTCGGTGACGCGAGCCGCCACCCGGGCCGGCACGCACTCCAGCACCAGCGCAAAGCAGCCGGCCTGCTGCAACGCCAGGGAGTCTTGCAGGAGTTGCTCGGCTGCCGCTTCGTCGCGGGCCTGCACTCGAAAGCCGCCAAAGGCGTGCACCGATTGGGGCGTAAGCCCCAGGTGACCCATCACCGGCACGCCCGACTGGGCCAGATGGCGCACCAGCTCAAGGTGTCCTGCCGCCCCCTCGAGCTTGACCGCCTGGGCCCCGGCCTGCATCAGCGGCAGAACGCAGTCGAGGGCCCGATCCAGCGAGCCGCGGAAGGTGAGAAAGGGCATGTCGGCCACCAGAAAGCGGTCGGGCGCCCCCAGGCGCACGGCCCGGGTGTGCAGAGTGATGAGTTCGGTGGTGGCCGCCACCGTGTCGGGGTAGCCGTGCATCACCATGGCCGAGCTGTCGCCCACCAGCAAACAGTCGACCGCCGAGTCGTTGAGCAGTCGGGCACTCCAATAGTCGTAAGCCGTCAGCATGATAATCGGTCGCCCCTGCTGACGGGCGCGGGCGAAGTCGAGAACGGTTTTCACGCGCGCTGATAAGCTTCGACGAAGCTGGAGTAGACGCGCTGATAGGGGTCGCCCTCGAGCGAACGCAGGTTGCGCTCGATGGTGCCCTGGTCACCGCGAGCCAGCGGGCCGGTAAGGGCGGGAAATTCACTCTCGAGGTTGGCCGCCACCCGCCGCAGGTAGGGCAGCGCCGCCCGCCGGGGCAGGCCCAGCTTGCCTTCGAGCACTTCGAAAAAGTGCGACCAGAGCAGCGAGGTAAAGTTGCCGCTGAGCACACACTCGGCGTGATAGCGTTCTTTGAGGCCGGCGTCCAGACGATGGTAGGGGTTGGGCAGGCCGGGCAGCAACTGCTCGAGGCCCGGAGCCTGGTGGTCGACCACAAAGTGAATCTGCTGGTAATCCTCCAGGCTGTAGAGCTGGTGGCCAAAGGTCATCAGCGGGTGGGCCCCCCAGGCCAGCTCGGTGGCCAAAGAACCGGAGAAGTGGACCACGGTGGTCGACTGCAGCCGCGGGTGTTCGTGCAGAAAGTCGAGCAGGGCGTCGTCGCGGATCAGCAGCAGGCTGTGGCTGCAGCCCTCCAGGGCTTCTTCGACGGGGGTTCCGAGGTGGCGCGTCCAGACCTTGAACGGAGGCCCGCCGAGCAACTGAAAATAATGCTGCAGGTGGCGGGAGAGTCGGCCATTGCCGATAAGAAGGAGAAGGGGTGACCCTTCGCCGGGTACTTGTCCCATTGGATCAAGTCCTCGCTTTGTGAAGATAGTGCCTGCCCTCCGGGGGAACCGTCGTCGCCAGACTGGTCGACGCGACCTTTGGACATGCATGGGTAGCATAGGCGAATTGCGGGCCTTGTCAATGGGGACTTCTGGGGGGGGAGCAGCCCTCGGACTTCGCTGGAAAATTTGTAATGCAAGTTTTGCACTTTTCCACGACAAACTTCGCAGGTCGCCGGGCTGGGATGAAGCGGGCCCCGGATGACCGGGGCCCGCGCCTACAGCTCGCTCTCCAGCTGCTGGGCCGCCTGTTGCGACAGGGTCAGCAGCTGCTCGAGCCGTTGCTGGCCCTGAAGGGCCTGCTCGAGGCCCTGCTCGAGACAGAGCTGCGAACCGCTTTCGGCGTATTCTCGCAGGGCCTCGACGGCCTGGGCCAGGCAGTCGAGGCCCTCGAGCGAGGCCTCGAGATAGTCGTGCCCCTCGGCGTAGCCCGAGGGAACGGTCAGTTGTTGAAGTTGCTCGCTCCAGCCCTGGAGGTGCTGTTCGACGATGTCGAGTCCGCCGCAAAAGTGGTCATCGGCAATGACCCCTTCCCGGTGGTCGAGAACCAGTTGTTGAAGAACCCCGAAGGGTGTCTGGCTCATCGGTTGGGCATGCCAAACTGTTGGAAGTTGTAGTGCAGCTGGCGGCCCCAGCCCGACTGGCTGGAGGCCCGGCCCCAGTCATCGGCCACAGCCGCGGCCTGGCCCCCCCGGGTGGCCAGAGCGTTGGCGCTGGAGCCATCGCTGGCATGACTCAGGGCAAAGGAATTCAGATAGGCGTGGGAGATAGCCCGTGACCCGTTCTCGGCGTTGGCGAAGGCCTGGGAATCGATGGGAAGGGCGCTGCGGTCATCACCCACAGCCTCGGCATAGGAACGGTTGCGGGCCGTGGCCTGGGTGATGGAGTTAAAGTAGGAAGCCGCATTGGCACCCGATCGGTTCTGAGCTGCAGCCGTAGCTCGAGAACCGTCGTCGGCCAGGGAGTTGGCAAAAGAGCGGTTCGAGGCCAGCGCGGTGCTGTTGGAGCGGTCGCGGGCCAGTGCATTGGCCGAAGAGCCTCGACCGCTGGCGGCCAGGGCCTGGGAACCACCGCTGGCCCCGGCGCGCGCGCGGGAGCCGAGTTCGGCCCGAGCCCCGGCTTGCGAGCCGTTGCGGGCCGAGGCTGCAGCCTGAGACCCCCACGAGGCCCGACTGCGCGCGCTGCTGCCCAGGTTGGCCGTGGAACTGGCCTGTGAGAAGTTGCTGGCCAGGGCGTCAGCATAGGAGCCATGCTGGGCGCTGGCGTTGGCCGCCGAGCCATTATTGGCCCGGGCCGTGCTGGTAGAGCCGTGGGCGGCGCTGGCGTTGGCCGCCGACCCGTTAGTGCCGGTGGCGATGGCCCGGCTTCCGCCGGTAGCCGTGGCATTGGCGGTGGAGCCGTTCTGGGCCACGGCCACGGCCAGGTTGGAGTTGTTGAGAATGTTGCTGAGGTTGCCGCTCAGGCTGTTGTGGAAATCGGCCTGGCGACTGCTGTCGAGGGAGAAGGAGAGGGCCGTGGCGTCCCCCCGGGCGCTGGCCTGGGCGGCGCTTCCCTGGGCTCCGCTGGCGGCCCCGGCCAGAGCCGAGCCCCCCCGGTTGGCCTGGGCCAAAGTGAGGCTGCTCTGTGGATTGGATTGAATGATACTCATCGTGTCGGGTCCCTTTCGCTGGTTGAAGTTGAACTCAGGGTAGCGGGCCGAGTTCAACCCCGTCTTAACCAGGCGCCCGAATGTTTACAGATTGGATACATTTTCGCCACCGCGTAGTTTCCGGGCAGTACGCCGGAGACTAAGGTCAGTCCATCAAGCAACCGATGGAGGAAAGACCGATGAACATCTTCGCCAAGACCCAGGACGTGTTGACCGAGCGCACCAAGGACCGGCTGGTCAGCGTGCATCGTTGGAACAGCCGCCAGAACAGCGACCTGATCAACAACCCGTTGGGCCGCGAGGAGCTGGTGCGCCGGGGACAGGACGAATTCTTGCAGATGGACCGGGTGGAGCGCCGCAACGCCCTGAACGACGAATTTACCAACCAGCAAGAGCAAATCAGGGCGACACGCAGGAATGGATTCTAGAGGTCTGACCCGCTGGGTCCAGAAAATTCCTGGGATGCTGAACTTCCAGGACGACCTCGATTCAATCGAATATCCAACGTCGGACGGGAAGCCTGTGGGAGAAACGGACGCGCATCGAGACTTGATCTTTGAACTGATCGGGTCTCTCAAGGTTCACTTCCTGGACCGGCCCGACGTCTACGTGACCGGCGACCTGCTGCTCTTCTATGAAGAAGGCGAGCCCAAGCGCTTCGTAGTGCCCGACGTGATGGTGATTCCCGGCGTGATTCACAAACGCCGCGACCACTACAAGCTGTGGCAAGAGGGCGCGGGCCCGGTATGCGTCATGGAGGTCACCAGTCGCTCGACCCGCTCGGAGGACCTGGGTTTCAAGAAGGGCCTGTATGAGTACCTGGGCGTCGACGAGTATCTGATTGTCGACCCCCTGAAAGAGTATCTGAACCCGTCGGTGCGACTCTTTCGCCGCTGCGGCGAGTGCCTGTTGCCGGTGGTAGAAACGCCCCTACGGCTCACCTCACTGGGCCTGGAAGTTCGTCTCACCGAAGACGGACTGCGCCTGTGGGACCCGCAGCGCCAGGAATTGCTGCCCAACCTGGAGGAGCAGTGCACTCTGGGCGCGCGTCTCAAACAGCGAGCCGACCAGGAGGCAGCTCGGGCCGCAGCCGAGGCCGCCCGGGCTGACGCCGCCGAAGCCGAGCTGCGTCGACTTCGCGAGTTGTTAGACGGGCGGAGCTGAGCTATAGCTTGGGCGTAACGCCCAGGTTGTGCATGATGAAAGCGTAGAGGTCGGCGGTCAGCTCGATGCCTTTGAGCAGGTTGCTGGCGCCGTGACCCGATTTGGTGTCAATGCGAATCAACACGGGGTTGTCTTTGCCCGCCTGCTCCTGCATGGCCGCGGCGTATTTGAAACTGTGGGCGGGCACCACGCGGTCGTCGTGGTCGGCGGTGGTGATCAGCACCGAGGGGTAGCGCTTGCCCTTCTGGATGTTATGCATCGGGCTGTAGCCATAGAGGTTCTTGAAGTGCTCGGGGTCTTCGCTGGAGCCGTATTCGGGCTTCCAGTTCCAGCCGATGGTGAACTTGTGAAAGCGCAGCATGTCCATAACGCCTACGGCCGGCAGGCCCACTCGGAACAGGTCGGGGCGCTGGTTCATGACGGCTCCCACCAACAGTCCCCCGTTGGAACCGCCCTGGATGGCCAGCCGCTCTTTGCGGGTGTATTTCTGTGCGATGAGATATTCGGCCGCCCCGATGAAGTCATCGAAGACCCGCTGTTTGTTGAGCAGCATGCCGGCCCGATGCCAGTCTTCGCCGTATTCGCCGCCGCCGCGCAGGTTGGCCACGCAGTAGACGAAGCCGGAGTCAAGCAAGGCGATGAGTGAGGGGCTGAAGCTGGGGGTGAGGCTGATGTTGAAGCCGCCGTAGCCATAGAGCAGGGCGGGATTGTCGCCATTCTGCTGCAGCCCTTTGCGAGCCACCACAAACATCGGTACGCGCGTGCCGTCTTTCGAGCTGAAGAAGACCTGCTTGACCTCGTAGTCGGTGGGGTTAAAGGCCAGCTCGGTTTTGCGGAACACCTGGCTCTTGCGGCTGGCCAGGTCGTAGCGGAAGATGGTGGGCGGATAGTTGTAGGAACTGAACGAGTAGAACACCTCTTTGTCGTCGGGCCAGCCACCGAAGCCCCCGGCCGTGCCCAGACCGGGCAGAGCCACCTCGTTTTCCAGCTTGCCCTGGGGGCTGTAGACCTTGACCCGGGTGGTGGCGTCCTTAAGGTAGTTGGCAAAGATTTTGCCCCCGGCCGTGGAGGCGTGGGTGAGCACCTCGGCGGCCTGGGGAATGACTTCCACCCAGTTGGACTCTTCGGGATGGGCCGGGTCGATGGCCACCACCCGGCTGCGAGGCGCCTTGTGATTGGTTTCCACCAGGAACTTGCCGTCGACGTAGTCGAGGGCCGAATAGGTGTCGTCGCTGACCTCGGCGATCAGCGGCTTGAGGCCGCCCTTGGGGTCGCTCAGATCCTGGTAGTAGAGGGCGTTGCCCTCGAGACCCTTGCCCCGGTCGGAGATGTCGATGAACAAAAAGCGCTCATCATCGCTGGTGTAGGTGGTGTGAAAGCGCTGGGGGTTTTTGGCATCCTCGTAAACCAGCCGGTCTTCACTTTGGGGAGTGCCCACCTTGTGGTAGTAGACCTTGTGGTTCTCGTTCTTGGCCGAAAGCAAATGCCCATCGGCCGGAGCGTCGTAGCGGCTGTAGTAGAAGCCGTGCCCGGCCCAGGAAGCACTGGTGACCTTGGCCCACTCGACCTTGTCCGAGAGCACCTTCTTGCTGGCCAGCTCGATGACATGGATTTCCTTCCAGTCGGAGCCGCCCTGGCTCTGACCATAAGCGGCATAGGTGCCGGTTTTGTCAAAGGTGAGGAAGCTGAGCGAGGTGGTGCCGTCTTCCGACATCGTATTGGGGTCGATCAGCACCTCGGGGGTACCGTCGAGACCCTGTTGCATGTACCACACCGACTGCTTCTGCAGCCCGTCGTTTTTGCTGTAAAAATAGGTGCCGCCGATGCGGAAAGGCTGACC
>CAZYPN010000015.1:77121-91378 GCA_964649085.1 uncultured Burkholderiales bacterium | reverse complement strand
AAGCCGGTAGGAACAATGGCTCCCCAGAGGAGCAATCCGAGAAGAGAACGCTTGAGCATCGCCCTGCCTTCTGGCAAGGGGCGGGGGGACCCTTCCGGCGGCTACTTGGGCAGGTTCTCGTTAGCCCAGGCCGTGGTGATCAGGCCTGCGCCCACACCGCCCGCGATGGCCAGCGCACCGGCAGCCCAGGGGTTGTTGGACAACGCGCCGACCAGACCGCCACCCACGGCGCCCAGGGTGCCTCCCACCAGGGCAGCCTTCTGGGTGTAGCCCTTGGAACTGCTCATGAATCCGCCGCCCAGGTCGGCCATCAGGCCTACGGCCCCAAGACCAACTCCACCGGCAATACCCCCGGCCAGAGAACCGGCAAGGACGGCGCCCGCGCCCGAGTTCAGGCCGGCGTAGGCACCCAGAGCCCCGATGGTCAGGGCGGCCGCGCCACCGAGAATCCATTGTCCGCCCGGCACGGGAGCCTTGGGATTGTAGCCCGGCGGCGGCGGTTCAACCAGGGTCAGCCTGTCTTGAGGCAACTGCTGGGAGGCCACGGGGGCCGAAGAGGGGCGGGTGAAGGTGGGTTGGGAGAGGGTCTGGATTTTCATAGCTCCAGGTTATCCAGTAAAGCCCGGCAGACGATGGACGGGATGTTAACGGGTGTGCAACGGCTCTAAAACCTGGGATAAAAACAGGCAGCAATTGTAGCCTGATGGTCACGGAAAGTTCACACTGTTGGACTAGACTCGAGGGTATGAGCAGCACGGTGAACGGCCTGAGCGCCAACGTTGGAGCAACCCGCACCCAGGCCCCCCGCAAGTCGACATCGTCGACCGCTACCCCCCAGAAGGCCGAACCCAAAGAGACCTATGAGCCTGGCGGCAAGGAAGACCCGAAACTGATCAAGCCCTGCGTGGAGCCCAAGGCACAGCCCGCCAGCAAGCTCGAGGTAGGCAGTGAAATCAAGAACCTCAGCCAGAAATCTGGCGAAGAGCGCATGCAGTCGTATCACCGCCTGATGGAGGCAGCCAAGGATCCCGATCCGGCCAAACGTGAGGAAGTTGCCCGGGCCATCAAGCAGGCCCGTAGCGAAGGCCAGGACGAACCCCATTTCAAGCTGCTCGAGGCTCAGGTGGCCAAGAACAAGGGGCTGGTGATGGGCCCCTACATCGGCGAGCAACCCTGGACCGAGTCACGGCGGCTGACCAAAGAAGCCGAAAGCCAGATAGAGAAAAAGCTGAGCGAGGGCAAGATCACGCGCCAGGAAGCCGCTTTGCTCAACTATGAGGCGGCCCAGAACTATCGTGCGGTGGGCGACGAGCAATCGGCACGCCGCAGCGAGATGCTCTTCCGCTTTTCCGAAGTCGACGATGCCGAACGCAAGGAAGTTTTCGGCTCCGGACTGACTCGGGGAAGCGTGCCTCGAGTTCGGGTACGCCCTGGAGCCGACGTGATGTCGGCCCCCACCCAGGAACGCCGCGAACTGCAGGATTGGGAGAAGAAGAACGACTGGGATCGCTTTGTGGCCGACGGCAAGCGCGAACTGGGCGAGGATCCCAACAAGGAGACCTATCCCGGGCAGCCACGCCGCGATGCTCGTCACCAGCGGGCCTCGGGAGGCGTGGGGCTCATCGAAGAGTTCAACAAATGGGTGGGGCTGAAAACCCGCATGGATAAGGCCAGCAAGCACATCGAACTGGCCGACGAGGCACGTCGCTCCGAGCGCTATCCGGTGCCTCCGAAGCCTGAAGAACTGGACAAGCTGCGGCGCCAGGACGAGCTGACCTGGGGCCCCGAGAAGGCCCAGCAAATCTACGAGGACCGCCTGGCCATGAGCCGCCGCTTCTGGAACGACTAAGCCAGTTGCAGTTCCACCCGGCCCAGCTCCTCCTGGGCGCCGCTGACCACCACCCGCAGCGGATCGCCCACGGCGAACTCTTGCTCGGGGCCCACCCAGCGTGATCGGGCCAGGTCCAGGCGGTAGGGACCTCGGGGCAGGCTGTCACTGGCGACTGTTCCTGTCACCCCCGTGCCCAGCAGCTGAACCACCAACCCGAAAGGCTTGACCGCCACCACGTTGCCTTCCAGCTGTTCGCCCAGGCGCTGGGCGAAGAGACGGGCCACCAGCATCCGCAGTCGCTCTTGCTCGGCCTTGCCGGCCCTCAGGGTTTGAGCATTGAGGGCCTCGGCCAGCTGCTCGAGAGCCGCCAGGTCTTGGGGGCCGCGCTCGCCTCGTAGATAGGCCTTGACGTGGCGATGAACCACCAGGTCGGCGTAGCGCCGAATGGGGCTGGTGAAGTGTAAGTAGAGCGGTGCCCCCAGCCCGAAGTGGGCCGAGGGACGAGCGCTGTAGCGAGCCGGGCCCAGCGCCCAGCCCAGCACCGTGTTCAACGCCGGGGCCAGGGGGGTGTGGCGGAACTGGGCCTCAAAGGCCGCCAGGCGCCGCGGCGTAAGGCGACCTCCGAAGGCCGCTTCGAGACCGAAATGGGAGGCGCTCTCCTGGAGCTTCTCCACCTGATCGGGGCCGGGCTCGTCGTGCACACGAAAGAGACTGGCCCGGCCGCGGGTCACCAGCCACTCGGCCACGGCCTCGTTGGCCGCTACCATGAGGCGCTCGACCAGACGATGGGCGGGGGTTACCTGCCTCGAGGTGACTTCGGTGGGTTGGCGGGTGGCGGGGTCGAACGACACATAGGCCTCCTCTCGGGCCAGCTCGACCCCGCCGCGGGCAGCCCGCACCGTGGCCAGCCGGGCGCCGGCCGTGCGCAGCCAGCGCAAGGTGGGCACGACGGCCTCGGGCACGGCCTCAAAGTGACCGTCGAAAAAGTCGCTTACGGCCTCGTAGCTCAGCCGGGCCTGGGAGCGGATCCAGCTGGGATACAGGTCGACGGCCGTGATGTGGCCCTCGGGGTCGATGCGCAGTTCGGCCGTCAGAGTGCGTCGTTCGACCTGGGGCAGCAGGCTGAGGGCGTCGGACGAAAGGCTGTCGGGCAACATGGGCAGGACCCGACCGGCCAGATAGCAACTGGTGCCGCGCTGGCGAGCTTCGAGGTCGAGCGCACTGTCCTCGGCCACCTGAGAATCGACATCGGCAATGCTGACCAGCACCCGAATCGAACCGTCGGACTCGGGGGGCAGAGCCGACAGAGCATCGTCGATGTCGGTTGTGGAGGGAGCATCGATGGTGATCGTGCACAGCTCGCGAAGGTCGCGCCGGCCTTCATCCTCGCCACTGCGAACCAGGGGGGCGAGGCCGGCGGGAAACTGGCTGAGCAGCCCGTGGCGCACCAGGCAGCGCTCGAGAGCCAGGTCGGCAGAGGCTTCAAGAACCCGCGCCGGAAGCAAATGCTGGCCCACGATCGTGGCCACCACCGGGGCTTCGGGCTGAAGATGATCGGCCTGCTCAAGGGGCCAGTCGGTGTTGGACACCAGGCGATCAACTTTGAGAAAGCGGCGACGACCCCGCACCACCACGGTGCCGAACAGTTCGCGACGGTGGCGTTGACGCAGCTGCAACTCCTGGGCACTGAAGCGCCCGTCGGAGGTGTGGCCAAGGCTGGCCTCGACGACATCGCCGTCGAGAAAGCCATTCAGGTCGGGGGGCGTGATGAAGGCGGCCTGATCCAGGCCGCTCTCGTCTTGAAAGTTGAGAAAGCCAAAGCCACGCGGGTGCAAAGACACCCGCCCGACGACCAGTCGGCGAGCCACTTGACTAACGGTCGGTCAGCACGCGGCCGGCCTTGAGCAGGCCCAGGGTGGCGCCACCGATCAGGGCGCCGCGAGGAATGCCCAGCGCGCCGGCCACGCCGCCAGCAATGGCGCCGCCAGCCAGACCGATGCCAGCGTGGACGAGACCCTCGGCACCTTTGCCATCGCCCAGTCGGGCGATGGTCATGCCGCCCACGGTGGCACCGGCCAGAGCCCCACAAACGAAGCCACCCACGCCACCCTGGGCCATACCGGCTCCGAGTAGCGCACCGAGTCCGCCGTAGACAGCGCCTTTTACAAGCGCTTCACCGTAGGGTCGGGAAGGCTCGAAGCTCTCCTGGGGGGGCTGGGGGTCTTGAGGAGGCTGATTCTGGTTCTGCGGCAGCCGTTGAGCGAGATGTGTTTGTGTGTGGGTATTGGATTGGATAAGCATGGGCTTATTCTGGCCGCGGCAGGCAAGGATGATTTTGCTTGCTTGTAACGATTTCACCGGGAGGCCTGGAAAGCTGCCCCGGGGAAGCGCCAGCGATGAGTGCCGAAGATCGAGTGCGGGCTGTGCTGATGCGCGCGGCCAAAAGGTTTGAATCTGCCTGGCGCGCGGCCTACCAGGGCAAGGCTGGGGACGACTGGCACGTGGCCGCCCGCCGGGATATCGACCAGGCCGTGGCCGAGGCCCGCCAGCTGATGTTGCAACATGCCCAGGAGCTGGGGTCGACCGCCGCCCTCTTTGAGAAAACCCGCATCGCAAAACTCTACGAGGAATATGAAAATGCCGTGCATCGGGTGCGGATGACCAGGATGCCCGAGCCTGACGAGAGCCCCGAGGAAGAGAAGCTGGGGCGGGCTCAGGACCTGATCCACGACCTGCGCCGCGAGGCGGAGCTGCTGCGCAACCGGTTGCAGCCCGAGGCGCTGCTGGAGCCCGTAAGGGCCATGTGCCAGCGAGCCGAAGAGGCGATTGCCCGCCTGGAACTGGCCGAGGAAGCCCATTTTCGCGCCTTGATTGGCGACCTTCGCAGCTCGCTAGAACACGGGGTCCAGCAACTGCTCGAGGACAGGAAAGCGGGTTGGGATCAACCCGCCCGCTACACCAAGATCACCGCGGCAGACCTGGACGGTCTGGCGGTGCCGGGCGATACTTCACGTGAGGGCCTCAGTTTTGACTGTTTTGAGGATGGTCAGGTTCGCTGCATCACGCTCTGGAAGGACGGAGCTGCTGAAGCGACCCTGAAGTTGTGGCCCGGCCAGGCGCGGGCCCGCTATGAGGACAGCGCCAACGTGGCCGAATTCCTCCCCAGCGGAGTGGTGGAGGAATTCGGCGGACGCTACGAACGCGAGGTGTTGGCTCGCAAGACCTTCAGACAGTGGGTGCTGGACAGGCTGGCAGAGATGAACGGGTAGCGCCTACCAGGGGAATCCAGCGACGCTGCCAGACCTGAGGCAGAGAAAGTCGCCCACCCGTGCCCACCAATGCTACCCCTGCCAGGATGAGCAACAGTGCCGGCACCAGCCCCTGCGGCAGGGGCTCGCCTGCCCAACCCGAGAGCAGCACCGCCACCACGGGATTGACGTAGTTATGAGTGGACACCAGCGTGGGCGAGGCCTGCTGCATGAGCCAGGTGTAGAGGGTGAGGCCGATCACCGACCCCACCAGCACGAGGTAGAGCCAGGCCAGAGCCGCCCGCGCCGTGATGGGGCCGGGGGCGCCCTCGCCCAAGAGCCAGCTGAGCAGCAGCAGGGTAGCCCCCGCGCTGAGCATGGTCATGGCGGAAAACTGGGCGCTGTCGGTGGGCCGTGGCAGCTCGCGGCTGAGCAGGCTTCCCGCCGCCCAACTGAAGGCCGAAACCAGTACCGCCAGGCTGCCCAAGGACCACTGGGCAGGTTCCTGCAGCAAGCAGGAGAGCCCTGCCATTGCCAGGCCCAGACCGGCGATGGTGGCGTGACCGGGATACCCCTGACGGTAGCAGCCCCAAAGGGCAATCCAGAGGGGAGCCGTGGCCACCAGCAAGGCGGCCTGTCCGGAGGGAATGGACAGCTCGGCCCAGGATACCAGACCGTTGCCCAGCACCAACAGCAACACCCCGGCCAACCAGGCCGACAACCAGTGGCGCGCCGAACCGGGCTGAGGGTGGCGAAAAGCCCACAGCAGGGCGCCTGCCACAGCGAAGCGCGTGCCGCTCATCAGCAGCGGCGGAAACGACTCGATGGCGTAGTGAATACCGAGAAACGTGGACCCCCAGATCAGATAGAGGGCCAACAGAGCCAGGACTACCTTGTTCATGACAACCTCCTGCCCCTCAGACTAGGCGTGAAAGGGAAAACAGAACAGATTCAGAAAAGACGAATTGTTATGCATACAGTTCACTACATAGGAAACTGATCCACATGCCACTGCCAGCAACTGTGTCTTCCAATTTCCGCTACGAGCAGGTGGCAGAGCATGTACGCCAGCTCATCCAGAGCGGCACTTTTGGGCCCCATCAGCGTTTGCCGTCGGTACGCCATCTGAGCCAGCAGCTGCAGGTGAGCATTACCACCGTGCTCGAGGCCTACCGCATGCTGGAAGCCCAGGGAGCGGTGGAAGCCCGGCCTCAGTCGGGATACTACGTGATGCCCGTCAGCCAGCCCATCCGCCCGCGCCCGCCCGACCCTGCTCCCGAAAGCCCTGTTCACGTGGGTCTGGGCGAGTTTTTGATGAATCATCTGAGAGATTTTCAAAGAACCGATCTGGTACAGTTCGGCTGTGCTTGCCCAAATCCAAAACAGTTGCCCAACGGTCGGCTGGCCCGCAGCCTGGCCCGGGTCAGCAAAGAGGCCGACTGGCGAGGCAACAGCTATGATCTGCCCCCGGGCAATCTAGAGCTGCGAGTACAAATCGCCCGCCGCGCCCTGCAGGCCGGCTGTGTGGTGGGTCCAGACGAAATCATGCTGACCTTAGGTTGCCAGGAAGCTCTGAGTCTTTGTCTGCGAGCCACATGCAAGGTGGGCGATACGGTGGCGGTGGAATCGCCAACCTTCTACGGTCACCTTCAGGCCATTGAAATGCTGGGCCTGAAAGCGCTGGAAATCCCTTCCGACCCCCACCACGGCATCAGCCTGGCTTCGCTGCAGAAGTCGCTCGAAGAGGTAAAGCTGGGGGCGGTGCTGCTGTGCACCAACTTCTCCAACCCTACAGGCTCGAGCCTGAGCCCCGAGGATAAGTTGGCCCTGTTAGACCTGTTGGGCACCAGGAGCATTCCGCTGATCGAAGACGACATCTTTGGTGATTTAAGCCACCTTCCCCAGCGTCCCCATGCGGCCAAAGCCCTGGACCGTCGCGACCAGGTGCTGCTGTGTTCATCATTTTCCAAAACGCTGGCCCCTGGCTATCGAGTGGGCTGGGTGCTGGCCGGACCTCGCTATATGCCGCGACTGCAACAACTGAAGATGTTTTCCAATCTGTCCTCCCCTACCCTTCCGGCCATGGCCCTGGCCGACTTCCTGGTCAACGGTGGTTTTGAGCATCATCTGCGCCACTGCCGCCGCCTCTACGCTACTCAGGTGCACCAGATGGCCGAGGCCGTGGTGCGGCATTTTCCTCCGGGAACGCGGGTCACCCGACCCGACGGTGGGTTTGTGCTCTGGGTGGAGCTGCCCGAGGGCATCGACACTCGACTGTACTACCCGCGAGCCCTGGAACTGGGGCTGACGTTCGGGCCGGGCCCGATCTTTTCGGCTCGAGGCCGATTTCGCAACTGCCTGCGCCTGTGCGCGCCTTACTGGAGCGCCGAGAACGAAGCCTATCTGGCCCGGCTAGGACAGCTGTTTTGCTTACACAGCTCCAAAACACCGCGGATAAATGGCGGATAAAGTTAACAAACGGTCGCCGGATTTTCACACCGGGCTGGTAACCTGAGGGTAACAAATACAGATGGTCTAATAGAGGGAGCCCCAACATGAGCGTAGTTGCGAAGAAATCGCCCGCCCACGGCATTCTCCAGGGAGCCGGGCCCAAAGGTCTGAGCCTGAGCCAGCGTCTGCTGGCGGCGGCTCCGAAGGCCGGAAAATAGACCTCGAGGGTTGGTATCGGGTCGTTCGCGACCTGGAACAGCACCCCCAGCGCCCCGCCCTCTGCCCCGAGTGTGGGCAGGCAGCTTTGCAGGCCGAGTGGGCGGCGGCCACACTCTACCTGATGTGCCCGACCTGCGCCGCCAGCAACGTGGTGCGCAGCCAGAGGCCTGGGGTCTAGAGCCGACGACCGTAGCGCAGGCTATCGACCGAAAAGCCCAGGAAACGCTTGGCAAACTTGAGAGCGCGCTGATTGGCCGCGCTGACGTCGCCCACCATGCGCGCCCTTCCGTGCCGATGCAGCCAGCTCGACCCGGCTCGCATGAGCAGGCTGATGGCTCGCCCACCCCAGTGCTGGGGTTCGACGGCCACATCGCAGACGTAGCCCTCTTCAGGGCCGAGTTCGAGGATGAGATGACCCACCTGCTGGTGTACCTCGAAGGTCAGCACCAACACCTGTTGAGCCTCGGGGGGGCGGCGCAACTGCTCGAACATGGCGTCCATGGAGCGAAAGGTGAGTTCGCCGACGTCGTATTGCCGCCCGGCAGCCAGCGTGTGTTCCAGCAATTGGGCATTGCGCACGGCGATCAAAAAATCGTCCCCCTCTTGCAGTGGTCGAACCGCATAGGGACTGTTCGGCGGAACCGCATGTTCGGCCGCTGCCATCACAATACGCTCGGTTTCCAACTGAAAACCCAACCGATCCAACAACCCCCTCAGATCGCTTTGGTCGGGCTGGACCTGCAGCGTGAGATACTGGCAACCGTAGCTGCTGGCGGCCTGGCCGGCCTGGTCCAACAGAGCCTCAAACTCGGTCAGCTGGCTGGCCCAAAGACGCTCGATCACCGTTTCGCGGTCGCCGGTGATGCTGCGCACCAGCACAGGGCGCAGCAGCATGCCGGCCTGCTGGGGCGTAGGGCACACCCAGCCTACCAGCTCGCCACCCGGCTCGAGGCCCAGGTCTGCAAGCTCGGCGGGCTCGGCTATGCGGACCACAAACGGTTCTGCCATCCGGCCTGGTTCCACTTTTCGCCAGGGGATCCCGCCCCAAATCGGAAGCTCCTGGAATGCACCCGAGCGGAACTTTCTGTTGGGCCCAACTGCACAGCGCCCGTCCTGAATTGGCGGCCGAATTCTATGCTCGGCTGATGGGATGGACCAGCCAACCGATTGCCCACAGCCCGGGACACCGGCTGTTCCTGAGTCAGGGACGGGCGGCGGCCGCTCTGAGCCCCCTGGCCGACCCCAAAGTGCCGCCCCACTGGCTGCCCTATGTGGCGGTGGAAGACGTCGACGCCACCTGCAGCCTCATCAAGAAAGCCAGGGGCCGGGTGGTGATGGCCCCCTTCGAAGCCCAACAGGCCGGTCGTATGGCCGTGGCCTGCGACCCTACCGGAGCCTATTTCTGTCTCTGGCAGGCGCGGGACCACGCCGGGGCGGCCGTGGTGAGCGAAGTGGGGGGAATGGCCTGGCACGAGTTGATCACCAGCCACCCCCAAAAGGCCAGCCGCTTTTACTGCCGCGTGTTCGGCTGGCAACCTCGCCAATTCAGCCTGGGCAACATTCCCTATACGATGCACACTCTGGCAGAGCGTCAGGTGGCTGGAATGATGCCCAAACCCAAGGGCGTCGCCATGCCCAGCCTGTGGATCGTGTACTTCCAGGTGGCAGACTATGCTACGGCCATCCAGCAATGTAGCCAGGGCGGCGGCCAGGCCACCATGCAGGCCATTGAAATTGAAGGCGTCGGTTGCTTTTGCACGTTGCTCGACGCTGAAGGCGCTCCCTTTGCCGTGCTGAGCCGATGAACCTGGATCTGGAACAGGGCTGGCTGCGGCTGCTGGCCGAATCGCGGCGCAACCCTTTTCAGCAACCCGGACCGCTGTTTTTCGAAGCCAACCTGCCCATGCTCGCCTACCCTCGGCGGGTCGACACCAGCCAGGGGGCGCTGGCGCGGGCCCGCTGTTGCCCGGCGCTGGACGATTGGGTTCTGCTGCAGGCTGCGGTGGCAACCCAACCCCTGGCAGCCCGGCCCGAACCCCTGCGACGTGGACGGCTTTGGGTGTATGCCGGTTTCAACGATCTTTGGCGCCAGCTCGATCGGCGCCTGCTGGTGCAGCGCCTTCAAGGCCAGCTGCGCCCCCAGTTCGAGGCCTGGGGTGGGCATTCCAGCCGCGGGCTTCCCCTGCTGGGCAAGGTGTCGCTGGAACTGGCCGCCCTGTACTTGCAGCCCCTCACCCACCAGTTGCAGCGCAACGGCTGGGACTTTCAGCTGGACGGCTACCAGGGCATTAGCTTCTGGGTGGACACGCCCAGGGAATCGGAGCAAGCCCTGGACCAGACCATCAGCCTGCTGGAGCCGTTGGCCCTGGGGCTGGATTTCCAACGAACCTTTGTGCTATCGCGCTGGCGCGACCGCTGGCAGAAGCTGCGCAGCCGCTTGCGGATGGAGTATGTGCTGTATCGACTGGGGCAGGCCGACTGGGAACAGCTGTGGCGCAGCCACGCCTATCTCTATCGCCGCCCCTCGCTGTCGCAACGACTGGGATGGCCGGCGGTGCAGCGGGCCCTGGCCCGCTGCCTGACCCACCCCGACGCCCGCCCCGGCGACCGGGCCCTGTGGCTGCTGTATCTGGCCTACAGCGGCCAGCCCGTGCTTGGGCCGCTGCGGGAGGCGCTGAGCACCCTGGACGACTGGCTACAGCCGCTGGTGCGGAGGGCCCTTGATTGAGCTGGCCGTGCGGCGATTTGCCTGGGAAGTCGACCTGGACCCGTTCGAAACCCCCGACCCCTTCACCCAGCCCAGCTTTCTGCGCGGGCCCGAGTTTCGGCGCCATCCCCAGAGCTACTGGGAAGAACAACTGGGACGAGCACTGTCCAACCCATATCCCGCTGGGGGCGAGGCCCCCACTCCGATGTGGACCAGCCGGGGCCCCGGCAGTCGCCATATGGCCTGCCTCAGCGTGCTGGACAACCTGCTGATGCTGGCCCTGCTGGCCCAAATCCAGCCCGAACTGCAGCGGCGCTTTGCCGCCACCGATAGCCAGCAGGACTGGTGCTTCCAGATGGCCCCGGGAATCAGCTGGTTACGCTCGCCTTTCAGCTCGTTGCCCTACGAGCAGGCAGGCACCCAGGCTCGCCGTGGCCGGCAGACGTTTCGCAGCAGCTGGCAGGGTCGCTCGCGCTGGCACGTGCAGGCCGACGTGGCCAGTTGCGGCACCTCGGTCGACCGACGTCGTCTAAGCGCCGAACTGGCCGCCTGTGGGCTGAACCGGTCACAGCGACGGCAACTCAGCGGCCTACTGGGCCGGCTGGCCCTGGGCCCTCGCTACGGAGTGCGCTCCTTTGGTAACGGGCTGTGCATTCTGGTGAAGTTCACCCTGCAGCCGGTGCTGCGGCAACTGCTGGCACTTGGCTACGACGCCCTGCTGATGGAACTCGACGAGTTTCACCTGTTCGTCGACAGCCGCGCGCAAGGACTGCGGGCCCTGGAGCAGCTTGAGCAGCTGTTGGGCCAGCGCGGACTGGCACTGAACCCCAGCAAAACCTATCTGCAGCCGCTGGCTCCAGCGCGCGCCTCGGGGATGCCAGCAAGCTGGTGGCCCGACCTGCGCAACGACCGCTTTGCCAGCCAGGGCTCACGGGCGCGAACCGCCCTGCACGGCTGGCTCTATCAGGAAGCGGCTCGGCGCGTGCTGCTGCAGGGGCGCCCCGGCGATCGCTATCAGGTGCTGTACTGGCTGGAGCGCGCCGGGGTGCCACCCCGGGGGCGGCTGCGGGCCGCCCTGCAGGCTCGACTTTCGAAGGCCGACGCCATCGAGCGGGACTTCCTCGAGTTGCTGCTGAATTTATAGGCGTGCTTGAATGGCATCGGGAGGGCAAGAACGGCTGCCTCTTTGCCCAGATCGCCGCCCGTAAGGCGGAACAGGTGGGCTGGCAACGCTTGAGCCTGGGCCCCGACGACAGCGTGTGCCAGCCTCTGGCCCGGGCTCTGGCCGACCCCCAGTGCCAGTTACTGAGCCTGTGCTTTCCTTTCGTCAACACCCCCGAACTCTTGCTGGCCTGGGTGCGTGGGCTGATTTCCACCCCCGGGCTGATTCTGTCGCACCTCGAGGTGGTGGACGAGCGGGTGGCCCTATCGTTGCGCACGGTGGTGGCTCCCGGGCCGGTGCTGGCCTGGATCATGGGCTTTGGGCCCTTCGACTTCTTTCCGGCCACCCGCCAGGCCCCCGAGACCGAACTGGTGATCCGCACTCGGGAGAAGCCCGAGTGGCTGTACGAAAAGCACAGCCACGATCGGCTGGCAGCCCATGTGGCCGACACTCCTCTGGGCCTCGACGAGCGGGCCTGGCCGGCCCTGTGGGACGCCACCCACGAGCACACCCGCAGCATTCTGGGGGGCCCTACCGACGTGTTTTCGGCCGCCCGCACCACGCTGTGTCTGCCCACCGCATTGTGGTTTAGCTCTGTGCTGCGTTGACCAGGCTCAGCCCCAAAGCCGGCCTGCTGCTCACCCTGGTCAACGCCAGCCTGCTGGCCCTGCTGGTGGGTTATTCGCGCAACACCCTCGAGCAGCACCCCCAGTTGGTACTGGCCAAACAACTCTACACCTATCCACCAGTGGGCACTTTCGAGTGCCTTTCCAGCCGCCAGTTGCTGGCCAGCGATCGGCTCAACTTCAGTGCCTGGCACGGTTTCCAGCAGGTGCATTTCGGTCCGCTGGAGGGCGGCTTGGGGCTGGAGTTGCAGTTCCGCCTGCAGCCTCAGGCCTATCTGTTGCTGACCACGACCCACACCCCGCGCCTGCAACAGGGCCTTCGCCTCAGCCTGCACAGCGGGCTGCCCTCGCTGCAGTATCGAGCTACCCCCCAGGGAGAGTTTCTTCAGGTGGAGCCGCTCGACATCGCACCGCTGCCTGCCGGACGCTGGATCTCCCTCAGGCTGCAGGGCACAACCCTGGAGCTGCAGGGGAAGACCCTACAGCTCTGGGAGTCGTCCCCCGGACCGCGCCTGCTCACGCTGGGCGGGGGTCAGCGTCGCTGCGAGGTGCGCAACCTGCGGCTGCAAGGCGAGCGGCTGGCCTTGCACAACCCCGTATCCTGGTGGCTGTGCTGGCTGTTGGTGATGCTCCTGCTGCGCTGGCCCCGAACCCAATTGGCGCTGGCCTCGCTGCTGCTGAGCGCCTATGCATTCGATCGAGGATACTGGTCGCATCGCTACGCCCCTTCGGGCCTGGGCTATGCCGTGGAACGAATTCGCCTGGGGTTGGCCGACGGCCTGGCCTGGCTCGACCCACCGCCGCTACCCTACCCGGCGACGGCAGAGTTCTTACAGCTCGGTCCTCAGCGCGTGCGCCCCTTTCTTCCCCAGCACTATAACCGGCCGTCATCGAAGCAACTGTTGCTCGTGGGCAGCTCGCAACTGTGGGGCTCGGGCGCTCGCCTGCCCCAGGAAATGCTGGCTGCTCAACTGGCCCGACGGCTGCCGCAGTGGCACCTGATCAACGCCAGCTTGTGGGGGCTAAAGGTACGAGACATGCAGGGGCGCCTTGAGAAACTTGGGCTGCGTGCCCCTCGGGTCTTGCTGGTGCTGGGCAACAATGACGGCGGCAACCCGCACTTTGAGGAAGATGTTGAGCAACTACTGGCCACTTTACAGGGCTCCTCGCTGCTGCTGGTGGCTGAGCCCAACTGCGGAGAACTGCCCCTGCGAGCGGGGGTGGCCCGCAACCACGACATTCTGAATCGCCTTTCCAGGCGCCATCGACTGCCCCTATTGAACCTGGACCAGGCGCTGCGCGAAAGGCTGAACCAGGGCTTTCTCTGGGTGGACCGGGTGCATCTGACTTCCTATGGCCAGCAATGCGCCGCCGAACTGCTGGCCCGCGAACTGCTCAGTGCAGAATGTTCTCCACCGCCGCCTTGAGGTCGCTAAGCGAGAAGGGCTTGGCCAGCGAAGCCAGGCGACCGGCCAGTTCCTTGTGCAGCCTGGGGTCAGCATCGCGCTCGCCGGAAGTGAGGATGAAGCGAAGCTCGGGATATTGCTCTCGGGCGCGGGCGATCAGTTCGCTGCCGCTCAGCCCCGGCATGTGTTGATCGGTGACCAGCAAGCGTACCTGTGGGCCGTGTTGCTCCAGCAACTGCAGGGCCTGCTCGCCATCGCTGGCGGTCCATACCTGGTAGCCGGCCGACTTCAAAGCCCGAGCCGAGAGCTGCAGCACCATCGGCTCGTCATCTGCGACTACAATTGACATGCTTGGAGACTCCTGTTCAACTTCGACTGTGGATTCCTGCCTGGCCGAGCCATGCAGCGCCTGATGCAGCGTAGCCAGCAACACTTCGGCCGTGTAGGGCTTGGGCACAAAGTGTTGCACACCCGCATCACGAGCGCGGGAGATCAACTCGTTGGCCGCCAGGCCGCTGCTACCCACCACGCACACCTCTGGGGCCACTGCGCGCAGGGCCCGAACCATGGAAGGGCCGTCCAGGCCGGGCATGCTCATGTCGGTAAT
>CAZYPN010000015.1:39178-77021 GCA_964649085.1 uncultured Burkholderiales bacterium | reverse complement strand
CCCCCCTGGTTCTTGACGATGGAGAAGGTGGTCGACAGCCCCAGCCCGGTGCCCTTGCCCACCTCCTTGGTGGTAAAAAACGGCTCAAAAATTTTCTCGCGAACCTCGGGGCTCATGCCGGTGCCGGTATCTTCCACCCGCATCACCACATAGGGACCGGGGCGGGCATCGAGATGAATTTCTGAAAACACCTCATCAACCACCAGGTTTTCCAACCCCACCGTAAGCTGTCCGCCCTCGGGCATCGCGTCGCGTGCGTTGACGCATAGATTCATCAGCACCTGATGCAGTTGCGTGGGGTCGGCATGCACCGCCCACAGATCGGCGCTGACGCGCAGCTCGAAGCGAATATTTCGAGGAAATGTGTCAGCCGCAATTTTGCGAATATCCTGAGCCAGCTCAGCCAGGTTGGTGCGCTGAGGGGTTCCTTCCATGCCTCGGGCAAATCCCAGCACCTGACGGATGAGCGACGCCCCGCGTCGAGTGGTGTTCTCGATGGTGTCCAAAATACGCAGCGATTCCTCGCTGCGCAGCTCTTCTCGCAGCATTTCTACCGACATCAGAATGGGAGCCAGCACATTGTTCAAATCATGGGCAATGCCGCTGGCCAGGGTGCCGATGCTTTCCATGCGCTGGGTGCGCAACACTTGCTGCTGCAGCTGCTTGCGCTCGGTAATGTCGGTTTTGATGTCCAGCACGCGCTGGGGATTTCCCTGAGCGTCTTTCAGCAACGTCCAGCGGGCCAGCACCGTTAACGGACTGCCGTAGCGGTGGCTTACCACCAGCTCGCCCGTCCACTGGCCCTCATTCAGCAAGACCTGCTGGGCCTGCAGGAAAGGTACGGGATCCTCGTGGAGCAATTCGGGAACCGTGCGCCCCAAGGCTTCTGCAGAGGTAAAGCCATACATGGCTTCGGCGCGTCGATTCCAATAGAGGATGCGGTGTTCCAGGTCGCGCACGATAATGGAGTCGCTGGCCTGGTCGAGCAGCGCGGCCTGCTCTTCCAGTCGAAGCTGAGCGGCCTTGCGCTCGGAAAGATCGGTCATGTCGCCGGTCATGCGCAGCGCCTTGCCGTGGGGGTCGCGCACCAGGTAGGCGCGGTCGAGCACATCGGCATAGCTGCCGTCGTGACGACGAAAGCGATATTCGCAGCTCCAGCTGTCGCTGCCCTGCGTCAGAGCCTCGTTGAGGCTGGCCACCACCGCCTCGCGATCGTCAGGGTGCAGCGCCGACAGCCAGAAGGCCCGGCTTGTGTCGAGCTGCTCGCGACGGTAGCCAAAGAGCCGCTCCAAACCCTCGCTCCACCACATTTCGTCGTTCACCAGGTTCCAGTCCCACAGCGCATCCTGACTGGCCCGAGCCAGCGACTGAAAACGCTGCTCGCTGGCCAACAGCTGCTCGCGCTGACGTCGCCGCTCGGAGATGTCGAAGAGATGGATGGCCAGCCCCTCTTCAAAGGGAATGATGCGCACGTTCAGCCAGCGATCGTGAACCGGATCATATTCTTCCAACTCGGTGGGCCTGCCGGTTTCGCGGGCCCGCCGATATTCGTATTCAAAGAAGGGGCCGCCGGTTCCAGGATAAACTTCCCACAATGAGGCCCCCAGCAGCTGAGCTCGGGGCCGCCCCAGCAATTGCTCGGCCTCACGGTTTAAGTAGGTAAATCGCCAGTCGCTGTCCAGGGTCAGAAAGGCTTCCGATATGGACTCCAGGGTTTTGGCCAGTTGCTTTTCCAGACGTCGAGCCCGCAGTTCGGCCGTTTTTCGCTCGTCAATGTCCTGAATGGTGCCCTGAACACAACGGATCTGGCCATGCTGATCGAGCAGGGCCTGGCCCATAGCCCGCACCCAACGGAGTTGACCCTTGCCTGTGACCATGAGCAGCTCCAGATCGAAGTCGCTTCCGCGCTCGAGGCAGGCATCGAAGGCGGCCCGCATTCGTGGCCGCCAATCCTCGTCGCAGCGCTGGAACAGACCCTCCAGCGTGGGGCGAAATTCGGGCGGCTGCTCAAGAATGACAAACAGCTCCTCCGACCAGGTCATCGTCCGCTGGGGCAATTCCAGTGTCCAGGCGCCCAGCTGGCTGATACGTAAGGAAGTGCGCAGCAGGGCTTCGCGAGCGGCCAATTCGAGAGCGGTCCGGCGCTGCGTGGTGACATCCAGAGCCAGCACGATGCGGGCCGGGCGACCGTGAAAGTCGAGGCTGTCCTTACTGAGGTCCACATGAATCAGGCGGCCGTCTTTGAGCCGATGCTCCCACACGCCGAGGTGGGCAGGCCCCTCGGGCAGGTCCTTCAGTATGGCTTGCAGGCGCTGGTTCTCCTCGTTGCTGCGAAGATCGCAGATGGTCATCTGCAAGAACTCGGCCTCGCTGTAGCCGTAGTGCCGGATGGCGGCCTGGTTGACGGCCAGAAACTTCAGCGTTTCCCGATCGTACACCCACATCGGTTGGGGAATTTGGGAAAACAGCGTGCGGAAAGCATGCTCACTGGGCTCCTGATGGCACAACAGGCCCCCCATCGGCGTGGCCAGAGCCACCAGTTCGGAGGCCGGGCCCCAGAGGCCCGTTGGATCGGGAAGATGGAGCTGGATTCGAGCCTCATGGCCCGATAAGACTTGACGAATTCTCCGGGCAGCCTGACGCCACGGCTCCGACTGAGGGCCGGTGCCCTGCTCCCACTGCTCGAGACAGCCACAGCTCTGGCCGCAGTGAGGAAACGCTTGAGCCCAGGCAGAGTTGGCCAGCAACAGCTGACCGTGAACATCGAGCAAGGCCACGCGAACCGGCAGTAGGTCAAGCACGGCCTGAGCCCGCTTCAGCTGTTCGCTGTTCTCGTCCAGGTTTTGCTCCGACTGCGCCAAACGGCACCCCACTCTCAATGGTCCGCTACTTCCCCATCGGACCGTCAATCCATTTATTGGATGCCGGGGGAGTCAAATCTGCAAGGACCTGATGAAGGATTGCCGAACTTTCGTAGCTTGAAACCAGAAAGCACCCAAAAATCTCCGCAGCTTTTGCATTCCAGTTCTTCCGCACTGGGTAATTGGGAACTGGATTTACAGGATCTGTCGGGCACATTTTCCCCGGAAATGTATGAATTGCTTTACCTCGATCCTGCCCAAGGTGCTCCTGTGTTCGAGGAGTTTCTGCAACGGGTTCACCCTGATGACCGAGCGCGGGTCGAGGCCCCCCTGCATCGGGCCTGGCAGAGCCAGGGCCCGGTAACGCTCGACTTTCGCACCGATCCCAAGCGTGGCCCCGTGCGCCACCTGCGCTCTACCGTGCACGTATTGTGCGATGCCAAGGGCCATCCCATGCGAGCGGTGGGCACCACCCTGGACGTAAGCGTTGAGCAGCGTGCCTCCGAATCGTGCGCCCGGCTGGCGGCCCTGGTGGAATCCTCTACCGACGCTATCTACAGCACCGACCTCGAGGGCCACATCACCAGTTGGAACCGGGCGGCCGAGTGCTTGTTGGGCTGGTCAGCCGAAAGCATCCTGGGGCGTAGCTATTCGTCACTCCTGCCCGAGCAGGGCCGTGATCAGGCTTTGGCCCTGCACCAACAGTTGTGCCAGGGGCAGCGCCCCCCGGCCTATCAGAGCGAGCGACTGCATTGCGATGGCCAGTTTTTGCCGGTGTCGGTCACGGCCTCGCCCATCACCGGAGCGGCCGGCCAGGTGGAGGGCGTGATGGAAATCGTTCGTGACATTCGGCTACAGCTGGAACACGAGCGCGAATTGGCTCGCTTGTCCAGACTCTACGCGGCCCTGAGTCAAATCAACCAGGCCATCGTTTTTACGCGCGAGCGTCAGGAACTGCTCAACAAAGTGTGCGAAGCGCTGGTCGTGCACGGCGGGTTTGAACTGGCCTGGGTTGGTTGGCACAACCCGGATACCCTGCGCATCGAATCGACGGCGGCAGCTGGCCAGATAGGCTACCTGGAAGGCCTGAAAATCTATTCGGACCTTCGACCGGAGGGGCGAGGTCCTACCGGCACGGCTTTTCGCGAAAATCGGCCGGTGATCTGCAACGACCTCCTTGCCCACGCCGATTCCTCGCTGTGGTGGGCACGCCAGCAGCGCCATGCGTTCCGCGCCAGCGCCGCCCTGCCCCTGCTTGAGAACGGCCAGCCCGTAGCCGTGCTTAGCGTTTACGCCTCGGAGCCTCAGGCCTTTCAGGATCGGGAAATGGCCCTGTTGCGCGAGGCTGCCGGCGACCTCTCCTTTGGACTCGAGCAACTGCTGCGTGAAGCCCGGCGCCTGCAAGCCGAGCGCGAGTTGCGTGAGCAGAGCGACTTTAACCAGGGAATCCTCGACAGTTTACCCGGCGTGCTCTACTGCTACGACGAACAGGGGCGCTTTCTGCGCTGGAATCGCCGCTTCGAAACGGTGACAGGTTATTCGGCCCAGGAGATCGCCGCCATGCATCCTCTGGACTTCTTCCTCGAGCCCGACCGCCAGCGAGTGCAAGAGCGAATCCAGGAGGTCTTTCAGGGCGGCGAATCGTCGGTCGAGGCCGACTTTGTCACCCGCAGTGGTCAGGCAATTCCCTACTACTTTACCGGCCTGCGCGTGCAACTGGGGGGTCAGGTGGTATTGGTGGGGGTGGGCATCGACATCAGCGAACGCGAGGCCGCCCAGGGTCGCTACCGCTCGCTGTTTACCCACGCCCCCGACGGCATTCTGATCGCCGACGCCGAGAGCTATTACCTGGACGCCAATCCGAAAATGTGTCAAATGCTGGGCTATCGCCTGGAAGAACTGGTGGGCAAGCATGGCCAGGACATCCTGGCGCCTGAAGACACACCGCGCATTCCAGAGGCTTTGAGCGAAATCAACTCCATGCGCACGCATCAGCGCGAGTGGACATTTCGCCGCCAGGACGGAAGTACGTTCCCGGCCGAGGTGATCTCGGCCCGTATGCCCGACGGCTATATCATGGCCATGATTCGCGATATCAGCGAGCGTAAGGCCAATGAAAGATTTCTATTCGACCTGTATCAGAATTTGGAGCGCAAGGTGGAAGAGCGCACCCAGGAACTACGGGAGGCTCTGCTGCGAGCCGAATCGGCCGACCGTTTGAAGTCGGCCTTCCTGGCCACCATGTCCCACGAATTGCGTACGCCCCTGAACTCCATACTGGGTTTCACCGGCATCATTCTCAAAGGTATGGCCGGGCCTCTGACACCGGAGCAAAGCAAGCAGATTGGCATGGTGCGCAGCAGTGCTCAGCATCTGCTGGCACTGATCAACGATGTGCTCGACCTGAGCAAAATCGAGGCCAACCAGCTCGAGGTTCGCTGCGAGAAATTTGAACTGGAAGAGGTGCTGCAGCGTTCACTGGACGTCGTGGCTCCGCTGGCCGAGAAGAAGGGCCTGCAGCTGACCCACCACTTTGAGGGCGCCCCGGGCACGATGCACAGCGATCCCAGGCGGGTGGAACAAATTCTGCTCAACCTGCTACAAAACGCCGTCAAATTCACCGAGCAAGGAGATATCCAGCTCAAGGTTTCAAGTCCCGAGCCCGATCAGGTCTTGCTGGAAGTGGTCGACACCGGCATCGGCATTCGCGATGACGACCAGCCGTCGCTTTTTCAGCCTTTTCGCCAGCTCGACAGCGGGCTCTCTCGCCAGCGCGAGGGCACCGGACTGGGGTTGGCCATCTGCCGGCGGCTGACGGCATTACTGGGGGGCGAAATCGGCGTTGACAGTGAGTGGCAAAGGGGGAGCCGCTTCTGGGTTCGGCTGCCCCGTCAATCAGGGAGGCAGGCATGAGTCGCACCGTACTGGTCATTGAGGACAACGATCAGAACCTGTATCTGACCAGGTTTTTGCTGGAAATGAGAGGCTATGAGGTGGTGGCCGCGCGCGACGGCCCCGAAGGCCTGCAAAAGGCCCGTGAGCTGAGCCCCGATCTGATTTTGCTCGACATTCAGCTGCCCACCATGGACGGCTACGCCGTGGCCCGCGGCCTGCGCCAGTTGGATCAGGTGGGACGGGTGCCGATCATCGCCGTGACCTCCTACGCCATGGTGGGCGACCGCGAGAAATCGCTCGAAGCCGGATGTACGGGCTATTTGGAGAAACCCATCAACCCGGAAACCTTTGTCGATGAAATCGAACGCATCGCCCAGGAGCAATCTTGAAAAAACGTATTCTGGCCGTCGATGACAATGTAGACAACCGTTACTTTCTTCAGGCCCTGCTCGAGGCCAGCGGCTATGAGGTCATTCAGGCCTCCGACGGCAACGAGGCCCTGAAGGTGGCCTCGGAGTCGCCCCCCGATCTGGTGATCTCCGATCTGCTGATGCCCACCATGGACGGTTATACGCTGCTGCGCAACTGGCGCAAAGAGCAGCGCCTGAAAGACGTTCCTTTTTTGGTGTATACGGCCACCTACACCCATGTCGACGATGAAAAGTTGGCCCGCAGCCTGGGGGCCGACGATTTCTTGCTGAAACCCTGCGAACCCGACGATTTGCTCGAACACGTGCAGCAACTGCTGAGCCCCGAGCCCCACGACCATGCCCAGCCAGCCAGCGACCCCCGGGCCCAGATCGACCAGTTGCAACGCTACAACCAGACGCTGATCCGCAAGCTGAACGAAAAGACCCAGCAACTGCAGGAAACCAACCAGGCCCTGCGCCAGGACGCCGAAGCTCGGCAACGTCTGGCCGAAACCCAGATCGGCATCCTCGACTCGCTGCCGGCCCAGGTGGCCCTGATCGACCCCGAAGGTTCGGTACTGGCCGTGAATCGCTCGTGGAAGGCGGCTCTCTCACAAGACCCCGTGGGACGACGCCACATGGCGGTCGGACAAAGCTATCTGAGCTTCTTGGAAGGATTGCCAGCCCTGCAACACACCAGCGGCGTGCACCGAGGGCTCTCGTCTGTTCTGCGCGGTGAACTGCCGCTCTTTTCGGGCGAGTTCACGCTGGGCGATACCTACCTGCGGGTGTTGGTCACCCCCTATCGCCCCGACGAGCGCCTGGGGGCGGTGGTGATGCACCTGGATATCACCGAGCAGCGGCGGGCCGAAGATGCCCTGCGCCAAAGCGAGGAACGCTTTCGCCAGTTGGCCGAAAACATCCAGGAGGTGTTTTGGAACCGAGACACCTCGGAACGTCGGTTGCTGTATGTGAGCCCGGCCTACGAAAAGGTGTGGGGCCGCAGCCTGCAAAGCCTGATCGAGGCCCCCGAGAGCTGGTTGGAGGCGGTGCATCCCCACGACCGACCCCGAGTGGTGGAATCGCTGCAGCGGGCACAGCGCCAGCCCTATGACCTGACCTATCGCATTCTGCGGCCCGACGGTGAGGTGCGCTGGATCCACGAGCGGGCCTTTCCGGTGTACGATGACCAGGGGTCGGTGTATCGCCTGGTAGGCACTTCCCAGGACATCACCGAGCAAAAACGCATCGAATCGCAATTGCTGCGGGCTCAACGCCTGCAAAGCACGGCAGCCCTGGCCGCAGGTATGGCCAGCGACCTGCACCAGATTATGGCGCCCATTGTGGCCTCACTGGAATGGTTGGTACAGCACGCCGACGACGAAGAGCATCGCCTGCGATTGCGCGAACTCGAGACCAGCGCTCGTCGTGGCGCCGATCTGGTATCCCAGATGGTGCAATTTTCTCAGGGCACCACGGGCCCCCCGCGCAGCTTTACGCTGGGACGCTTGCTGGATGACCTGGAAGCCTTTCTCGGCGACGCCGTGCTGCCCCCGTTGCAGTTTGAGGTGCAGCGCCCCGAATTGGACTGGCCTCTGCTGGGCGACCCGGGCCAGCTGCTGCGGGCCCTGGAGAATCTTTGTTTGAACGCGCGCGATGCCCTGAGTCCCGGAGGAGCCTTACGCGTGCTGGTCAGCCGCCTGCAATTGCAGCACGAGGTGCTGCCCCCGGCCAGCCCACACTCGCGCAGCTGGGGTGGTGCCGGCCTCAAGCCCGGACCCTTCCTGTGTATCGAAATTTGGGATAATGGAAGCGGCATTTCGCCCGAGCAGTTGCCCCAAATTATGATGCCCTTTTTCACCACTCGCCCTGGAGGCGAGGGCCTGGGTCTGGGCCTGCCCAGCGCTCTGGCCATTATTCAAAGTCACGGCGGCTTTCTGCAGGTTCACAGCGCTGCGGGGGAAGGCAGTCGATTTCAGGTGTATCTGCCGTTGCTGCAGGAATCGGAACTGGCCGAAGCCGCAGCTGTTTCCTTGCGGGGGCGTGGCGAACTGGTGATGTTCGTCGACCACGACGCCACCAGTCTGAAGGTATATCCTTCCTTGCTCGAGGCCAGTGGTTACCGAGTGATGGTGGCCAGCAACGGGGCCGAGGCGGCCGACCTCTTCAGCCGCCAAAAACAGGAGGTGGCGCTGGTTATTACTGACCTGCAACTCCCGCTGCTCGATGGGCCGGCGCTGATTCGCGTGCTGCGTCATCTGGAGCCCGGCGTGCGTGTTCTGGCTTCGACCAGCCTGGAGATTCGAGGCTCGGTGGCAGCTCAACTGCCCGAGGTGTCGGGTATGCTGGCTCGGCCCTATGACGCCCAGCAACTTTTGCAAACCATCCGGGAAGTTCTGGACAGAGCGGAGAAACAGCCGGCATGAAAGTCAACGAACCGGGCCAGGACCCCTGCATCGAGAGAATCCGACCGGTGTGCTCGGTGATCAGCCACGATCTGAACAACATCATCGGCATCCTACAGGGCTACATCGAACTGCTTCGCCCCGAGGTGGGCAGCCAGGATGGTCGGGCATTTTTGGGCCAGATCGCCGAAGCGGCCGAGCGACTCCAGGAGCGCAGCCAGGACCTGCAGGATTTCTACGTGGGGCGACGGGGCGTGTCGATTGCTTTTCCCGTGCTTTCGTTGCTTCGACCGCTGCTCGAAAGCTATATGCCGATTGACTTTCACTGCACTGTGCCCGAGGACGTCATGGTGCACATCGACCCCACCACCTTCCCCCTGGCCCTGGAAGAAATTCTGAAGAATGCCCGCGAGGCCACGCCCCAACAGCCCCTACAGCTGTCGCTGACGGCCGCAGGCAACGGCCTGTCGCTAAAGCTGCAAAACCCGGCATTGTTGGCCGAAGCCGACCTGCGGCGAGCCTTTGACCCCTGGTATTCTACCCGCTCGCGGCACCGGGGCCTGGGATTGGCCCGGGTGTTCGGGCACCTGAGCCGCCAGGGTCTGGCCTTCCGTCTGGCCAGCGACGAGAGCACCACCGTGGTCTTCGAAATCGACCTGCCACTGGCCGATCCAGGATCCTCGTAGCGCTGGGAGAACTACTTCCGATGAACATCAAGCCTGTGCTCTTCACGACCGGCATGCTGGCCGGCGCCCTGCACAGCCCGGTCCCGGCGCCCGCAGAGGTTGCGGGGCCCGGGGTGGAAGATCGGGTGCAGCGTTCCGGTGCCTCGTTGTCGGCACCCGCTGCCGAAGCGGTGACAAAACCCCAGCCGCAGCCAGAAACACCCCCTGCCCCACCCGCCGCCCCCCCGGTGCCCGCGGTGTTGTTGTCACAGCAGCCGCTTCCCGCCGCCCTGCCCCAGGGGCTGGAGCATCTGGAAGGCAACCGCTTCTGGACCGACACGCGCCCCGGCCAGGGGTTCGACTTGAAGGCTCTGCGTCAGGCCGAATTCTTTTCCATGCAGCTTCAAGGGGCCCGGGCCGAAGACGCGCTGCTGGCGGCCGGAGCGGCTCTGGTGCTGGGCACCCCTTCGATCTACGTGGTGGAAGATCGCAAGCAACTGCCCTGGTTTCTGCGCGAAGCCGATGCCAGTTTTCCCAACCAGGTCAAGGTGCTGGCTCCCTCTCAGGTGGCGACCGACCTGCCCCAGGCCGCGGCCGCCTTGCGCCCCGAGCCGCCCGTGCTGCAGGGCCGGCTGCCGGGGCCGGCCGACAGCTTCATCGGCTGCCTCATGTCGGGCCTGAGCGAGGAACAGTATCAGCAAGGGGGCAGTCATCTGCGGGCCATCGCCCAGAGTATGAAGGACCACGGCGGAGTCGACAGCCCGTTCTGCGAGGGCATCGCCGTAAAAAGCACCAATTCTTTCGGCACTCCGGCTCACTCGCTACTGATGGACCTTGAGGCCGTGCAGAATTCGCAGCACTGCGTCTTCTACGTTTTCGACAGCCAGTCGCGCCCCTCGGGCATGTGGGTGGAGCTGGGGGCGGCGCTGGCGCTGGAGAAACCCTCGATACTGCTCACCCCTAGCCTGGAGGCGCTGCCGCCCGTGCTGCGTCAGCAGCCCTGGCCCGAGAACTTGCAGGTGGTCGTGTACGACAGCCACGACTCTCTGATGCGCCAGCTGCAAGACCCGCAACTGGCCCCGGCCCTGGTTCGCCCAACACCTGCAGGCAGGCGCTCAACACCTGTTGGGGAGTAAGTCCGTCGGTGGCCAGCACTCGGCCCCGTTCCCAGCTCTGCACCAGCTCGGCCAGGCGCTGCTCGATGGCCAGGAACTTTTGCGGGTTGCGTGAGGCCAGTTCATCGTGCAGGTCGTTCTGGGCACGCATCCGCAGGCGCCTCTGCCGTTCGGGCAAAGCAGCCGTAAGCATTACGGCAGCGTCAAAGCGGGCCAGCCGGGTTCCCACCTGCTCCATCAGTTGGGCCAGCACCGGCGAGCCGTAGAGCTGCTCGAAGGCCAGCGTGCGCAGCCAGGACGAGTCCTGCAGATGCACTCCTTCCGATGGTGACAAAAAATGTCTCTCATCCCAAAGCATCGTGGAGAGAAAGAGCGAACCGGCCTCCATGCCCCCAAAGCCGGGATCCCAGCGCACCAGCTGACGAGCCACCTCGGCGGCCGGATTGGGCTGGCAGAACTGACCGTTGGCCACGCGCACCTTCTGTCCCCGGCTTTCGAAGTGGACCCGAAGACCCTCCACCAGCGTGGATTTACCCGCCAGATCCAGCCCTTCGATTAAAATCATGCGGCCCATGAGCTGGCCTCCTCGAGGAAGACTTTGGGGTTGGTGATCAGCGTGTAGAACTCGGCCAGACTCAGGCCGCAGCGGGGGTCGTAGTAGCTCTTCCGGTCCCAGCGGCGCAGGTCCAGAGCCTCGAGCTCGTCCACCGACATCGTCGCCAGTTTCCAAAAGGGAGTCGACCCCGTGAAACGAGGTCGCAACCCCAGGTCGCTGAGGTAGCGCAGAGTGAACAGCACGTCCTCGCGGGTTTGCCCTGGCAAGCCGACCTGCACGTAGGCCTTACCCTTGACTGCGTAACGCTTGAAATTGCTGGCCACCCGAGGCAGATGATCGAGTTCTACTTTGGCCGAAGTGAGCTTGCCCCGCCTGAGGCTGAGGGTTTCCACTCCGAAGCCGACGTTCTCCAGCCCCACGGCCGCCAATTCGGCCACCAGTCTTTCGTCGGCATAGGGTGCCAACACATCGACCACCTTGAAGGGCACCTGCGGCGCCAATTCGGCCTTGAGCTGAAGAAACTCGTTGAGCCAGTCGCGGTCCCAGGAGAAGAGCGGAGAGTGCATTTGGAACTTGTCATAGGCGCCCAGTTCGCTGGCCATGTATTCCACCGTGGCCCGCACCGGGCGGCGGCGATCTTTGATGCCCTCCTTGCGCGGCGTGGGACACCAGCGAGCACAGTTGATCGGGCAGCCGCGTGACACCAGGAAGCTCAGGTCGTCGCTTTCCCGACCCCTTTGCAGGCGACTCATGCGATAAAATTCGGGGTCGATGGCGTTCCTGGCCGGAAACGGCCATTCTTCGGGAGCCAGCAGCCTGCCGGGCTCGGTTTGTCGCCAGTGCTGGCCATCGCGATAGAGCATGCCGTGTTCAGGAGGCAGGCCCTGCTGGTAGCGTTCTAGCGCGTCGCCCAGCACCCGATCGGGGTCGCCGCTGACAGCGATGCCATCGACCTCAGGGCGTTGGAAGTAGTGGGGAATGTAGTTGCAGGCATCACCCCAAAAGAGAATGCGCACCTGGGGACACAGGCTGCGAATGGTGCGCGCCATGTCGAGGCCGAAGGGGGCCTCCCAGGGGCGCACCCAAAGAATCAGCGTATCGGCCGGCTGCGGACCCACAAAATGGCGAATCACCGTGCGTTCGGTAGCACCGTGAAAGCCGGTGGCCTCGATGACCACCTCGGCTTCGGGAAATCGGTCTCTCAGGTATTGAGCCCCGGCGGCGAAGGCCGCCTGATAGTAGTGGGGCGTGGCGTCGTACACGACGGAGAAGGGCGAAACCCAACAAATCTTCATGACACCTCCTCGGCAATGGGGTAGCTGCCACCATAGAACGAGCGAGGAGGCGGGGTCTGTATGCCCGATCACAAGGGAGGACGACTTCGGTCACCCCAATTACTCGGCGTCGAGCAACTCCACCGGCAAGACCCGCGAGTCGGGAGCCATTTCAGTTCGGGCCGCAGCCACGTGCCCGGCGATGCTCAACTGGCCCTGGTCGTTGACGTGCCAGAGCTCGTAGACCAGAGGAATTTGCTTGGAAAAATCGCGGATGCAGCGGCGGAACACCTCGGCATCGTTGAAGCGCGAGTCGAGCAACTTCTTGACCGCAGCGGCGTCTTCGATGGCCGTTTCGTGATGTTGGAAAAACCCCCGCGACAGGTCGACAATGTAGCGATGCTTGCTGACGAAGCGCACGGTGAAACGCCGAAACTGCGGGCCGTGGGGATGGTCGGGATGGCGCTCGAGGATTTCCGAAATCTCGCGGTCGGCAACGGTAGCTTTGTTGCTGAACGGCAGGGCGCCTTTGCCTTCGTATTTTCCCGACCTTCGGTTGATCGGCAGTGTCCGTTGCTCCATCGTCGTCTATCCTTTCCAGGGTTACAGTCCCCACCCGGGCACTTGACCAGGGGCGCCTGTGGACCTGCCAATTTCAAAAAATTGCCCACCGACAGGGGGCAGGTTGTCAAGACCAGGGCTCGAACCTTAGCTTGCTATGTTGGTTTCCTCTGGCTATCGCCTGATTCCCTGGTTGTGGTTGGGTATGACCTGCGGATTGGCCTGGGGCGACGCTCCGCGAACCTGGGTGATCTCGGTGGGGGTCGATGACTACGTTCAGGATTCCATACCCGATCTGAAGTTCGCCGGTGCCGACGCCAAGTTGGTATCGCAGTCGCTGCAACAGCTGGCCGGAGTTCCCGCCGGCAATATTTTCACCTTCACCAGCGACGCGGTGCAGCCCGATCGGACACCGCGGGCCACCAACATTATGCATCGGCTGCACACCATCAAATCTCAGTGTAAGGCCACGGATTCGCTGGTCTTTTTCTTCGCCGGCCACGGCCTGCAGCTGGAGCAACAAGGCTATCTGCTGACCGAAGAGTCCGACAACCGCAGCCCCGAAACGCTGAAGGTATCCAGCCTGCGCTCCGACGACCTTTTCAAGCAACTGCTGCAAATGCCCACCAACAAGGTGTTGCTTGTGTTTGATGCCTGCCGCAACGAATCGGGCTCGAAAGGCCTGGGGGATGGCCTGTCCAGTTCGTTTTCACTGTCTCGGGCCAATCTGGAATATGCCACGATTTTTTCCTGCAATGTCGGCGAGCGCAGTTGGGAATGGGCCGAGAAGAAGCACGGCTTTTTCACCTACCACTTTGCCGAAGGTCTCAAAGCGGGTGCGGCCGACTCGCAGGGTACCGTGTCGCTGCAAAGCCTGACCCGCTATCTCGGCGACACCGTTCCAGCTTCGGTGCAGAGCCACGCGAAAGCCAATCAGAACCCCATTTTTCGCTACGAGGGTCCGGGCAGCGACCGCTGGGTTCTCACGCGTCTGGGGGCCAAGAAGCCGGCCCAGGCCCTATCCTCGGGCGAACAGGCGCGGCTGGTAGCCCAGCTCGACGCCACCCGCGCCCAGCTTGAGCAGGCCCAGGCCGAGAAAAAGCTGCTGGAAGACCGATTGCTGCTGCAGCAGGCCGAAGCCCAAAAATTGCTGACCCGCCTGGAAATTCTTGAACGTCAGTCGGCGGCCATGCCCGGCGGCGATGCCCTGGTGGCTTCCCGCGAGGCGGCCCAGCAGCAGCTTCAGAAAGCCCAGCAGGTCAAAGCGGCGGCCGGCTCGGACGTAGAATTGTTGCAGGCAGAAAAGGAAGAGCTGCAAGCCCAAAATCAAGCCTTGCAGGCCCGCATCAAGATTCTCGAACTGAAGCTGGGCAAGGCCGAGCTGTCGGCCAGCCGCGACGTGCGCCTGCTGTCCGACCCACAGGTGATGCAGCTCAAGCAGCGCGAGCAACAGGCTGGGGCGCCTCAGGAGCGGCTGCAGAGCGAGGTGGATCGGCTGCGCCGCGAGCAGGACCTCTACCTTCAGGACGTTCCCGAGCTAGCCAGGGCATTGCCACCGCCCGACCGATCCGATGCGAAAGTGGCCGAGTTGCAGGCCCAGGTGGAGCTTTATGAGGAATCGACCCGAGTGCTGCAGCAACAGCTGCAAACCGTAGGGAAAGCCCTGCTGAGCCTGCAGCGCCAGAAGCACGAGGCCGACACCCGCTTGCAGTTGGCCGAGGCGGCCCTGGCGCAAAGCCAGGCCGAAGTGACTCGGCTGCGTGGGCAGCTGAGCGCCATGGCCCAGGAGAACGCGGCTGCCCAGCGCGAGCTGGTCGAATCGCGACAGCGCGGCGAAGAGCTGCTGGAGAGACTGCGCCTGGCTGAAGAAGCCTTGCGAAAAAAGTTTCCGGGAGTGGCCTTTTCCTCTCAATATGCCTCCATTACACGACGCGCCCGCGTGAGCGACGTGATGTTTCAGGTCGAACCCAACGCCCCTGATAGCCTGTGAGACAACTAGGGGGAGGAATGTTGGGGTGTCAGTGGTAATTCGCCCGGGCGGGAGGTGTGATGAACAAAGCGATTTCTTGGGTGGGGCTGGCTCTGGTCGCGTGCCTTACCTTTCCAGCTCTAGCCGACCCGCTCGTGGATCTTCCCGGCCCCACAGATGCGTCTGATTCCGACGCCGATCCCGGTTTATCGCGTCGAGTGGAAGGGTTTCAACTGGAAGGCAATTCGCTGATTCCCAGCGCTGAACTGCAGGATATTCTCAAGCCCTATTGCGGCCGTGAACTCACCCTGACCCAGATGAAAGAGGCTGCCCGCGAGCTTACGGCCCACTATCATCGCAAAGGATTTATGTTGGTCAAGGCCTACGTGCCCAAGCAGGCCTTTGACACCTCGGAGATCCGCCTGAAGGTGTTGGAGGGTAAGTTTGGTCAGGTGGAGGTAGAGGGCGCCGAGCACTATGATCCGGCCTGGATTCAGGAGCGTTTCCTGGCCAGCTACAAAGATGGAGCCTTACGCCGCGAAGACTTCATTCAATCGCTGATCTTGCTCAATGAATTTGGCGATCTGAAAGTGAAGGCCAATCTTCGCCCGGGCAAAGAAGCCGGCACCGTAGACGCACTGCTGAAGGTGGAAGACCGTCAACCCCTGCACTTCGGACTGGACTACAACAACTACGGCACCCAGGCCACCGGGGCCAACCGCGTGGGCCTGAATTTCGATGCTGGCAATATTTGGGGGCAGGGCGATCAGCTGGCCCTGCGCGGCGTTATCGGCTTTCCCGCTTCGGGCACCAATTTTTTCCAGGCGAGCTACGCCACTCCGGTCAATCTGGAGGGCACCCAACTCAGCGCCATGTATCAAAATGGCGCCTTTACCGTGTCCCAGGGTCTGGGCGCGATTCTCGACATTCGTGGTCGCGCCGATGTGTATACGCTGGCCGTTTCCCACCCGCTGGACCGGGCCTTCGACCATTCCTCGAATCTGGGCTTCGCCGTCTCTCACAAAAACGTCACCAACGATTTTTTCGGTGGAGCCGTTCCCTTCACGCGCGACCGCTATACCACCGCCCGGCTGACCTACCAGGAGGACTGGCTCAGCGTGAGCGGACGCACCATTTTGCAAACCTCCTGGACCCAGGGGCTGGGCGGCACCGCCAGCAGCGACCCGCTGGTCAGCCGCAATGGCGCCTCAGGGGGCTTTGGCAAGCTGAATCTGGAACTGGGTCGGGTGCAAAATCTGCAACCCGGTCTATACGGCGTGCTGCGAGGGTCGGCCCAATTTGCCACCCAGCCCCTGTATCTGGCCGAGCAGTTTGCCGTGGGCGGCCCCGACACCGTGCGCGGCTTTGCCCAGGCCGAGCTGCTGGGCGACGAAGGCTATGTGGTCAGCGCTGAACTGCGCTGGTCTCCCATCGAAGACGAGCCCGACCGCTTTCAGATGGCCTTCTTCGTAGACCACGGCGGCGTGTCGCTGAAGCGAGCCGGCCCCGGCGATTTGCCCCGGGGAAGCAAGCTCACCGGCGCCGGACTGGGTTTTCGCCTGGGGCTGGGGGCGGCCAGCACCGCCCGGGTGGACATTGGCTTTCCCATATCCCCGGCCAGCAACTCGATCAACGCTTCGCCCGCCGTGTACTGCGGCGTGCAAACCCGGTTTTAGGAGGCCCTATGCGCAAAAGCCTGACAGCCTGGTTGCTGCTCTCCGGCCTGGCGGCCGCCCTGCCCCAGGGCGCGGAGGTGAGGCACGGCCAGATTCAGATTCAAAACGCCGGCTCCATTCTGCAGATTCTTCAGTCAACACCTCAGGGCATTATTCATTGGGCCAGTTTCAACATTGCTCCCAATGAGGTGGTGCGCTTTTTGCAGCCCAACAGCGGTATCACGCTGAACCGGGTTACGGGCAACGAGGCCAGCCTGATTCAGGGCCTGCTCGAGGCCAACGGCAAGGTATTCCTGTTGAATCCCAACGGCATTCTGTTCACTTCGACGGCCAGCGTCAACACGGGCAGCTTCGTGGCCAGCACGCTGGGCATGAGCGACGAGGATTTTCTGGCGGGCAATTATCGTCTGTCTCAGGACGAAAGTAAGAGCCTGGCAGCCATTGTGAATCAGGGGCGCCTGGAGGTGGGCGAGGGCGGCTATCTGGTGCTGGCTTCCCCGCTGCTGCACAACGAGGGCGTCATTGTGGCCCGCCAGGGCCAGGTGCGCCTGGGGGCCTCGACCGAGGCCACCCTTACCTTCGACCCCGAAGGTTTGCTGAGCTTTTCGATTCCTAACGGCTGGAGGGGCGCCCACAGCGATAACCACGCCCCCGTGCTGTTGACGCCCGGGCAGCTGACCGACTCGCTCAGTTCCGTGGTGGGCATGCCGGCCGGCGATGAGGCCGTCAGCCTGGCCCGGGGCGAGGGCCTGCTCGTCAATACGGGCACCATTTCGGTGCAGGGCGAGCAGGGCGGCGACATCTTTGTGGATTCGTCACAGGCCTCGCTGAACGTGGCCGGCGGCCGGCTGGTGGCTAGCGCCGAGGCAGCCGGAGGCAAGGGCGGACGCATCGACCTGTGGTCGGCCGGCAAGGCCATCACGACCGCGCACATCGAGTCGCGCGGCGGAGACGGGGGCCAGGGCGGATTTGTGGAAGTCAGCGGCCGCTCGCCCCAACTGTGGACCGCCCCCGACGTAAGCGCCCCTGGCGGCACGGCCGGAACGGTGCTGCTTGACCCCGACTTCATCACGATTACCAATGCCCCCTCGGGTGACCTGGATCCGCTGCTGCCCGACATTCTGGCTTCCGATCCGCCGGTCTCGGGTCAGGTTTCGATTTCGGCTTTAGAAGCCGCGACGGGCGACATCATTTTGCAGGCGAACTCGGGCATCAGCTGGTTTTCCGCCCCACCCGACAACAGCATCGACCTGCAGGACGGTGTCAGCATTACGCTGGATTCAGGGGGTACCATTCTGGTCAACCCCGGCCTCTTCATCCGCACCACCAACGCCAATATTTCACTGCTGGCGTCGGGCTTCGTGCAAACCCCGGGCATGGAAACGACCGGCAGCCACGAAGCCGCCACCGGGGCGGTTACCGTCACCACCTTTTCCGGTAACGTCGTGCTCGGGGGCGACATTATCGCCGAATCGGTGAGCATCAATACCGAGGGCAACTTCAACACCTTCGACAACACCATCACGGCCGGAGACGGCGGGGTGTCGATTAACGCCGCCACCATTCTGGGGGCCAGCACCCCCGGCATCGATTTCTTTGCTCAGATCAATAGCGACGGCCCCGCCACCTTCACGGTGACGGGGCCCGATGACCCCTTTGCCGGGGCCACCGCCAAGGTGCGCGGGAATCTGGACGGCGGGTTTTCGGTCTTTCCCACGCCGCTGCCGCCGGGGGTGAACGTGTTCATCGACAACACCGGCACTCCGCCGCCTCCCCCTCCTCCCCCACCGCCACCGCCACCGCCCCCGCCACCACCGCCCTCGGACACTGTTTTTGTAGCGGCACCTGAGGTCGATGTAGAAAGGGTTTTGGCGCTGCAGGCCACCTCACAGCAGATCCTCAATCTGGGCAATCTTGAGACCTACTTCGATATGTCGCCGGGGCGACTGCAGAGGCTGCCGGTTAGCAATCAGGGGTTATCGGGTTCGAGCCTGATTCCGCTCTACACGCTGGACCTGGTAGCCGGGCAATACGTGGACGACAAAGAGGGGTTCTGGCGCCGACTGATCGAGCGCTTCATCATCTGGGAAGACCAGCCCGACGAAGAATAGTCGGGGGGGCTATGCCGGGTCGCGTTTGCGGAACACCACCGCGGCCCGACCCTCGGCCAGCGGTGACAGAGCTTGATCCTGAACCTCGAAGTGGGCGGCCAGGTAGGCCTTGACTTCGGCAGGTTGTTTGCGCTCGTCGAAGGGAAACAGCACCAGTTCACCGCCCGGCTTCAGGGCCTGATGAACCTCCTGGAAGGCCTCCAGCCGATCTGGCGTGGTGGAGGAGATAAACGGGGGGTGGCAACTCACTACCACCAGATCGACCTTGCCCGGCTGCAGCGGCAGGTTGTAGGTATCGCCGCGCACGCCGAAACAACGACTGGAGGTATCGGACATCAAGAACTCCATCTGTTTTTCCAGGTAAGGCTCCGACATCTCTACCGCCACATAGCGATGGCTGGGATGCGAGAGAGTACTGGCCACCGAGGTTGAGGTGGCTGGCCCCAGTTCGGCAATGGTCAGGTTGTGGCGCTGGCCATAGCGGCGCTCCAGCAGCGGAGAGATCACGGTGGCCAGCTCGGAATCGGGCCGGTCGCGCAGCCCGTCTAACGGGAAAGTCTCGACCTGCTGGCGATGAGCGGCTTCGATTTCGGGAGTCACCACCCAGCGGGCCGAGGGGAAGGGCGCTGGGGAAAGGGTAGGCGGGCAGATGACGTCGGCGATTTCGGCCGGAGGCTGCTGATTCTGGCTGCCAAAAATGACGAAGTGCTGCCTGGGCCAGGCGCCTGGCTGTGGCTGACCGTCGCCTGGAACGGGGGCCGAGTCCACGCTCTGCCCCAGAACCACCCGGTCGTGAAGCGATTCGTTTTCAGGCGCGCGGGATTCGTGCAGCACCGGGCGGTTCACGGGGATGGAAGCGAGCGGACTGGCGGTGGGGCGTATCATAGCAGCACGTTTTCCACCCGATGCTGCCAGAACCCTTGGTCCACTCTGGCCCCTACAAGGCGGTTGAGCCAGTCGTATTCGTAGTGCCTACGAGCAGTCAGACCCCTGTGCACAGATGGCACATTGGTGCTTTTGTATCATAAAATAACATGATGATTATGATACGCTAAGAAAGGGAGGTTCTTTATGACCACAACAGAGGAACTACTCAGTATGGACCAGGCCGCCGACTACCTGAGCACATCTCGGGCAACTCTCTATCGCTGGTTGCGAGAAGGCAGACTCCAGGGAATGAAGGTCGGGCGTCAGTGGCGGTTCGAAAGCTCGGAACTCGAGCGATTTCTTCACGGGAAAGCACCTCAGGTAGACCTACCGGCCAACATAGGTCCCTTTCTTCAAGCTCTCGACAAGCGGGTCACACACACCGAACCGCGCTCGGAAGATCCGCTTCAGGATGCGTTCAGTCTGATGGTTCGGCTGGCCCTGGAGCGTGGTGCTTCCAGCCTTCATCTGGGTCCGTGCTACACTCCGGAAGCGGCCGGGGCAGTAAGCTGGCTTCGTTGCCGAGTGAATGGTGTGTTGGAACCAGTGGCGCCTTTGGACAACAGGTTGGTGGCTCCCCTCATTGCTTATTGGAAAAAGGCTGCGGCCTGCTATGCCGCCGAGACCTCCGTTGCCCAGGACGGTCGCATTGTGCTGGCCAGCGGGAACAGCCCCGAGACAGCCCAACTCGTCGACGTGCTGGTCTCCTTCCTTCCCACCAGCCTGGGGGAGCGAATGACCGCCCGTTTCTTGGACGAACGAGAGTTCAAGAAACGGTTGAACGACTTGGGAATGGAAGAGTCCGATCGCCAACGAGTGAAACAGGCACTTCGACAACGCAGTCGCATGGTTGTCCTCAGCGGGGCTTCCGGCTCCGACCGAGATACGATTCTTGCCAGCCTTCTAAGAGAGGTGGCGGGACCTCAAATCAACCTGATGACTCTGGGTTGTCCGGCGTGGCAGGCCATCCCCTGGGCCAGTGTCGTCAGTCTGAGCAGTTTGGGCCAAAGTCGCTCCTACGCTGTGGGAGTCCATACCATGCTTCGCAGCGACCCCGATGTCATTGGCCTGGGCAATTTGCCGGACGAAGAAACGGTCAGGGCCTCCCAAGAGGCGGTCCTGAGAGGCGCCCTGGTGTTAGCCGCAATGAATGGACACGGAGCGATTTCGACGCTGAGAAGCCTGGTGGAAATGTCGTCTTCGCCGCTGCTGCTCGCCCAGACTCTCGAGTTGCTGGTCTCCCAGCGATTTCTGCGAACACTCTGCACGTGTTGTGCTCAGGCCAATACTCCAGACGCCCTGGTGATCGAGCGACTCCACGAGGCTGCACAGCGAGGAGGTCTTTCTGCCCAGGATTTCAAGGCGGAATTCAAGGCCCCAACGGGCTGCAGCGCATGTGGTGGCAGTGGATATCAGGGCCGAACTCTCGTGTTCGAGACCCTTCCTGTCTCGGCGAGACTCATCAATCTCATCGCTTCAGGTGCTGGCGACGACTCACTCTCGAAAGAGGCTGCAGGTCTAGGGCTGACCAGCCTGGATGCCAAAGCAGCCCGACTGGCGTTTTCCGGCGTGATCTCCACGGATGAGGCTCTGCGGTTCTTGCCGCCGGACTCCGGTTAGAGAAAACCCTACAGCCGCGTGCGCGGGTTGGCCACGGCCTCGGCCAGGCGCCGCTGAAAGTCGGCCACCCAGCCCTGGGCCAGCTTGCGTGACAGGCAGGGGCGCCGATAGCGCAAAATGCCCTGCAGACGGTCCTTCTGCTCGATGATTTCCAGCATTACCGGAGACGAATGGTGGGGAGGTTCTACAAAGAGAAACTCCCAGGGTCCCAGCGGGCTGTCGACCACCCCGCCCGAGCGCAGCCCCAGCGGCTCACCCTGGGGCGGGTTTTCCAGCCAGCGCGCCTTCTGATACTGCTGGAACATAATCCACACATCGGTACGTGGGGTGTGCATCGTGGTGGTCAGCGGAAAGAACTGGCGGTCGAAGACCTCGGCGATGGTGCTGCGGTTCTTGGCCCACAGCTCTTCCCAGGTGTTCACCTGGCTCAGGTCGCGACGGTAGAGCACCAGCTGAGCAAAGAAGCCCACCGTTTGCTCGAAGCGCTGGTGGGGGCGGTTGGCCACCGCCCCCCCGATGCAAAAGTCGTCCTGCTCGACGGCTCTGCCGATGGTCACCTGCAGCGTCGACAATACCAGATTGAACAACGTGATCTTGTGGCTGCGACACAGCTGTCGGGCTCGCTGCAGCAGTTCCGATTCCACTTGAAACAACACATAGTCGGCGACGTCGTCGCCGTGGCTCATCGGAAAGGCCAGCGCCGGGCAGCCTTCTAGCTCGCGCTGCCACCAATCTTTCATGGCCTGGGCTTTGGGTAGCTTGAACCAGGCGTGCTGCCAGGTGCAGAACTCGGCGAAACTGGGGGGCGGTGGCCCCTCGGGCGGCTCCTCCAGCTCGGCCATGATGATCTCCAGGCTCCACAGGTCGGCCGCGCAGTGATGCACGTCGAACTGCATCACGTCGTCGTGCTCGCGCTGATACAGGCGCAGCCGACACACCGGCAAGCGACCCAGATCATAGGGCTCCATGGCGTCCACCAGCAGCTGCTCGCACAATTGCTCGGGCAACCAGCCACGCGCGTCGACCACCTTCATGTCCAGGGCGTGACTCTCGTGAACACGCTGCAGGATGTGAGCCTCCAGGTTCAGTTCAAAGAGCTTCATGGCGTCGAGGCGAATGGTGAGCATCTTGGCGTGATAATCCAGGTCCTGCTCGGCCGGGATTTCATAGGTGGTGCGCAGAGCCGGATGACGGTCGACGATGCGCTGCATGCGACTGCGCAGCAGCTCGGGGTCGACCTTTTGGAAGAAGCGCAGCGTAGAGCGCATGTTCCAGATCGGGGTGGGGTTCATCAGGCTGTCGAGAATCAGCCCCTGCAAAATGAAGGCCGTCTTGCACAAACTGTTCTGCTGCTTGAGCATGCTGGCCAGCAGCGCGCGTTTCTGTTCCGGGCTCAACCCTTCCAGCGACGGTTTCACTCGGGGATCTCCAGCAGCATGGAGCCGAGCATGGCCTCGATTTCATCATCTTCCAGGTGCTCCAGCTCGCCTTCTGCGGGGGCTTCAACCTCGGCGACCGGCTGCATGGCTTCGGCCAGAAAGTCCACCAGGCTCTCGGCCGAGGGCTGCTCCAACAGCGTGCTGGCTGCCAGCACCACGTTCAGCGTGCTCTTCACCCAGTTGCGCAGCTGCAGCGACATCAGAGAGTCCAGCCCCATATCCGAAAGCGATTGGCTGGGGTCGATTTTCTGTGGCTGGGTTCCCAACACCCGGGCCAGCTGGGCCATCAGCAGCGGATGCAGGGCTTCGCGCCGGGCCTCCGGGTCCAGGTGTTCCAGCTGCTGCATCGGGGTCTCTGAGCCCGCCCTGGTATTGGCCAGCAGCTCCTCAAAGCGAGCCACGGGCTTGCCGCCCATCGCCTTCAGGAGCAGCCCCCAGTCGGCGTTCATCACACCCAGCTGGGTGGGATTCAGGCTCAGCGCCCGTTCCATCGCCTGCATGGCCTGGGCCGAGGTGATCATCTTGCTGCCCCCGGCCTCCAGCCAGGCCGCCACCATCGGGTTGCGAGCCAGATAGCCCACATCGCCGATCGGGCCCCAGTTGACGGTCAGGGCCGGCAGGCCCAGGCTGCGTCGATAGTGGGCCATGGCGTCCAAAAAGGCGTTGGAAGCGGCGTAGTTGCCCTGTCCCGCCGCGCCGAACCAGGCCGCGTTGGAAGAGAACAAAATGAAAAAGTCCAGGGGCTGATTCAAGGTGGCCTGATGCAGATTCCAGGTGCCGTGAATCTTGGCCTGAAACACCCCTTCCAGGCGCTCGCGAGTCAGGTTCAGCGTGGGCACATCGTCGAGGGCCATGGCCGCATGCACCACCCCGCGCACCTCGCCCAGCTGAGCAAACAGCTCGGCCACGGCCGCCGCGTTGCCCACATCCACGGCACGAGCCTCGACCCTGGGGTCGTCGAAGCCGCTGTGGGCCGAGGGCGTGCGCGACAGCACCACCACCCGCGGGGCCCCCTGTCGCAACAGCCACAGCACCACCTCGCGCCCAAAGCCACCCATGCCTCCGGTGACCACATAAGCAGCATCCCCCCCAGAGGGTTTCCAATGAGGCAGCACCCGCTCGGGCACCTCGGCCCGCAGCACCACCTTGCCAATGTGGCGAGCCATGCTCAGGCAGCGGAAAGCCTCCACTGCTTGGCGGAAGGAAAAGGTCTGCAGCGGCAGGGGCTGGACGGCGCCCGAGACCAGATCGGTCACCAGCATCTGCAGCAACTCCTGCACCAGGTCGTGGTCGTAGTGGATCACCTGTTCCAGGTCGATGGCATGATAGGACAGCCCCCGGCGAAACGGGCTCAGGCCCACTCGCAGGTCGTTATAGATGTCCTTTTTGGTCACATCGAGAAAGCGACCGAAACGGCGCAAAATCGACAGCCCTCCCGTCAGGCCCTCGCCCGACAGGCTGTTGAGCACCACGTCTACGCCCTGGCCCTCGGTTACCGTCATCACCCCGTCTACAAACGAGGTTGAGCGCGAGTCAAAGACGTGCTCCACGCCCTGATCGAGCAAATACTTCACCTTCTCGGGCGTGCCCGCGGTGGCCAGCACCCGAGCCCCCAGCTTGCGGGCCAGCTGCAGCGCCGCCAGCCCCAGCCCGCCCGAGGCGGCGTGGATGAGCACCGTCTCGCCCGCCTTCAGCCGACCCACCTTCACCAAAGCGTAATAGGCCGTGGCGAAGACCAGCGGCAGGGCGGCTGCCTGGGCCTCTTCCAAGCGGTCCGGGGTCTTCACCAGAAAGGCCCGCGGCACCGCCACCTGCGAGGCAAAGGCCGAGGGCGCAATACCCATCACCCGATCGCCGGGGGCCAGATCACCCACGGCGCTGCCGACCTCGCTGACCACACCGGCCATCTCGATGCCCAGCACGCCCTCGGTGGGATAAAGGCCCAGTGCCCGCATTACGTCACTGAAATTCAGGCCGGCTGCGGCCACCTTCACCCGCACCTCGGTGGGCTGCAGCGGAGCAGGAGAGAACACCGACCAGTGCAGCCCTTCCAACGTACCGGGGCGTTCGCATTGCAACACATAGTTCTGGTCTGGGCGCGGGGCCAGCGGCACCGGCTCCAGCTGCGACAGAGGCAGGCGACGACAACGGTGCAGCAAGCGCTGCCCGCCGCGATAGGCCACCTCTTCCGACTGCTTGCTGAACAGCTCGCCATACAGGCGATCGATGTCATCGTCGCTCTCGATGTCGATCAGGTTGGCCCGCAAAAACGGGTCTTCGGTGGCCAGCACGCGCACCAGGCCCCACACCGGGGACCCTTGCGGCTCTACGGCCACCCCAGCGGCGGCCGGCTGGGTTCGGCGCGTCACCACGTAGAGGCGCGGCGAGGTCAACCGCTGATGCTCGATCTGCTGCACCAGTTCCAGCAGCGGCATCAGCGGCCCGGCCGGATCTTCCAGGCTGGCCGACAACGCGGCCAGGTGCAAACATCCGCTCAGCGTTCCCAGGGCCTTCAGGTCGAAACTCTCCCCGGCCGATACCACCTGGGTGGAGTGGCCATCGGCCGTCAGCCTGGCCACCAGTTGTTCGGCCAGCCAACTGCCGTCGCTGAACACCAACCAGTTGCCCGGCCCAGACTCGGGTCCCGGCGCGGGAGCACAGCCCTCGACGGGCACCCAGTGCAGCCCATAGCACAGAGCATCGTTGGTGTCGGAAGCGCTTTCGGTGGCTCGCACCAGCCGATAGCCCTGCAGGTCGAACAGCACCTGGCCCTGGCGATTGCACACCACCAGATCGCCCTCCAGTTCGCGGCGGGTCTGGTGGGTGCAGCGCATATAGGCCACCAGCTCTTCCTCCAGGGGGCGCAGCACGCGAACCCGGCGAGCCGCCACCGGTAGCCAGTTGCTGCCCTCTCCTAACAGCCCCGCGTCGAGCGCCGCCAGGCCTACCTGGAAACACGAATCGATCGTGCCGGGATGAGTAAAAGACACCCCGTCAGGGCCTGGCAATAGGGCCGGACCTCTCACCTGGGCCAGGGCTTCGCCAGGGCCGCGTCGGCCCGAACGAATGGCATCGAAGGTGGGGCCGAACTCCAGCCCTCGAGCCGCCCATTGCGAACTGAGACTGCCCTGCCAGCTCAACGGCAGGCGGGCTTCGATGCTGGCCAGGTCGATGTCTTCGGGAATAGCCCCCGGGTCGGCGCACAGATGGGCGCGAAACGCCACCTGTCGTTTTTCGCTTCCGTCGACGGCCTCCGAATAAATCGTCAGGTGGCCATCTTCTGTCACCACCGTCTGCAGCAGCATCTGCGTGTTGACGAAGCAGGCCGTATCGATGTGCACCTGGTCCAGGGCCAGCGGCAATTGACCCCGGCGCGCATGGGCCGCTTCAAAACCCATCTCCATCATGGAACTCGCTGAGAAGATCGTCTGGCCGTGAAACTTGTGGTCGGCCAACCAGGGCGGGTCGTGGGGCTGCAGCCGCTGGGTGAAGATATTGGGGTCGGCCTGATGGCCCAGCAGCGCGTAGTTGCTGGGCTCCAGCCGGAACGTTCGCACCCGCCGCGACTCCTGCCAGTAACGCTCGGCCTGCCAGGGATAATGGGGAAGGGCTACCCAGTCGGGCTCGGGACCGTCTCCCCAGCTCAGCTTCTGGCCCAGCCCATAGAGTTCGCCCAGGGCCGCCAGAAAGGCTTTGCGTTCGGGTTGCTGGCGGCGCAGCGTGGCCACCGCCCGTCCGCCGCATTCGGCGATGGCCGCTCCCAACACGGGATGGCCCCCCACCTCGAGAAACACCGTGATGCCCTGACGAACGGCCCGGGCAATGGCCGGGCTGAAGCGCACCGTGGCTCGCACGTTCTGCCACCAGTAGTCGGCGTCGGCCCATTCCAGCGGGGCTGCGCTCACCGTCGACAACATCGTGCAGCGCGGCGCCTGGGGCTTCAGGCCCTGCAGTGCGGTTTTCAACTCGCTCTCGATCTGGTCCAGTTGGGCGCTGTGAAAGGCATATTCCACCTTGACATCGGCGCATTCCAACCCGGCCTGCTTCAGCCGCCGGGCAGCCCGTTCAACCGCTTCGTGTTCGCCGGAAAGCACCACCGTGGAAGGGGAATTCAATGCGCCCACACAGACGCCGTCCTCCAGGTAGGGCTGCACCTGCTCCAGCGGCGCCGATACCGAGATCATCCGCCCCCGGCTCGATTCCCGATCCATCAGTCGGCCGCGGTTCACCACCAGGTGAATGGCCTCGCTCAGCGACAGGCTGCCCGAGGCCCAGGCTGCAGCCACCTCGCCCACGCTGTGGCCGATGACCATTTCTGGCTCTACTCCCCAGGCTGCCAGCAGACGGGTCAATCCGGCCTGCAAGGCAAAAAGCATGGGTTGGGTTACCGCAGTCTGGTCGATAGGGGTGGAGTCCGACTGGAAGGCCTGCAACAGCGACCAGCCGGCCACGGCCAAAAAGTGCGGCTCACACTCCTCGACAAAGGCCCGAAACACCGGCTGTTCCAGCAGGCCGCGTCCCATGCCCAGCCACTGCGAGCCCTGGCCGCTGTAAACAAAGGCCACCCGTGGGGCCTGACGCACGGCCGATTGGGGAACGGCCTGGGCCACGTCGGCCAGCTGCTCGACGACCACCGCCGCGCGGAAGGGGTGGTGGGTGCGCCGGGCCAGGCTGGTGTAGGACAGCTGGCGCAAGTCTACTTCGTTCATGCCAGCCACCCGTTCGGCCCACTGGCGCAGGGCCGGCTCGCTGCGGGCCGAGAGCGCCACCAGATAAGGCCCTGAACCGGCCTGCTCAGGGCGCCCCGAGGGCGCCGGGGGCGAGTTCAGCACCACGTGGCCGTTGGTGCCGCCAAAGCCGAAGCTGTTGACGCCCAGCAAGAATTCTCCCTCGGGCAGCGCTTGCGTGGCCGTGGGAATGCCCAGCCCGAAGCGCTGCAGGGGAACCTGAGGGTTGGGGTCGTGAAAGTGCAGGTTGGCCGGAATCTGTCGTCGAGCAGCGATCAGGCAGGTCTTGATCAGCCCGGCCATGCCGGCCCCCGCTTCCAGGTGGCCGATGTTGGTCTTTACCGACCCCACCCACAGCTTGCGGCTGGGGTGGCCCAGCACCGTGCCCAGAGCCGTCGATTCCACCGGGTCGCCAGCGGCGGTGCCGGTACCGTGCGACTCTACATAATGCACCCGTTCTACCGGCAGCCCCTCGTAGGCTTGACGCAGCAGGCGGGTTTGGCCGTCTACGCTGGGCATCGTGAGCCCCTCGTTGCGGCCGTCCGAGTTGACCACCGTGCGCACAATCGTGGCATAAATGTGGTCGCCATCGGCCAGCGCCCGGGCCAGCGGCTTGAGCACCACCACGCCCGCCCCCTCGCTGCGCACATAGCCATCGCCGGTACAGTCGAAGGCATGGCAACGGCTGGTGGGGCTCAACATTGAGAGCCGACTGAAGGCCACGTGGTGAATGGGGTGCAACAGCGCGTTCACGGCGCAAGCCAGGGCGGTTTCGCTCTCGCCCGTTTGCAGGCTGGTCACAGCCGCGTGTAGAGCCACCAGCGCCGACGAGCAGGCGGTGTCGATCATCAAACTGGGTCCGTGCAAATCGAAGGCGTAGGAAATGCGGTTGGCGGTCATGCACATGGCCCAACCCGTGACGCTGTGGGTGGTGAGCGAGTCCAGGTCCTGAATGTCGTAATAATCGTGCGAAGAGGCACCGGTGAAAACGCCCATGCGCGTTCCGGCGATGCTCTCCAGCGGGTAGCCCGCGTCCTCGAGGGCTTCCCAGGCCACCTCCAGCAGCATGCGCTGCTGCGGGTCCAGCGTCGAGGCCTCGCGCGGCGAGATGCCGAAAAAGCCGGGGTCGAAGGCGTCGATGCGCGACAGGAAGCCCCCCTGGCGCTGGGGCGTGCGATAGTCGCGGCCCTTCTCGGGGTGGTGAAAGCGGGCGTTCAACCAGCGATCGGGAGGCACGTCGGTGACCGCGTCCACCCCGTCCATCAGCAGCTTCCAAAAGCTCTCCACGTCGTGGACCTCACCGGGCAAACGGCAACCGATACCGGTCACTGCAATCGGGACGAATTCCATGCTGCTCTCCTCCTGGCCAGGGTGCGGAACTTTGTGGTGCCGGGGGCGAAAGCCTGCGAGCCCGTCCGGCCTTCCCGGTAGGTTCTGCGGTTCGGGCCGCGAAAGCGGCCGAATGCGGGAGCCCCAGTATTTCATCCAGGCAACCCATGCACGATCGAAGGAACAGGCCAGCCTCGTCCTGGCCGAAGGTGAAGAGTGGCAGGTGGGTCGCCACGACGGCACCGTTCACGCTCGGCGCTGGAGTATCAGCTTCGACCCCGCCCTCTCCAGGCATCACTTCAATGCTCAGTTGCAGCTTGGAAGGCTGTTTGTCAAGGCCGTAAAGAACCGTCACCCTATCCACTTTGGAGGGGGTCCCCTCAACGAGTTTCTGCTCGAACCCGGCCAGCGTTTCGTAACGGCCCACACCGTTTTTGAGTTTTGTCAGGGCAAAGTCGAATCGGCTACCGAAGACTTGCCGAATACCTCCAATTTGCTGCTTTTCACCGCGGTTCTCTCCACCGTGGTCAACGGGGGCCAAACGTTCGCTCGGGCTTTTGCCATTCTCAGCACCCATGCCCCTGCCCAGTTGCGCTCTTTGGTACATCGTCTGGAAGCCCGCGTGGTGCGCGAGGGCGAGCCGCTTTCTCGAGCCCTGGGCGAGTTTCCCGGGGAGTTTTCTGAACACTACGTGGCCATGATCGAACTGGGCGAATCTACCGACCTGGGCCGGGCCCTGGCGCGCCTCTTCCAACAACAGGCTGCCGACTATCGCAAGCGGCTGGCGATGTCGGTTGCCCAGCGCAGCAGCCTGGCCGAGGCTGGCCGCTACCTGGCCGAGGTGCTCGAAGGGGGCGCCCGTGAAGATAAGGCGCTGGCCCTGGTCATCAAGGTTACCACCGACCCCCCGGTTCGTGCTGCCCTGCAGGAGCTGCAAGCTCAGGTGGCGGCCGGAACAAGCCTGGCCGACTGCCGCTACGGCCCCCTCTTTCCCGACGTGCTGCCCGGTTTGCTGGCGGCCCATCGCTGCGTGAATAACGTGGCGGGCGCTTTTCGCATGCTGGTCCAATTGGTCGGAGACGGCTAAATGGACCACACTCTCGACCTCACGGCTTTCTCGGTTCGCTTTGGCCACACCCAGGATCTCTCGCTGCTCACCGGCGGGGTCGAGGAAGCGCAAGATGACATGCCGCTGCGCGAAGTTCCCGGCTACCGCCTTGGCGAACTCATCGGCAAAGGCGCCTATGGTGCCATCTGGAGTGGAATCCACCTGGCCACCGGCAGCCGGGTTGCCGTCAAGGTGTTGCGCTCGGGCCCGCGCCAGGGCCTGGGCCGCGAAGTTCGCCGCATTCTCGACGTGGCCGAGCACCCCTATGTCGTCCCCCTTATCGATGCGGGTCTCGAGCACGACCCGGCTTTTCTGGTCACACCGCTCATGCAGGGCTCATTGGGAGGCTATCTGCGCCAGATCGAGGGTCCCCAGGAGATGCATTCCGATCTGGTTCGATTGTGGATGAGGCAGGTGGCCGGGGCTCTCGAGTACATCCACCAGAAAGGGGTGGTTCACTGCGATCTCAAGCCCGACAATATCCTTCTCGACGACCAGGGCAACTGCCGGGTCTGCGACTTTGGCCAGGCGGCTCTGCACAACGATGGCCAGGCCAGCCTGGGCACCTATTTCTTTATGCCTCCCCAGCAGGCTCTGACTTCGGAGGCCCAGGTGGCCAACCACTGGGATATCTATGCCCTGGGCTCAACCTTTTACTATCTGACCACCGGCCAGCTCCCGCGGTGCAGCCCGGAACTCAAGCAAAAGCTGGCCAGCGAGCCCGATCCACGCCAGCGCTTGCAAACCTACGCGAGTTCCCTGCTTCAAACGCCCCTTACCCCCTGTGTGCAACTCAACCCCCAACTCGCTCCCGACCTGGCCCGAATCATCGAAACCTGCCTCGAGCTAGAGCCCTCGCGACGCTTCTTTTCGGCAGCCGAGGTTCGCCAGGCCCTCACCCAGGTTGCCGCGGGTGCCGGTTCTCGGCCGGCGTCTCTTTACCTCAGAAGCCTCGGGTCATGGCTGCGCAGCACGCCGCTGCTTCGTTTGCTGGGGGGGCAACCGGTGAGCCTGCCCGAACTGAATTCCTTGCTGGTGGGGGGGTTGGTCGTTGTCTTTCCCCTGGCCACCTTGTTGATGCTCAGCTTCTGATGCACGAACCCGACCTCACGGCCGACCTGACCCTGTCGGTCAACCTCGACCTCACCGCCGACGTGGCCCCTGGTTTCGATCCCGAAAAGCTCCTCCAAGGCGATGAATTCGAACCCGAGGTCGACCATCCCAGGGCCCCCCGGCTGGAAGGCTATCGACTGCTCGAGCCCCTGCTCGAGGCTGGAGCCTGGCGTGCTCGCCAGCTCAACACCGGCCAGATGGTCAGCGTGAGGGTCTTCGACCAACCGGTGCCCGAACATCTGGCGGAGTTGCGTCGGGTGGTTCGCCTGGGCAGCCATCCCTATCTTGTGCACGTGCTCGATGCCCAGTTGAACCACGCCCCTCCCTACCTGGTGACCTCATGGTTGAGCAACCCTCTGTCCGACTGGATGAAGACCCGGGCCCAGGCCGCCGACCTGAACCAGCATTGCCAGGCCTGGCTGGAGCAGGCTGCCCACGGACTGGCGTTTGCCCACAGCAAGGGTCTGATTCACTGTGATATCCAGCCCGTCAACCTGTTGCTCGACAGCCAGATGTCGCTGCGCCTGGCCAATTTTGGGCGCTCCCACGCCTTGGGAGGGTTGCAGGACCGACTGCCCCTCGAAGCGCTGTTTCTTGTGTCACCCGAGCAACTCTGGGCCCATACTCGTCCCCCACACCTTCGGCCCTCTCCTCAGCCCGGTTGGGATCTGTATTCCTTGGGAGCCACCTTTTACTACCTGCTGACCAGCTACTACCCTCGGGCCACCCTGACGGCCATTCGCCTGTTGGAACATCAGCCCGACCTGACCGCCCGGCTGGAGGAAACCTGGGTGCAGGCCCAGTCTCAACGTCTTGTTCCCATTTTGGACTTAAATCCGTCGGTCGAGGTGCGCCTCGCTCTGATCATTGAGCGCTGCCTGGAGCTTCAGCCCCAGCGAGTCTACAGGGACGCCGCGGCCCTGCTGGCCGACCTGGAAGAGGTTCGCAACCATGCCCATCACGGGCTCGACAGTGCCTGTTATGCCCTGCGACGGCTGGCTTATCGACTGGGGTGTTGAGGGTCCCACTCGGCGGCCGTGAGAATGCGCATCCGAGTATCGCAGATCAAGACGACGACCTTGCGGGTAGGGGCCAGGATCTGAATCATGCGCGACAGCTGTTGTTTGAAAGCATCGTTCAGATTGCCGGCCTCGGGAGGCACAATCAGCACCACCTTCAACTCGGTGGGCAGCACCTCCAACACCGCCGTTCGCTTTTCCTCGGCACGCCACAGCCCGCTGCTCAGCAAGGCGGTGGTCAGGTGGCGCGCCTGTTCTTCGTCGGCATTGTGATACTCAACCGTCAGTTCGGCCTGTCGATAGACGCCCACGGGCTGCGACGGTGTGGGCTGCCCGGCCGCCGGCTGCACGCTGGCCGCCTGCGAGCCCGTCGCAGGTTTCTTGACCCGAGTGGAATTGAGCCCCAGCAACTGGAGCGAACACAACAGCGACAGGGCCAGTCCCACGGGCAAGGCTCGTCCCCCCTGAAAGCGGAACCTGAGAAAGGCGTCCACCTGGCCCGCGCTCAGGCCGCGCACCGCCCAGGCCGAGGCCAGATGAAATATCAACCAGGGGGCGTTCCAGTGAAAACGCCTCAGCCACCAGGCATCGACCAACAGCAAGGTCAGCAGACCCAGGGCCTGAACCCAGCGCCCCAGACAGACCGCATTCCATAGCAGAATGGCCAGCCCCACCACGGCATTCACGCACAGGCTGGCAAGCGGAGCAACACCAGGTGGAATCAGTCGCATCCGGCTCAAGCCCAAAGGGTTCGATTTCAGCGTGTGAACCCCTATGGGACAACCGTGACCCGTTCGCCCCGAAAATGCTATAAACAACCATGGACATTCCCCCGCTCACCATCGCCCAACTCAAAACCTGTACCCACCTGCCCGAGTGGCTGGCTCCCTGGCTGGTCGGCCGGCCCGACGAGCAGCTCGTCAAAGTGCTCTACAAGGACCTCTGCGAAGCCGACAGCTTTCGCCTTGAGTTTCCTGCCATCGTGGGGGTGTGTTCCCTGATTGGCTTCATCATCAACCCCTACGGCCTGATCGTCGGCGGCCTGGGCGGGATGCTCTACGCGCTGGCCGTTCGGCCCGGAAGGCGGGCCCCGGCTGGCAGCGCGGGGCGCTTTCTCGAGTGGTTGCAGCAGCCCGGCCCGCCGCTTACCGAACCGCTTGAAAAGGGCGAATGGCTCGACCGGCGCTATCCCACTTCGGAAGCTCTGCCTTTGCGCGAGGTCCGCATGAACGCTGCTGGCAAGGCTAGCGAAGTTCACTTCCGATTTCACGGTCTCGACGTTCGCTGCTGCCTGCCGAGCAGCCAGATCACGGTAGTGCACCCCAACGGCGACCATCGCAGCTTTTCGGGCATCGTCCACTACAACCCCGACATCATCGTGTTTGTCGGCGATCTCGGCCTGCACCCCCAGCTCGACGGCAGACTGCGGGTTACCGACAAAGATCCCTGGAGCGCTGGCTACCACGCCCCCTATTGCGAGGATACGGGCGTGAGGGAGATCGACTGGAGTCAGGCTCTCGACCGGCTGCCCTTCCCTCCTGAATGGCTGCCACCCGAGGCCGTAGTTGGCGAGGCGTGCCTGGCGTGAAAAAGAGAAAGAAGGCCAAAAAACCCTCCCTCGAAGTGGCTCGGCCCCAGCAGCAGCCCCTTTATCACAATCTGCGCTCGCGGGTCGAGCAGCACGTTCACCAGTCCCTGACGGAAGACCGCTCACCCATGGCGCTGATTCGCCTGGCCCTGGCCGCTCATCGCACCTGCCAGGACACCCACCAGGGCCTCGACCCCGCTGCCTTGCAGCGGCTCGATTGCCAGCAAGGCTGCAACTATTGCTGCTATCCGCCGGTCTCGGCGGCGGTTCCCGAGGTGGCCAACATTGCCGCCTACATCCAGAGCCAGCTGCCTGTTGCTGAACAGCAGCGCCTCAAACAGCGGGTCGAGCAGGTGTATCACCAGGTCCATCCCATGACCGGTACCCAGCGCGCCAGTATCAGCCTGGCCTGCCCGTTTCTGCAGGAAGGAGGCTGTTCGATCTATCCCGTGCGTCCTCTGGCCTGCCGGGGCCACAACTCCACCTCGCGTCCGGCCTGCCAGAAAGTCTTTGAACAGCCAGCCAACCAGCGGCTCATCCCTTCCTACGTGCCGCTGATGGCCTCGGCCCAGGGCCTCAAGGAGGGGCTGGCGGCCGGATTGCAACGGGCCGGGCTCAAGTCACCCCTGGTCGACCTGGTGCGGGCCAGCCACAAACTCCTGGCAGAACTCGATGACAACCTCGAACACTGGCTCAACGGAGGCGATACCTTCGCCGACTGCCAGCCTTTTTGATCAGTAGCGTCAGGCCTGGCGGATCCCCGCCGCAGTCCAGCCGAAGAAGTCGCGCATTTCCAGATAGGTGTCGGGGTTGGAGAACAGCAGCCCGTGGTTGCGGTGGGAGGAGTCTTTCAGGTAGACGGCCGACTCGCCGGGCGGGGTCAGGCTGGCGGCGGGCACGGTGCCGTCGCCGAGAGTGGGAAGAAAGGCTGGACCCAGCGTAGGCCGCGAGCGAGAGCCCAATACAAGAACTTCTTCGACCCGAGATTTTTGCTGGTCCCAACGGCTGTTCAGGTCGGCCAGCTGGGGATTGGTATGCACTGGGCGCAGCCAGCCCAGCGCCTGACGGTCGGCCTCGGTGATGGGCTTGCGCGACAGCAGCCAATCGGTATCGTAACCCTGGGCTTGCAGGTCGAGCAACCCCAGCGCGCTGCGGGCCATGGAAGCCCCCTGGTTGGGAGAGCCCAGCATCATAAACTTGCCGATGGCGTCGCCGCCCTGGTCGAGATAGACGCGCGTAGCCAGGCCGCCCATGCTATAGCCGGTTACGTCTATTTTGGAGGAACCGGTGAGGCCCTGGATGGCCTTTAAGGAAGTAGCCAGATCGCTGGCGGTTTCGTGGGGGGGCGTGTTGGGCTGGTTGAAGACGGCCACGAACACTTTGGCGTCGGCGTCCTTGACCATCATTTGCTTGGTGCACTCGAGGTCGGCAAAGAACTCACCGTTGCGCACAAAGTACACGCGACCGCCGTTGGCGCCGCCGCCGGTGAGCTTTTCAGCCAGGTGATCGAAGCGATCCTGTGGGGTTTGCCAGCCTGGCACCAGCACAATGGGGCGTTCGATTTTGGCCGCGGGCAGGTCGTTGAGTTTGCTGGGGGGTAGCGGCTTGGTAATGGTGCCCAGCGAGTCCCACCAGCCCAGCTTCTGACCCAGACCGTCGACGGCCTCGCCCAACTTGGAGACCACCACGGCCACCGGGCCGAAGATGCCCATCAGCAATCCTGAGTTGAAGAAACGGGGCGGCTGGGCCAGCGGCTTCCAGGCCTCTTCCACCCGAGGGCCTGAAGGCACGAACTGATCGCCGGGGACGGGAGGCTGAGGAGGCTGGCGTAGAACGGCGGGGCGCACGACGGGAGAAGGTAAAGTAGAGATCTTCACCCCTTCACCCTAGCCGCTGGCGGCCCTGGAAGGATTGACGATGTGTTAACCCTCGTTGAGATGCTCGGGTTGGATGCGCACCACCATCAGGGAACAGCGCACGTTGTGCAACACGCGCTCGGTAACGCTGCCGTAGATCCAGCGAGCCAATCCGGTGTGGCCGTGGCTGGACATGACGACCAGATCGACATGCTCGCTCTCGGCCAGCTCGACGATCTGGCCGGCGGCATCGCCGAGGCGCACCTCGCAATCGACCTCGAGGCCCCGTTCGCGCAGCGGACGGGCCAGGTCTTCCAGGTAGGTAAAGAGATGAGATTCGACCTTGGCTCGCTGCAGCTCCAGCTCGTGGGTGAAGGCCATGCTGAGCTCGGGCAGCCCCAGCGCCTCGGGGGCCAACACGGCTCCCACGCGCACCAGGGTGAGGCGAGACTTGAGCAGCCGGGCCAATTCTTCGGCGTGCTTGAGGGCCTGTTGGGACAGCTCGGAGCCGTCCAGGGGAACGAGAATATTGCGTATATCCATGGCGGCGCCTTCCACCCTTACAGCCCCAGTTCCCCCAGGTTGAGCACCCGCTGATGCCAGCTTAACGACGAGGTGGGCTGCCAACGCGGCTGGACGGCAACGGGAGGCAATCCGAGGTACTCGAAGCAGCGACCGATGGCGTCGGTGTAGCCGTGTTGCAGGTCGTCCTCGTAGACCAGCGCCAGGTGAGACAGGCCCGCCAGCGCCTCGCCCTCGAGCCGACGAACGCGCTGGCGACGCTGCAGTTCAGCCCGGTATTCGGCCGGGTCGAGGCGCACGGGGGGCAGTTCGCGCCCGTCGTGGACCGGCCGATGCCAGCGACGCTGGCGACGGGCCAGCAGGTTGGACAGCGCCTGCTGCTGCAGGCTGCGCCGACGCAGGTAGATCAGGGGCCAGCCGTGGGCGGCCAGCTGGGCCAGCAGCTGTGGGGGCCGGGCACCCACGCGCTCCAGTTGGGCCACCCGCAGGGTGCACAGCCCGGGGTGGGCCAGCACGAAGGCCAGCGGGTCGAGCACCCGACTGAAGCGCAGCTGCATGAAACCCAGGAACAGGTCGCCGCGGTCGGTGACCCGGGGGTGCTGGCCCAGCAAGCTGGCCAACAGGGTGCTGCCGGTACGGTAATCGGCCAGCAGTACCACGCCCGACCCCTGGGGCCGCTGCAGATAGGCCCGAAGCTCACGGGCTCGAGCTCGAAGCCAGTCCTTCACAACCAGGCGAAGGCACGAGCCAGAGCGTCTTTACCGCCTTGCTCCAACACCTCGCCATGGGCCATGACCACGCGCTGAAACTGCAGGTCGAGAAGCTCTTGGATGGACTGCCGGAGCCGATGGCGTTCTTTCATCACGAGGTGACGAAAGATGCGGGTGGGCCCGAAGCGACCGTAGGCCCCGTTCAGGCGCATGAAGAGACGGGTGAAGGCCGAGGGCGAGTGTAGCATGTGGAAGACGAGGTCGGTGACGATCAGGCTGGAGCTGGCGGGATGATGGAAAACGAACTCGCCCAGATTGCCCAAACCCTGTACCTCGAGGGGCCGCAACTGCGCCGTGAAGGGCGGCGCCGAGTTCAAGGAGACATAGCCCTGCAAGCGCGGCAGGCGCCGACCCAGCGCCGGAGACACCCAACCCTGAGCCTCGGGGAAATGCCTCAGGGTGGACTCGAAGTAGAGGTAGTGCATGCTGTTGGGCGCAACCACCTGAGTCACCCTGCCCAGGCTGCTCACCGCCTCAAGCTGATCCGCGGTGAGGGGGCCGGGCGAATGCACCAGCAGTTCCTCGGATCCTAGAGCGATGACGGTAGTGCGCGTGCCCAGTTCGATCAGCCCCAGGCGGAAGGGGTAGGTCAAGGTCCAGAGGGCATCGTGGTGCTGGCGCAAAGCGCAGGTCATAGGGATAAGCCTAGGGTAGAGTCGGAGCCCATGTCAAACGGGAAGGAGCCGCTGGCCTGGAGAAGCGGCAGAGATGAAGCATCTCGCTCTGTGCCTATGCCTCAGTCTGGCCTGCTATGGCCAATTGCCCCAGGCAGATGCGTCGGGTGAATACTCGCGACGCACTTTGCATACTCACTGGCGCGTGGTAGACCCCGACCCGGAGGGGTTGAACGGTCGCCTGGCCCGGGATTTCCCCGTCAACTACGACTCTGTAGCCGCCCCATGGCCTTCATCGCCACCGCTGAGCTGGCCGGTGGTGGCCCGTTTCGCCAGCGGTAGCCTGTTACGAGCCCGCACCGGCAATGTTGGGGTGATTCGCATCAAGGACCCCCAGGGCCGAAGCTGGATGATGGTGTCGCGCCCGGAGGGCTCTGGCATCTGCTTCGTGCGAGCCCATCAGCGCTACATCCGACCGGTGGATCCCGACTCGAAACCTTGATTCAGCCGGCTCAAGGCTGCTGGCCAGATTGTTGCAGCAGGGCCCGAAGGCGGTTCAACTCGGCCTCGGCGCGCTCGGCCCGCGCCGCCTCTTGCTCTGCCCGCGCCGCCTCTTTCTCGGCTCGCAATGCTTCTTGCTGGGCCAGCATTGCTGCTTGCTCGGCCCGCGCTGCCTCTTGCTCGGCCCGCGCTGCCTCTTGCTCGGCCCGCGC
>CAZYPN010000015.1:15031-39078 GCA_964649085.1 uncultured Burkholderiales bacterium | reverse complement strand
GCTCGGCCCGCGCTGCCTCTTGCTCGGCCCGCGCTGCCTCTTGCTCGGCCCGCGCTGCCTCTTGCTCGGCCCGCGCCGCCTCGTGCTCGGCCCGCGCCGCCTCGTGCTCGGCCCGTAATGCCTCTTTCTCGGCCCGCGCCGCCTCTTGGTCGGCTCGCGCCGCCTGCTGGTCGGCCCTCCTGGCCTGTTCGGACGGGGTAAGCAGCAAACGACCTTGCTCGAAGACTCTGAGTTCATCATCGACGACTCGAAAGGTAAGGTTCAACACAGGGCTGGTGTAGCCGGTGGCGGGCGGGATGAGCACGGGCAAAAATTGGGCGCCCGCGCGGCGATACACCTGGAAACGCGAGTCGAGATAGTCGCCACGAGGGTCAAAGAGGAGATACTCCTGAACTCCGAGCATCTCGTACAGTGCCTTTTTGTGGTGGGTGTCCTTTTTGCGCGTGCTCTTAGAGGTGACCTCGATAACCAGTTCGGGAGCTTTGCCTTCTTCCCACAGTTTGTAAATCTCGCGGGGATGGGAGGGGCGGTCGAGCGTTACCAAGACGTCAGGTGACAGGCAGGCTTTGGGATTGCCGCGCTCATAGTAGAGCAGCAAGTTGCCGCTGACATAGACCTCCTGGCCTTGATAGTGGCACTTGAGGGCTTCGATAAGGTCGACCATCCTTTGTCGGTGCAGGTCTGATTCTGCCATGGGCTTGCCGTCCGAGCTGGGGTACTCCGGTTCGTTGTCCTGCAGAGAAAGCATCAACATGGTTTCTGTCGGTCGAACGAGTTTCCCTCGGTCGCTCCTTTCCGATGGTCTGGCGGCAGTCTATGGCACGGCACGGCCAAAGTCTGTAGAGAATCCATGTCCGGGGTTACCATTTGAGGGCAGTTTGCCGCCAATCGAGCGAACTTTGGCAAAAGCTGGGGTTGAGCTCAGGGAAGATGCAGACTCAGGTAGGCCTGGCGCAGGCGCTCATAAGGCTGCAGGTGGTTGGCATGAATGCCCAGGGGCAAACCTCCGATTCCGCCCCCCTCGGCCATCCACTGGAGCAGCTTGGTTCGATGGGTTTTGGTGGGAGCCCGGCAAGGTAGGGCATTCAACTGGATTTCCTGGGGAGTGAAGTGCTGCGGCACTACCAGGAACAGGGGCTCTTCTACCTGCAGGCCGGACTGGCGCAGCTGCTTGGCCTGGGCCCGGGCAATGATGTAGCCCTCGGGGTCGTAGTCGACGTAGCCCAGCGGCACAATGGGTCGATCGGTAACCGTCTGCAGTTGGCGGGCCAGCCTTTCGCTGGCGAAGTGGGAGGGTGTGCCGTTGAGCGCGATCAGGCTAAGGCCAAACTCGGCGGCCAACTGTCGGCCCAGATGTTCACAGCTTTGCTTCTCGACCACCACCAGCACTTCGGGGTGGCGGTCGCCCAGCACCCGCGCCTCGGGCTTGGGGTCGTCGAAGCCGAACTCGTGAGGACGAAACAGCTCCCCGTCTTCGATGAAGTAATCCATGACCTGGAACATGGTCAGGTAGAGTTTTTCAGCCCGGCTGGAGCGCCGAACTCGGGTCGAATCGGAAAGGGGAAAACCCGTCCGGTGAAGAGCCGGCGCCACGACTTCGTACCAAAAGGAGCGGGGGCTGGCAGCCCACTCTCGCACGAGGCCCAACTGGCGATAGCGCAGACGTTGCCAGATGAGGTGGCCGATCAACACCCTGGGATCGGTAAACAGGCTCTTGAGACGCTGGCCCGGACTGGTGGCCAGCTCCCAGGGCCAGTCGCGCAGCTGGTAGCGACCGTAGAGGGCCGGGCAGCGGGGCTCGAGATGGATGAGATCGGTCAGGCCAAAGCGCGGCGCCATGACGGCCTCGCGACCTTTGAAGAAGCGATGTTCGAAACCGTTGTCGAGGCGCAGGTAAAAATAACGGTAGTCGTGGCCGATTTCGCGCAGCCGCCGGGGCGCCAAAAAGCGCCCGCCCCGCACCTGGATCAGTTCGGGCATCGCTTGGGCCGCGCGCTGCGGCCCCATGGCCCATGGGAAGTCGCCGACGTCGGTGCGCCATACACAACGCCCCTCGCCCGCCGACTCCAGCAGATAAATTTGGGAACGCTGGACTGGCAGTTGCTGGACGGGGGGCTCGTCCACCTGGGGCAAGTCGGGCGAGGGCCCGGAGATGGGCCACACAAAGCCGGCCGGATCGCGCCAGCCGCCTGCCACCGGCTGCATCCAGCGGGCGGCGAAATAGGGCGTGCCCAGGCCGCAGGCCGCGGGACGGTGGCCCACCCGTCCATCGCGGTGCACGACCTGCAGGCGGTTGCGAAACTCGGGGGTGATCGAAGCCACCTCTTCCCACGGCCAGAAGTACAGAGAGTCGCCGGTCTGGACGACCACCATGCGACAATCGTCGTGGTTCACAGCAACTCGGCCAGGCGACCTGCCACCCGCTCGTAGGGCTTGAGCTGATTGGCGTAGATACCCAGCGGCCTACCCCCAATTCCGCCCGATTCGGCCAGCCATCGATCCCGCTGGGTGCGCGCGGCCGCATTGGGGGCCGGACAAGGCAGGGCATACAACTCAATTTCTTCAGCGCTAAAACACTGGGGCACCACCAGGTAATCGATGCCCCCTACCACCTGCTGGCCATAGCGCTGCAGATGGCCCCGGAAGGAAGAGGCCACCTGCCAGCCCGAGGGGTCGAAATCGACGAAGGCCACAATGCGAATGGGACCCACGCCGCGGTCGCGGAGGTCGCGAACCAGGAACTCGACCTCTTGCAGCTTGCTCATGCCGCCCATGACGAGAAAACTTACCCCGAACTGCTGTTGTAGCTTCTCGGCATAGGGCCTGAGACTGACTTTTTCCACCAGCACCACGATCTCGGGACGGCGATCACCGAGAACCCGCCCGCCGGGGTCGTCGAACCCGAGTTCGAAATAGGTAAATAGCCCGGCGTCTCCCACCAGGTCGGCCAGGACCTGTCGGTAGAGCACGACCAGCTCGTCGCGATCCTCGTAGGCACGCAGGGGCCGCTTGATGAAACCGGCCCGATAGAGCGCGGGCACGACTGGCACATACCAATAACCTCGATGTTCGCGGCCGTATTCGGGCCGCTGGCCTCGCTGGCCCAGGCGCACGGTTTGCCAGGCCAGGTTGGCGATCAGCCGGCGCGGGTGCTGGAACCAGCCGCGCAGTTGCTGGGCCGAAGCGCTGGCGAGCTCGCAGGGGAAGTCGCGCAGGCCATGTTTCTGCAGGGCGGGCAAGGCAAACGGGAGGCCGTCGAAACCCGTGAGACCCAGTCGTTGCAGCAGCAAATGCATTCGACGCCGGTTCAGCTGCAAGGGAAAGTCGGTGCCGCCTTCGAGGTGAAGGACATAGGAATGCTGCTGGCGGGTCCAGCGTCGCAAGGCCCTGAGGTTGAGGGCCAGGCTGTCGGACACGGCAAAGAGAGCTGCCCCGGACAGCCACTCTGCCATGGTTCCCGAGGCGGACAACCAGCCTTCTGGCATGCGCCACTGACAGGCACCCGCATCGTCGGCCTGCAGCCACAGCGACCCTGGCGGTTCAAGCGGGGGGACCTGAGGCAGAGGCTCGAGTTCGACCGGCGGATAGGTAAAGCCGGCGGGGTCGAGCCAGCCCTGGTCGGTTCTCTGGAGCCACTGGGGACGCACCCAGGAATCGCCCAACTGCCGCCACAGGCCCTGAGGTGCCGAAGGCACGTGGGCGACGGCGCCCGAGTGGTGAACCACCCGCCAGCGCCGTAGCTCGGGGGTCAGACAGGCGATGGCCTGATGCGGCCACACCACCAGCCCTTGTTCATCTTCGGCGACCAGCAGCTCGGGGTTGTGTGCCATGGGGAAGGGTTAGGTTTCTTGGGGAGCGTTCCTTCAGCAGGCTGGAGGCACCTGAAGAGTTTGTCGTGAAAGAAATGCTTTTTTTGCACTACAACTTGCCAGTTGAGCCCAGGGAGAGAAGCGAGGGATGGGCCCGGAGAGACCAAAGGCGAAGGGGGTGTGGCGGATGTTCGAGGGGCTGGGGGCCGCCGTTCTGGCCCTGGCGGGCTGCCAGGTGGGCTTTCCTCACGAAGCCGTAGGCCGCGAACAAAGGGCCCTTCACTGCTGCCTGGTCACGGCCGCAGCCTGGCTTGTTGTCGGCCTGGGGGCGGTGGCGCCTCAGCTGAGCCGCAGCCTGGCCGGCGCCGGACTGTGCCTGCTGACGTTCCTCTATCTTGGACACGCTGTGGCGGTGCGAAACTGGGGTTCTCCCATGAGTCAGGCCATCCTGATGGCCGCCCTTCAACAGTTGCCGCTAAGGGCCAGCCAATCTCCAGCCGTCTTGCTGGCGATTCCGTTGGGAGGCTGCGTTTTTGGGCTGGGCTGGGCGGCGGCCTGGGCCGACCAGCAACTCTTGGGCCCGATGGCGTTGGCCTGGAGCGGCTGGGGGGGCAGCCTGATGTGCCTGCTGGGGGCCGGTTGGTTGGCGCTGACACACCGAATACCCCTTTCCAGCGACCTGCTATTTGGTGTGTTGCTGGGGGGGCACGGACCCCAGGGCGCCACGCTGCCCTACGACCCGGCCTTGGGAGAGCGACGCCGGGCCACGGTGCATCCCCGCCAGCGTCCGACCGTGGTGATGTTTGTCATCGATTCGGCCCGGGCTCAGAACTTCTCTTGCTATGGCTACCCCAGGCAAACGACCCCGCGAATCGACCAACTGCTGGAACAGGGCGCCTGTAGGGTGCCCCTGGCAATTTCCAACGGGGTAGCCTCGGAAACCGGTTTGTGGGCCATGCTGGCTTCTCGCAGAGTGAGGCACCAGGCGGTCAATGCTTTGTGTTTACACGATATCCTGAAAGGGGCGGGATATTCACTGCGCCTCTTCGGCTCGGGCGTCCACCGTTACTATCGAGGCCTGGAATGGCTGTATGGCAATCAGTGGGACGAATTTCGTCACCTGCTGCACGACCCGCAGCTGGTCCGATGGGCTGGCGACCTGGCCGGGCCCTCGGAACAGGGGGATTTTTTGTTCTTCTTTCTGATGTCGGCCCACAGCGCGGGGGGGGTTGAACCCCCGGCCCATTGGACGCCATCGAGCAATCGCTGCAGCCGGAGGGGTCGAGGGGCTTTGCAGGCGGAACTTCGAGTGCCCTACCTGAACCACTATGACAACGGCATTCGTGAAGCCGACCGGGTGATCGGCGAGGTGCTGGATGCCCTGCGGGCACGGGGATACCTGAGCAACGCCCGGGTGGTGATCACGGCAGACCATGGCGAGCACGTTTTCGAGCGCCCGCAGGGGTGGTGGGGCCACGGAGTCAGCCTCTATCAGGAAGGGATTCACATTCCCCTGATCTACTGGGACACCCGAGGTGGGTGCCCGGCGCCGGCGGCGCTGGTCGACCAGACCGACATCGCCCCTACCCTGTTGGCCGAACTGGGCCTGCAGGCTCCGGCCAGCTGGCAAGGACGCTGCCTGTTCGAACATCCCGGCCGGACCAGCACCCATGTGGAACATGTGCATCACAGACAGGGCGAACCCCCGCTGCACATGGAGGCCTATCTGTGTCAGACCAGCCAGGGCCTGATCAAGCTGATACGCCATCGACAGCGCGGCCGAGAGCTTCAGGAGAGCTGCTTTTGCCTGAGCGACGACCCGGGCGAAAGAAACGACCTGATGGGCAGGCTGGCTCCGCAGATTCAGGCGGAGCTGCGGGCCACCATCGACGGGTATGCTGGCCAACCCGCGCTGGTTCCGACCACGACCTGGAGCTACCTGGGGCTGACTTAGGGGGGCAGCTACACCCCCAGCTGATTGAGAAAACCGTAGAGCGGCAGGAATACCCCGAGCACCACCGTGCCAACAATTCCGGCCACCAGCGCCATGAGCACGGGCTCGATCAGGGCATTGAAGAAGTCTACCCGCTCATCCATCTCGAGTTGGAACCAACCGGCCAGGCGCTGAAAAGTGCGGTCGAGATCGCTGGATTCTTCGGCGGCGGCCACCATGGAACCCAGCACCCTGGAATAATGCTGGGGATAGGCCTGGTAATGCTGGGAAATTTCATTGCCCTCGCGCACCGAATCGCACACCCGCTGGGCATCATGCTCGAGCTCGGGATGTCCGCTGGATCCGGCGGCTAGAAGCAGGCAGGTGGTAAGGTCCATGCCCGAAGCCAGGGCGGTTTCCATGACCCAACAGTAGCGAGCCAGGCTGGCATACTGCAAAATGGACCCCACCACCGGCACTCGGCCCAACAGCCGATAGGCAGCCAGTTGACCCCGGGGAGTGCGCAACAGCGCGCGCAGCCGCGAGCCCCCGATCAGCAAAACACCCGAGGCGATCAGCCAGCAGCTGGGGTTGCGCAGGGCCTCGGTGATCCACATCAGAACCCTCGTCAACAAGGGCAAAGGGACGTTCATGTCGCGGAAAATCTGCACGAAATTGGGCAATACCGTGTAAAACAAAAAGAGCGTCAAGAGCAAGGTGGTGCCCAGCACAAACGCCGGATAGGTGAAGGCTCCTTTCAAGCGCTCTTTGAGTTGATAGTCGCGTTCGAGCATCAGGCTGAGTTTCTCGAGACAGCCGGTGAGGTCGCCCATCGACTCTCCTGTGCGTACCATGCTGACGACCACCTTGGAGAATACATCCGGGTAGCAAGCCAGAGCGTTGGACAGAGAAAATCCCTGCGAAACCTTGGCCGCGATTTGCTGGAACACAGCCCGGCCTTCGTCTTCTTCGAACTGCTCGCAGAGCACGTCGAGTGAATACATCAGCGGCACGCCGGCCCCCAGCAGCACCGTGAGCTGGCGGGCGAAGAGCGCCAGCACCCGGGGCTGGTTGGAAATCGCCCGGAGCTTATTCAGTTGGCGGCCGCCCAGATGGCGCGCACGGCTCCACCGTTGATGGGACAGGGAGCCAGCTTGGTGGGGGCGCTGCCGTCGACGGGAACCCTCCAGAGCGAGCCGTTGGAACTGGCGTAGAAGGCGCTGCCGTCGGGCGAAAGCCCGAAGTGATAGGGATTGAAGATGCCGCCAGAAACCGCCTGGACGTTGGTGAAAGGCTGGCCCCCGTTGGCCAGCGAGTTGGTGGCCAGATCGTAACGGCAGGGGTCGTACTTGCCCCCTACCCCGCTGGAATTGCACACCCAGAGCGACTTGCCGTCGGCCGACCAGCGTGCCGAACTGAACCAGGAAGCGGGAAGCACCGTCCGCAGGTTGGTGCCGTCGGCCTTGACGACATGGAGTTTGCCGAAGTTTGCCAGCGCGCACAACTGGGTGCCGTCGGGGGACCAGGTAATGCCCTGGACCACCGCATAGGGGGTGCCGTTCATCACGTGGACCACGTTGCTGCCATCGAGATTGGCAACTTTCAGGGCGTTGCCAGGGAGGGAACCGGCCCCGGTCCAGTAGGCCACCCGGTCGCCCTGGGGCGAAATGGAAGCCGTGTTGCCGTAATAGTAGTTGGTCGGGTTGACCGAGAACAGTTTGGCCCCGGTTCGAGCCGAATGTACAGCGTAACCATAGCCCTGAGCCACGACCATTTTGGAGCCGTCCTGAGTCATGCCCCAGCCGCTGAAGGGCAGCAGGTCGGCCATGTAAGTGGGATTGCTGCCATCGGAGTTATAACGGATGAGGTACTCACCGAACACGCCCTGGTAGGTTTGTTGGACCACTGTGTAGATTTTCTCTTTGGGTATGGCCTGGATCACCGGGGCCGAAGAGGCCACCACGGCGGTAAGGCCATCGCCCAGGTGGCACTGAAAGTTGAAGCGGTCGCCGGGCTGGGCATCGGGAGGCGCCATCCAGTCCCAGCGGGATTGCCAGGTTTGGCTGGTGGCGTTCCAACTCATGCGCTGGGTGTCGGGAAAGGAGAAGCGCCCGGGGGTTGGGCTACTGTTCGAGCCACCGGCTGCGCAGGTCCAGCGGGCAAAAAGGTCGCGACCGCTAGGGTCGGTGGCTTCGGCCACCAGCGTGAGCCGCTGTCCAGGACAGACCGTGGCATCGACGCCGGAGGGCAGCGAGTAAGCCGAGGAGGGCTCGAAGCGAAGATTGATGGCACTGGGATTGGAGGCGGGCATCTGGGTAACGGCAGGTAAAGCCGAGGGTATGGATACTCCCATCGGCTGCTGCACGGCCACGCCCGAGGCTGCCAGGGGCAGGCCGCTTTGCAGACTGATCAGGCCGTTGGGGCGGACGGCAATGGTCCAGGGCTTTGCCACCTGAGTGACCTCGAAATAGTTCAGGCCGGAGGTTAGACCGCTGGTTTGTGAGGCCGGGGCCGCGGTGGCGGTGGTGCTGGCCCCCGCCCCCACCACCCAGTGATAGGCCCCCTGGAAAAAGGGCAGGCCGTTGCTGGTGACGCTGCCGTCGGGGGTAAAAACCATGGCGAAATCTTTGCGCAGGTCGTAGCCCGAGATGTTGGGGTTGGTCAACCAGGCATCGACCTGAAGGTTACCATAGCGCTGAGCGGGCAAAAGCGGAAAGGTGGTAAAGGTGCCGGAGCCGGTGCTCCAGGTGCCCTGAAAGATAAGCGAGCCCGGGTGCTCGTTGGCGAAAGACAGAACCTGGCTGACCCGGGCCATCGACGTGCCCTGCAAACGAACCATCGCCTGGGCATCGGCCCGAGTGCCGCCCAGGGTGGGCAGGACCATGGCCACGGGCTGCTGCGTGGCAATCGCCTGCTGGCGAGCGGCGCGAAGCTCGTCGGACAGGCGCAGGGCCAGCGAGTGGGTGTCGGCGCCGCGAAGGCCCGTGCGCATATGGAGCACACCCAGGCTGCCGAGCAGGCCCATGAGGAACAGCGAAATGAGCACTTCGGCCAGAGAAAAACCGCGCCGATGAAGTGACATGAAGCCTCTTCCTCCTGTTGCAGAGTTCCTCAAGGTACGCCCAGGTCCTCCCAGCGGATGACCTGGTAGAATCGCGAGGAATCGGGGTCGATATCGAGCGTAGCCCTGAGCGAATGAACGGCCGTGGGCGCCTGGCGACGCCCCAAAAAGCCGGTGGACGTGATGAGCAACACGGAAAAGGGAGCCGAGGCATAGCTGCTGTCAACCTCTACCTGGTAGCTGCCGATGAAGTTTCCGCTGGCGTCGCTGAAGTCTTCCGAGTAGGTAAAGTGATGTTGCTGGTTGGCCCCGGGAGGGGGAAACTCGATATCCTGATTGAGCTTGCTGCGAGCGTCTTCCAGACCGGCTCGGGCCAGCGCCCGCACCCGCGTGGCCAACAGGGCCTGGGTGGTGCTTCGATACTGACTTACGCGACTGCTTAAGAAACCCAGGCCCATGGTGAGCAACAACACGCTGAGCAGCAACACGACGATCATGAGAAAACCGCGGGGGCGCATCAAAACTTCACCCGTGATGACCAACCGGTGAGCACCATGGTGCGATGGGTTTCCTGCAAGGTAAGCTGAATCTGGATTCCATCGCCCAGGTTGCTGCACTGCATGCCCGAGACCCCTTGAGCGATGGCCCAGGTTTCCGCCGGAGCGCCCGACAGCGGAGTGAGGGTGCGCTTGACTTCGCCCTGATCGAGAAAGTAGCGAACGGTGACCATATGGACCGGATCCATGGGGTTCCAGGTGCCCGCCGGGTTGGGAATCGGCGAAGGCAGCCAGGCCGCCACCGGGTCGACCTTGAGGAAGACGAGCTCGAGTGCGGTATTGCCGGCGGGAGGGCTGCTGGTGACCTGTGACTGGCGGACATCGTCGACCATCTGTTGCAGGGCCACCTGAAGGGCCGTCAGGGTGTTGGACCTCGATTCGGAAGAGCGCAAAATAGAGGCATACTGGCGCATGAGCTGGCTGGCGATGCCCAACACGAGAAAGACGATGCCCAGAGCCAGCAGACCCTCGGCCAGGCTGAAACCACGCCGCCTCACTGTAGGCCCACCGCACTGGAGACTGCCTGGACAGTGCGGCCGTGATAGCGGGCCGAAGCCCGCACATAGAGGCTACCCCCGGTATGGTAGATCTCGCCAGCAACGTCGACGGCGTTGGTGAGGGTAGCCGTGGAACCGTCGCGAGCCTGAACCAGCGTGCCGTTGCCGTCGATGGGAACGATTTCCCATTGGTAGGTCAGGCCGGGAATGGCCTGGTCGTTGCTGTCGAAAGCTTCGGCCCGAAAATTAGCCGAGGCGTTCTGGGCCAGCGGCAGCGAAGGCGACCCCACAGGCGACACGGTGATGGCGTTCAGCGGGCGAAAGTCGGCGGGTGGCCGGGAAAAGAGGGAAGTGACCGCCACCTGACTTCCCGTCCAGCTGACCACCACCTCGACTTTGCGGGCGCTGCCGCTCAGTCGCCGCAACAAGGTGCCCGGCGGCAGCCCCAACTCGAGGGTGGAACTGGGAGAGTACAGCTGCTCGTCGACGACGCGCGTGCTGAGGGTAAAGGTGGGATGGTCGGCCGGCACGCTGGTAGCGCCGTGGTAGATGGCCACCAGATTGTCATAGTGATAGACCCCCGCGGTGCTCAGTTCGGACCAGCTGCGCAACTGTTCCAGGTGGCGCTCGGCCAGCATGGCGGCCAGTTGCTGATTCTCGATGCGGGTATTGTAGCGCATGCCGCTATGGAAGAGGTTGACGATGATCAGGAAGCTGCTCAGCAGCAAAAAGGTGGCCACTATGGCCTCGAGCAGCGAAAGCCCTCCGGGTGGCCTCACGGACGACCCACCGAGGCAGGAGGAGGAGCACTGCGCTGGGGAGCCTTGCGCTCAAAGGACTGCCACTGAGCGGGAGGGCCTGCCGGGACGACCTGCTGGACGGGGGCGAGGTGAACCTCGCCCAGTTGGGCCACCAGCGCACCGTCGGAACCCTGACTGAGCGGGATACCGTTGAGGTGAGCCTGGCCCTGAGGCGAGGAGAGCACCAGCGTGCATCGGGTGGGCGGACGCGGCGAGAGCACCTCAAAGTCGATGGAAAAATCGCCCGCCGAGTTGGCCCCCAGCTGCTGGGGGCCGCGGCGAAACTCGTCGCGAGGAATTTCAGCCAGGTGAACGCGGGCTTCGAGGGTATCGAGCGCCGCTCGGCTCAAGCGGCCCTGAACCCGCACCCGGCTGCGCGATTCTTGAACCTTAGGGGGGGTAGGCCTGGACAACCCCAGCAGGGACGTGAGCAGCCCCACGCCCAGAAGCAGCATGCCCAACCTCTGGGCGAGGTCGCGTTTCGGCGCGGTAGATGGCGCAGGGACCGGAGGGGCGGTGGGCGCGGGAGCAGGAGGCGCAGCTGACGAGGGAACCTGGGTGAGGTGGCTGAGCTTGCTGAGCCGGCTTTCGAGCTGACCGCGGGCAGCCTGGCGATCGTTGGCCTCGACCGCGCCCGTGACCACACGTCCGGAAGCGTCTTCCCCTCGGAAAAAAAAGCGCGGCATAGAAGGTTGTTCTCGGTCAGGCGCCGCTTTCCCGCAGCCGCCGCGAGATAAGCTGGGCCAGGGCCAGGTAGAAGCCGCCCTCGGCCTGGGGCTGGCTGGCCATGAGGTCATACACGATTTCGAGAGGCACCTGGTCGACCTCGAGGTCGACGTCGGCCACGATGCTGGCCGAGGCCGGCAGGTTGTCGACGAGCGACATTTCGCCAAAGACTTCGTCGACGCCGAGTCGGCCCACCACCCGCTCCTCTTTGCCCTGACGACGCAGCACCGTGGCCGAACCGTTGCGCAGCACGTAAAGCCCGGGGAAAAGAGCGCCCTGGGAAAAGATACGCTCGCCGCAGGCAAAGCGGAGCCGCCGGGTGTGACGGGCTAGCTGCTGGCGCTGCTGGCGCGTGAGGAAGCGAAACAGGAAGTCGAGGCTCCACTCTTTGCCCTGCCAGGGGTTATCGAGCTGGCGCTGGCGGGTGGAACTCATATGCTCTTCCATGGAGCGCTCGAAATGGTCGGCCTTCTGCTGACCATCCTGAACGAGCAGGCCCGTGGACACATAGGGGGTGTCGTCGGCGGCGGCGATATACAGCTTGCCGCGCTGCTGGTGGCTCTGACGCCAGGACTGCAACAGCTGCAAACAGCGATTGAAGGTTTCGAGCAGGCGCGGAGAGTCGGCCCGAGCCACGAAGTTGCGCAGCTCGTCGCGGGCACCGTCGACAGCCTCGATGAGACTGCGATGCCGGGGCAGCATGTAGGCCCGGCTCTGCAGCAACAGCTGGCCGATGTGGCCGGCCCGGGGCACGCCAAAGAAGCTGTCGAGCAGCTGCATGGTGCAACACTGGGGGCCGCTGGCCCCCTCGAGCCCGTCGATGAGCCACACCATGGTGGGCTGAACCAGCTGAGAAAAGTGCTGGGGTTTGAGGCGGGCGGTGCGAATGCCGCGGTGAAAGGCCGAGCCGATGGCCAGTAGATGGGCCGAAAGAACCATGAGGTGGAAGGTGGCTTCCTGGGCGTCGTCGCGGGCCAGGCACTCGTAGGTTTCGCGCATGCAGCGCAATACCGCCTGGCCCCGGGCCTCGACCAACAGGGCCGACACCACGAAGGTGCGCAGGGCCTCGTGCTCGGGGGGCAGCAGCCAGCTGTGGATCAGGTCGAGCCGCTCGTCCTGCAGGTCCTCCAGGCGGTAGGGGCTATCGGGCTCGACGCCCTGAAGTTTCCAGTTGCAGGCGATCATGGTGTAGAACAGGCCCACCCTGGGCACCTGCAGCCGCCGCGCTACCTGACCCCAGAGCTCGGCTAGCCCGAGCGGCAAATCGACGTGAGTGGCGGCGTAGGCCGAGGGGTCGGGGGGCGTGCGCTGCCAGCGGTAGGCGTGGCCTAGCAGGCTGAGCTGGGTCATGAGCGCTTCCAGCGTGGGCAGCGAGGCTTGCTCGAGGGCCGCGGACCCTTGGGGATGGGGCCGGTCAAACTGTTGGTGCAGCCAGGGCCGACAGTCGAGATGGGCACCGTGGTAGCGACCGGGAAGCTGCTGGCAGGCCTGGGAAATGGCTTCAAAGGGCGGGGGAAGCTGATGCAGCGGGGTGTGCCGCGGCAAAAAACCCGACCCCAGCTGAAGGGCCTCGTCCAGCCGCCCGATCACGGCGTTCCCGTTCAGGGGCGCTCCGATGTCGCAGCAACCCGGCGAGAAACTCTGACGACGTTGACTGACGTGGTAGTCAGCATAGGATATGCCCCCACCTGCTCAAGTTTCTCGTCGGCCGGCGATTTTCCCTCGACGACCCTCCTCCACCTTCGATCCCCAGAAAGGAGATCGAAAGTGTCGCCGCAAAGAGCCCGCGATGAAGGCCCTTCTGCTCTCCCTCTCCCTGGCGCTCCCGGCCCTTTCGGCCCCCGTCGTCCTCCTCGACACCTTCCCTGCCGACCCGCTAAACAGCGTGGCAATTGGCACTTCCCCCCTGCTCGGGTTTCCCAGCGTCCAAGTCGCCAACTCGTTCACCACCGGGGCGACTCCCCTTAGCCTCACTTCGGTCGAGGCCGCCATCGGCTTCGTCTCCGGGTTTGGCGACGCCAGCGGAAGCAATCTTTCGTTGGGCCTATTTTCCGACGCCTCGGGCAATCCGGGCAGTCTGTTGGTGGCCTTGCTGCCCAGCCAACCCCTGATCCAGTCCGGCCTGGTCACCCAGACCAGCTTCTTGCCCGCCTCCCCCACGATCCTCGGGACCAATGCCACCTTTTGGGTGGTCGCCATGGGTACCGGCAACAGCTCCATTTACACCTGGAGCACGGTTACGGGCCAGGGCCTGGGGCTGGGTTCCATCGACGGGGGCGTCACCTGGCCGTTACCGGCCACGGCCGGTGCCATGCGGGTCACGGCCGACGACCAGTTGGCCGCGGGCGTCCCCGAAATCCAGCCCGATTCGGCTGCCTGGCCAACCCTTTTCTGTCTCGCACTCACCGCTGTGCTGCAGTCCCGTCGCCGTTCCGATCGCCTCCGCGCCTGAGGGCGCCGTTGCAAATCGCCCGAACCGCCCGATCACGACGTTCCCCCTCAGGGGCGCTCCACCAGACCCCGTTGGGAATCGAAGCGAGGATGGTTGAGACCGTTACGAGGATGGGCGTTGCCGCAACAGCCCACCGAGAAGTGGGTGTGACGAGGATTGACGTGGTAGTCGGTGTAGCTCATCCGCATGACGGTGGGACAGGTGGGCAGGGTGCGTAGGTACTGTTGGGGCAACAACTGCTCCAAACGGTCCGGGAACTGCCCCTGATTGTCGGAGGCGTACATTTGCAGGGCGGTGCCGAGGTTTTTGAGATTGGACGTGCAGGCCGTGAGCTGGCCACTGCTTTTAGCCCGAATGAAGTTAGGCACGACAATCAGAAAGGCCCCCACCAGCAACAGGGCCGCAAGCAAGACCCAGGTCCAGCGGCGTGGGCGTGGCTGGTCGGGCGGTGGCGCCTCGCTGCCCAGGGCTTTCGACATGGAAGCGAGGTTCTCGGCGGCCGGCCAGATTCCCTGGAGGAGCCCATAGGGACGGGGCCAAACCTGTATCGGTGAAACTGCGGCTGGCCCGGCCCGAGGACCTTCCCGACCTGCAGCGCCTGCGTCGGGGGAAACGCTATTGGGAGTCGGTATTCATGGACGAGCACCAGTTTGTGCGGCAAGGTCTGGAGCTGCTGGAGCAGGCAGCAGAGCAGGCGGATTGGCGGATGTTGCTGGCGCTGGAGCGGGAACACCCGCTGGGCTATGTGGTGCTGGCCTTACATGACGAGCACGGGGTGACCCACCAGCTGCAGGTGAAACTGCTGGATGTGGTGGTGCCCGCTTTCGAGGTGCTGTCGCGACTGATGACAAAAACCGTCAAAATAGCGGCCGCCTACGAGCACGAGGTGATCATCGTGGATGTGCCGGCCGACGACAAGCGCACCCAGCTGTGGCTGTATCGCTGTGGTTTTCGCGCCGAACAACACCGGGCCGCGCTGCGCTTTGCGCCCGGCCACCGCGGCGCCAGCAGCCCCGACTATCGCCTGCGAGCTGGCCGCGAGGATGACCTGCCCTTTCTGCTGGAAACCCACGCCGCCTACACAGCCGCCTACATTCCGGCCGGACGCCAGGTGGACCCGGCCGAGGTGGAGCTGCGCTATCAGTTGACCTACCTCAGCCAGCTGGACCTGAGCACGGTGTGGCTGCTGGAAGAGGTGGCCAGCGGAGCGGCGGTGGGCTATATGATTGTGCAGAGCGGCCCACCCGCCCGCGGCGAGCCCAGCCTGTATCTTTATGATGTGGCGGTGGCACCGGCTTTCGGGGGGCGCGGACTTTCGCGCTATTTGATCGGGGCGGCTGAAACCATGGCGGGCCAGAAAGGTGGCGTATTGTATGGCGATGGCAGCCTGGGAGCACGCACCATTGCCAGCTGGCACGAACAAATGGGTTATCGCGTGGATACGCTGCGCTTTGCCCTGCATGTTAAAAGAATGTGAAAGCCTTCCCAAGCGTTCTTCGATGTGAGAGAATCGGCCCAAGTTACTAACGAGGAGGACTCAAGTCATGGGTAATGTTGTAGGTGGAGTCATCAGTGCAGTTGCCGGCGGTGGCAAAGGTGGCGGCGGCGGCGGTGCAGGCGGTGGCGCCATGGAAATCGTTTCCAAGATCATCAATGCCCTGACCGGAGCCGGCGGGAACTAATCCCCCCTCCCTCGAAAAGGCAAAAAGGCTAAAAACTCGGCCGGCAACGGTGCGAGTTTTTTAAATTTAAGGAGGTCTACAGCATGAAACCGGAAGACGAGGTACCGGCCTGGGGCGGTGCGATCCAGAGCGCCCTGGAAGATGCCAGCGACGAGGACGACGATGTCAACCTGAACGTCGTCAGCGGCAGCGGGCTGCCGGGGGTGTCGGCGGGCGAGGCCGGCGACAAGGAACTGCCTTACGTCACTTTGCTGAAGGCCGCCGTGACCATGGTGCAAAGCGGCGAAATTACGATGGAACAATATGTGGAAGGCGTTTCCAAGCTGGACGCCATCGCCGACAATGCGCTGAAGATCTATGCCATTCCGGCCGTGAAGAAAGACCTGCCGGGCAAGCTGACCGATTATCAGAACTCGATCGTTTCCGGGCTGGAAGCAGAGATTCACCGCCTGAAAGAAGGCCTGGGACGGTTGCTGAACTACCCCAGTAGCCAGTCTGCGGAAGACCTGGAGGTGGGGCTGGAGCTTTCCGTGAGCGCGCTGAACAACTCGGCCGAGATTCAAAAGAAGGCCGATGCCGAGCGAGCAGCTATTTTGAAGCGCGAAAAGGAAGAGCGGGCCGGGCGTTCGCAGCAGGCGGCCGAGGCCGAAGAGGAAGAGGAATCCGATTCCGATTAACCTGCCCTACTTCGACATGATTTTGTCGAGATTGGCGGCAGGCGACCCGGAGTTTGAACAGGCCTTTCATCGCCATGTTCACTTCGGGGCCTGGGAACACCCCGAGAACGCCTATAGCGACATACCGGATAGCATTGTGGCCATGGATCGCCTGTGTCAGCACCTGCTCACCGTGGCCGACATTGGGTCGGGACAGAGCGTGCTGGACGTGGGCTGCGGCTTCGGCGGGACGCTGGCCACCATGGATGAGCAGTTTGACCGGCTGGAGCTGACGGGCCTCAATATTGACGCCCGTCAGCTGGAGGTGGCCCGGGGGCGCCTGAACCCCCGGGTGCAACTGGTCGAGGGCGACGCCTGTGAGATGCCGTTTGCCGCGGAATCGTTCGACCGGGTGCTGGCGGTGGAGTGCATTTTTCACTTTCCCAGTCGGCGGGCGTTCTTTGAGCACGCGCGGCGCGTGCTGCGCCCCGGGGGCAACCTGACCCTGAGCGATTTTTTGCTGCCCGACGGCTCGCCGCCGGGCAACTTCGACGACCCGGGCAACCCGCTGTGGGGCGCCTATACGGCCATCGATCTGCCGGGCTATCGAGCCCTGGCCGAGGCGGTGGGCCTGCGCCTGACCCACGCGCAAGACATCAGCCGCCACGTGCGCCCCACCTATCACTATTTTGGACAGTTGCTGGGAAAGCACTTTCCCGAGGCCCTGCATGCTACTGAACTGGGAGCCTTCATTATGGACGCGGGGGGCATTGCCTACTGCACGCTGCGTTTTGATCGATAGCCCGCTTCATTCCATCACGCTTCTCGGCCCCTGACGAAGCTAGCCGCCCCAGCAGTCCCAGCAGCGGGACAGGGTTTTCATCAGTTTGTCGGGTTTGCTCTGTCCGCAATGCTCGCATTTGCGCCAGTCGGTGAGCCGCGCCCCGGCAGCTTGTGGAACTGGTGCCGCTGCAGGACGTGAAGATCGAAGGAACTTCGGTGGTGGGTATCGTGAAGACCGTGAAGGTCGATATTCCTCCTTTCACCGCAAAATTGGAACGCGGACTGTTGGCCGGGCGCCACCCTGTTCAGAGGTATCGTGACGCATGCGAGAGATATGAGAAAACGATTGAGAACATCAAGATCAATACTCGTGCCAATGTGTTCGAAAACACCCGGGCGCCTCAAATTCTCACCACCCTGGCCACCCACGACATCACCCTCACCTTCCGGTTGGTGATGACGAAACATGACATTCCTTTGGAGGAAATCGAGTTTCGTCCTGCGGCTACCAGAGCCTGTATGGAGAAGCTGGCGCTGGAGCCTCTTTCGTCCATCCTACTCATCCTGGCCGGTAGCCCCAGGGAACCCCTGGAATAACCGGAATGGGCATGCTCACGCCGCGAGAGCCGCTGGGGTTGGCGCCTGGCGCCACCAGAAGTGGCGCCAGGTGGCCACGGTCAAGAGACCGGGAAGCGTCGCTGAAACTGGGCCGGGCTGACCAGCGAGCGTGGGAACGGGGAGGCGAGAACCGCTGGGGTTGGCGCCTGGCGCCACCAGAAGTGGCGCCAGGTGGCCACGGTTAAGAGACCGGGAAGCGTCGCTGAAACTCGGCCGGGCTGACCAGCGAGCGTGGGAACGGGGAGGCGAGAGCCGCTGGGGTTGGCGCCTGGCGCCACCAGAAGTGGCGCCAGGTGGCCACGGTCAAGAGACCGGGAAGCGTCGCTGAAACTGGGCCGGGCTGACCAGCGAGCGTGGGAACGGGGAGGCGAGAGCCGCTGGGGTTGCGCAGGTCGACGATGGTGCGGATGCTGTGGGCAAGCAGGGCGTCCCAGCCCGCCGGCGTGAGGCGGTCGAGGCCGTCGGCCCTCAAGCCAGCAGCACCTGAACCTCGGGAAAGCCGTCGGCGTGGTCACGGGCTGTCTTTCCTTGATCGTCTTGGGCTTCCGGCCTGGCTCCGGCCGCGAGCAGCAGGCGCACGACCTCGATATGGCCGCGACAGGCGGCGCTCATGAGGGCGGTCCAGCCACTGTGGTCGGCTCGGTTGACGTCGGCCCCCTGCTCTACGAACAGGCGAACCAACTCTAACTGTCCGCTGGCGGCCAGGCCCATCAGCACGGTGCCCCCGTTCAGGTCCTGCTGATCCGCCTGGCCACCCGCCTGCACCAGCAGGCGCACCAGCGACTCTTTGCCCGCGTCGGCAGCTGTCATGAGGCACCCGATACCGCGGTCGTCCTGGGCGTTGGGATCGGCACCCGCCGCCAGCAGCCTGGCCACGAGTTCTTCCTGGCCCGAGGCCGCGGCGTACATGAGCGGCGTCATTCGCTTATAGTCGCGATGATTGGCGTCGACGCCGGCCGCCAGCAACTGCTCGACCACGCCGAGATGTCCTCCGGCACTGGCCGCGGTGAGAGCCGTCAGCTGGCCATGGTCCTGGTGGTTGGGGTTGGCCCCCGCCTGGAGCAGCGCGGCCACCGCTTCCTGGTGGCCGTAGGAGGCTGCCAGCATCAAAGCAGTGCGCCCTTTTTCGGTGGCTTCGTCGGGCAACTGTCCCTGGGCCAGCGCCGCCCGCAGTTTGTCGACCTTGTTGCGGGCCGCCCAACTGAACCAGTTCTCGGGAGGCGGCTCGAAGTTGGGGGAGAGTTCGGCGATGCGATCGGCCACCTTCTGGCTGTCGGCGTTCCAGCTGAAACGCTGCATGAGCACATCGATGGCCAGCTGCAGCATGGGCAGCGCCAGCGGCACGGCCAGCTCGTCGGCCAGGTCTTCGCAGCCGATACCCTGCAGCGCCCACTGGCCCACCCGCTGACGGAACAGGTCGGGCGCGTCGCCAACCAGCTCGACCACCTCTTCGACCCGCCGGTAGAGCAGCGGCAGCGCCTGGAAGGCGCGTTTGTCCCAGGCCGACAGCTGAGGGGTGATGGCCAGGATATACTGTTGGCCCTGGCTCCTGGGGATGGACTCGTTGATGCCCGCCGACGAATAGAACTGAAAACCGTAGACACCACAAAGCGTGAGATAGAATTCGAGGTCGGCCTGATCGAGGCGAGGGTACAGCGGAATGACTCGCTGGCGCAACCGCTGTGCGGCCTGACGGAAGAAGGGCAGGCTGGCTTCCCAGCCGGGCGCCTTCTTGCGGCCAAAAATCCCACCCATCCGAGATGCTTCCTGATTTTTGTAGGGTTCCCTCTGGCCAGGGGTTGGCAGATCGAGCGTCCAGAAGTGTTTGGTTTTGGCAACAATTCCATGCTGAAGTGTTCTCATGTCCAACTCAATATGGAGCGATGAAACATCACCGCTCTTTTTGGTTACTGGTTGTGCTCGTGGCGTTTTGGATGGGATGGCGTCAGAGCCAACCCGGCTGGTTTACGGTCTACGCCGGGCCGCCCGGCGAGGGCGTGCTGAACGTGCTGCGCTCGCGAGGGGCGCGCTTCGAGCCGGGGCCGCAAGGCTATCGGCTGGCCTGCGACCAGGCCGGCTTTGAAGCGATGTACACCATGATGCGGTTTCACCAACTTGCGGCCGAGGTGTGCGCGCAGAATCTGGCCAATGCCGAAAACCGACACACGGCGGATGGCAGTCCCTATCGTCGCCGTATTGCAGCCCTGGATTCGAAGGGGAACTCGCAGGTACTTGAAGACGATGGGGACTTCAATTGGGTTTACGATCCCACCCATCCCGAGAGCCTGAAAGACGGGCCGCGCCGAGGCTATCTGGCCAGGCCGGCCATCAACGTGCTGGTCGAGATGCAGGCGCTGAAGTCGCACGAGCAACTGGCCGAGGCCTACGCTGCCTTGTTGCAGCGATTCGAGACGCGTCGGCCCGATCTGGTGGTGTTCAAGTGCCGAATGGACCGCAGTTAGACCATTTTGAGATTATGCTTAGATGCATGAGGACAACCCTTACCCTGGATGAAGACATCGCTTCTCAACTGCGCCAACTGCGAAAGCTGAGGGGGGTTGGCTTGAAGGCCCTGGTGAACGAAGCTCTGCGTGCCGGGGAGCCGCAGGACAAGCGAGAATGCAAAAAACCCCTCGATTGCTCGAAGGGTTTTGGCGGCCTGGCTACCGACCCACCTTGACCAGGCATCCTTCCTCTGCTCCCGGGCTCCTCGTGACTTTTCCCTCCGTAGGAGGGTCCCATCACGCGATTTCACCTCGCGGTTCCCGAGGCCGATTCAGGCCTCTCTCAGACTGTCCACATGTTGACTTTCGCTAGCTGAGCTTTAGCGGCTTGCCAGGTATGCAAGCTACCCCTGTTCTGTTCAGGCCAGAACAGTGCCCCCTGGTCTCCATCCTCTGACCAGGCTCCCACCTCCGTCGAGTCGCCCTGGCGCGCCTTTCAAGAGCTTTCGCCCTCTCCCGTCGCGTCGGACATCGTCTCGATGTGATGAGCCTACGACCATGCTTTCTTCTTCGCTGCGCCGATGTCGTCCGACGGCTTGCTCAGGTCTGCAAGCTACCCCGAAGACTTTAAGGCGTTCTTCGTGCCCCCTGGTTCACCACTCCGAACCAGGCTCCCGGTGAGCTGCCTGAGGTTCACGAACTTTCCTCGGTGCGTTTCCGATTTCTGCTCGTGAGCTTTCATCTCGCGATTCTCAGGACCTCATCAGGTCCAGGACATTGGCGCTGTCCTTGACGCTGTGTGCTAAGGCTACACACCTCCCTTACAATAAGGCCTGTAAGCGCCGCCTGGAAGCCAACCTTCCACCCAGGCTCTGAACTCTCAGCTTGTTTCGGTTCTTTCACCCCATCTATCGATTGCTCGCCTGATGGGGCTGTGTCCTCGCGGACGCCCGAGCTGTGCTCAGCCCAACCTGTCTCTGACGGAGGACCGGTTCTCCGACCTGCTCTGGTTTGCAGGCTACCCCTGAATCTTCGCTCTTCAGCGCGCCAGTTCTGTCGCTTCCTGGTGCGTCGCCGGCGTCGTTACTGCCTTCGAGGACCGCAATGTATACCGCCCGTCTCGGCCTGTCAACCCCATGTCCGGTTGTTCACAATTTGTTCACGATTCATTCGACTCCGAGTTTCAACTTTCGGGCGATCAGGACGTGTCCCGCCAGGGCCAGGGGAACCATAACCGTGGGCAACCAGACGAAGGGGAAGGTCGTGACCCACAGGTTGGCGGGCTCCTGGTGGAAAAGCCTTAAGGGGCCGGGGAAGGAAGCGATGGCCACCCCGACCACGTTGCAGAGTAAGGCCAACCCCAACAGGTTCCACAGCCACACCACGGCCCGTGAGCGGCCACCCCGGCTCAGCCACAGGCTGAGCGGCAAGGCCAGCAAGCCGGTGACGATGTCGAAATTGCGGCCGCTGAACGACATTTGCACCGGCATGACCCCCTCGCGAGCGGCCTGGTGCATGAGCAGCTCCAAGGGCAGGCGAAAGCTTTGAAAGGCCACCATAGAGGCCAGACTCCAGCTTTGAATCCAGCCCCGGGCCAGCGGGGATAAGCCTACCCCCAGGGTGATGAGCAGGGTGGGCAATACCACCCGGAGCAAGGGGGGCGGGAAGGTGTCAAACCGGGTCAGCAGCCCACCGGCCGCCAGGCCCCCGGTGAACAGCAGCCAGGCGCCGGCCACAAAGGCTTCGCGCTTTCCGCTACCGGTGGCCCTCCAGGCCCTGAATACCAGCAGCAGGGGGAGCAAAAGGAAGGTGCTCTGGAGCAACGGCGAGGGGGCGTTCACCAGCCGGTGGTTCTTGGGTGCCGGTGGCTGACCTTGCTCGCCAGTTGAGAGATTTACAATAGCGCTACATCTGGACTTCTTGCCCCGGATACTCTGGAGTCGTGCACATCACCTCGCAGACTTCCGTCGCCCGTCGCTCTGGGCCCCCGTTGTTGCCCCCCACCGCCGAGGGCGAGCGGAATCGCCGCCCCATGGTGCTGCTGCACGGTTCGCTGGTCGACCAGCACGGCATCGACGAGTATCGCGACTATGCCCGCAGCCGCGGCTACCACCTGGACCAGCGCACCTATCCGGGAATTCGCGACGGTGCCCCGATTGAGGAGAGCAGCCAGGAAGCCAGTCGCACCATCAACGCAGCACGCCTGCAGATCGGCAGGGAAAACCTGCAGTCGTTGCAAGACGGAACCAGCCTGGACGACTTTTTCCAACTGAAGGGTGAGCATGGCCCTTTGCGCCAGCGCCTGAAGGAATGTGTGGCCGAGGTGGCCCGCTTGTTGAAGCAGCCCGACAGCGAGTTGAAGGCGCATTTGAGCAGCCAACTGTCGGCACTGCAGGCCAAACTTGAGGCCCAACTGCAGGACGACGGCCTGGCCAATGCGGCCAAAGTTGCCGCCGAGGTGCTGGACTCGCTGGTGCCCAAGGCGGTGGTGGTGGGCCACAGCGCCGGCGGTGTGGTGGCCTACAATCTGGCGGTAAGCCCCGAGATCGACGGCAGCAGCGGCATTGGCAGCGTGATGCTGCTGGCCGCGCCGGTGAAGTCGGGCATGCCCGAACCGCTTCCCCCGGGACTGGCAGAGCTTCCTTTCTACAACTGGGACACGCAGGTTCTGCAGCCGCTGGAAAATACGCCGATGTGGCAGCTGGCCCAGCTGAACCCCATGGTGCGGTTTGGCTACCCGATGGCCAAAGCCTTGAGCAAAACGGCAAGCTCCACCGCCATGATGGTGACCACCACGATGACCATGCCCTATACCTGGATGACCCGCCCCGGATTTGCCCAGGTGATGGAGAGCTCGTCCTTCATTCGCGAGCTGGCCAGCAAGCCGATTCCCAAAGATGTCACCGTGCTGTCGTTGACCACGCCTTCCGACAAGATGTCGCTGACCGAGCGTTGCCAGCTGGACCAATCGGTGCCCAACGCCCACAACTTTGCGGTGGACATTTGCGCCGAACCCGGCCAGCTGGAGCGAGAGCGCCCCACCTGGAGCCATGTGCGGATGGCCCAGCTGCCGGAACAGTTCGAGCAGCAACTGACCCAGAGCCTGATCGAGCATCCCCAAGAATTGCGGCGCGTGCTCGACCCGGTCAACGACGACGGGGCCCGTTATCAGGCCTTAACCTGGTTGGGCCAGGCCGCTGAGCAGAACCCCGAGATTCTGCAGCGCCGCTCGATTCGTCAGGCGCTGAAGGCGGTGGCCAGCGAGCAAATGCCTTTCAGCGACTCTCCCGCCTCGCTGGCCCAAAAGCTTTTAGAAGCTTGAACCCGATCTGATTGGCCGGACGTATGTTCACTTTGCATTCCCATCTGGTGAGAGTTTCCGCCGATCAGCGGTTGCATGTGCTGGAACAAAGCGGCTCGGGCTGCCCCACGATGCTGCTGCACGGACTGACGGCCAACGCCCATTCTATGGAAGGCCTGCTGCGGGCGGGCCTGAGCGGACGAGTGCTGGCACCCGACTTGCGGGGTCGGGGGAAAAGCGACAAGCCGGCCTCTGGCTATTCGCTGGCGGACCACGCTGGCGATATCGTGGGGCTGATGGACGCTCTCTCTTTGTCCCAGGTGGTGCTGGGGGGACACTCTTTCGGAGCCCTAGTCAGTATGGTGGTGGCGGCCAGATATCCCGAGCGCGTGAAGAAGCTAATTCTTCTGGATATTGCCCATGAGGTGCCGGGTTGCCCCGAGGTTCTGGAGATGATCCGGCCGTCGGTGAGCCGCCTGGGCCAGATCTGGCCCAACCGCGCAGCCTACCTGGCCATGATGCGCTCGGCTCCCATTTTTGCCGGATGGTGGGAGCCGGTCATCGAAAGTTATTTGGAGGCCGACCTTGAAGTGCTGGCCGATGGCACGGTGCGCTCCAGGGTGCCGGCGGGTGCCATTCAGGAGGTGCTGGAGAAGCTGCCCGCTGAGGACTGGCTGGCCATTACCCGGTCGGTGACTCAGCCCACGTTGCTGGTGCAGGCCAACGGC
>CAZYPN010000015.1:12426-14931 GCA_964649085.1 uncultured Burkholderiales bacterium | reverse complement strand
GCTGGCCATTACCCGGTCGGTGACTCAGCCCACGTTGCTGGTGCAGGCCAACGGCTGCCCTGGGAGCGGGACGAGCAGGTAGCTGTTGTGAGCTGGAGTCGGCCTTGTAGCGCAGGGCTTCCAACACCCGAGCAACGCCCACGGCTAGAATATTGCAGACCACCGCCACGTCCCAAATTCGACCGAAGGCGGGGTGCCAAAGCACGGCGGCGACCAGGAGCAGGGAACGGCAGTGGAAAGGGGGCGGAATGGATTCGACGCTGACCTATTATGACCAATTCGGCCGCGAATTTGCCGAGGCTACGGCGGGCGTGGATATCGCGGAACTGCAACGGCGATTCCTGGGCTACTTGCCGCCTGGCGGACGCATTCTGGACGCCGGCTGCGGGTCGGGGCGCGACAGCCTGGCCTTTGCCCGGCTGGGCTACGAGGTGACCTAGATCGACGGCTCTGACGGGCCGCCCGGTACGACGGCTGCGATTTCAGGAACTGGATTACGATGGGGAGTTCGACGGCATTTGGGCCTGCGCCAGCCTGCTGCATGTGAAGCGGGCCGAGCTGGACTCGGTGTGGGGAAAGCTGCTGCTGGCCAGCAAGCCCGGGGGCGTGTTATATGTGTCGTTCAAGCACGGCCATCAGGAGCGGGTGAAGCAGGGGCGGCATTTTACCGACTTCACGCTGGACGGGCTGGAGCGGTGGCTGTTGGGGCACGGAGGGGTGGAGATGGAGGGCGACTTTGTGAAGGTGGCCCTCAATGTGGTGCGTCCGCTGGGGGGCGGCGGCAATGTGTTGCCTGAGGTGCTGCGGGGCTGGTTTGGGCCCCAGGCCGGTGCCCATGGCGCCCGCCACCAAGTGATCTTCCGCCAGGGCGACCAGGGCTGGGAGATGGCGCCGGCGGATTGAGGGATGGGTTGGCGGATCGCGGTCAGGCCGCCTTGGGAAAGGGAGGCAGTTCGGGCTGGCGCACCCAGCGGTCGAAGAAGGCAGTCAGGTCCTTTCCGGTGACTTCGTTGACGGTAGCCACGAAGTCGTCGGTGGTGACATTCTTGCCACGAAAGCGATCGGCGTAGGTGCGCAAGGTGCGGAAGAAGGTCTCATCGCCGATTTCCTTGCGCAGGGCATGCAGGGTGACCGCCCCTCGTTGGTAGACGTTGCCGCTGAACAGGTCCTCTTCGCCAGGGTCGGCCACCGGTGCCGAGCGCTGGGGCAGGTTGCGGTACATGCGATCCATGGCCTTGTCGAGCCGGGCGATGCCTCCGCTGTGCTCGTGGCGCCACATGTTTTCGGTGTAGCAGGCGAAGCCCTCGCTCAACCAGATGTCTTTCCAATCGGCCACGCTGACGCTGTTGCCCCACCACTGGTGAGCCAATTCGTGGGCGTAGACGAATTCAAGGGCTCGGGTTCCGGTGACCATGCCCCGCTCGTAGACCGGGCGAGTCTGGGTTTCTAGCGCGGCGCCACCCACCGAAGCATTGACCACCACATTGCCGTAAGCCTCGAAGGGATAGTCTCCAAAGCGCTCGCCCAGCCACTGCATCATTTCCGGCACCCGTCCGAAGTCGATGCGGGCCAGCGGGGCCAGGCGTTCGGGATAGAAATTGTGGATGGGAACCTGGTTGGGGCCCACGTCTTTGTGTTCTACAAACTTGCCGATGTTGACCGTCGAGAGGTAGCTGGCCATGGGGTCTTTGGCATCCCAGATGTAGGTCGTGCGATCGCCCTGAGGGCGGGTTTCGACCAGCTGTCCATTGCACACGGCCTGGTAGCCGTTGGGAACGTCCACCCGGAAGGTGTAGGTGGCCTTGTCGCGGGGATGGTCGTTGACCGGATACCAGGTGCTCGAGCCATCGGGCTCCGACATGACGTAGCTGCCGTCGCCGATGGCGTTCCAGCCGATGGGCACCGGAGCGTGAGGCGAGTGATACGATTTGGGAGTGCCGGCGTAGTCGACCGTGACCTGAAACTCTTCGTTGGCCGGCAAAGGGGCCGGCGGAGTGATGGTCAGTTCGCCCTCTTTACGCTCGAAAGCGGCCTCTTCTCCGTTGACCACCACCCTGGAAATGTCGAAGTTGCGAAAGTCCAGATTGAACGCCGCCAGTTGCTCCAGGGCTCGCGCCGTCATGGTGGCGCTGGCTTCGAGGTGCTGCTTGTTGGGCTCTACTTTGAGGTTGAGGTCATAGTGCAGCGCGTCGTAGCCGCCGTTTCCCAACTGGGGAAAATAGGGGTCGCCCAGGCTCTCCTGGTTGGCCCTTGGGGCCGCCAGGCGTCGTTGGTGGGAGCAGTGAGCGGTGCAGGCGATGCGCATGGCTCCCAGTGTAGCCGTCCTGGCCCGGGAGAGGGTTGCGAGGATGTTAGCGATCGGCGAGGCTGGCACGGGTGTATCTTTTCCGCGCCGCGCAGTCGTTCGGCGGAGTCCATCGGGCGACCGGTTTGCCACTCTCGGCCGTTGGTGGGGCTGGGGGCGCGGGTGGGGTGCACTTTGTGCCTGCGATCGAGGCTCACGGG
>CAZYPN010000015.1:0-12326 GCA_964649085.1 uncultured Burkholderiales bacterium | reverse complement strand
TGGGGCTGGGGGCGCGGGTGGGGTGCACTTTGTGCCTGCGATCGAGGCTCACGGGGGGGTGGTTGGGGCTAGTGTTCTCCCAGAGCGATGCCCAGGAGGAAGAAGCTGCGTAACCGATCGGCTGGAATGCGGGTGCCGGGTCGTTTGAAGAACAGGCCGGGGTCGTTCACCAGCAGGTCGTCTCCGCTGGCACCAACGACCAGCATAGCGTGGGTGCCGCCCGGCATGTTCAAGGCGCTGAGCGGTCCGGCGACGATCACCATGCGGCCCTGAGCGAGATGCCCGGGTAACTGGTCGAAGTCTTGGAAGAGCTGGGGGTTGAGCTGCAGTTTTTGGGCGGGTTTGGTGAGCCAGGGGATGTTGGTTCCCTGGCTCTCGTCGCTGCTGTGACCCATTTCCCGACGAACCCAACTCATCATGCCAGCAACGTCGGAATCGGCCAGGTGCAGGGGCCAGCGTCCGAAGGCGCGAGCCGCCATGCCCAGGCAAGCCGGACCGCAATTGCCATTGTCGCGGCTACCGTTGGGATTGGTCGATGAGCGCACCTGCGAGAGATAGAAGGAGGCGGGGTCGCTGCGCTGGACGCTTGCCGCCTGGGGGCGTGCCGGGGGAATGAGGTTGAGAACGCTGTGATCGGGGCGGGTGATTTTGCCGCCCAGAGCCAGACAGAAGGCCTCGGCGGGCACCCACCACTGGCCGTCTTCTTCGAGCAGGTCCAGGGGGGTTTCGTTGACCTGCAGCTTGCCCGGGGGAAGCTCGAGGTCGCGGGCGGGGTTGGCCACTTGAAACCCCTGACCGGCGGGCGAGACCTGCACGCCACATTCCTCGGCCAGTGTGCTGAGGGGAGCGTACCAGATCTGGTCGCGGAGGACCACTTGGGAGCGCGCGGGAGACCAGCGGATGCGGAGTTCTTCGGCTGACCCTGGCCCCGTGGGGCCGAGCAGGGCCCAGAGCGCCAGCAACAGACGCTTCATGTCCGGGCGCATTCCTGCAGGAAGCGGGCGATGGTGGCGTAGTCGTGGTCGCTGCCGCTGGTTCCCATTTGACGAAAGGGTTCGGTGGGAGCCTTATGGGCCAGCTCCAGCGGCGTGGTGGATCCGCCGCCGCGGTTGTCGAGGCGGGCTCCGCGTTGCACCAGATAGCGAACCATGTCGATGTGGCCAAAGAAGACCGCGTATTTGAGCGGCGTGGAGAAGGTGGGCGGGTGAACCGACTCAAGGTCGGCCCCGTAGTCGAGCAGCACCTGAGCCAGGGAGACCTGGTTCAGGCGGGCCGCCCAGTGCAGGGCAAAGAGACCGGACGAATCCTGGGCCCGAACCAGTTCGGGGTGATCGCTGACGAGGTTCCAAACCTCGCTCAGATTGCCTTGTTGGACGGCTTGAAAGAGGGACTCATGCGGATTCATCGGCGATGATTTGCAGACAAACGGCAATTCGCCTGCCGCGCGGGCTGCGGGCGAACCTTACGAACCTGGGTCCAACGGCCACCTGCAGGTATGATCCCCATCATTCCCCGACTCCAAGTCGCTCCATACAGTGGTTTCCGGCATGCTTTACCAAGACGTCTGGCACGGATATTGTCTGGACCTACCCGCGGGTTGGCGCGCCAAGACCGTAGCCGACGCCATGATTCTGGCCGGAGACGGCCAGGGCGAGGCGATTCTGGTATGGCCCCTGGCCCGCGGCCAGGAGTCTCCCGAGCAAATGGCCACTCGCGTCGCCCAGGTGTTGGCCGGCCCCGACCGCAGCTTCCAGATCTGGATCAAGTCCGGTGACAGCCAGGAGGCCAACGCCGCAGCCAACCTCGAGCGACCGGGTGGAGCTCTCGAGCGACGCCAGCGAAGCCGGTGGCGGTAGCTCGGCCCTGCTCTCGGGGCTGAGCTCCAACTATCGGGAACGCAAGGCCCAACTGGACAAAGACCTCAACAAGATCATTCGGCGGCAACGCGGCGACGGCAAGAGTTCGGCCAGGATCAGAGCCACCATGAAGGGCCTGCTCTAATCGTCGGGCGTGGGGAGGGCGGCGGGAGGTGGGCCCGGCGGGCGCTTGAAGCTGTGGCTATGGCCCCTCGCCCTCTGCTGTTGACGCTGTTGCTGCTGGGCTGCGCCAGCGCACCGCCTCGTCCTCCGGCCGCGGCTGCACCGACTCCTGGCCCCGAGACTGCCTGGCCGGAGGTGCCCCGGGCGCGGCCCGAGGCGGGCAACATGCTGTTTAACCCCTCTTTTGAGCAGGATTGGCACCGTCGCGAGTTCGGCCAGCAGCGGCGATTCCTGTTGTTGCAGGCCAGCGACATCGGAGTGGGAGAACAAGACGGCCTGCCCGACCACTGGACACTTGGCGGGGCCGGGGCGTGGAGCCAGGAGCGGCCGCGTTCGGGCCAGCGAGTGGTGAAGTTCACAGCCCCGGGCTCGGCCGGCCAGAAATTGCGCTGGTTGGGAGAGAATGGCTGGCAGGTGGGCGGCGCTCACTACGGCGGCTTTTTGCCCCTGCCGGCCGAGCTGGCATCGCAGGTGCGCCATCGGCCCATCACCATCAGCGCCTGGTGTCGCAGCGAGGGTGCCAGCGCTGCACCGCTGCTGAAGGTGGACCAGCTGCTGCAGGACCGGCCTGGCCAGGCGGCCTCACCGCTGAATGCGGCTACCCATCAGGAAACGAGTGTAGCATTTGAGGCCGGCAGCCACGACTGGCAGTACCGCGAACTGGTGGTGACCCCCAAGGGCCCGCTGCACTATCTGGGGGTGGTGCTGGAGGCCCGCGGCGGGACGGTCTGGTTTGACGATGTTCAGGTGAAGGAAGCGCCCGCAGCCGACGAGGTGAACCTGGTGCCCAACGGGGGCTTCGAGGTGGTTCCGGGAGGCTGGTCGCCGCCTCAGCTCTGGGGTTGGTTTCGCAACGAATACTATACGTTTACGGGCTGGTCCCACGAGCACAAGCGGGACTGGCGGGGCACGGTGGCCCACGATCCGCTGATTCACTGGCAGGGTCGCTCGGCTTTGCGCTTTCAGGTGTATCCGGGGGATAACTTCAGCGTGGCCGGCCCTACTGTGGCGCTCAAGCAGCAGCGAGCCCATCCGTTGGAGTTGCGGGCCATGGTGCGGGCCGACCAGCTGCGCACTTTGGAGCTGATGGCCCAGGACGAGAAGGGCGAGTGGCTGCCCCAGGGCGACTTTCTGGGCGACGATATGGAAGACGATCCCAGTGTGTACAATATGGGCACCAGCGGCTCGGGAAGCTATGACTGGGTGTGCCTGAGAAAGTTTCTGGCTCCGCGACGTCCGGTTCAAAGCCTGAAGATTTTTTTGTGCGCCCGAGGCTTCGACGGCCAGCGCGTTCCCCGCAGCACCATTGGAACGGTGTGGTGGGATGAGGTTCAGCTGTATCAGCACGGAGGGGCGCCGCCCGCCCCCCCGACCCGCGCCCCCGGGAAGCTGGCCGTGGGCCTGGCTCAGCGCCTGAGGGTGGAGTTTGGAGAGCGCCTGATCGGCGAGAATGTGGTGAGCGTCGAGGGCCTGGAAAAGGCCATGAGCTGGCGCCTGAACGGCAAGGCCGACGGGCTGTATGTGGGGCGGGCCGGCGAAACGTGCAGGCTGCGCCTGAGCGTGGGCGAGTTCAGTTCTGACTATGTTTTCGCCATGCCGGAGCGGGCTCTGGAGTGCGAGGTGGACCGTTATTTCGCTTACCCGGGGGAAGTGATTCAGGCCATGGTTCGGGTGCATACCAGCTCACGCCAGCCGCAGCTGCCCGAGTTGCTGGTCAACGGCCAGCCCCTGGCGCTGCAGCGGCCCCAGGAGCCCCCTGGGGGCTTTGACGCCACGCGCCTGAGCGTGGCCACGCTGCGGTCGGGCAAGATTCACCCCTGGAGCGAGCCCGTGCGCGACCTGTCGCTGGTGGCGCGACTGGGCAAGTTTCCCGCCTGCCAGCCGGTGGCCGTAGGCTTTTTGGAGAAGATTCCGCCCCCGCAATTCCCCGAACGAATCCGCTCGACCCGAGTGGATGAGCGGGCCTACCTGCGCCTCAATGACCGGCCCTATTTCCCGGTGTACTGGACGCCCAACTTCGACCACCCCTTCGAAGGCAACTACCCGCCTCGATTGTGGGGCTATCCTTCCGTCGACGCCAACCTGGCCAGCCCGCAGCAGCGGGACCAACCGCGCCTGTTCGCCTACGAAATGGGAGAGGGTGAGATGCAGCTGCAGGGGGCCGGCTGGCTGTTGCAGTTGCAGGAGTTGAAGAAACTGGCTCAGCGGGTACGCGAGGTCGACCCCGACCATGTGATCAACGGGCCGGAGACCTGGTTGGTGGGCCACCCGGGCCACGCTCAGGCGATGAAGGTGTTGATGCCCATTTTTGACGTCATCGGGGTGGAGACCAGCTTTGAGGAGGTGCCCGAGCCGGTGCAGCCTGGCAGCCATCGTTGCGCCGTGCTGGCCGGACTGGAAGCCTACTATTATCAGCCCGTCGAGTCGCTGCGCTGGCGAGGCTATCGGGCCATCCGGGCGGGCTGCGCCGGAGTGGGGCTGTGTCCCTCGGAGATGCTCAAGGCTCGCCCCGCCCACGTGAACTATCTGCGCGGGCTGAACGCAGAGTTTCGAGGTCTGGCCGAGGTCTTTACCGCCCCAACGCCCGCTCCGGGGAGCGGTGTGAGGGTGAGCGGAGGCGCTTTGAGCTTCGAGCGACAGTTGGGCCAGCGGCGCTTTCTGTTCGTGATGAGCCCGGTAGGCGGCGGGCCTGTTCCTTTGAAGGTGCGCGTCGAAGGGGTGAGGGTTGGGCAGGTGCGGGTGCGCGGCGAGGGGCGCAGCCTGGAGGTGCGTCAGGGCGCTTTCGAAGACGTGCTGGGTGGGCCCTATGCGGTGCACGTCTACGAGTTTTGAGGCGGCACCGGAGGGGGCGAGGGCGCCTTCAACGGTCCTCTATACCAACTCTCCACGGTCTTGTCGTGATGGGTCTAACACTTGAGAGACGGGTTCTGCAGGGGAGGCCTGCCGGCTGCTCGTAGAAAGGTAGGTCAGTGCGGTTGGAGCCCCAGGCGACGAACACGGTGACGCAACCTGGCCGGGCGCTCGTAAATCCGGCTCGCAAGGAAGGCTTGACCTGTGCATCTCTGTCATCGTCAAACTTGCAGGGTCTGCGGCTCGGCAGCCCTTTCACAAGCGATCGACCTGGGTGAGCAGTATCTGCAGGGGTCTTTTTTCAAAGCCGGTGTGTCGGAGCCCCCCCTGAGGAAACTTCCCACCTCGCTTGTCCGCTGCGACCCGATGCGCAATGAGCGGGCCTGTGGCTTGTTGCAGATGGAATATACGGTCCCGCCAGCCATTCTTTACGCAAGCTACTGGTATCGTTCGGGTACCAACCAGACCATGCGCACTCATCTGCAGGGCATCGTGGCGGACGGCCTTGAGATGATGACGAGGCCGCCCGAACTGGTCCTGGACATCGGCTGCAACGACGGCACCCTGTTGAGCTATTATCCTGAAGCCGTGGAGAAATTCGGTATCGACCCCTCAGATATCGGGACCGAAGTCCATCTGCCTCGCACTCAGGTGGTGCGCGACCTTTTCCCAAGCAAAGAGTTGAGCCGATTGATGGGCGAACGCCGCTTTGACGTGATCACCGCCATCGCTATGTTTTACGACCTCGAGGCACCCGTTGAGTTCGTTCATGGAATCGCCCAACTGCTGTCTCCACGGGGCCTTTGGATCTTTGAAATGTCCTACATGCCGACGATGCTCAAGAAGGGCATGTACGACACCATCTGCCACGAGCATCTTGAGTACTATAGCCTGGCCGTGGTAGAGCGCATTCTGCAGGAAGCCGGCATGAAGATCGTCCGCGCCGAACTCAATGACAGCAACGGAGGCAGCATTCGCTGCTTCGCCAGTCATGCCGACCAGTTCGAATTCAAGGACGCGGCTTTCTTGAGCAACATCGCCCGTCTCCGAGAACAGGAATTCGCCATGGCGCTGGACACCGACCGTCCTTACCGACACTTCCAGGACCGCATCAATGTGCACAAGGAAGAACTGAGCCAATTGATCTGGGGTCTGAAGCGCGAGGGCAAGAAAATCCACATCTACGGAGCCTCGACCAAAGGGAACACCATTTTGCAATGGTGCGATTTCGACAACCGGGTCATCGACTTCGCGGCCGAACGCAACCCCGCCAAATACGGTGCCAAAACCCTGGGCACCGACATCCCCATTATCAGCGAAGAAGAGTCGCGGGCTCTGCGGCCCGACTACTATCTGGTATTACCCTGGCACTTTCGCGACGAGTTCTTGCAGCGCGAAAGGCACACCCTGGAAAGCGGCACCGGGCTGATTTTCCCGCTTCCCAGCATCGAAATCGTCCGCACCCATGTCTAAGCCACCGCTCGTAGCCATTCCGACCTACAACGAACGAGAGAACTTGCCCAAGCTGCTGGCACTGTTCGATGAGCTCGACCGCGACCTGCACCTCCTGATCGTCGACGACAACTCGCCCGATGGCACCGCAGCCCTGGTGGAGGAACTGCAACAACAGAGGCCTTCGCTATTCCTGTTGAAGCGGCCCGGCAAACTCGGTATCGGCAGCGCTCATCGCGACGCCTTGCAGTATGCCTATGACCAGGGATACGAGGTCGCGGCCACCATGGACGCCGATCTGACCCACCTGCCCAGCGACCTGGCCAGGATGTTGGACCTCAGCGAAACCGCTGAAATCATTCTCGGGTCGCGCCACCTGCTCGACCAGAGCCTGCCCGGGTGGAACCCCCTGCGCAAGTTTCTCACTCGGCTCGGTCACTTCACCACGCGATTCTTCCTCAAGTTACCCTTCGACGCCACCGGCGGATTGCGCGTCTACAACCTGAAGAACATCCCCCGGCGGCTCTTCGGTTTGATCCGCTCCAACGGATACTCCTTCTTGTATGAAAGCCTCTACATTCTGTGGACCAACGGCTGCCAGGTGGTGGAAATCCCCATCGCCCTTCCGGCTCGCACCTATGGCCACTCCAAGATGTCTCTGGAGCAGGTCTTTATCAGTGTCTTCCGGCTGGGGCTGATGTACACGAACACGCGCCTCGCCCCAGACCTGTATCGATTGAAACGATTCCCGCTGCCCGGAGCCGCGGCCGAATCTTCGTGGGACCGCTACTGGGGCGGCGCCAAGAACGAAAAGGCGGCCGACCTGCTCTTCGAAATCCTGGCCACCTGGTTTCGAATGGTCTTCAACAAACCTTTCTTAGAGCGAGTCATGAGGAAGTTCTTCCGGCAGGGAGATCGAGTGCTGCATGCCGGCTGCGGTTCGGGCCAGGTAGACCAGGGTCTGCGCTACTGGTTGCGCATCTCGGCCTGCGATATCTCGGCCGACGCCGTGCGCATTTACTCGCAGGTCAACTGGCCGCATACCCAGGTCGAAGTCGCCGACATTTTACAGCTGCATTATCCCGATGACTCCTTCGACGGCGTCTACAATCTGGGGGTCATGGAGCACTTCAGCCAGGACGAAATTCTGCAGGCGTTTCGAGAGTTCTATCGAGTGCTTCGTCCGGGCGGCAAAGTGGTCATTTTCTGGCCTCCGTTGCACAGCCCGATCCGCCACGTTCTCAGCGCCTTCAACTGGACCGCCAAAAGTCTCGACAAGAACGTTACCGCCCCCCCCTACCCGCCGGAAATCTCGCGTGTCCAGTCGAGAGAACAAGGGGAGGCCTGGCTCCAAAGCGCCGGCTTTCGTCCGCTGTACTGCGAATTCACCTTTCGCGACCTGTATACTCAGTATGCATTCGTCGCCGAAAAACCCGCCCTGTAACAGCTCCGCTTATTCAGCGACTCCAAGTCCGGCGAGGGTTGCCTGTGCAGGGTAACCTCTTCCCGGATCGAACCGGCTCATATGGGTTCGCAAACTCGAACGAGCCTTGCGAGCGCCCTGAACTCCTGGCCCGGGCGCGCCGCCGTCATCGGTGCTCTGCTGGCAATGTTCACCCTGCCCCGCTGGGCAAGATGGATGCGCTTTGCTCAGTATCGCCAGGATCCACTCCCCATCGTTCTAGGTGCCACGCTAGTGCTGCTGGGTTGCGCCTGGCTGCTGCAGCGATGGCCTGCTCCGCCCTGGGCACGGGCAGGCCGAGCTAGAATTCAACGCTGGGCCGCGAGTGCCTGGGCCCCGCTGCTGGTGTGGTTCTTCAGCACCCTCTACTTGCTGGTAACGGCCTGGCAAGCGGGCCGCAGCCTGGACATCCCCTGGACCGACGAATCCATGCATCTGGTCCAGGCCCAGTTGCTGTCGCGCGGCATGCTCTCGGCCCCCGCTCATCCTCTGGCCGACCACATGGAGAGCTTCTTTCTTTTCGTCAAGCCACGCTATGCCGCGATGTACTTCCCAGGAACTTCGCTCCTCTACGTGCCCTTTCTCTGGGCCGGACTGCCCGGATGGTGTTTTTCGATGGCGGTTTCGGGGGGGCTGGTCGCCCTGGCCTTCGTGGTCGCACGACGCTTGATGGGGCCCGGAGGGGGCCTGCTGGCGGCTCTGGCGCTGCTCTCCTGCGACCAGTTGCGCTTTTTGTCGATCCGCCTCGTCTCCCATCACACCAGCGCGCTGTTGAATTTGGGCATCCTTTATGGTTACTTGCGATGGCGAGACGACCCTCGCAGTCTGAAATGGACGGGCCTGCTGGGAACTCTGGCAGGACTATCCCTGCTGACACGACCGGTGGAGGCGGTGGCCCAGGGCAGTGCTCTGCTCGTGATGATGCTTTTTCGGGGGCGGGGCAACGGCCGTATCCTGGCCCGCAGTCTGGTGACCATAGGGCTGATCGCGATGCCCTGGCTGGCGATTCAGCTTCGATTGAATGCCGAGGTGACGGGAGACTGGAAACTTCCCCCGATTCAACTCTATTTTCAAACCTATCATCTTGGCGCGGGCTACGGTGCGGCCCCCCTGCCCGAAGACCAGCGACGGGTGGCCTCGGAACTGCCCCAGAAGACGGACTACTTCTACGGCATTATTGCACCCTATATTCGCCACTATCAAAGTTGCAATCCCGTCGTGGAAACCCTCTCCCAGCGGCTGCCGCTGAGCCTGATTCGCCTGTGTGCCCACCCCCTGTGGTGGGTGGCCTGGACGTTGGGAGTGTTGAGTTTGCGCCGGGATGTGGCGGTATGGATCGCGATCGGCACCAGTAGTTTCTTTCTCTTGCTTCTACCTCAGTCGCACTACCTGGTGCATTACGGCATTGCCCTGGCCGCTCCGCTGGCGATCATCTGGGCCGCGGGGGTACGGGCTCTGGCCGGTCATTCTATGGGGTGGGTGGCGTTCTGGTGCGGCACCTGCCTCTTGAACTGGCCACAACTCAACCCGGCCATCGAAGAGGGACACCAGGCCGGGCACCACCGAGCCACAGCCACTCGCTTGATTCGTCATCAGCTGGCCCCGCAACTGACGGGCCCCGCGGTTGTCCTGGTTCGCTACCGGCACTGGCAAGACCCCTACACCCCTGGGCTAGACGACTTTCACGATGAGCCGGTCTACACGACCACCACCCTCTGGCCTGAAGACAGTCGATTGGCCCTGTTTCAGGCTCTGGGAGCAGAACGGGACCTGGAGGTTGTCCGTTTTTTTGCGGAGCGCAACCCGCAAAGAAACTTCTTCTATTTCGACCGACATCGCCAACGATTGATGCGCTTGGGAACAGCGCGGGATCTGCTAGAACGTGGTTTTCCAACGGGCTATGATGACCCGGGCGCGACTTCCGGCAGAATATAGCGCCGCCTCAGGCTCATAAAGGGTCGCTCGATGACGAAGTAAGTCAGGGTTGCGACCGCCAGGGTGAGCGGCCAGGTGAGCATGACCCCGTTGAGGACTCCGTTGACCCAGGGATTCGAGGAGAGCGGCAGCGCCAGCCGGGGGGCCAGGATGGAAACAAAGCTCCAGTGGAGGACATACACCGAATAGGTTAACCTGCCGAGCGCGGCCAGGCGTTGGGACAGGATCCTGGGGATGTGCCATCGGCAGGAACAATAGCACAAGATGACCAGTGCCCAGCAGGCCCCCTCGATAGGCTGCCACACGAGCCAGTGGGCACCCTGCAGGTTATGACCGAGCCCACCCAGGAGATGAAAAGTGAAAAGCGCCAGCCAGGCCAGAAGCAAGGCCGCCAGGAGAAGCAGGGGATGAGAAAACCAGCGTGAGCGTTCTAGAAACAGCCGACCTGCAACCAGGCCCATCAAGAACTGATCGAGCCGTCCGACCAGGCTCCAGTAGGCAACGCGCTGGGCCGTGCCCGTCTCGAGCATCACGTAGCCGCGAACCAGGAACGTCAGGCAGAGGATTCCAAGAATGTAGCGGTATCCATAGTGACTGAAGAATCGGATGATAAAGGGAAAAAGAATGTAGAATTGCTCTTCAATACAGATCGACCAGAGGTGGATGGTTGCTGAAGGGCACAGGTAGGGCAAGCGAAACGTTTGGAGGTAGAGCAGCGTAACCACTACCTCCGAAAGCTGGGGTTTGCCTCCGTAGGTGTAAAGCGCAACCATGCAGATGAACAGATACATCGGGTAGATACGCAGAAGTCGATTGAACATGAACAGCCCGTAATGAAGTCGCTTGCGGAAGGCGATCAGGGTGAAGAGAAATCCACTCAGGCTCATGAACAACGCCACCGCGGTATGTCCTTCGATCAGCAACACAAGCGCCGGATTGCGAGTGAGAACAAACGGATTGTCGAGCTGGCCAAGGGCGGGGGTATAAAAGTGATACGTGTGGTAGACCACGATCCAAAATGCGGCTAGCGCTCGCAAGTGGTCGATACGTTCGTTGTAGACGACGTTTTTACTGTGCGATGCTGGAGGCGACTGCGTCAATCAGCCTGGGTTGGCCAGGAACCAGTGAATTCCTTCAGGAGGGGAATCTGAGGCGGCCACGATAGTTGCAACCATGACCATCTGGCTGACCGGTGCCACCGGATTTATCGGGCGAAGACTTGCGCGGAAAATCGCCAAAGCGTTCCCCGAAGCCGAAATTCACGCGCTGGTTCGGGCCTCGGTTGACAATGAACTCGAGCGCAGTGGTCGCGAGGTCCTGGCTCAGTTGCCTCTGCATCTTCACGAGGTCGACCTGCTGCTTGGCACCGGGCTTTCCAGCCTGCCTCCTGCTCCCCGGTTGCTGTTTCATCTCGCCTCGTGTACTGAGATGCTTGAGTCGGACCATAGCATCAACGATGTTGGTACCCGCAACCTGCTTGAGGCCATCGGGCCCGTTCCCGGTATGCATCTGATCTACGCCAGTTCTATCGCCTCGCTCGACCTGCGAGACGACTACTCCCGCCCGGTAGATGAAAGCACGCCTTTCCCGGCCCGCACCTGCAACGAATACGGTCGGTCAAAGCTGCGGACCCTGGCCTACTTAAAGAAGATGTCGAGAGAACAAGGGTTTCATCTCTCTACCATGAGAGTTACCGGAGTCTATGGAGAGAACACCCGACCGACCGGCCTTTACGACATGGTCGGTCGGCTGTGCCGGCGTCGCTCGTTGCTGACCCGAATCAACTGGCCTGGCAAGGTGAGCATGATCTATGTGGACGACATCGCCGAACTCTTCGTTCGTCTAGCCCAGCGTCCTGATCCCGAAAGCTATCTGGAGCTCATCCCCAGCGTTGAAAATTACAGCCTGTACGAAATGTGCCAGCTTACCTACGCCGCAATGCAGGTTCCCCAACCCTTACCTCTGTATCTGCCAAAGTGGTTCTGGCGGCTTTGTCGCCAGGCCGCCCTGCGCAAAGGGATCCTGGAGAGAGCGCTGCCTCACCGGCTCTATACTCGTTTCTGGCAGCTGTTCGTGCTCTGCAATCACGAGTTTTGGAATGAGTCGCTGCTGCTGAGCCAATTCTCCCAAGGCCTTCGCTTCAAAACGTTTCATGAATTCACCCAGGAACGATACGGGCCCTAAGGGCGGAGAGTTTCACGTCAAGCCGCTGTTCGTGTCCGAGAGTTGTTGCGATCAGAGCCAGCCGAACTGGAGCTAGTCCTGGCTGCGGCGGAGCGCGAGGAGGCAGCGGCCCGGCAGCAGGCGGTAGCGGGTGAGGGCGTCGGGGGGCTGCGAGGGGCCCCGCTGAACCCACCGCCTGGGCCAGAAGACGGCGGGGTACGACCTGTGGCCGGGCCATACCCCCCAACTGCGCGCGGGCTTGGTAACTTGAGCCTGTGAGCAGCACACCCCTCCAGGTGGAGCTCACTCGTGGAAACGCTCTCCGAAATGTGTCCGTGGGTAGCCGGTGAAAACTGGTTGCCCTTTTTTTCTGTTCTGCGACAATTAAAACTCCCGGCGACGACAACTAAAACTCCCGATGAGGT
>CAZYPN010000014.1:126249-129298 GCA_964649085.1 uncultured Burkholderiales bacterium | reverse complement strand
GCGGGTGCCCCGGCTGAATTGTCGTCGGCCCATTCGGTGTTTGCCGATCCAGAAGTGGCCCGAGAGTTTCTATTTGAAGGCGAGTTCTATTGTTTGTTGGACGGTCTGCACTGTCCGGCCTGTGCCTGGCTGGTGGAACGCGGCCTGGAGGGCCTGCCCGGAGTGGAGAGTCCGCGCGTCAACTACTCCACCCAACGCCTCACCTTCCGCCCTTCGGGCAATCCCGAAGAAGCCTTGCCGTTGGCCCTGCAGCGGGTCGAGCAACTGGGCTACCGTGCCATTCCCTACGACCCCAACCGCCAGGAACGCCCCCGCAGCCGACGCGAGCGCTCGTTGTTGATGCGCTTTGGGGTGGCCGCAGCCGCGGCCGGCAATGTCATGCTGGCCGCCTTTGCCCTTTACTCGGGGGCCGATCTCGACCAGCAATATCGGCCACTGTTTCACCAGTTGTGCCTGGTGCTGACGTTGCCGGTCGTGAGCTACTCGGCCTGGCCGTTCTGGCGCGGCGCCTGGAACGCGCTGTGCCAGCGCCGCCTGACCACCGACGTTTCGATTGTACTGGGGTTGTCGGTGGCCTTCCTATACAGCCTTTGGGGAATGGCTCAGGGGCACCAGCACGTCTACTTCGACCTGTGTTGCACCTTTGTCTTCGTGTTGCTGGCCGGTCGCCTGCTCGAGGCCGGGGCCCGAACCCACGCCGGCGCCTCGCTGGAGCGCCTGTTGTCGCTGAGCGTGCGCACCGCTCAGCGGTGGAACCCGGAGAACCTCGACTGGGAAGAAGTGCCCAGCCACCACCTGCGTCTCGACGATCGCGTTCGCGTGCGTCCCGGGCAGCGCGTTCCCAGCGACGGCGAAGTAGTGGACGGTCGCAGCTATCTCGACCAAAGCCATCTGACGGGCGAGTCCGAGCCGCGCTCGGTGGCCCCCGGAGACAGAGTCTTTGGGGGCAGCCTCGCCCTGGACGGCTGCCTGGAAGTGCGCCTTACCCGGGTGGGTAGCAGCTCGATGCTGGCCCAGGTGGCCCGACTGGTGGAGAGCACCCAGGGCTCGCCGGCGCCGGTCCAACGTCGGGCCGACCGAGCCGCCCGCCTCATTCTGCCCGGCATCCTGGGGCTCTCGCTGCTCACCTGGGCGGCCTTTGGCCTGGAGCGGGCACTGACGGTGCTGATCATCACCTGCCCCTGTGCCCTGGGCATCGCCACCCCGCTGGTGGTGAGCCTGGCCACGGGTGTTGCCGCTCGCAAAGGGGTGCTGTTTCGCGATGGCGCCGCGCTGGAAACGGCCCAACAGGTGACCCACCTGGTGATGGACAAAACCGGCACGCTCACTTCAGGTCAACTAAAACTGGAGCACTGGCAGGCCTGGGGCGACAGTCAGGCGCTGCGCATCGCTGCCAGCCTGGAAGCCGGTTCACCGCATCCCCTGGCCCAGGCGCTGCTCAAAGCCAACAGCCAGCCCCTGCTTCCCTGCGAGGACTTCCGACAGGCTCCCGGGCTGGGGGTCGAGGGGCGCATCAACGGCAAACTCTATCGCCTGGGGCGGGCGGAATTCCTACACTCGGCTGCGCCGCTAGAAGACTCGCCCGTAACGCTGTGCTGGCTGGAATGTGAAGGCCAGCGCGTGGGGCGCTTTGAATTCTCGGACGAGCTGCGCCCGGAGGTGCCCGATTTTCTCCGGCGACTTCGCGAGCGCGGGCTTTCCCTGTCGCTGGCCAGTGGTGACCGCCGGGAGGTGGCTGCAGCCCTGGCGGGCCGCCTGCACATCGACGAAGTGTTGGGAGCCTGTATGCCCACCGACAAAGTCGAATGGATTCGCCAGCTTCAGGCCCGAGGCGAGGTCGTGGCCTTCCTGGGGGACGGCATCAATGACGCCCCTGCCCTGCGTCAGGCCGACCTGGGCATTGTGGTGGCCAATGGCAGTGAGCTGAGTTGGGAAGTGGCCGACGTGGTGCTCTTGAAGTCGGGGCTGGCACCCGCCGAACAGGCGCTGCAACTGGCCGACCGGGCCTGGGCTCATCTCAAAGCCAATCTGGCGCTGGCCACTCTCTACAACCTGCTGGCCATTCCCGCTGCTGCTCTGGGTTGGGTAACTCCCCTGGTGGCAGCCGTGGCCATGCCGCTGTCTTCCCTGGCAGTGATCGCCCAATCGCTGCTCTTGCTAAGAAACCCGGAGGAATCCCATGGACGCTCTCTACTTTCTGATTCCGGCGGCTCTGCTACTGTCCAGCACCGGCCTGCTGCTCTTCCTGTGGGCCGTGCGCCGCGGTCAGTTCGAGGACCTGGAGGGGCCCCGCTGGAAAGTGCTCTTTGACGAGGCCCAAAAGCCGTGATTCCGGCCTTACTGCTGGGACTGGCCGGTAGTCTGCACTGCGCGGCGATGTGCGGAGGGTTCACCTGGGCCTTTCCCCGTCCCTGGCTTTACCTGCTGGGTCGCCTGCTGGGTTACCTGTCGGTGGCCTACCTGTTGCAGTTGCTCGGCCGTCCTGCCCTGGACTTGCTGGGCAGCCCCCTGGTGCTGGCGGCCTGCGGGGTGGGACTGCTGGCCATGTTGCTGGCGCGCCGACCGGCCAGGGCCGAAAACTCGGCTTCGCTGCTGGGCTGGCTATGGCTCAGCCTGGGGCCGTGGCTGCGCCAACCCGGTCCCGGCGGACGGCTTCTCTTTGGTCTGGTGACGGCGCTATTCCCCTGTGGCCTGCTGGGCAGCGCCTATGTTCAATCGCTGGCCTACGGCCCCCACACGATGCTGGCCTTCTGGCTGGGATCGCTGCCCGGACTGCTCTACCCTCGACTGCTCTTCCGCTGGATTCCATCGAGCTGGGCCACAAGGATCCAATGGCTGGCCATGGGAACTGCTGCACTATGGATGCTGCTCCAGGCCCTGTGGCCCCAACCCCTACCGATCCCCCACCCCAGCTGTGGGGCGACTTGAATTATCAGTCGATGATGGAATTGCTCCTCGATCGAAAACCGGTGGTCGAGGTGCTAACCACCCTGATGCAACACTGCCCCTCGCACCACGAAGCCGAGCTGAGGCTGCGAGAATTGGGGGG
>CAZYPN010000014.1:110177-126149 GCA_964649085.1 uncultured Burkholderiales bacterium | reverse complement strand
TTCAACCCCGGTGCCACCCGCATGTTCGGCTATCAACCCGAGGAAGTGGTCGGCAAAAAGATCAACCTCCTGATGCCGCCTCCGTATGCCGTTGAGCACGACGAGTATCTCGACCGCTATCACCAGGGAACGCCGGCCAAGATCATCGGTATCGGCCGTCGCGTTCCGGCCCGGCGCAAAGATGGCAGCATTTTCCCAGCCCACCTGGCGGTAACCCAGTTCGAACGCCAGGGCCAGCGCTTCTATATGGGCACCATGCGAGATATTTCTGAATTTATCGAGGCCCGCAGCCGGGCCAGCGTGGAGGAACGTCGCCACCTCTCGCGCGAGCTGCACGATTCGGTTTCCCAGGCGCTCTTCGGCATCGTGCTGGGGGCGCAGGCGGTGAGCAACGCCCTGGACAAGCCCGAACAGGCCCGCGAGGCGATCAACTACGTGCTCAGCCTGGCCGAGTCGGGGCTGGCCGAAATGAGAACGCTGATTTTTGAACTTCGTCCCGAGTCGCTCGAATCGCAAGGGCTGATCGCCTGTCTGCGCCAGCAAATCCAGGCCCTGAGCAAACGCTACCGCCTGGATATCGAACTGGACGCTCCTGAAAACGAGCCTGCCCTGGCGCTCCCCACCAAGCACGAAATTTATCGCCTGCTGATGGAATCACTGCACAACGTGGTGAAGCACGCCCAGGCAACCCAATGTCGTGTGTCTCTCAGTATGGAGCCCGGCGAATGCGTGTTGGCGGTGGAAGACAACGGCCGGGGCTTTGAACCCGCGAAAGTGTCGCCGCATCGCATGGGACTCGCCTCGATGCGCGAAAGGGCCGCCCAGTTGGGCGGCCAGTTGCGCGTAGAGACCGAAGTGTCTCAGGGCACCAGAGTCTACGGGCGGTTTCCCGCCATCGACCCCGGCCAGGAGCGCAGCCGAAAACCGGACTAGGCCATTGCCGAACCGCCAGCCGCTCCGGGCGGTGCCCAATATTCCCCCGAGTTGGGGTTCTTGCCGCGCTCGCTGATGCGCTGGAAACCTTTCACCCCGTTGTTGTTCGATCCCACGGTGCGTGTGCCGCCGGGCGTGGAAACCAGTTCCGTGTGCGAGCCCTGACCCTGCTTGGTCATCCACACCGCCCCCTTGGGAGCCTGCTTGGCCGGAACCTTCTTCCAGCCGGCCGACTTGAGTTTGCCGCGTAGCGCAGAAACGCTGGCCGACCCACCGCCCTTCTTTAGCGCGCCAGTATTCTCCAGGCAAGCGGAAACAAAGGCTGCGCAGTTGTTGGTGGCACCACCCGGAGCCGTGAAGCCGGGTAACTTGCCCTTCAAGCTCTGCGAAGGCTGCCCCACGTATTTCTTGGCCAGATCGGCCGCACGAGCCGCTGCATCGGCGCCACCCGTGGCACCACCCTGTTCTACCGGAGCGGCACCCGCGGGCCCACCGGCACCGCCCTGGTTTCCGCCGCCCGGCTGACCACCACCCGAGGGCGCCGCCGACTGCCCACCCTGGGGTCCGCCGAAGGCGTTGGCAAAGTTGGGAATATTGGCCTGGGAGGCCGCCTGAGTGGCGTCGGGAGCAGCGGCATCGGGAGAGCCCGAAAATCGGTCCGAGTTGGGGCGACCACATCCGGAGGGGCGAGAGGCGGTGCTGGCCGGGTTGCTATCGGGCCGAGAGCACTGGTTGGCGGGGGGGGTAGGAGGAGCAGGACGGCACTGGCACTGGGCTCGATTGCTGCTCTGGTCGGGACGAATCGCGGTCATTGTTCTCACCTCCGGGCTGGTTCTGACCTCAGTCTAGGCCAGCCCCCCCTCCGTTCCCAGTCGGCAAAAGTGGCCCCTGAGTTACCGATGTTAACAGCAGGGCTCCACCTTGTAACAATCTCGCCAACGATTTTCAGACTTCTTTAAGAAGACGTTACGGAATTATGAGGCCTGGGCACAGCTGCGGATCAGAGACAGGACGTGCCCATAGCCCTGAAACGCCTCAAAGCGCCGCTCCCAGGGCTGCTCTCCTTCGGCTTCTTTGGAATACAGGCTCATCTGGCGAAGAATGATCGCCTGGGGATGATGGCGGTGCAACTCCTGGACCTGCTGACCCTCGAGCGCACCGACGAGCAACACCCGAGGCGACTCATCGGCAGTCACCAGATGCAAGCCGGTCTCATTGCGCAGCAAGGCCTGCAATCCCCGTTCGATGGCGGGTTCGAATCCCAGCAGAGCGACGGTAATGGCCATCAGGCTGCCTCGGAGCACTCGAGAAGGTCTCGCATTTCCAGGAGAGTCAGCCAGCCCTGCTGCTCCTGAATCCACCCGCGGCGCCGGAACTGACTCAGGATGCGAATCACCGTCTCGGTGGTGGTGCCCACCCAATCGGCCAGTTCCTGACGGGTGAGCAAGAGCGGAAAACTGGCACCGCCCAAACGCTCACTCAGCCATAGCAGCGCCCGAATCACTCGAACCTCGACCCGCTCGGTGGCCGAAGCCACGGGATGACTGCGCTGATCACGCAGCTGACGCAGCAGCAACCGCTGACAGCGTCCCATCAACTCAGGATCTTCCAACAACATGCCCCGAGAAATCGTCCACACTTCAGCATCGCAATTGGAAAGAGCTCGTCCAGCCAGAGGATAGGCGGAACCATCGAGGCAGCTTGGCAGGTCGAAAACGTCGCCGGGCACCAGCAGTTCGTGGATCACCTCTTTGCCCGCCGGAGAGTTCCAGGAGAGCTTGATGCAACCGCTCTTCAATTGATACAGCGCATTGGGCATCTGGCCCTCGAGAAACAGCGTTGTGCCAGCCGGCACGACCTTCAAAGTAGCCACACCTCCAAGTATGCACGTCGTTCCTCGCTGCAACACCGCTAATGCCATCTGAGCCTCCTCAAGCTGAACTTCTTGGTGCTAATGTAAGCTCTCATCCTGGGTCAGGTAGACCGTCGCCGGTCGGTTTGCATGTCCGCCTAAAGGAGGACGACAAGTGTATCCGCGGAAGGCGCCAGGGTGAAAATTCGAGTACTTCTGGTGGATGACCACCAGCTGGTTCGGCAGGGCTTAAGGCTGCTTCTCTCTCAGGATGAATCCATCGACATCGTCGGCGAAGCCGGCAACGGCCTCGAAGCTCTGGAGCAGGCCGCGAAGCTTCAGCCCCAGGTCATCCTGATGGACCTGATGATGCCCGAAATGGATGGTATCACGGCCATCCGAGAGGTTCGTCAGCAATACCCCGACATCGAGGTCATCGCTCTCACCAGCGTGCTCGAGGATGCCTCGGTGGTATCAGCCGTCAGAAACGGGGCCATTGGTTACCTTTTGAAAGACATGCAGGCCCTGGATCTGGTCCAGTCGATCAAGGCAGCTGCCTCGGGTCAGGTGCAACTGGCCCCCGAGGCCGCCGCTCGCCTGCTGCGCGAGCTTCGCCCCGCTCCCCAGCCCCAGGCGCCTTCCCTGACCGAACGCGAGGCAGAAGTGCTTGAATTGGTAGCTGCGGGCCTCTCCAACCACGAGATCGGCGAGCAGCTCTGCATCGGCGAGAAGACGGTCAAAACCCACGTCAGTCGCCTGCTCTCGAAGCTGGGGGTGCGCAGTCGCACTCAACTGGCCGTTCACGTCTGGCAACAGCAGGGTCGCTAGGAAGCTCGGTCTCTATCGGACCCAGAATTGCTCGTGAATCGGCCAGGGCTCGGCCCGCTCGGCCAGACGATGGTGGGCAAACAGGTCGCGACGATAGCGGTTCAGGAAGGCCGGGTCCTCCAGTTGACGCGCAAAAGCTTGCACGTCATCGATGCAATACTCCGACTCCCAATCGGAATGACCGGGGTAGTACAATCGGTAGCGACAGTCGACGAGCCCCTCAGGGCCAACCTGCCAGCTCCAGCTACGCCAGTTGGGAGCATAGTCGTATTTCCGCGAGAGCGACCCGGCCACGAGCAGGGGCACGGGGGTGCGCTCCCGAGCACGGGCGTGCACTTCGTTACGATGAAAGTGCCCCCCCACCAGCCAGCACGGTCGGGGATGACTCTCCACAATCGCCCAGAATTCTTTACTTTCCTCGACCCGCCAGGCCGAAGCCCCAAGATACAGGTCCAGGCACGGAGGTATGTGGGTCAGAATCACGGCCGGACCCGTGCTGGAAGCCAACTGCTCACGCAACCAGCGAAGGCTTTGTGCCCCCTGCGCTACGGCCCCCGAATAACGATTCTTGGGAGAGAACATCTGACTGTTGAGGGAAAGCCAGGTAAGACCCGCAGCCTCTCGTCGTCCGTTGCCAAGCTCATCCAGATAGTAGCGCGACCCCAGCATGCGACGATAGATTTCGCAGGTTTCCGCCAGCGTATTGGGGTCGGTTTGATAGTTGTTGCGAAAGTCGCTGTTTCCCAAGCACAGCAGCAGTGGCACCGAACTTGCCGGAAGGCGCGGCACGAGGTGGCCCCACAGGCCCGTGAGGCGCTCGCCAAAGTCGAGCTCGCCATCTCCGTTGTCGCCGTGATCGCCAGTCATGAGGATCAGGTCGGGCCCCTGCTTTAGCCCCCGCTCCCAGGCTTCCCGACAGGCCCCCACATCGCCGTCCTTACCACCCCAATGGAAGTCACTCCAATGCACGAGCCGCAAAGGCCTGACCCGGGAACCTGCTGCTGACAGAGTTCGGGTCAGAGCGAGGCCCAGCGCCCCCTGAAAAAAGTGGCGTCGGGTCCACAGTCTCATAGGGTCGGTCTTCGCAGCCACCTGATGACGTCCTGTTAACAGCCTGGCAACATGAAGTCACGATGGCAGCGATATAGTCTCCCTTGCCAGTCGGCTTCGGCTGCTGGTCGCACTGTGAAGCGCAGACACAGGGGTAGCTTGCAGACCGAGGAAGCCGGGGAGTCACAGCCTCGCACAACCTGTGACAGGCCCAACGCGAAGCGGGAGTCCGTGAGGACACAGCCCGACCCGTAGCTTCCTGGAGCAACGGGAAAAGGTCAAATGAATCGGCTGGCTTGTCCACCCTTTCATACCCGAGCACCTCGTAAGGTTGGGGTCCTGATGCTGGAAGGCAGGCGGTCAGGAGGCTCTGTTCGGCCAGACGAGCAGGGGAGCGTGTAACCTCAGCACGCAGCACAGGTGACAGTGAACTGTTTGTCACCGGGTCTGTTTGACCCTGAGAGCCGCGAGGTGAAAGCGAGTCGCCGGGAAATCGAAAGATGGAAAGGCGACTCCACTCAGGAAGAAACATCGCGCAAGCGAGTTCAAGCAGGTCCCCAGTCTGGTGGTAGGAGACTGGGGGGCATCGCAGAGGCCAAACTGCGAGGTTGAGTGCCCAACCCAGCACTCCGTCGGGCGACATCGACGTAAGGCAGAAGAACTGGTGTCGCGAGGCTCACGTCATTGTCTCGGGCGGGCAACCGCTGGGACGGCCGGGGAGGCGCGCAAGCGCTGCAAACGACCGCCCCGACGAGACGACCATAAAGCCCCCGCGGCAACGCGAAAGGGCGATGGACGTGGGAGCCTGGCGCAGGTGGGAAGGCGGCCAGGGGGCTCTGACTCGGCCCGGACGATTCAGGGGTAACTTGCAGACCGAGCAAGTCGCTGAGCTCAGACAGCGTCAGCCACTAAAGGGCAGATGAGAGAGGCCAGATCCGCACTCAGGATCGTGAGATGAAAGTCGACCGAGGGACTTCGTCAGAAGAAAATCGGCGCGACACCCGAGTGAAAGCGAACTGGATGCCCGGCGTTGGAGAGGCAGGCAGCCGGGAGACAAAGCCACTGGGAAACCAGTGGCTTTTGTATTTTCTGCAATTCATTACAACTTCTTCACAGAACTTTGATTCTGTTTCCTTGAACTTTGTGTTACAAAATGGAAGGGTGGTCACGACTCCTCAGACCTGATTGGGGGATGCAGTTTTGCTCAATTTCAATCCATACCAGAATATCGTAGGGAACACGCCGTTCCCCACCTATCAACCTCAGATCGGTGCCCAACCCGGCTACGGCTTCGCTCCCGTTTCCCCCGGGGGTGGCCCTTTCCAGGCCATCCAGATGCTGCAGCAGCTGCTCCAGAGCCTTTCTCAACTGGCTGCAGGCTGGTCGGGTGCACTGGGCTACCCAGGGCAGTTTCCGGGCTACCCTCAGTTCCCCCAGCCCCAGCCCCAGCCCAACTACGGCGGCAACCCCACCCAGCCAGGCTTCCCCGGAGTTCCGGGTCAGATTCCCGCCTACCCCACCGACCTGGGCGATTTTGCCAGCTACCTTCAGGCTCAGCGCATCGGCGGTTCGCTGGAAGGCAAAACCGGCATCGCCCAGCGCGACGCCATCCCCGGCACCCGATTTGGCCAGGTTCAGGACCCGACGGCCTGGAACGCTTCGGTAGCCCGTAACTACGCTTATCAGTTTGCAGCTTATGCCATCGGGGCCGACCCCCTCAGCCCTCAAGGGCTGGCACAGGGCGCTGCGGCCTTCCCCAACATGCGCCCCGACGCGCAAATCTTCACCCAGGTAGCCTCGGTATTCAAAGGCAATTTGCTGGGGGGTCCGGGCAACTACAACAACCCGGGGCTCAAGCAGTTGCTGCTCTCGCGAGGTCTGGGCGACCTGGCCAACCAACCCGGCGTGGGCCAGACCGACGTGCAGACCATCGGTGCCATCACCCAGGCCTTGAACCGCGGCGCCCTGTCGCTGAACGACATCATCCAGAGCGGCACGATCGACAACCTGGACCGTTACTTCCAGATTATCAACTATGTGCAGGGGGGCAGCTTCAACCGCGACCTCCAGTTCTACGACCACGTTCGTCAGTAATCACGGGTCGACCATCGGAAAAGGGAGGCCGGCAGGTCTCCCTTTTCATTTCCAGCAGCAAGGCACGCCTCTCTCGTGAAAGCCGCCCTGGCCGAATTGATCGACCGGCTGCAGCTGCCCTGTCCCCCGGTGCCGCTGCAACCCGGTCGGCAACGAGCCGACTGGACGTTTGTGCTGGAAGCACAGCTGGGAGGCTACAAAGCCCGCAAATACCTCAGTCTGATCCCCTGGTTACAGGCTCAGGGATGTCCCAGGGTGGTGTTGCAGGGCAGTCGACGCGGAAATAACCTGGCCGAACTGGCCGCCCGACTGATTGCAGCAGGACTGCAACCCATCCTCCCGATGAGTTCTCGGCCGCGTCGCGGCGACCGACTGGGCAACGAGTTGCTGCTGGAACTTCTGCAACTTCCTGAGGGGAGTGACGATGGCGAACTGGTGGTTCCCGAAGGAGCCAGCTGTCTGGCCAGTCTGCCCGGAGCTCTCACGCTGGCGGCCTCGCTCGGCCAGAGCATGCTGGAGCATTCCCGGCAGCCCGCTCGCATCTACGTCGACGCCGGCACGGGGTTCACCGCGGCGGCCTTATTGTTGGGCCTGGGCCAGCTCAACTTCGAGGGCGATGTGCACATCGTGGATATGGCCGGCACGGGGCGCCAGGGCGTGGAAAACTGGCTGACTCAGATGCGCTCCAGCCTGACCTGGCTGGGGGCGGTACCCCGCTGGTACCTGAGCCGCCCGCCTACGGCTCGATCGTTCGGCAGCACCAATCGGCGCGTCTGGGACGAAGTTGGCCGCATGGCCTCGCAGGAAGGGCTGTGGGTCGACCCGCTCTATTCGGCCAAGCTGCTGCTGACGGCCCGAGAGAACTCAGGTAGCGAGCCGAGCTGGCTGATATTGAGCGGTGGCAAAACGGAACTGATGGCCTGGCAACCGATACTACGAATTGACAGTTACACTGGCAAACTGTAATATAGATCACAGACATACAAACAAACTTTCTATGGCTCAGGGGGAGTGGACCTACATGCGAGGTTTCCTCAATTTATTCAGTAAAAAACATCCCTTCCGTCCTCAACCCAACCAGCCCCTTGAGCTGGAATGGCGAGAGAGTGGAGTCCCGGAGTGCATCCTCTACGTCAGCGTCGTGGAGTTGCAGCGGCGCAAGCTGGTGGTACAGGCCAACCGGGAGCTACCCTTGAAACTTGGGCCCGGCTCCAAGCTGAGAGTCTGCAGCCTGTCACCGCCCTGGTTTCAGAGTTACAACGCCAATTTACTACAGGTCTCTGGCAACCGCCTGGAGCTGAGCCTGCCCAATCAGGATGACCTGGAGAACCATCAGGTGCCTCAGTTCGACGAGGGGCAGAAGGTTGACTTTGCCACTCCGGCCGACTATCAAGCCAGCCGTTCGCCCTACAGGCAAACGGCCGAAGTCATTGCGGTGGGCCGAAAAGGGCTGACCTTGCAAACCAAGGTTTCCATCCCCAGCCAGACGCAACTGGACCTACAACTGAAGCTCCCTGACCGCAACGAGCCCCTGCCCGCTCAGGTGAAGGCCGTGGCCAGCACCAACCTGAGCGAAAGCAAGAAATACGCCACCGAAGTGGAATTCGTTGCCATCCCGGAGCCCGAACTCCAGGCCCTGTGGGACGTGGCCCTGCGCCACCACCTGCGGGTGACCACTCGAGGGGAAGAACCATAGCCTTTGACCCTGTCCCTTGAGCAGCCCTGGGAGGGGCGATGCTCTGGCTGCTTTTTGCTGCCAGACTTCTGTATCTGTTCTGGCATTCCCAAGCTAGACAACACCACCTCGCTATGGATCGTGCGTCACGCGCGCGAACGCCGAAAAACCACCAACACGGCCCGCCTGGCCCGACGGGCGCTGATTCGTTGTCAGTTGCTCGACTACGGCGACCCCAATGCCCCCCTGCAGCCCGAGCAACTGCCCCAGGACGCCTATCTGCTCTTTCCCGAAGCGCTGGACCACAGTGGGCTTCCCGACCCCAACGGGCCACCGGTGCACGACCTGTCCAGCGGACCGCCAGACCGGCCGGTTCACCACCTTATCGTTCTGGACGGTACCTGGAGCCAGGCCCGTCGCATGTCTCACCGCCTGGCCACCGTCGCTCAACTGCCCCGGCTCACCTGTTCGGAAGTTCCCGCTCGGGGTCGGCTTCGCCGCCCCCCCCAGCCTGGCACGATGGCCACGCTGGAAGCCATCGCTCTGGCGCTGTGGTATCTGGAGGGCCCCGAGCTTGGGGAGGGGTTACTGCAGGTGTTCGATAGCTTTGTGGAAGCCTATCATCGACAATGCAACAAGCCCCCCAAGACCTGCCCATCGAATCGCAACTCGAGCCGCTGAAGCAAGCCCTGAGCCAGCACTCGCTGGTGTTGTTGGAAGCGCCTCCCGGCACGGGCAAAACCACGCGGGTGCCCGCCGCCCTGATGGAAAGCCTGGAAGGACAGATCTGGGTATTGGAGCCACGCCGCCTGGCCGCCCGCTGGGCTGCCCACCGGGTGGCCAGCCTGCTGGGGGAGTCCCTGGGCGAGCGCGTGGGTTATCGGGTTCGGCTGGACAGTCGCTGTGGCCCCAACACCCGGCTGGTCTACATGACCCAGGGAGTGTTTACGCGCCAGCTGCAATCGCGACCGAAACTGGAAGGCGTGGGGCTGGTCATTCTTGACGAATTTCATGAGCGAACCCTGGAGAACGACCTGGCCCTGGCCTGGCTGCGCCGGGCCAGCCGCACCAAAACCCTGATCATGTCGGCCACCTTGCCAGCCGAACTGGGTGGGCAACTACGGGCCCCCTTACTCCGCTGCTCGCTGCCCATGCACAGAGTAGACACTGGCTATCGCGATAGCGGCAAGAGCCTGGAGCAGGCCGTGCTCGAGAGCGTGCGCGGCCTGCCGGGCAGCGGCCTGATCTTTCTGCCCGGCATGCGCGAAATCCGCGCGGTCCAGCGCCAGCTCGCAGGACTTGCCGAGCGACAGGGAGTGCGCCTGCAAATTCTCCACGGCAGTCTGCCCGGCCCCGAGCAAGACGAAGTGCTGCTGGCAAACCCCAGGGACATCCGCTGGGTGCTATGCACCAATGTGGCCGAAACCTCGCTGACCGTTCCGGACATCTCGTGGGTCATCGACTCGGGCCTGGCCCGGGTCTCGGTGCACCCACCCGGGCAACCCTTGAGTCGACTGGAAACCAGAAAGATTTCCCAGTTTTCAGCCTTGCAGAGAGCCGGAAGAGCCGGTCGCCAAAGGGCGGGCCGCTGTCTGCGACTGTATTCCGAACGCGACTTTCAGGCCCGCACCGAGTGCGACCCCCCCCAGCTGCTGCAGCATGATCTGGGAGACCTGGTGCTGTCGCTACTGGCCCTGGGCAACCCCGAGCTGGACTGGCTGGTGGAACCGCCCGCCGATCGCTGGCAGGCCGCTCTCCAGTTGCTGGAACAACTGGGCGCCTGTCAGCGCCAGGTCATTACTCCGCTGGGGCGGGCGATGGCCGAATTGCCTGTGGAGCCGCGTCTGGCCCGCCTCCTGCTGGGTTGGCCCGGCAGGGAGGGGGTGCGAGCAGTGGCCTGGCTGAGCCGGGGCGGCGACGCCCAGCACCCCGACCTGGCCGACTATCTGGCCCGCACTTCGCCACCTCTGCCCGAGGAACGCAGTCTGCGGCCCGATCAGCGTTTTGGCTCACCGAGTTGGGAGGCCGCTCTGGTGGCCGCCTTTCCCGACCGGGTGGGCCAGGTGCGCCGCGGCCAGGACCTGATCTTTGCCGATGGCAGCGGCTTTCGGCTACGCCAGGCGCTGCCTGACAATCCCTGGCTCGTGGCCCTGCAGGTGGAGGTTGATGCCGACCGCCAACTGCGGCTGCTGGCTTTTCATCGCATCGATCCGGTGCACCTGATGGAACGCCCGGAGTTTCAAGAATGCCTTCAACTGGATTGGAACACCCAGCTGGAGCGCGTCGAAGAAGTGTCTCTGTGGCGCTACGGCCAGCTGGTACTGGAGGAAAGCCGTCGCCAGGCCCTACCCAGCCAGGACGCAGCCTGCCTGCTGGCCCGCAGGGCCCGAACCAGTGCCTGGTGGCGCGAGCTGGAACAGCAGGCCGAAAGCTGGCAGGGGCGATACCACTGGGCCCGCACCGTCGATCCCTCACTACCCCCCCTACCCGACCTGGAGGACTGGCTGCTGGACATCAGCCAAAATTGCTCCAGCCTGGCAGAGCTGCAGGCGTACTCTCCCTGGCACCAGGTTCCGGCGGCCATCAGCCGACTGTGTCCCCAGGAGATCCCGCTGGGTCGCAGGCGGGTGCGCGTACAGTATCGGCCCGATCAAGCGCCATGGATCGAAGCCAAACTGGTCGAGTTTTTCGGGCTGGCTCAGGGCCCGCGCCTGGCCGAGGGCCATATTCCGCTGGTACTGCATTTGTTGGCGCCCAACTTTCGCCCTGTGCAGGTCACCCAGGACCTGATGGGATTCTGGACTCGACACTATCCCAAGGTGCGCCAGGAACTCTGCCGCCGCTATCCCCGGCATCCCTGGCCCGAAGACCCGCTAAAACCGCTGGCCGAAGAGTTGCGGCCGAAACGCCGCCAATCATGAGGACACTGGCCTTCATGTGGATAGCCGTCGCTTACTGCCTGGCTCAACCCCCCGACCCGATCCAGGCCGCCCGCAACCACCTGGGCGACCGTTATGATGCCAGTTACGTGGCGGGTGGCCGGCCGCCGCGCGGGCGCAGCGCCTGTGTGGACGTGCTGGTGACGGCCTGCAAAGTGCGGGGCTATGACCTGCAGCGCGAAGTTCAGGCCGACGCAGGCTGTGGCGAGTATCCCCTGCTGCGCGACCGGAACATCGACCATCGCTGGGCGCCCAACCTCAAGGTGTGGATGCGGCGTCACCTGCGATCCCTGCCATGGAATCGCGACTTTCAACCTGGCGACCTGGTGTTCTGGAGCCTGACCGGCGATGGCGTGGCCGATCACTGCGGCATTCTCTCAGACCGCCTGGGTGCCACCGGCAAGTGGATGGTCATCCACCAGTTCCCGCCCCAATGCGTAGAGGAAGACTGTTTGGGGCGCTGGCCGGTGGTCGGGCATTATCGAATGTGAAACATCTTTTGCCAGACTTTCTTCAGACTGTGAACCTATACTGATAGCACTAGGCCTGGGAGGTTTCATGTCGAGCATCCAATTCCACTACGCCAACACTCCGGTCGACCGCAAAAAGGTCCACCCGGATCTGATCGCTCAGATGGCCGACAGCGCCAAGAACATCAAAGTGGCCGGCAACGCCTCGGCCGATGAATGGTCGAAACTGGCCGAATCCGTGGTGCAGCAGGATGCAGTATCGGCCGAGCAGGCAGCCCAGATCGACCAGTTGGGCAAAGCCACCTTCAAGTATCACAGCAAGTTGCACGCCGACTTCAAAGCCAGCGGCTACAAAGACCAGGCGATCAAGTCGGAACTGGCCGACGTGCACGTTTTCCGTGCCGGAAACGACAAAATCCGCAAAGCGGTAGCCTACAGCCAGGCGATGGCCACGCTGGCAGCCCACGCCGGCGCCGAGTTTGGGCCCACCGGACTGGTGGCCACCTACCTGGCCGGTGCCTCCCTGAAACAGGAGCAGGCCGTCGAACTGATTCGTTCGGTGGAGGACCTGCGCCTGGGCAACAGCAATCTGGTCCACCAGGGCAACCAGATCGAGGGGTATCACGCCGAACAGGTCTGGCCGAAAATGGTGCAAATGCTGCAGCACGGCGTTGCCGAGGCTGGCGCCGGGCGCCCTCTGGAAGTCAATGCTCAATACTATGAGCTGACCAGCCAGCAAATCGTCGGCCTGCTGGCCGAAAATGCCGAGGCAGGCAACAAGGTGCGCGTCAATGTCGATGCTGGACGTCTGGTGGCCTACAAGGGCAGCCACGTGGTCATCGATGAGGTGCCTGACAAGCTGCGAGCGATGCTGCAGCTGGTGGCGACCGGCGGCGACGTGGGCATCTCGCTGTATAACGTGAGCGAGGCCCTGGGTGCACCCAACAATCTGATGCACCGCAAAGGTCTGCGGGTCGGCGACGAGTTTTTCCTGTCGGGCATGAACGCCAACGAGGGTTCGGGTGAAAACATCGACGCCGGCTACTCGTTGAAAGGGCCGGTGGCGCGTCAGCTGGTGGCCAACTTTGCCCGCGATGCTCAGCAATCGGCGGGCTCCAGTGCCGAAGCCATCTTTGGAGAGAAACCCCTGGCCGAATTTATGCAGGGCGACATCAATATGGGCACGCGCGGACTGGTGAGTCTGTTCGACCTGGTTCACGGCCCCGGCAAGGCAGGCACCTCACTGCCCAGCCTGAAGACCTTCGCCCAGTTGGAGAAGTTTGCCCAGAGCAAAGGCCTCAACGCCGGCGATTTTGTCGACTGCGACGCGGCCAAAGCCGAAGAGTTGCTGGCTGCTGGCGAGGCCCTGCCCTTGAGCAAGCACGGCAAAGAAGCCTTCCTGACCCAGCTCCACAAAGTGGTCGACCTGGCCCGCAGCCCCGAAAACGTGGCTCGGATTCAGGACATCTCGTTGCCCGAGGGCAAAGTGGAGGGCGCCACGGCCGTGGCCCTGGCCGACCATCCTGTAGACCGGGAAACCCTGATGCTGCAGGCCATTCAGGATGCCGAGGAGTTCATCTACATCCCCGGATTCGTCATGACCAAGACGGTGGCCGAACTGTTGGTTGCCAAGAAAGAAGAGATGGAAGCTCAGGGCAAGAGCATCGATATTCGCGTGCTGGCCGACCCGGGCGTGTATCCCGACGGCGGCACGCCCAACCAGGCCGGTATGGAAATCCTGGAAGATGCTGGCATCGCCTGCCGTTGGGCCAACCTGCCGCGCACCGGTTGGCACGATCGCAAGATTCACGCCAAGCAAATCCTCACCGATCGCGGCGAATTCTTTGGCAGCACCAACTTCTCGCGCAAAGGACTGCGCGAGAACTGGGAACACTCGGCCTACGTCAAGTTCGAGGACGGCGATCGTCAGGCCGGTGAGGCCCGCGACGAGGCCAAATCGAAGTTTCTCCACATGTGGGATCGCGAGTCCTACGAGCTCAACAGCCTGGAGCGGGGTCGCCGCCTCAAGTCGCGTGACAAGGACGCCAAGGATTACGAGATCCTCGTTGATGAGAGCCGCTTTGGCACGGTGCGCGACGTGATCAAGCTGATCGAGACTGCCGAGGTCGACTCGGGGAATTTCACCGAGGACCAGCTCAAGAACCCCGAAATTGCCTCGCGGCGGGACCAGTTGATGAGCCAGGGCTACGATGAAGGCAATGCGGCTCTGATCGCGGTGCAGGAAAAAATGGGCTCAGAAGCCTTCTACCAGGCCATTTCCGAGCTTCCCGGACAGAAGGCTCTGAGAGAATATCGCTAGCCCGAAGAAGGAGTCGTGCCACGAGGCGCAATAACACCCCCCGGGGAGCCCACCCTTCGGGGTGAGTTTGCGCCTCATTTGCTTTTGTAGGGTTTCAGCTCGAGCTCTACAGAAAAGCTCGCACGATGGAGTAATGGCATGGCAACGGAATACAAAATCTCAGACATCACCAAGGTCCGCAATATCGGGATCTCGGCCCACATCGACTCGGGGAAAACCACCCTTTCCGAGCGCATCCTCTTCTACACCGGGAAAATCCACAAGATCGAAGAGGTGAAGGGCAAGTCCGGTGTGGGTGCCACCATGGACTCCATGGATCTCGAGCGCGAGAAGGGCATCACCATCCAGTCGGCCGCCACCTACTGCATCTGGGGCGACTACAATATCAACCTGATCGACACCCCGGGCCACGTCGACTTCACCATCGAGGTGGAGCGCGCTCTGCGCGTGCTCGACGGCGCCATCCTGGTGCTGTGTGCAGTGGCCGGTGTGCAGTCGCAGTCGATCACCGTCGACCGCCAGATGAAGCGCTACGGTGTGCCGCGACTGGCCTTCATCAACAAGATGGACCGTGCGGGCGCCAACCCCTTCCGCGTGATGCAGATGCTGCGCGACAAACTGAACCACAACGCTCACCTGGTCACTTACCCGATCGGAGCCGAGGACCAGTTCAAGGGCATCGTCGACCTGCTGACCATGCAGGCCATCTACTTCGACGGCGACAACGGCGAGAACGTTCGCAAAGAAGCCTGCCCCGAGGACATCAGGGAAGCCTGCCTGGAGGCACGCAATGAACTGATCGAAGCTCTGGCCGACTTCGACGACAATCTGGCCGAGAAGTTCCTGGAAGGTCAGGAGATCAGCGCCGAAGAGCTGGTTCCGGTCATCCGCAAGGCGACCCTGTCGCTTCAGTTCACCCCGGTTTTCGTCGGCTCGGCCTTTAAGAACAAGGGTGTTCAGCATCTGCTCGACTCGGTCTGCGCGTATTTGCCCAACCCCTCGGAGAAGGTCAACGAGGCCCTCGACCAACTGAACAACGAAGCCAAGGTGGAGCTCAAGCCCGACAACACGGCCCCCTTCGTCGGGCTGGCCTTCAAGCTGGAAGACGGTCGCTATGGTCAGCTCACCTATATGCGTATCTATCAGGGCCGCGTGAACAAGGGCGACTTTATCGTCAACGTCAACAACGACAAGAAGGTCAAGATCCCGCGCATCGTGCGTATGCACGCCTCGGAGATGCACGATATCGAAACCGCTGTGGCGGGCGATATTGTGGCGCTCTTCGGTGTGGAGTGCGCCTCGGGCGACACCTTCACCACCGGCGACGTGATGTACACGATGACCTCGATGCACGTGCCTGCGGCCGTGATGTCGCTGGCCGTCAGCCCCAAAGCTCGCGACGGCGTGGCCAACTTCTCCAAGGCGCTCAACCGCTTCTCCAAGGAAGACCCCACCTTCCGGGTGTGGCGCGACGAAGAGTCGGGCGAGACGCTGATCGCTGGCATGGGTGAATTGCACCTGGAAATCTACATCGAGCGTATGAAGCGCGAGTATAAGTGCGAAGTGAACGTCGGTCAGCCCCAGGTGGCCTATCGCGAAACCATTACGCGCAAGGCACCGCTCAATTACACCCACAAGAAGCAAACCGGTGGTTCGGGTCAATACGCCAAAATGGGCGGCTTTATGGAACCCCTCCCGCCCGATGCTGTAGAGACCTACGAGTTCGTCGATGAAATCGTGGGTGGCGCCATCCCTCGCGAATACATCCCGGCTTGCGACAAGGGCTTCCGCGAAGCGCTGGTCAAGGGCCA
>CAZYPN010000014.1:101614-110077 GCA_964649085.1 uncultured Burkholderiales bacterium | reverse complement strand
CAGGGCAAGGGCGAGTTCACCATGGAGTTTGCCAAGTATGAGCCGGTACCCAAATCGGCCCAGGACGAAATGGTCAAGAAGTATCAAGAGAAGCGTCGCGAGGAAGTCAAGAAGTAAAGCTTCTTGACCTCACGGCGGGGGGGTAGCACCCGGGTTGCGTTGAAGCGGCCCGGGTGTTTGGTTTTCTGCGACGGAAAAAAGTCGAGCCCCCGCGTATCGGCGTCGAACTCGGCCTGGAACGATTGGTGGCAGTGGTGCTCGACTCCGAGCAAAACATCGTGGGTCGCCAGGAGCAACCCGCGCCTGGCGAAGACGAGGATTGGTCGCCAACTCTAGAGGCGCTTTTCGAAGGCCTGCCGGTTCGCGATTCGCACCTCGTGGTATCGCTGACTCACGACTACCATTTGAAGACGCTGGAACTGCCCCAGGTCGACCTCGACACCATTCGCCGCGAGGCCTCGTGCTATCTGCCCTATAGCGTGGAGGAAGCCAGCTTCGCCTGGCTTCCGCTGAACGCCCGCAGGGCCACCGTGGTGGCCTACCCCACCGAACTGCTCGAGCAACTAACCGGGCTCACCCGAGGGCTGGGAAGTTCAACTCTCCACTTTGAGGCCCCGGAAATCGCCCAGCATCGGCTTTTGGAAGATGCGGGCCTGCCGGGAGGACTGATCGAGGTACTGGATGACACGCTGGTGGCCACCCTGGCCTCTGAAGAGGACTTTTTGACCCTGCGACAGGACCGTTCCTTGACGAACCTGGAGGCCTTTGTGATGTTGGCCCTGGATGTGTGGAACAAGCGTGGCCAGCCCGAGCCACGTCATCTGTTGACGAATGCCTCGCCCAACTACCTGGCCAATCTGGCCCGACTCGAGGCCCTGGAGCTTCCGGCCGATTCGATTCCCATTTATCTGGCCCAGAGTGTCGACGGGCCCCAACGCTTCAGCGCCTGAAATAGCTCCCCAGCGGCAAAGAAGCGTGGGCATCCAGCTCCAGGCTGGCCACCACCCCCAGACGGGCCATCCGCCAGCCAGCCATAGCGATCATGGCGGCATTGTCGGTGCAATACTTGAAGCTGGGCACGTAGAAGCGGCGGCCCTGAGCCTGGCAGGCCGCCTGCAAGGCCTGACGCAGGGGCTGGTTGGCCGCTACCCCACCGGCCAGGCACACCGCCGGCAAGTCGTGCTCGCGGGCCGCCGACAGGGTCTTGTCGACCAACACGTCCACCACCGCCTGTTGAAAGCTGGCGCACAGATCGGCCGGACCGAAAGACCCCGAACGCTGAGCGTAGAGCACCGCGGTCTTCAGCCCCGAGAAAGAAAAAGCATAACCCTGCCCCCGCATCGGCCGCGGCAGTTCCACGGCCTGGGAATTGCCCTGCTCGGCCAGCTTCTGCACCCGGGGGCCTCCTGGATAGCCCAACTGGAGCAACTTGGCCACCTTGTCGAAGGCCTCGCCAGCGGCGTCGTCGCGGGTTTGCCCCAGCACTTCCAGCTGATCCCAGGCCCGCACCAGCACCAGCAGCGTATGACCACCGCTGACCAACAACGACACCCAGGGCGGTTGGAGCTCGGGGAACTCGAGCAGCGGACTGAACAGGTGGCCTTCCAGATGGTTGACCGGCAGCAGCGGAATGTCCAGAGCCTGGCTCAGCGTCTTGGCCACGGTAACCCCGACCAGCACCGCTCCGATCAAACCGGGACCGTGAGTCACGGCCAGGGCATCCAGCTGCCCAAAACCTACTCCTGATTCTTCAAGAGCCTCCTCGATCAGCGGATGAATCACCTCGAAGTGGCGGCGGCAAGCGATCTCGGGCACCACCCCGCCGTAGCGGGCATGCAGCTCTTCCTGCGAAGCGATTTTGTTGCACAACACCTCCCTGCCGTCCCGCAGCAGGGCGACCGAAGTTTCGTCGCAGCTGGTCTCAAGGGCCAGCAGAAGCGAGGGTGAGAAAGGTTGTTGGTAGAGAAACTCGCTCACGGCTTTGCCCCGGCCGCTTCCAGCTCGAGAAGCCGCCGCTGGTAACTCTCCGAGGCCAGGTTTCCGGCCCACATGATCCAGGCGTCGACAGAGTTCTCGTAGTAGCGCGGGCGGATGCCCACCCGGTAAAAGCCAAATCGGCGGTAAAGATTCTGGGCCACCACATTGTCGGCCCGCACCTCAAGCGTCATCCAGCAAGCCCCTTCCTCGAGGGCGCGCTGCACCATGGCCAGCATCAGCCGCTTGCCCAGGCCCTGGCCTCGGCGCCTGGAATCGAGGGCGATCGAAGTCACATGAGCCTCCTGGTCAACCACCCAGAATCCGGCATAACCCAGCAGACCCTCATCCTCGAGCACGAGATAGACGGCGTTCGGGTTATTCTTGAGCTCGTTCTCGAAGGCGCTCTCCTGCCAGGTGGTGGCAAACGTTCGCTGCTCCAGGTCGCGAACGGCCGCCACATCACTCAACTGCATATCGCGAAGCATTACGGTCACGCGCTGTGCACCTGAACATCGGCCGGCCTGACATACTCGGGACGAGCTCGTTGCCAACCCACCGGGCTGACCAGGCCCAGCACGGCCAGGCGAGCCACCTGGGCAGCCCGCACCGGCCAGCAGGGCTCCGGCAGTCTGGCCACGCCCGCCTGCTCGAACTCGGCAAGATAGCTGTGACAGGCACTGCCCAGGACGCGTGCCCCGGCGGGTAGGCGGGCGAAAAACTCCTGAGGAGAACTCAACTCGGCGGGTTCGAGCAGCACCGGCCGACCCGAGCGCACCTGGTAACGGGCCCAACAGATCTGACCTTTGCGGGCATCCAGAGCGGGCACCACGGAATCACCCTCCAGGGCATTACAGGCGAGAGCCTCGAGAGTATCGACGGGAAGCAACTCGCAACCCAGCGATTGAGCCAGCGTTCGGGCCACCAACAAGCCGCTGCGAACGCCGGTAAAGCTGCCGGGGCCGCGCGTCACGGCCACACCTCGAAGCTGTTTGAGTTTGAAGCCAGACTGGCGACAGAGGCCGTCGAGTGCCGGAAAAAGTTGCACGAGGTGTTGACGAGGCGTGCCCCCCGTGACCTCCCCCAGCAGCCGCTCGCCCCGCAGCAAGGCCAGCGAAAACGTCTCGCCCGAGGTATCGATGCCCAGATAAACGTCAGCGCGATTCAAGGCAAAGCTCCGTCAGTCGATCGTCCCAGCCACGCATCTCCAGAACCCGGTCCTCGGGGCCCTGGCCATAGTCGAGAGAGAGTTCCAGGCGATGCTTGGGTAGCAAGGGAGCGGCCACACCCGGCCACTCCAGAACCACCACATCTCCCTGGTCGAGAGCCTCGACGAAACCGATTTCCTCCAACTCGTCTGGCGAGCGAAGCCGGTAGGCATCCAGATGGTGCAGCCGGAGGCGACCCGAATAGATGTTCCAAATCACGAAGGTGGGACTGGAAACCGCCGATTCGTCAATGCCCAGCCCGCGGGCAAGACCTCGAACCAGAGTGGTTTTGCCGCCTCCCAAAGGGGCCTCCAGGGTGATCACGTCGCCGGGCCGCAACATGCGTCCCAGTTGCTCACCCAACTGCTCCGTTTGTTCGGCACTTCGACTCTGCCAGCGAACGCTCACCGCTCGGTCTTTGCAGCAGACCTGAAGGAAACCTGCCATCAGGCCGGGCGGAAGAGGTCCTGACCTCGTGGTGATGGTATCTAGGGGACATGGATGACTTTCGTCAGAAGGCTAAGCAATCGTTCAAACTCGGGCTCGACTTTGTGCACAAAAAAGCCCAACAAACGCTCGAGTCGACTCGCCTGCATTCCCAACTGCGCCAGGCCCAGGAGCAAAAGCAGCAGGCCTTGCTAACGCTGGGCGAGCGCGTGTGCGTCATGTTCGACATGGACCGCTTCCAGGCCGAAGAACTCAAGGACGGTGTCGAACAGGTACGGCAACTTCAGGCCGAGATCCAGGCCCTGGAAAAACGTATCCAGGAAATCGGACACGAAGAAGCCGAAGCCCAAGGCCATGCTGACACCAGAGCCGAAGCAGCCCCCCCACCCGACTCGCCTGAACCCTGATCAGCTTCGAGTGATCCTGGTGGAAACCCAGGGCGAAGCCAACCTTGGGGCGGTGGCCCGAACGCTGAGTTGCTTTGGCGTGCGCGACTGGGCCCTGGTTCGGCCCCGGGTGCGGGTAGCTCAGCAAGCTCGGAACTGGGCCTGTCACGGCCAACCCTGGCTGGAACAGGTGGCCGAGTTCTGCAGTCTTGAACAGGCCCTGGAGAATCTGGACTTGAGCGTGGCGCTGACCGGAATTGCTGGCAAGCGAAGGCATCGCCTGGTAACCCCCTGTCAGTTCGCTTCCGACGTCATGGCTCGCTGCCGGCCGGAGCGCATCGGCCTGGTCTTCGGAAACGAAGAAAGTGGCCTGAACAATCACGATCTGAGCATCTGCCAGTGGCGGGTCAAGATCCCCACCGATCCCACCCACATGTCGCTGAATCTGGCCCACGCCGTCACCATTATGCTCTATGAGCTGGTGGGGCGTGAACGCTCCACCGAACTCGGAGGGCGCGCTCAACAGCCAGCCCCGCCCGAGCTTCTGCGGCGCGCCGTGAGCGAATTTGGAACCTTTATGGCCGAGCGCGGCTACCCCGGCCACGACGCAACCCTGGCAGAGGAACTTCAGAAAGTCAACGACCTGCTCTATCGAGCCAGCCCTGAACCATGGGAAATCAACTTCCTATTGGGCATGATCCGTCACCTGCGCAACCAGGAAAGGGCTTCTAAGACCCCTTGCGACTGACCTCAAGCAACTGAATGCGCGAACGCACGGCCCCCGATTCCGGAACGCGGTTCTGCTTGTCATAGACTTTGCACAACAAATGCAGGCAAGGCAGCACACTGGGATGCTCGGGGCCCAGGCGTTTCTCGTAGATGTCCAGCGCCCGCTTGAGATAGGTTTCTGCTTGGGTCAGGCTGCCGTTCAGCGTGTAGAGTTCGCCGAGTTCTTGCAAAACCGCACCGGTATCGGGGTGATGCGTGCCCAGCAATTTTTCACGCTGATCGAGCACGCGCTTGAGTCGGGGTTCGGCCTCGCCAAAACGTTCCTGAGATTTATAGAGGGCCGCCAACAGCAAGAGCAACTGAGAGAGGGCTGGATGATCGGCACGCAGGGCTTTCTCGCGGATCCCCAGCGCCTGCTTGAGCAGGGCTTCGGCGGCCGCATCATTCTGCTGGTCCAGGTAGAGCTGCGCCATGGCCTGCAAACTGCCGGCCAGGTCCGGATGATCGGGTCCCAATCCTTTGGAGCGCAGTTCCATAGCTCGTTTCAAATGGAGCTCGGCGCTGGCCCCCCGACCCTGACTGCGATGCAGCAGCCCCAAGCTGTGCAGACAGTTGGCCAGTTCCGGGTGATCGTGACCCAGCTTGTTTTCCAGCATCCTGAGGGCGTGGGTAAAGACTTTTTCGGCCTGTTCGGGACGGCCCTGCTCAACCAGCAGTTGACCCAATCCGTGCAGTCCCCGCTGCACCTCGGGGTGATCGTTGCCCAGAAGTTTCTGTCGGGTTTCCAGACAACGTTGATAGAGGGGTTCTGATTCTTTGAAACGCCCCTGCAGTCGCAACGCCTCGGCCATCAGCCATTGAGCCTGAGTCAGTGCGACACTCGGCTGTGGCGATGCGGCCTCCAGCAATTGGCGCGCCTCGTCGGCCATCTGCCAGGCCTGGTTGAGCTGGTTCTGGGCCAGATAGATCTGACCCAGCCCCAACATGGAGGTCACCCGCTCTACGGGAACCCCGCCCGCCACCCGTTCGCGGATTTCCTGAGCCCGGTCGAACAGGGCCTCAGCAGCCACGTAGCGGCCCTGACTGAGGTAAAGTTGACCCAACTGTTCGAGGCAATTGGCCACCTCGGGACGGTCACCGCCGTGGACCTTCTGGGCTACCTCCAACGACCTCTTGAGCGATTTTTCGGCCAGCTCGGGACGCCTGCTGGCCAGATACACACGGGCCAGCTGTTGATGAGTACCCAGTACTCCGGCCGGTTGAGACTCAGCCAGGGCCTCTCGGATAGCCAGGGCCTTTTGCAGGCGCCCCTCGGACTCGCTGTATTTGCCCTGCTCCAGCTCGAGCTGGGCCAGCCCCTCCAGACACTCCGCCACCTGCGGATTGGGCTGAGCGCCTTCCTGACCCAACGCTGCCAGGGCTTGCTCAAAGAGAGCCTGGGAATCTTCAAACTGCCCCCGACTGCGCAGTAGATCGGCAAGGGATTGGCGGATCTGGGCCACCTTCGGGTGCTGGGCCGGCAATTTCTGAGCTCGAATCTCCAGACACCGACGGTAGAGACGCTCGGCCTCGCCCAGGTCAGCCTGACTGCGATGGACGTCGGCCAATTGAATCAGCGAGTCTGCCACTGCCAGATGGCTGGGGCCCAATTGCTGCTCCATGGAATCGAGGGCACGACTGTAGTAGGGAGTAGCCTGAGCCAGTTGATCAAGTTGCAAATAGTGGCGTCCCAGAGCCTCAAGTGTGGGAACCCACTCGCGGTGAGGCGGCGATACGCCGTCGATGAGCTGCAGCGCCTGCTTGAGAGACTTCTCGGCTTCGTCATGCTTGTTCAGCTGGCCCCACAAGATGCCCAAAGCCCGATAGAAGCCGCTGAGGTCGGGATGACTCTCGCCAAGGCTGGCCTTGCCGGCTTCCAGACAGCGAATCAACATGGCCTGCGCAGCCTCGTATCGATTCTGTTGAGAATACACCTCGGCCAGCGCCTGAAGCGAGCGCAGGGTGTCGAGGTGCTCTCCGCCAAGCGTCGACTGGCGAAACTCCAGCGAGCGACGAATGGCCGTTTCGGCTTCGGCCAGCCGACCGGTGGCCCGAAACACCGCTCCCAACGAGAAGGCCAGCCTGGCAGCCGTGGGTCCATCGACTTTCTCGCTCAACGAATAAGCCCGCCGCAGCCAGCCCTCGGCCTTGTCCCAGGCCGCCTGCTCTACGGCAACCCTGCCCAGGGACTCCAGGGGCTCCAGCAGGTCGACCTCATTCTCGGGTGGGTGCAACGTCAGAATCTGCCAGGCCTGTTCCCTGAGCGCCAGGGCGCTGGCCAGCAGGCCGCGTTCCTCTTGAAGCTGCGACAGCAGACGAAGCGGCGCCAGCAGAGAGGGGTGCTCGGCGCCCCGCAGAGACTGCGCGGCTTCAAGCCAGAGTCGAGCAATGGCCTCGGCCTCGACGCGCCGTTCCATGCGCACCAGCACCGGTGCCAGACGGCTGGCCAGCTCCAGCTTGCCGCCAACATCTTCTGCCGAAACCAGCTCCAGAGCTTGCTGGGTAAAGAGAGCCAGTTGTGCGTCCTGCCCCTTGGCCGCATACAGTTCGGACAAATCGCGCAGAATCGTCAAAAGCTCGAGATGCTGACCCAGCCGCTCGCTGCGCAACTGAAGCGCCTCTAAGAGGCGCGGCTCGGCCTCTTCGTAGCGCTGGGCCATGATCATCAGATGGCCCAACCAGGCCTTCACCTGCTCCTCGACGATGGGCGGAGGAACGGGGAGTTGCACCTCCATCTTCTGAAGGAGCTGGGTGGCAGACTCGAACTGCTCGCTGCGCAGCAGCAAGCTGGCCAGCTTCAAAGACTCCTGATGGCGCTCGGAGGTCTCCTCACCCTGCAGCAGACGCGTCAGACACTGAATCGCCTCGGGCACCTGTTGCTGGTGTTCGTAGGCCAGAGCCAGGCTCCACAGGAGGTCGTCCTGGACCGTTTCGTCGTCGGAAAACCATTTCTGAGCCAGTGCCTGGGCCCGCTGTAAGGGCAGCAGGGCCTGGGCAGGGCGATAAGGCAGGTAGGTCTTGCCCAATTTCAACAGCCACCTGGCGATGGACGGATGGTCGGTGCCGTGAACTCTCACCAGAATCTCCGTCGCTCTGCGCAGCAGGCCTTCGGCCTGGTCGGGCTTGCCCAGTTCGAAACAGAGTTGAGCGAGGTCGCCCATCGCGTCGGCAACCTCGGCGTGGTTCTCGCCCTGTTCTTGGGAAGTCGCTGAGATGGCCTGAACCAGAATCTTCTCGGCCTGGGCCGACTGACCCAGACCACGCTCACAACGGGCCAGCTTCTGCTGTCCGGTCAACCAGGCCAGGCCCGTCCACCCGGGAATCAGATCTGCGAGAATTGGGCGGGCGGCGATCCAGTTTCCAGAGGCCAGTGCCTGCTCAAGTTGCTCCTCTGGCGATGGCGGTTCAGGCTCAGGAGCCGGTTCCGGTTGAACTTCGGCCGGTTCGGGAGGCGCCGGTTGCTCCTCTGGGGGCGCGGGAATGTCCTCGGCCAACCACGAGGGGAGCTCTTCTCCTTCGACGTCCAGCCCTTCGAACGACGGCGACCCTTCCGAGCTGGTGTCGACTTCCAAATCGTGCAGCTCGGCCGCCGCCTCGGGCTCGGCAACCACCGCGGGCTCGGCCGCGGCCTCGGGCTCGACCACCGCCTCGGGCTCGACCACCGCCTCGGGCTCGGCCAC
>CAZYPN010000014.1:0-101514 GCA_964649085.1 uncultured Burkholderiales bacterium | reverse complement strand
CGGCCTCGGGCTCGACCACCGCCTCGGGCTCGACCACCGCCTCGGGCTCGGCCACGGCCTCGGGTTCGACCACTGCCTCGGGCTCGGCCACGGCCTCGGGTTCGACCACCGCCTCGGGCTCGGCCACAGCCTCGGGCTCGGCCACAGCCTCGGGCTCGGCCACCGCCTCGGGCTCGACCGCCGCTTCGGGCTCGACCGCTGCCTCGGGCTCGACCGCCGCCTCGGGCTCGACCGCCGCCTCGGGCTCGACCGCCGCCTCGGGCTCGACCACCACCTCGGGCTCAACCGCCGCCTCGGGCTCGACAGCCGCAGCTTCAGGCTCGGCCACCGCCTCAGGCTCGGCCGCCGCAGCTTCAGGCTCGACCGCCGCAGCTTCAGGCTCGACCGCCGCAGCTTCAGGCTCGGCCACCGCCTCGGGCTCGGCCACCGCCTCGGGCTCGCCGCGCTCGATGGCCGCCAGGCGAGCCCTGTATTCTTCAGCGGTGGCGCTACCCGAGGCTTCGGCCAACTGGAGCAACATCTGCAGGGCCGGTCGCAACTCTTGATGGTGCGATCCGAAGCGTTTCTGCAGCAAATCCAGGCCCTTCTTGGCCAGGGTATCGGCCAGGATGTGCCGCTCCTGGACCTGCTGTAAAGCGGCCAGGCAAAGCCAGATCTCGGCCACAAGTGGATGTTCCTGACCGAGTTTTTGAGTGCGGTGATCCAGCACCCGCTTGAAGCAGGCCTCGGACTCTTTGTAGGCACCCCCCTTCAGAAAGAAGGTGCCCAGGCGCATGCTTAGAGAGTCGAGCTGTTCGTGCTGAGCCCCCAGGATCGGGGTCAAGGTCTCGATCGCCTTGGACACCACGATCACGGCTTCGTTCCACTGTTCGGCGGCAGCTCGGGCATCGCCCAGTTCGGAGAGCAGATGCACCACGTCTGGCAGGTAAGAGGAACCTGCGTTGACCAGGGCCAGCGCCCTTAAGATCTGCACCTCTGATTGGTCCAGGGTTCCCGAAGCCCAGTGCAAACGGGCCAGGGTGAGATAGGTCGGTATCAAGCCCGGATGCGACTCCCCCAGCGACTCGATTTGAACCCGCAGCGAGGCTTCGACGCTCGGGATGGCGTGAGCGGCCTGGCCGGCCAGGATGAGCAAGCGACCGAGTTGGGCCTGGCTGGCGGCGGTGTCTGGATGCAGTGACCCCAGCCGCTTTTCCCGGATGGCCAGAGCCTGTCTACCCAGGGCATAGGCCTCTTCGGGCTGTTCGGTAGCCTCGAGCACCTCGGCCAGACTGTAGCAACAGTAGGCCACCTCGAGATCTTCCTCGCCCAACCATTGGAGACTCAGTTCCAAGGCCTGGCGCAGCCATTTCTCGGCCTCCGCCGATCGCCCCAGGGGATGCAGGGCCAGCCCGAGGTTGACCATGGTGGATATCCTGCCGGAATCCTCCGGTTCGAAGACCTCGAGGGCTCGCAGCAACAGCTCAACCGCTTCCTGATAACGACACTGTCGCAACAGGTTCTGACCCAGGTTGTTCAGGGTCGCCGCCACATTGGGATGGGAGTCTCCCAGACCTTTCTCAAAAAGCTCCAGGGAGCGCCGATAACGGGCTTCAGCCGCCGGAAGCTGACCTTCGGCGGTATCCAGGGCGGCCCACTGGGAGAGCGTCACGGCCAGTTCTGGATGATCGGCACCGAAGGCTTTGATTTCCTCCTGCTCCAGCCTCTGCAGATGCTGACGCGCTTCCCCAAAACGCTGCTGGTCGACCAGCCATTGCACCAGATCGCGTTTGGCCTGGAGGCGCTCGGGATGACCCTCGGGCAAATGCTTCTCCAGCAAACCCACGGCCCGCGTGGATACCGCTTCCATCAGATGGTCTTTGCCCTGAAGCCGGAAGCTCTCGGCCAGTGCCAGCAACACCTTGCCCACTTCCAGACTGTCCTTGCCGAACTTCTTCTCGTGAAAGCGAACCGACTGGGTGAGGATGCGCTCGCCCTCGGAAAATCGGCTCATCGCGTTCAGGCACTGGCCCAGTTGCATCTGCCCCTGCAGCAAAATGGCGTGGTCAGGGGGCAAGGACTCGGAAAATCGGGTTTGACCCTGCATTCGCAGGTCCAACGACTCCTGCCAGCGGCCCTGCTGCTCCAACGATTCGCACAACCACAGACGCAAGATTTGATGCTCGGCGGGCGTCTCTGCGTCGAAGGCCTCGATCAGCTCGCGCAGCTCGGCCTCGCTTCCCGTCCAGTCGCCGCTGTCCATCCTGGCGCGCAACCCGACAAGATCGACCGGCTTCTGGAAAGGCGGAACCTCGACACCTTGCTGCTCGGCCTGTTGACACCAGTGGGCATAGGCGCTTCGCGAGCGGGCGGCGATGGCCGCCTGGACAGCGGCCCGGACGACGGTGGCTCCAAAATCGGCCGGCTGCCCCTCATCGCGCCAGAGCTCGTAAGCCTGCTCGAACAATTCCAGGGCTGCTTCGCCCTCGTGCAGACAGCCCAGCCGATAAAGCACGTCGCGATAGGTAGCGCTGCCCTCCTGCGACAATCGTTCGAGTTGCTCTCGAAGATTGCTCAGCAGGCTGCGGGCAGCCTCCAGTTCTCCCTGCTGCTGCTCGGCCTCAGACCAGGCCAGAATGTCGGCCCACCATTGCTCGGACCACTGGTGAGCCTCGACCCGACCCAATCCTTCTCGGTAGTGGGCCAGGGCAGGCTCCCCCTGACCGGAGCGTCGGGCTGCCCGCAAATGGGCCTCGGCCAGGGCATGTTCTGGCGCGTTCTCGAGCAGAATGCGTTGCCAGTGGAAATAGGCTTCTTCCGGCTGATCGGCCGACTCAAGTGTCTGGGCCAGCTCATAGACCCAGTCGAGTTGCTGCAGGCGAGGTACCTGCAGGCGCTCGGCCCAAAGTAGTCGAGCCTGGAGCAAACGCAGTCGTTCGTCCAGGCCGGCCTGATCGAGCAGCAGAGAAGCCAGATCGAGGTGAACCGGTTCAGCCGAGGTCAACTGACACAGATACTCAACCGCAACCGGCAGACACTCGTCGAGGTTTATGGCTCCCAGGGCCCAGCGGCACACTTCGACAGCTACAGCCGGGGCCAGCAAAGCATCAGACAACAACTCCGAGTAGAACGACCAGGAATCTTCATTGCGTCCCAGTTGGCGTAGCACATCGGCCAGAATCTCTTTAGAGCGTCCCCATTCTGAACGAATGGAAGGGTTGGATGCGAGGAATCGACGCCGGGCAAGGGGCTCGGCCTTTTCGTATTGCTGCTGTTGCAGGTAGTACTGCATCAAAATCTGCTCCTGATGCAGCAACTCCGGGTTGCCCTCGCCCCACAGCTTCAGTGCCCAGCCACACCAGGTCTCGAGTGCCTCCCAACCCCAGTCGGCAGAGAGTTCGCGCGCGACCTCCGAGGCCCGCAGCAAGGAAGGCATCAAGAGTTCGTCGGGTTCGTCCAGCAGGCGTACCCAGTGCGACCAGGCCAGGGCTTCCCCGGAACGGTCGCCCATCGCCTGCCGGAGCTGAGCCAGCAGATTCCAGTGCTTGAGCTGCAAAGCTACCGGGCACTGGGAAAGGGCGGCCGGGTCGACTTCCATCACCGCCAATGCCTGGTCGTAGTGATGCAGACGCAGATGGCTCTGAACCAAACCGGCCACCGTGTTGAGCCAGCGTTCGTCGCGAACCTGATCGGCCTCGATTTCCTGATAAGCCGAGAGAAAGAGCGTCAGTGCCTTACTGTCGTTACCCTCTTCGAGCGCCTGCATCGCGGGCTCAAAATAGGCTTCCCAGAGAATCATGGGCGGGGCTTCTCGACGGAGCTAGACGGGCCTGCCTAACCTGTGAAGGAGCTGCCAATTACCAGCAATTCACCCACCGGTTGACGCCTCTCGGCTTTGCTATTGATCATGCGTGGTGCCTGGATCTCCACCAACTGGTAAGACCGGTACAGCTGACGAGTCAGCGGCGTATCCGAGTTGGACAGCAACACCTGACAACCCCTCTGCACCAGCAACCCCACCACATCGGCCAGCTGTCGCTGATCCTCCTGGCCAAAGCTATCGCGAGTGTAGGAGGTAAAGCTCGAGGTCACACTCAACGGCTGGTAAGGGGGATCGAAATATACCAGGTCGCCGGCCCCTGCTGAAGCGACTGCCTGATCGTAGGGCTCCACAGCCAGTTGGCACTGTTGCAGCGCGGACGAAGCCGCCAAAATCCGTTCTTCCTGAAGAATGGTGGGATTTTTGTAGCGCCCCATCGGCACGTTGAACTTGCCTTGAGAGTTCACCCTGTAGAGGCCATTGAAGCAGGTCTTGTTGAGGTAGATCATCCTGGCGGCACGGTCGATTCGCGTGCGAGGACGGGCCTCGCGGGTCGCATAATAGAATTCCTGGCAATGCTGGCTTTGATAGTGGCGCAGCCGAGAAACCAGAGCCTGGGGCTTCTGTTGAATCACCTGATAGAGTTCGATGAGTTCGCGGTTGGCATCGCTGAGCCGGGCAGGGAACAAACCCAGCCGGTTGCGCAACCAGAAAAACACGGCTCCCCCACCGAGGAAGGGTTCGTAGTAAGTACCCACTCGGCTGGGAAACCAGGGAAGATACTGGGAAAGCAGACGACTTTTGCCGCCCGCCCATTTCAGAAAGGGTTGGGCCTCCATGGGGGAGCCTTGGTGACCTCTGTCTGACCTCCTTGTGATCTGGATTACAGACCCTACACTTCCACTGTCATACTGTAAGATTACAGAGAGAACCCCGGAGGTGGCGACCCAATGTCCAAGGAAATCCCCTTTTTCCGCGCCCTGAATCTGCGCGCGCTGTTTTCGCGCCGAGCGACTGCGGCCAGCGAGAAACCGCTGGCTCCCACGACCAGCGGACGCCTGCGCAGCATTCTTCCCGTCACCGCCCATCGAAGCGGCGACAGCGAACCGATTCGCCTGCTCTGTGGTCGCCTTTCCACCACCACCATGATGTTCCGGACCACTGCCAGCATCGGCGAGGAAGAGACTCTGGAGCTGGAGTTCTTACTACACGGCAGCGGACCGATGCGGGTGATGGCCCAGGTACGCATGGTCAACGTGGTCGGCGAAGTTACGCCCGAGGCTCCTCCCAGTATTGCGGCGCTGGGCACAGTGAAACCGATTCGCAGTTACTCCGGACAACTGGAGCTGTGGACCACGGCGGCTCAGCAGGAGGCCATTGCCAGTTACCTCTGCCGCGAACACGATCAGGCCCGTATCACGGCTCCTCGCTAGGACCGTCACCCGACCTTCTCGCCAGCCTCAGGGGTCAGGCCAGTTCAGGCGTCCGAGCCAGGCTTCCAATTCGACTTGAAGCTCGGCCTCGTGTTCCCACATGGGTACGTGCCTGCCCCGAGGCAGACAGGTGAAGCTGGCCTGGGGCAAGAGGTTGGCCATTCGCTGCGAGAGTCGCCAGGGCACCAAAGAATCGAAGCGACCTGCCACCACACAGCAAGGCAGGTGCAGTTCACTCATCAGGGGCCAGGTGTTCCAACCCGGAAGCGTGTGCCAGAGCAGCGACCGCGCCACGTGGCCGTGACAGGAGAGCCAGTAAGAGTCCAAACGAGCCACCCAGTGCGACAGGCCGCCCACGACCTTCAGTGCCGCCATGGCGGGGGTCAGAGGGATGTTGCCGGCGGTGCTGATCAAAGCCAGACCTCGAACACGGTTACCCAACCGGTAGGCGGTCTTCACCGCCATGCAACCGCCGAAGGAATGAGCCAGGATGGCAAAGGGACCGGGCAGGGCGTGCTCCACCACTCGGAGCACGTCCTCGGTGAAGTCATCCACGCTACTCGGGCCGGGCCAGGGAGAAACGCCGTGCCCGCGGAGGTCGGGGGCGACGATGCGATAGCGGTGCTGGAGCCAGTCGATCTGGCGACGAAAATTGTGCCAACAGCCGGCGGCCCCGTGGAGAACCAGGAGGCCGGGGCCTTGAGCAGGACCTGCCTGCAGCACCTGCAACCAGTGTGAACCCGAACATGGGATTCGCTCGATCTTCCAGGGACGCAGCAGTTCCATGCCGGAGGATTCCGGCAAGGGCGTCCAGGTCCCCCCGTCTGATTCAGAAACATGCGGGGAGGCGGAAGGAATTGCTGCTGGAAACCTTTAACCTTGGCCTCTCCAAGAGTGTTACGTGGGCGTACACGACAATTTTTTCTTTGAAAGGGAGAATCCCGTGAACAAGACCGAGTTGGTGAAGCAACTAGCCAAGCATACCGACCTGTCGCAGGCCAAAGCCGCCGATGTGATCGATGCGATTTTCGATGCCGAGAAAGGGCTGATTGCAGCCCAACTGAAGTCGGGAGACAAACTGGTCATCCCGGGCTTCGGTTCCTTCTTTGCCCGTAAGCGAGAAGCCCGAGAGGCACGCAACCCCGCCACTGGCAAAACGATCAAGGTTCCCGCCAAGAACTACCCGGTGTTCAAACCCGGCAAGACCCTGAAAGACATCTGCGAGAAGTAGCAGGTCGTCCCTTTCAGCCTGTTGAGGGGCCTTCTGGGCCCCTTTTTCGTGGTTCAGAAACTTTTCAGCATGGCCGCATAGATTGCCGGCGATGAGAAGCGTCTTTCTACTCTTACTGGCCTGGGGGGCGCTGACCCTGACTGCAGCTGCCCTACCGGGCAACCAGCTGGCAGAACCACCGAGCGCACTGAAGGTGCGATTTCACGGCCTGGAGCTCTTTGAGGTTCGCGGCCTGGGACAGGTGTCGGCAGAAGACCGCGAGCAGATGCTGCAAGAACGGCTGAGTCGAGCTTTGCGAGAGGGGACACCTCCATTCCAGGTCGAGTCTCTGCCCGACGGTCCTAACCGGGTACTCAGTACCCAGGGCCGGTACCTGGCCACCGCCACCCCCGTGGACGCCCAGGCTGCAGGCGTGGACATCGAAACCCTGGCAGCCCAGTGGTCTGATCGCCTGGAAAAGTCTTTGCAACGGGCCCACCTGGAGGGCACAGACCAGTATTACCGTTTTGCGCTCTGGAACAGCGGCTGGGCCATTCTGCTGACGGCCTTGCTGCACGCCCTCTCGAGACCCTTATGCCGACGCTACCTGGGGGCCGACGGCCTGTCGATGCGCACGTTGGCGTGGCTCTGCGCCGCCACCTACTGCCTGCACCAGTTCCCCCAATTTCGCGATCTGTCCCATGGCCTCTACCGTTTTGGCGTGCGTCCCCTGATGTTGCTTCTGGTTGTTACCCTGGGAGCAGGCCTGGCCTCGTGGCTGGCGCGACGGGTAGTGCGTCACTATTTTCTCCAAACCGAGCGTTTTCGCTCGCGCAAGCCACAAAGTTCGCCACGCTGGCGGCAACGACTGCACATGCTGAGAGACGTCGGTGAATTTGCCGCCTCGGCCACCATCTTGCTGCTGGCCATTACGATCTACTTTTCCCTGCTTGACCTGAACCTCGGCGCTATTCTGGCCGGGGCCGGCTTTCTCGGCGTCGCTCTGGGCTTTGCCGCCCAGGACGTCCTCAAAGACTACGTGGCCGGACTCAACATCATGGTAGAAGACCAGTTCGGCGCTGGCGACATTGTGACCGTGGGTGAATTCACCGGCGAGGTCGAACACTTCACCCTGCGCGTTACTCAACTTCGCGACCTGGCCGGCAACCTGACCACCTTGCCCAACTCTCAAATCAAGGCCGTGCAGAACCTGTCCAATTTATGGAGTCAGGTCGACCTTCGCATCCCTGTGGCCCTGGGCAGCGACTATCGCCTGGCCCTGAAACTGCTGGAGGAAGCGGCCAACGGACTTCGCCAGGATTGGCCCGATCGGGTGTTGAGCAAGGCCGATGTGCTTGGCATCGAATCGATTGGGCCCTACTTTGTGGAACTGAGAATGTTGCTCAAAACGGCGCCCCAGCAACAGTTCCCTGTTCGCAGAGAGTTGTTGCTGCGGGCGCTTGAGCGTTTTGCTCAGGCCGGTGTCGAAATTCCGGTCCCGGTGCAGCGCCTGCTCTGTGAGGAACCTGTCCGGTTGGAAACACGGCGGACACCCATCGCCCCCCCGAACTATCCTACAGTAGTGCCAGGAGGAACTGCCCGATGAACAGCACCACCCAGCCCGACCAGTTTTCCCCAGCCCTGATGTATCTCTTGATGGTTCTTTTTCTCTTCTGGAGTCTCTTTTAACTCAGACCTCGTCGGCCCGATTTGACCGGGTCGAGGGTACAGGCTTTTCCTGACGAAAGGATGCAGCTATGCGTCGGCGTCAGGGTCTTTCGCTGCTCGAAATTCAAGTAGCCATGCTGCTACTGTTGCTGGTGACTCTGTACCTGATGTCACTGTTCGCCAGTGGCCAGCGCCACGGTCGACGCGCCGTGGACTACTCGTTGGGCACGCTGCTGGCCCAGCAGCGCCTGGAAGAAGCCCGCCAGGTTCCGCTCTCCGAACTCACTTCCGGCACCATCGAAGAGCAGGCTCCCTACGCCGGTTTCCAAACGCGCATCCGTGCTCACCCCTACGAGGGCAGCCTCTTTCAACTCGACGTCGAAGTGCGTGCCCCCAGTGGTTCGTTGGCACGGGCCACAACGCTCGTTCCCGATCCCAGCCACTTCCGCGGCGTCGTCTGCGACGCCTTTTCTCACGAAGTAGCCTGGGTCGATGGCGACCAGCTTCGCACCTGGAATGACTCAACGGGCACCGCGCAATCGCTGGGGGCGGCTCCCGATGGGCGTGGTGCCTCCGGGCTGGCCGGTCAGCCCGGCAGCAATCTGCTCTGGCGGGGTGGGCCCGTCGGGGGTCCGATACCTTTCCTCGAGAGTCTCCCAAATCCGCGTACCTGGGGCACTGCGCTGGCCGGCCCGGTGGCTACCCCTGGGCCGTTGCTCCCCCTGGCTCGCCTGACCGGGATCACCTCGGACACTTTCGGCAATCAGCTGGCCGTGGCCGATACCAGCAATCGAGGGCTGTGGTTCGCCCGCGGTGGCTCCTGGCTCAGCCCGCAGGTGGTGCGCCCGCAAAACCCCCCACTGGGTCGGCCCGCGTCGCTGGTCAGCGACCCTGCCATGTCGCTGATCTGGGTAGCCGACCAGGACAACCAGTGTCTGCGCAAGCTGATCAGCAGCGAAGCCAGCAGCCTCTATCCGGCCTCCCAACTGGAGTCTGTCGGTAGTTGGGGACACTGGCATCGAACCCAGTTTCGCCCACCCCCAACCATGGGCTTTGGCAGCCCTGTGGGCCTGGCGATGGATCCCCAGGGATGGGGATTGTACGTGCATGACAAGGCCCGGCTTTATCGCTTCCTCGACCATGCCAACCAGTGGGAGTTGCTGGGTTCGTTTCCACCAGCGCTCATCGACGAGAGTCCTTCCGGCATGGCCACCGACCGTTTCGGACACCGCCTCTATCTGACGACCTGGCGCGGGACGCTGTGGAAGGTTCGCAGCGGAAATGCACTGACCCCCGGCGACTTCCAGAAACTCTGGCCCTGATGCTGACCGAAGGTCGGCACCAGAGCTTCAAGCAATTCCTGGCCGAGCACCCCGGACGCTGGCGGGTTGTTCACGATTTCGACGCCGATGGCATCTGTTCGGCCGCACTCTGGGCCTTGCGCCAGCCCGGAGAACTGATGGCGGTGCCCTCGCGCCAGTCCTGGCCCGAACTGGGCCCGGCTGAACTGGTGGTGGTTCTCGATCTGGCCTGTCCGAACGGCGGTTTTCCCTGGCCCTCGTCCACCCTGGTCATCGACCATCACGCGCTTCCAGAGGCCACGCCAGCGAACGTCCTGGTGATCAATCCGCGTTCTTGCTCATCAGGCACTGGCCAGGTGCCGTGCACGGCCCTGTTGGTAGCCGAACTGACCGACCCTCCTCCCGAGCGACGCTGGATTGCGGCGGTGGGGGCTCTGAGCGACCTGGGTGATCAGGCGCCGTTTCCTCTGCTGCAGGAACAAATCCGAGTCCACGGCCGCCGGGTGCTGCGTCAGGTAAGCGGCCTCGTCAATGCGCCGCATCGAGCCCGTGCCCAACCGGCAGTGGCCGTTCAGGCCCTGCTCGAGGAACGAACCCCCAAGCAATTCCTGCGCTCCACCTCGGGCTCGCTGGCCTATCTGCGAGACTGTCAGGAACGAGTGCAGACCAGGGTGCGTCAGGCCCAGCGCCAGACGGCGAAGCTCTATGGGCCGGTGGCCCTGCTAGAACTGGAGAGTGACTGCAATGTGCAGTCGATTCTCGCCCAGAGTTGGAAGAACCGCCTGCCAGGCCACTGGGTGGTGGTGGCCAATCTTCACGAGGGTCGGGTGCACATCTCGGCACGGTGTCGAGCCGACCAGGAGTTACTGAGCCCTTTGCAAAGCCTGGGTCTTCCCGTTCAAGGGCACCCCAGCTCGGCCGGAGCCGTGATTTCTCCAGAGCAGTGGCAGGCTTTCAAGGAGCGACTGAGTGCGACACATCCTTATCAGCGGTAACCGACGTGGTCTGGGCCAGGCACTTACGGCCCACTGGCGATCCCTTGGGCACAAGGTAGAGGGCTTCTCCTCGGCCAGCCAGGGAGTTGAGTGCGTTGACGTGAGTCGCTTCACCGAGGTCCAGCAGCGTATCGACGCCATCGTACAGCAGGCGACCCCCGACCTGGTGATCGCCAACGCGGCCATTGTGTTGCCCCCGGCGCCTACCTGGGAACTGAATCCGGACGAAGTCTCCCGACTGATCGACGTCAACGTCAAAGGTGTCTTCAACCTTTTTCGCGCCGTGCTGCCCGCCATGCTAGCCGCACGACGCGGGGTGCTGGTGGCCATCAGCTCGGGCTATGGACGAAGCACCACCCCCCGAATGTCGGCCTATTGCACTTCCAAGTGGGCGATTGAAGGGTTGGTCAAGAGCCTGGCTCAGGAGCTGCCCAGGGAGATGGCCGCAGTAGCGCTGGATCCGGGTACGCTGCAAACCGATATGTTACGCACCGCATTGGGAGCTGGAGCTCGCTTCTTTCCGACCCCCGAACAGTGGGTCGGCGAGGCTTCGCGGCTGCTGCTGAACCTGGGCCCCGAACACAATGGCCAGAGCCTGAGTGTTCAGTTACCCGCTTCCTGAGCCGAGAGCAGGTCGAAGAGACACCCCATCAGGTCCATCGAGGTAACGATTCCAGCCGGACGCCCCTCGTCGTCGGTAACCACCATTCGATGAATTCGACTCGGAAGCATGACCGCCAGCAAATCCTTGACAGAATCGTCGGGACTGACCTCGTACGCGACGTCCTCCATAGCCTCATCGACCTTCCAGTCGCCCAGGGGCCGATCGCTGCGAGAAAGTCGATGCAAAATGGTGGTCCGGGAGAGATGACCGCAAAGGGCCCCCTGCTCGTCAACCACGGGAGCTCCGGAAATCGACCGATGATCGAACTCCCGGACGGCCTCATCCAGGGTCATCTGGCGCTGCAGACAGTAGAGCCGACTGGTCATGACATCGCGAACTCTGGGCATATCCTTACCTTCCATCCTTACACCCGGACCTGCGAAAGCGCATCCTGTAATTCCTCCGTGCGCAGAGGCTTGGCCAGGTAGTCGTGCATGCCTGCCAGCATCACCTTTCTCCGGTCTGCTGCCGTGGCCCCGGCCGTGAGCGCGATGAGATAGGGACTGGGAACGAAACGCTGGTGGATGCAGCGCGCCGTTTCCAGTCCGTCCATTTCTGGCATCTCTACGTCGAGCAACACCACGTCGTAGGTGGAGCGCTGCAGGGCCTCAAGAGCTTGAACCCCAGAGGAAACGATGTCGACCCGGTGTCCCAGTTTTCGCAGCGTGCGCAACGTAACTTTCTGGCTGATCGGGTCGTCTTCGGCCAGCAAAATCATCAAGCTGCCTTCACGAGGCGGTGCCTGTACGGCTCCAGGAGCCTCGGGCAGCGGCGGCACCGAAGGTTGAAACTTGAGGTTGAAGTAGATGCTGGTGCCCTTGCCCGGGACCGAATCGGCCCAAATTCGCCCCCCCATCAAGGTCACCAGATAGTGGGCCAAACGCAAACCCAGGCCCCGAGACTCCAGGTCGGAATCGAGCAAATCCTGGTGCAACCATTGCTCAAGGTGATCGGGACTCATTCCCGGGCCGGAGTCCCGAATACAGAAGCGCACCTCCTCCTGACCCACGGCCTCGACGACCACCTTGCCCTGGGTGGTAAACTTGACCGCATTGTCCAGAAGTTGAAGCAGAATTTGACGTAACTTGACCACGTCACCCCGCAGCCGTTCCGGTACGCTGGCGGCCACCACAATTTGCAACTGAACGCCCTTGGCAGCCAGCTCTCCCGACATCCAACGACAAACTTCCGCCAACGTATCCCGAACGTCGAAGCTGACAGCGCGCAGCTCCGGTGCCAGCCCTGATCCCAGACTGTCTTGAAGAGGTCCGGCCAGTTGCAACAGGTGCTCCAGACCGGCTCGGACACCCTCGACGGCTTCGGCCTGGGCTGGTTGCAAAGAGTCCTGCTGAACCAGCGAAGCCAGTCCCAGCAAGCGATGCATGACCGTGCGCAACTCCCTGCCGAAGATCACCAGAAAAGCATCCTGACCCCGACTGCGGGCCTTCCAGGATTGTAACTCTTGCTGCAAGGCGGCCAGGCTTCGCTGCATCTGTGTCAGCTCCAGGGCCAGGTGCTGGGAGGCTTGATAGTCGCCCGAACTTTCCCAAAGCAAACCGCGCTCGCCGGCACCATCGATGGCCTGGCGCTCGAGGCGAAACCAGCGTTCCTGAATCTGTACCCAGGGGGATTGGGTATCCGGCTGGCTCCAGAACGACTCCAATGGACGCCCCAACCAGTGGGCGGCGCGGCTTCCCAGCAGGGCTTCACAGGGACCTTCGAGGTGGACCAGCTTGCCCTGGGCGTCCGTCTCGAAGTAGAGCAAAGAGAACTGAGTCCAGAGCTGAGATATCGGCGTGCTGCCCTGGTCTTCCCTGAGCTGATCGCGAACTTCCAGCAACAACTGGATGGCCTGGGTGAGATTCTCTTTCATCCCCCACCCTTCGGGGATACACCAGGGAGACCCTGGCCAGGAGTTCATCGCCAGGCGTCGCAACAGCCTGACCCATGAAACGATACCGCCTCGAAGAGGGAAGCTTCGACCCTCTGGGCGCCACCCCCGACGCGGGGGGCGTCAATTTTGCTCTCTACTCAGAACACGCCAGCGCTGTAGAGCTCTGCGTATTCGACGAGGGTGCCGAACATCGCATGTTCCTACCCGCGCAAACGCACCACATTTTCCACGGATATCTGCCCGGAGCACGTCCCGGACTGGCTTACGGTTACCGAGTTCACGGCCCCCATCGCCCGCTGGAGGGCATGCGCTTCAATCCGAATAAACTGCTGCTCGACCCCTATGCCCTGGACTGGCAGGGTCGCTTTGTGCTGAGCGACGACGATTTTGGCTATCCTATCGGGCATCCCGACCAGGACCTCGTGCTCGACCCCAGGGACAACGCTTCCCACGCCCCCCGAGGGCGGGTGGTGGAGCTCAATCGAGACTGGTGCTGGGGCGAGGACCGCCACCCTCGAACCGCCTGGTCGGACACCCTGATCTACGAGATGCACGTCAAGGGAATGACTCAACTGCATCCCCTGGTGCCGCCCGAACTGCGGGGTACCTTTCGAGGTCTGGCCAGCCCCCCGGTGATTGAACACCTGCAACGCCTGGGGGTTACCGCCGTCGAACTGCTACCCGTTCAATCGATCCTCAGCGACCGAAGACTGCGAGAACTGGGCCTGAAGAATTACTGGGGTTATGGCACCATCAACTTTTTCTCGGCCGCTCGCCGCTACGGAACGCTGAGGGATTTCCGCGAGATGGTCAAGGCCTTCCATCAAGCCGGATTGGAAGTGATTCTTGACGTCGTGTACAACCACACCGGAGAAGGCAGCCATCTGGGTCCCACCTTGAGCTTTCGCGGCATCGACAATGCCACTTACTATCGCCTTGATCCCAACAACCCTCGCTACTATCGTGACTACACCGGCTGCGGCAACACGGTGAACACCGATCACCCCCAGGTACTGCAACTGGTCATGGACAGCCTGCGTTTTTGGGTGCAGGAAATGCACGTCGACGGATTTCGCTACGACCTGGCAACGGCTCTGGCCCGCCATCGCAGCTCTTTCCTCGATGCCGTGCACCAGGACCCGGCACTGCGGCACACCAAGATGATCGCCGAGCCCTGGGATCTGGGTGAGGGGGGCTATCAGGTGGGCAATTTTCCACCGCGCTGGGCCGAGTGGAACGACCGCTACCGCGATTGCCTGCGACGCTATTGGCGCGGTGATCCAGGCCAGGTAGCCGACCTGGCCATGCGCCTCACGGGGTCTAGCGATCTGTACGGACGGCGTGGCAAAGGGCCGCTGCGATCGATCAACTTCGTCAGCTGCCACGACGGATTTACCCTGCGCGACCTGGTGTGCTACGAGCAGAAACACAACCTGGCCAATGGCGAAGACAACCGCGATGGCTCGAACAGCAACTGGAGTCGCAATTTCGGAGCCGAGGGTCCCAGCTCTGACCCTAGCATCGAAGAACGAAGACTGCGACAGCAAAAAAGCATGCTGACCACCCTCTATCTGTCACTGGGAGTCCCCATGCTCTGGAACGGCGACGAGTTTGGCCGCACCCAGCAAGGCAACAACAATGCCTACTGCCAGGACAATGACATCAGTTGGGTCGATTGGAGTTTGTTGGAGAACCCTTGCGAACTGCTCGAGCACTGTCGACGCCTGAGCCAGTTGCGCCAGAGCTTTGCGATGTTCGGCAGCCACTATCATCTGCAACCCGAAGAACACGCCCTCTGGCTTCATCCCGAGGGACGCACCGTGCAACCGACCGACTGGCACGACGGCGATCTGCGCACTCTGGGCATGTTGTTGCGGGGCCCAAAGCAAGAACTGTTGTTGCTGACCCACGCGGCCGAAGAGCCTTGCGAATTTCGCCTGGCCAGGCCCTGGAGGTCGCACTGGAAAATCGTCTTGCGCAGTTTTCCAGAGCCGCAACCTCCTCTCGGACCCTGGCACCTCCTTCCCGGAGGAGCCCTGGTGGCCTTGCGTTCTCGCCCACCCAGGCCAACCACAGGTCGAAAAAGACGCACTTCGGGGAAGAATACTTGACAATCGGAAGGGAATCGGGCAATTTTAGATTCGTCTAAAAAAACTGAAAATCTCTTCTCATTTAGAAAGGTTAGGAGTTCCGATTGAGCCTGGGTCAACTTCTTCAACAAGGTGGCATCTTCATGATACCGCTGCTCCTGGGGAGCATCATTACGATTGCCATCTGTATCGAACGGTGTCTGTTTTTCTACAGTTTGGAACGCGGCGGCGTGGAGTTCTTGCGACGCCTGCAAGAGCTTCTCAGCAAAGGAGATCGGGCCGGAGCCATCGAGTGGCTGCGTGGCCTGCAGGGACCGGTGCCTTCTACAGCTCTGGCCGCCATCCAGCACTGGACCGGCGGCCGCGGCGCCATCGAGGACGCGGTGGTGGCCCGCACCCGGGTCGAGTCGCCCCGACTGTACCGTTATCTCAACGTGCTGGAGACCACCGTTACGGCCAGCCCCCTGATCGGACTGCTGGGAACCATCACGGGTATGATGGGGGTTTTTCGAGCCGTGGCCATGAAGCTCGCCGACAATCCCAATGCAGACACCACCGGCATCCTGGCGGGCATCGGTGAAGCCCTGATCGCCACCGCCACCGGGATTTTGCTGGCCGTGGTAGCCCTGCTGGCACACAACCTGTTCCAATCGCTGGCGGAATCTCAGATGGACTCAGCCGAGCGCGTGGCCGACCAATTGATCCTGGCCCACAGTCAAACCGGTATCCACCATGCCGAGCCCACCCAGATGATGCAGTCTTCGGAGTCTGATTCGTGAAGCGATTCCCTCGCCGTCGACAGCGCAAGTCGCCGCGCATCGAGATCATTCCGATGGTCGACGTGATGTTCTTGCTGCTGGTGTTTTATGTTCTGTCCTCGCTGGCCCTGACTCAAAAGCGCGGGATTACCGTACAGCTGCCCTCGGCACAAAGCGGAGAGCCCGCCAAAGTAAGCCAGTTGATGATCGTCAGCGTAAATGCCGCCGGCGAAGTCTTTCTCGACTCCGACCCTGTGGCCGCCGAGCAACTGGGAGAGCGAATCGAGGAAAAGTGCCAGACCCGACCCGGTGGCATCGAAGCGGTTCGAGCCCAGGGAGTGATCGTCAACGCCGATCGCGCCTCGGTACTGCGCTCCACAGTGCAGGTCATGGATGAGTTGCGCCAGGTAGGGATCTACAATTTCGCGATTTCGACGGATACCGGAGCTCGCCCGTGAACCATCTGGGGTTCTATCTGCTCCTCTCCTTGCTGCTCAATCTGCTGTGCTTTGCACCCCTGATGACCTTCTTGCTCACCCGACCCAGCCATCCCCGCCCCCCTGAGCGGCACACCATTCAGGTGCGATTGCTGCAGCCGGAGCTGAAGGAAAACGTCCAGGTTCCCCCACCGCCACCCAAGGCCGAGCTTCCGAAGCCCAAACCCGTGGCCCCACCGCCTCGGGTGGCCACTACCCCCCCCCCACCTGCCCCCCGACCCAAGCCCAGGCCGTTGGCTTCGGAACCCCCCGAAGTCCCTCAGGCTCCGCGTCGCAGCACCCCTCGCCGGCCTCCCTCCAGCGCGCGACCGGCGCCACCCACCCGCAGTCAGCCGAGCTCGTTTCAGCTGCCCTCACAGCCAGTGACTGCCCCAACTCCATTTCAACCCGGGCCTATGGGTCCCGGAAATCCAGGACCGGTGGCCAGTTCCCCCACTCCCGCACCCGGGCCGGCAACGGAACCGGCACCCGCAGCTCCCCCTGGGGGAGAGCCCCCCACACCCGAGCCGGCCCCCAGTCCGGCTGCCCCCGAGCCGCCCAAGCAGCCCCAGCCGGAACCCTCGCCGCTCTCGAGCAGTCACGGCAGCAACCCCGCGGGGGTCATTCCCGACAAGCCTGCATCGCCGCGCGGAAGCTTTCCCAACAGCAACATTCGAGCGGTGCTGCGAAAGTTGGGCAGCAAAACTTTTGTACGAGTCGGCTTGCGCATCCATCCGGATGGTCACATCGACGTCGAGATTCTGACCGGCAGCGGCAGCCCCGAGCTGGATCAGGCGGTGCTAAAAGACCTGAGGGGCTGGCGCTGGGAGCCGGCAGAAGTCGCGGGAAAACCTGTGGTGTCCGAAAAGCCGATCCGCATCAAGCTGGAGGCGGACTGAGTTCCACCAGAGCCTGACGCATGCGCTCGAGGAAGGCCCCCTTGGCCTCGGACGGCAGCATGCGTTGAGGGGAGCCGAAGGTTACCCGGCAGACCAGCGGCAAGGGCAGATACTCGCCCTTGGGTAGTACTCGATTGAGGTTCTCCAGGTAGACCGGAATAAGTTCCAGGTCGGGCCGAGCACGGCACAGGTGATACAGGCCACTTTTGAACGGCTGTACGTCGCGACCATCCCCTCGGGTACCCTCGGGAGAAAAGATCAGTGAGTACTCTCTACCCATCCCTTCGAGTATCCTCTGAATTTGAAGCTGGCGTTGCTCCTCGGTGCACGAGTCGCGGCTGACGAAGATCGCAAAAAATACGCGTTCGGCCACGTAGCGACGAAGCCAGCTGGACTTCCAGTAATCTTCGGCAGCCACGGGGCGAATCAGTCCGCGAATCTCTTCGGGCAAGCTGGACCAGATCACCAGACTATCAGCGTGAGAAGTGTGATTAAAATAATAGATACGCTGCCGAGCACTCGGGTGACCCGGGCACCAAAAGACCTGGGCTCCGCTGCAGACCCTGGCGAGAAATGCAAGAAACCAGCCAAGCGGTCGCTCGGCCAGTTTCAGCAGACGGACTTGAAGGCGTCTTAGGAGACTCAGTCGCAGTAAGGCAGCAAGGCCATGAAGCGCGCCCGCTTGATGGCGGTCGTCAGTTCGCGTTGCCATTTCGCCGACGTGCCGGTGATGCGGCGGGGGAGAATTTTGCCACGCTCGCTCACGAAGCGGCGGAGCAGCCCAACATCTTTGTAATCAATCGTGGTGAACTTGTTGGCGCTGAAGTAGCAGACTTTGCGTCGGGGGCGACGACCACCGCGCTTCTTAAAACCCTTATCGTTATCGCGATCCATGACTTCCCTGCTCGGTTCGTAAAGTTTGAGCCATACATATACAACGCGGCTTCGACTTTGTCAACCCAAGGGGGCACGCTTGCGGGCGGCGAAGCCGACCCCGCGAATGGATACACTACAGAACCGGGTTGGGGCCGTACTGCAGGGGCGCTACCGCATCCTGGGCTTCCTGGGCCGAGGCGGTATGGGCTGCGTTTACCAATGCGAAGACCTGCGCCTGTCAGGGAAGCGTTGGGCGGTCAAGGAGATGCTTGTCTTCGATCCTGCCTCCCAGGAGCAGATCGAGGAAAGCTTCAAGCGAGAGGCCCAGATGCTCAGTCGGCTGCGCCATCGCAACTTGCCGATGATCGTCGACTACTTCATCGAAGATTCCAAGCAGTATCTGGTCATGGAATACATTGAGGGAGAGAATCTGGCTCAGTGGATCCAACGAGAAGGGCCGGCCACGGAACTGCAAGCCTTGCGCTGGGCTCTGGAACTGGCTCAGGTACTGGACTACCTGCACCGCCAGGAAAAGCCCGTCATCTTTCGGGACCTCAAGCCCGACAACACGATTATCACGGAAGACCGCCATATCAAGCTGGTCGATTTCGGACTGGCTCGTCAGTTTGACCCTACCAAGCGGCGAGACACCCAGGCCTCGGGTTCGGTGGGCTACGCCCCGCCCGAGCAATGGGAAGACGCCGCCCAAACCGATGAGCGCAGCGACATCTATTCGCTGGGCGCCACCCTTTTCTATGTACTGACCGGGCGCCCACCGAGCCCGGTGTACGGCTCACAGCGTCTTCGTCCCTATCGTCCCGAGCTAGATGGGGGGTGTGAAGCCATCGTGCTCAAGTGTCTTCAGCCCGAACCCTCGCAGCGCTATGCCAACTCGGGCGAGCTGATCCGAGACCTGCTTCTGTGGCTTTCCAAACAGCCCACCAGCGCCCCCACAAATGCCTCCAAGTCAACCTCTCAACCTTTACCTCCCAGACACGAGGAGCCGGTCGGACCACCCGAACCGCTTGCGCCCGCCCCCCTGGTCCCCCGGCCGTCGCTGACACCGGGATGGGTGTTGCGCTGGCTGCAGGGGTCGACGGCCGTGTTCGCCCTGACGGCCGGGCTTGGATTGCAACAATACTGGGCCGCCAAAGCTCCAGCTCAGGCGCTGCAAGACCCTATCGCGCGCATTCTCACCCTCAGCGCCGACGAAAAGGCGAAAGCCCAATCGCTGATCGCCGCCGGTGAGTATGCCAGGGCACTGGAACAACTGGACAAGGTCATCACCCGCTATCCCGAGGACGCCGAAGCCCATATTCTCAGCCAGAACACCTATGTGGTGTTCCAGGGCAAACCGTTTCAGAAAATCCCTGTCTTGACCAGCACCTCGGGCAACGACCGCGAAGGAGTTCAACTCTATCCGGGACTGGCACTGGCACAGAAACAGATCAACCAGAGCGGGGGAATCAACGGAAAGCTGGTCTACCTGGAGCTTTTCAACTGTGCCAGTCGCCAGGAGCAGGCCATTGAAATTGCCGGGAGGCTGGCCCAGAACAAGGAATACCAGGTGGTGATCGGTCCCTGGACCTCGCAACAGGTGATGGCCACCGCACCGATCTTCGAAAGCGCCCAACTTCCCGCCCTGGCACCGGCTGCTTCTGACCCCAGAGTCTGGGAAGCAGGCAGACACATCTTTACTGCGTCAGAAAGTGACACTCACCGGGTTGAGCGTCTGGCCCGCTACCTGTACGATCGACGCTGCCGCAAGATCGCCGTGCTAACGGCCCAGGACAGCATTGTATCGCGCTCGGAAAGCGCCGAATTCATCGAAGCTTTCGATCGACTGGGCGGCAAGGTACCGGTTCAGCTCACCTATACTCACTCCGACCCCGAGTTCTCGACACAGATCGAAGCCCTTGACAAGCACCAGGTAGATGCCGTCTTTCTGGCCGAGTATCGCAGCGACGTGGTGCTGCGTTTTGCCAGATTGCTGCGCAAGGAACATCCCAAAACGCTGCTGGCCACACAGGTGGTGGCCTTCAGCAGTTCGATCGTGCTGGAGGGCGGCAAAGACGTCGAGGGACTGCTCACCTCGACCTATTTTCATCCCGACGCCAAATCCCCCCGCATCCGCGAGTTCACCACCCAGTTCGAGCGAGAATTTGGCCGACTGCGTCCCTCTCATCGCGAGGCCAATGCCTATGACAGCCTGATGTTGATCGCTCGAGGCGTCCGCGAAGTCGGATACGATCGAAAGAAGCTCACGGACTACTTTCGCCAGGTTGGAGCCGATCGCAAGTCACCTCCCTACCCCGGAGTTTCCGGAGACTTTGCGCCGGGCCGCCGCCTGGATTTGCGCCAACCCTATCTGGTGCGCATCCACAACGGCGACTACGAACTGATCGACTAAAGACTTTCTTGCGACAAAAAACGACACCAAAGACCAAAGATGTCTCTTGACAGAAGATCCCGATCTTCATAATCTTGCAACACTTCCAAGGCACCTGTCGTGCAACATGAGGGTGCAAAATCCAATCAAGGAGCTGGCCTCAAGCCACCGCAAACAATGAGTATCATTGCACTGGTTCTAGTCATTCTCTGGACCCTGAGTCTCCCCGACGCACGAGTCCTCTAATCTCCAACGACAGCGGTCACCGCAGTAGTGACCGAGTGACCCACCACCTTCTAACGCGTCCCCCGAACACGGGGGACGCGAGTCCCTGCAGGGACTGCCCTGGAGGCTCAGAACAGCTTCCCATGGCTCGCCCACTACCAGCAGAAATTCAGCAACTTCGTCAACTCGTCGCCTATCACAACCAACGCTACCACCAGTTGGATCAACCGGAGATCAGCGACGCTGAATACGACGAACTGGTTCGTCGTCTGACAGCACTCGAGGCCGAGTACCCCGAAGCAACCGATCAGGAGTCTCCCACTCAACAGGTCGGGTTCGCTCCTTCGGAGCTGTTTACGCCAGTCGTTCATCTGTCACCGATGATGTCCCTGGACAATGCAACTTCTCACGAGGAACTGCTGGCCTGGGGCAAAAGGATGGACCGCTACATTTCCGGCCAGGTGGGCTATGTCTGCGAACTGAAGATCGACGGATTGGCCGTCAGTCTGCTCTACGAGCAGGGACGACTGGTGCGGGCCGCCACTCGAGGTGACGGTCGCGTGGGTGAAGATATCACCCTCAACGTCGAACAAATTCGCAGCATCCCCCGCGAGATTCCGTTGCAACCCGAGCGGCTCGAGGTTCGTGGCGAAATCTATATGCCCGTATCTTCGTTTCGCTCGCTCAATCAGGCTCAAGCCGAGGCTGGAGAGCGCCTGTTTGCCAACCCCCGCAATGCGGCGGCTGGCTCCCTGCGCCAGAAAGACCCGACCATCACGGCCAGCCGCAATCTGGCCTTTTTCGCCTACCAACTCGCCCATTTGGAAGGCGGCCCCCAGCAGAGCAGCCACGGACAGACGCTGGACTACCTGAAAGCCTGCGGATTTCCCGTCAATCCAAATACCCGCATTCTCGACTCGCTGCCGCAGGTGCACGACTTCTGCCAGCACTGGCAACAACACCGCCACGACAACGACTACGAGATCGATGGAGTCGTGATCAAGGTCGACGACCTGGCGCAACGTCAGGAACTGGGGTTCACTTCCAAAGCGCCGCGCTGGGCCGTGGCCTACAAGTTTCCCCCCGAAGAGCGCAATACCCGGTTGCTGGACATCATGGTGTCGATTGGTCGCTCGGGCAAGGCCACACCCTTCGCCGTACTGGAACCGGTTTTTGTCGGGGGCAGCACGGTGCGAATGGCTACTTTGCACAATCAGGACCAGGTTCGCCTCAAAGATGTACGACCTGGTGACACGGTCATCGTTCGCAAGGCGGGCGACGTCATTCCTGAAGTGGTGGGACCGGTTTTGTCACTTCGGCCCGAGGGGCTTCCCGAGTGGCAATTTCCCAGCCACTGCCCCGAATGCCAGGGCGAACTCCGACGTACCCCGGGAGAAAGCGACACCTTTTGCAGCAATGCCGACTGCCCTAAACAACTCGAACAACACATCGTGCACTTTGCCTCACGCACCTGCATGGACATCGAGCATCTCGGCGAGCGCACGGTACAGCTGTTTCTCGAGCTTGGCCTGATCGGCGAACTGGCCGACATCTACTTTCTCGACTATGACAAGATTCGTCAACTTGAAGGTTTCGGGGAGACCTCGGTCAACAACCTCCGCAACGCCATCGAAGCCTCCAAACAGCGCCCTCTGGGCAATCTGCTCTGCGGCCTGGGGATTCGCCACCTGGGCGCCACCGGCGCGCGGATTCTGGCGCGCACGCTGGGCAGCCTGGAGGCCATCACCGAAGCCAGCCTGGAGGAGCTTTCGCGCGTTGAGGGTATCGGCGAGGTGATCGCCGGCAGTGTTCATGACTATTTTCGTCACCCATCCAATCGCCGTCAGATCGAGAGATTGCGCGAAGCCGGGCTCAACTTCCAGGGGCCGGTGGCCTCGGATACGCCCCAGCTGCTGGCCGGGATGGCCATTGTGGTGACCGGAACGTTGGAAGGCTATTCTCGCGAGGGAGCCGAGGAAGCCATCAAGGAACGCGGCGGAAAGTCGCCGGGCAGCGTTTCCAAAAAGACCACCGCCGTCGTGGTGGGCGAGGCTCCCGGTGCCGCCAAGTTGAACAAGGCGCGCGAGCTGGGCATCCCCATCCTCAGCGAGTCACAGTTTCGCGAGCTGCTGGCCAGCGGTCAGTTGCCCGGCTCAGCGACGGCTGCTCCCCAGGAGTAGGCAACCTGGTGGGCTTCGCTGGCGAGGGGGATTTCCCAGCGCTCCAACATTCGCTGCAGCGCTCCGGCCGGCACGGGAGAGCTACGGGCCTGGTTGCGTCGGTGCAACTCTTCAGCCGGGGCCTCCAGATACTGAATACGAACTTCAGCTTCGTAGTCGAACAGCAATTCCAGGCTGCGCTGCCTCAGCTCACGACTGAGGTGGGTGGCGTTCCAGACAAACGAATCCCCCCGCCGAAGAAACTCTCGGGCCCGGGCACGGGCCGCCTGAACCACTTCTTGCTGATGCCCCCTGGGTGAAACCCCGAGCTGGGAGCGCAACTCATCGAGCGAGACCATTGGAAGGCTGCCGGCACACTGAGTCTTCCAATGATCCTTGCCCGCGGCCGGCAGTCCGGACAGCAACCACACTTGACAGCGGGGACGGAAATAGACCTGGCGGCGGGGATCGCCTCCCCGGCGAAAAAAGGTGACCCGCGCAGCCGGAGACTCGAACGGGAAGGGCCGGCTCCACACCCCCCATTCTCGAGCCAGTTCCTCAAAGAGCGCGATGTTCTCCAGCAACTTCTGGCGGTCCTGACAGAAACGCCCTCGGGCGTCTGCCTGGGCCAGCAATGCCAGCCAGTCGCAGCGGGTTTCCTCGGCCACGGCGAGCAGGCGATGGGTTGCGTCCTCCCGCTCGATCAGCCAGAAGGGCACCATGTGGTGGCGGATCAAGCCGCAGATCTGTTCACGAGCCAGCGGGTCAAAGCCGTTCTCCCAAAGCCAGCGTCGGGCAGCGATGGCCCCGCGGCGAGCGTGCCCCCGGGCGGTGATCCCTTCGGGCTCGTGGCGGGTGCACTGGGGCTTGGCCAGATCGTGCATCCAGGCGGCCCAATACAAAAGCTGGCGGTCAGCCGTGGGCAGGTCGCGAAACCCCTGAGAAGCCACCAGCTCGTCGACCACCATCTGGACATGCGTCCAGACATCTCCCTCGGCGTGGTGAACCGGAGACTGAGGACAACCGTGAAGCGCACGAGCCCAGGGGAATCTTTCGAGCGCCTCTTGCTGCACCCGCCAATCCGGCGACTGAGGAAGGGGAATCAACCTTTCTTGCCGTCCTCCCGGGGCTCTTGGGCGCGAGGCGACTTCCAACGCAAATACAGGCCGCTGGCCACGAGGCCCAACAGGGAAAGCGCCACGGCATCGGTGACGAAAACCGCGGCCTTCCCCCAGAACTGGCCATCGTGAAGATTGTAGGCAAGTCGCACAAAGGCCCGACCCCGAACCAGTTGACGGTCTTCCTGTGAGTGAGCGGCGGGTACCAGGGTCCAACGTTCCTCAAGCCGACGATGCAGTCCGTCGGGAGTCAGCACCGAGAGACTGCCGTCCATGCCCACGTGAAAACTTTGAATCGGCGACTTGGAGGGGAACGTCACCGAGGTCCACAGCTTGCCCTCGTCGAGACTGGAAAAAATTCCCTGGCCCCGGACCACCGCGTACAGATGGTCGGGTTCGTTGGGATGGAAGGCCACAGCCAGAATCGACGGGTCGGCCACGGGCAGAGCCACGGGCGAGAACGACTTTCCGCCATCTTCGCTGATAAACAAACCGCGAGATGTGCCCACCAACAACCGGTCGGGCTGGCTGGCACAGTGGGCATGACAGTTGAGGAACTGACTGTAGGGAGTCTGACCCGAAACGGGGGGCGGCAAAATCCACTGGCGGTGATTGATCACCAGCGTGGTCAGACCGGCCACTACCAACCAGATGGAGGCGAGCGTCCCCAACTGGGCGTGCAGCGACCTCAGCTTGTCGATCTTCAACGCCAGGCCCGCTCGAGCAACGATTCAACCGGGGCACCCGGCGACAGGGTACCGAATTCTCGGGGAGCTTCCTGCCCGAGATACTGGCTGCAAAAGGTCTCGGCGACGGCTGTGGGCGAGTGTCGTAGCAGCAGGGAAACCTGCAATACCAGTGCCATACGCTCCACCAGTTGGCGGGCTCGAAACTCCATCTCGCCTCCCCTGGCCCAATCCTGTTTCAAGTCGTGCACGGCACGGTCGAGCCGGGCATCGCCGCCCGCCGAGCGTTCGACCTCGGCAAAGAACTGCTCGAGGGTCTGTGGTGATTTCTGCACAGCACGCAGCACATCCAGGCAAATCACGTTGCCGCTTCCTTCCCAGATAGAGGGCAAAGGCATCTCGCGAAAGATCCTCGGCAGCGGCGACTCCTCGACATAGCCCGAGCCTCCCAAGACTTCCATCGCTTCGGCCGCGTAGCGGGAGCCTCGTTTGCACACCCAATACTTACTCACGGCCGTAGCCAGACGGATGAAGTGAGCCTCGTCTGCGTCGAGCGAGTCATAGCCCTGAGCCAGACGCAGCAACAGTTGCAGCCCGGCTTCCCACTCTAAACAAAGCGAACCCAATACGTTCTGCATCAGCGGCTGCTGGATCAGAGGACGACCGAAGGCTCGGCGCTCGCGAGCGTGATGAAGGGCCTGCACCAGAGCCGCTCGCATGAGACTGACGCTGCACACCACGCAGTCGAGACGGGTATGGTTGACCATTTCAATAATGGTCGGAACCCCTCGGCCCTCTTCACCGACCTTCCAGGCGACAGCGCCGTGATACTCAATTTCACTGGAGGCATTGGAGCGGTTGCCGAGCTTGTCTTTGAGACGCTGCACATGGAGGCGATTGCGCGACCCATCGGGCAATACCCGAGGCACCAGAAAGCAGGTCAGTCCAGCCGGCCGCTGCGCCAGGGTTAGAAAGGCGTCACACATCGGAGCCGAACAAAACCACTTGTGCCCCTGGAGCGCGAAGGTGCCGTCTTGAAGAGCCGTGGCCTCGGTGCTGTTGGCGCGAACGTCGGACCCCCCCTGCTTTTCGGTCATGGCCATGCCCATCAGGCAGCCCCGTTTCTCGGCGGGGTTGCGCAGCCCAAAATCATAGCTGCGGGACGTGATGCGAGGCAGCCACTGGCTGGCCAGATCGGGTTGAAGCTTCAGGGATGGAGCGGCCGCAAAGGTCATCGTCAGGGGGCAACCCACTCCGGCCTCGATCTGAGTCAGCAAATAGTGGCGGGCGATTCGGGCCAGATGCGCGCCCGGACGCTGCTCGACCCAGGGTAAACAGTGAACTCCGGCCTCGACCCCCAACTGCATGAGGCGATGCCAGGCCGGATGATACTCCACCTCATCGATGCGCAGCCCCTGGCGGCTAAAGCTGCGCAGAACCGGACTGTGACGATTGGCCAGAGCGCCCTGTTCTTGCCACTCGGGGTCGCCCACTTTCTCGCCCAGGCCCACCAACTCGTCCAGCGACCAGGCGGCTCGTTGCTCGACGGCCTCGTAGAGCAACGGATCCGTCGTCAGCCCGTTGTAACCCACCAGATCGGCAGGCTGGTTCAGGGGGGGGAACAATTGCATGGGCGTGCCTTCCCTCTTTGGGAAGGTTCCTCCTCGCTGCAGGCAAAAGACCCAGGCCATGATTGATCTGTACAGCGATACGGTAACCCGTCCCTGCGCCCGCATGCGCGAGGCCATGGCCCAGGCCGAGGTGGGTGACGAGCAGCGGGGCGAAGACCCCACCACTCGTCAACTCGAAGAACGCTCGGCCGAACTGCTCGGCCAGGAGGCGGCTCTGTTTCTACCCAGCGCCACCATGGCCAACGCCATTGCTCTGCAGCTGCACACCGGACCCGGCGACGAGGTCCTTTCCGCAGAGAACGGGCACCTGGTCAATTTTGAGGCAGGTGGCGCAGCGGTGCATGCCCGGGCCACCGTTCGTTCGATCCCTACCTGGACCGGCATTTTTGGCCCCAACGCCATTCTTTCCCGGCTTCGACCCGACATCGCCCATGCTCCACACCCGCGACTGGTGGTGGTAGAGAACACCACCAATCTCGGGGGTGGGCGCCCCTGGCCGCTGGAAGAACTGGACGGCGTGGTGGCCGTGGCCCACGAGCACGGTTTGGCGACCCACCTGGATGGCTCACGGCTCCTCAACGCCTCTACCGCCATGGGGGTCAGCCCGGCACGGCTGAGTTCTGGTTTCGACAGCGTCACACTCTGCCTGTCCAAGGGGCTGGGCTGTCCTGTGGGGGCCATTCTGGCCTTTCCCCAGAACCGATATCACCAGGCTCGACGACTCAAGCAACTGATGGGCGGGGCGCTGCGCCAGTCGGGAATTCTGGCGGCGGCGGGGCTTTTTGCCCTGGAGAACAATCTGGCGGACCTGCTCCAGGACCACCGGAAAGCGGCGCGATTGGCCGAGGGGCTATCGGAGATCGACCACCTGGTGGTGGAGCAAATTCCCGAACGCACCAACATGGTCTATTTCGAACTTCCGGCGCGCCACTGTCCCGACCATTTCGAGCAACAATGCACCCAACATGGTTTACGGGTGTCGCGCATCAGCAACCGCCGTTTCCGGGCGGTAACCCATCGAGACATCAGTGAAGCCCAGATCGAGCAGGCCATCGAAATCCTGAGGCGGATTTGCTCGCGGCTTGCGCCCCTCAGCCTGGTCGAGCCCTGAAGCTACTTTTCTGCCTGTTCTTTGAGCTCCAAAGCCTTACGCACGGCCGCGGCAGGATCCACCAGGCCCGCTCCACCCAGGATACCCGGAGTGTCCTGCATCGGCTCGGCCGTTGAGGTCAGAATCTCCTTCACTTGAGCGGGGGTGAGGTTGGGGTTGGCCTGCAGCACCAGGGCCGCACATCCGGCCGCCGTGGGCGTGGCCATACTGGTGCCCGAAAGCAGCACATAATAGGGGGGCATGCGGGTTACGTTGGCATCGGCCAGTTCCGACTTGGGAGAAAGCAAGCTGACCATGTTCACCCCTGGTGCCGCGATGTCGGGCTTGACCAGGCGGTCGCGAGTGGTGGGGCCGCGGCTGGAGAAAAAGGCCATGGTGTCGTCGTCGTGGGTGGCCGTGTTCTTGTCGTCATAAGCACCCACGGTGATGGCATCACGGGTGATGGCCGGGGTACCGATGGTGTGCACGCCTGGACCCGAGTTGCCGGCGGCGATGATCGGCACCAGACCGGCCTCGATGGCCTCATTGACGGCCTGGGCGATGACGTCGTGCTTCTCGTGCAAATTGGCATTGGCACCCAGCGACATACTGAGAATCTTAATGCCCAGTCGGTCTTTGTTTTCAATGCACCAGCGGATGCCCTTGGCAATGCTGGACAGGCTTCCGCCACCACTTCCGCCGAGCACCTTAACCCCGACGATCTTCGACTCGTAAGCCGGACCCTTGAACTTCCCGCCGGCCTTGGTGCCGTCGCCGGCCACCAGGCCCGCGCAGTGGGTTCCGTGGCCGTTGTCGTCATAGGCGTTCTCGACGCCGTCGCGGCCATTGCAGAAGTCCTTGAACTCGATCAATCGGTCGCCCAGGTCGGGGTGGTGGGCCACGCCCGTATCGATCACGGCCACGGTGACATCTTTACCGGTGATGCCCATCTTCCAGACATCTTCGACGGTGAGCACTTCCTTGATCGAGTCGATGCGCTCGGCCGGCTTGGGCAGGGCGTAGGAGAGGGGCGTCAGCTCGATAGGCTGGTGGATAGAAGCGCCTCCCCACTGCTGGATGAACGCTTCTGGCTGTGAAGCCACGAAGCTATCCTTGGGCAGACCGCTGGAAGGGCTCTGGCCGTGGAGCTGCTGGGCAGCTTTCAGGGCCTGCCATTTGGGATGTTGGGGGCTTTGAACTTGCATGGCTTCCTCCGCCGGGTAATGTCCACCGTCAATGTAGCAACCCCCCCGAAGTTGAGATGGGACCTGCGTGTTAACAAAACGCCAGGCACCGACTTGCTCGCGCTGTAACATGACGGCAACGCAAGCCGCCGCTGCCCACCCCTATACTGGCACCAGACAGCCCAGGAGGGATCCATGAAGGTTCAATCGCTCAACTACAATCTGCCCGCCTCGTCGGCCCCCAAAGCCTCCGCTCCGGAAGCCACCAAAGCCCCGGACGAGCCCAAGGAGAGGCTGGACGTCGGCGAAATCGCTGAGGAAAAGGATTGGACGGTTCTCTTCTACCTGAACGGGAACAATGCTCAGGCCGGACAGATGGTCAGCACCCTGCGCCAACTGGAGTTTGTCGGCAGCCAGGAAAACATGCACATGGCCGCCCAACTGGCCCGACCTCAGGCTGCTCTGGACAAATGGTCGAAAGATTGGAGCGGGGTTCGTCGCTACGAAATCCAGCACAACGGCCAGGAATTCAATGCCGGGGCCATCATCGTCGACAGCCTCACCGGCTTTCTGCCCGGCAAGACCAAGGGCATTAAATCGCCAGTGCTGCAGGAACTCAACCCCGAAACCGACATGGGCAGTAAGCAAAGCCTGGCTGAGTTCCTGGAGTGGGGCATGACGAAGTTCCCCGCCAAGCGCACCATGGTGGTCATGATGGGCCCCTCGGAAGGCGTTTCCGGCCTGATGCACGACGACACTAAAGACTCCAAGCTCAGTGTGGCCGACCTCGGTGAGGCCTTCAAGGCTCTTCACGAGAAGACCGGAAAAAAGGTGGATATTGTGGCCCTGGCGGGCTCGGCCACCAACAGTCTGGAAGTGGCCAGTGAACTCAAAGACCACGCCAAATACCTGGTCGGCTCTCAGGGCATCCAGGACGGTCAATCGATGCCGATGGCCATGGTGATGAACGAAATCGCCAACATCAATAAAGACGGCGGTCAGGAGTCGTTGGAACTGGCCCAATATGTGCTGCTGATGAACTCGATGGCTCCCGGAGCCCTGTCGATTGTCGACCTCGACAAAGTGGGTCCTGCCAAGGAGGCCTGGAACGAACTGGCCTCCAGCCTGCTGCAGGCCGGCGTCAGCAAGGAAAAGCTGAACCAGTTGCTCGACCAGACTCAAGACTTCCAGGGTCGCTCCAAGAATGAGGCCTATGCCAACAACCGCGACGCCATTCACTTCGCCAAGCTGGTAAAGGAAGACGCCGAGATCAGCGACGAGAAGGTCAAGGCCGCCGCCGACAAAGCCATCGAGGCTCTGGAAGGCTGCCTGCAAGGCGACGTAGCCAATGGTAAGAACCTTGGTGAAGCCAACGGCATCTCGGTGTTCGCACCCACCCACTACGGTTTCTTCCGCCCCGACGGCACGCCCGTGGTCAAAGACAGCCTGCGTGACGCCGACTATCACAAGACCAATTTTGCCAAGGACACCCAGTGGGACGAGTTGCTCTCGACCGCTGCCAAGGATAGCAAGTTCAACAACACCCTCAAAAAGCTGGGCCTCTCGGAGAACAGCGTCGATACCGTTCACAACACCTATGGCAAGCACATCGGCAAGGTGAACATGGCCCTGGGCTTCGCCGGCATGGCGGGCTGGATGAACGGGCTCAACGCCTGGCGCGGTGCCGAGCCCGCCGGTTTTCTGATGCTCGGGCCTCAGGCGGCTGTGTACGCCGGCACCGCCGCCGCCACCAAGGACGCGCTGGTCGGCGTGGGCCGCATGGTAAAGGGAGCCACCGAACTCAACGACCGCGACGAAATCGCCAATGGCGCCTTCGACGTGGCTACGGCCGCCTTCAAGGGCGTGGCCAACCTCGGCTACGTGGTGCCTCAGCTCAAGCCTTATGCAGGCACTGCCGGTATGTTGATGTTCATGTCTCCGTGGTTGCGCAACATCTACGGCGTTGTAGACCAGTACCAGCAGATCAAGGAAGGTATCGAGCTTGGCGTCGGCGACAACCGCATGCCGATCGCCCAACAGTGGGGCTCGGCCGCCGTGCGCCACTTCGGCAAACAGGACCTTCAGGACCACGCCGAGCGCAGCTTCTGGCAGAAGATGGTTGGCTAAACCCCTCCTTGACTTCGTCAAGGGTTTCTGGCCAGGCTCCTAAAGGCTACGGCCCGGGCTGAGGCGAAGCCGAACCGATGTCGGATTCGTCGGTACGCCATCGCATCTTCTGGTTGTCTGCAGTTGGAATCCTCATGCAGCTGGGGCTCAGTTTTGCCTGGTTCGCCTGCGTGGTGATCGTGGTTTCCCACCTTACTGCTGGCGACCCCGAACTGCAGAAAATCTACCTGAAAGTGCAGCAACATCAGACTCTCACCGGGCTTACTCCCAGTGGTAGCGATGCCGATCGTTTTTTCGAAGAAATGCGCCCCATTCTATCCCAAGTGCCCTGGCTGGCGGTGGGCTGTGTTGCCAGCCTCTTCTCCTTTGGCGCGCTGGGCTTTCTCTATGCCCGCCTCAGCGGTACCATGGACTATGTGGGTATGCTGCCGGTGCTGGCAATTCTTACGGGGCAAAATCCTCTGAATCTAACTCTGATGGTCCATGAACGGGGAATTCGCGAGGCTCAGCTCGGCTGGGGCCCCCAATTTCTGATGTTGCTCCTGCAGGTGCTGGCCGCCTTCGGGGGGGCCCAGGTGGGCGCCTGGATTCGCCAGCGCCGCCGGGGCCCAAAGCAACCTTGAGCAGATCGTCAAAATAGCTCTCGGGGGTCGGCAATTCTACCTCGAGAAATCCGGATTCAGTCCGCAACCGGGCCAGCGGAACAATCCAACCCCGACTGTTGGAGTCTACGCCTCGGGTGGAAAGTTCTCGGAACCCTCCCGACCCTAACCAACTCCGCAAACGCGGTAGGGGCATCAACAGCGCTCGTTCCCCTTCGCCCAGTACCTGACACCACCAGTCGGCCGTGGAACTGGCAACACCGCTGGCTCGGTTAGAACGGGTGTTGCGGAATTCAAAAAAACAGTTGCCTGAACGCTGGCTGTGTCGGTCCCACTTCACCTCCACACGGAAGGGCGAGCGAGACCCGTACTCAGGGCCGGGTACCACGGTAAGATCGAAGCTCTGACCGTCAAATCCCAGACGCACGGCGTGGCCACGCAACATAAAATACAGGGCCACCCGTAATTCGTTGTAGTGACCCGAAAGCAACTGCTTACGAAAGGCCTCAGGGCTGTTCTGCCGAGGCCCGCTCACCCGGGAGGAATTTCCTCAAATCCTTCCCGCTGCATGAGTCGACGCTGCTCGCCACGGGTCAGTTCTTCCCAACGAGGATGAAGTCCGGTGCCGGCCATCACTACCCATTCACCGCTCTGGTGGTCTTGCAGTGCTTCCACGAGCGCCTTCTCGTGGTCTTCCCCAAAGGCATCGGGAAGTTCCTCGACAAGCAGGACCTTCAGATTGCTGCGGCGGCCGTGACCCAAACCCCGTCCCTGCAGTTCAACCTTGGCCCCGCGCGACTTACCGACCTGGATCTGATACAACTTCTCATCCAGGACCACTTTCCAGCCCCGCATCAAAGCGACCGCGCCTGCTTCACTTGAAAAACGGCCCCCATCATGCCCAGGGAGAACCCCCCTTTGTCAACCTCACCCTCGATCTCGAGGCGAGCTCCGTCTTTGAGAAGCTGAGGAGGCAGTCCCTCCAGGTGATACGAGTTGCCATCCTGAGCCCGAAAGACCCAGTTGCCCCCTTCCAGGGCCGAGTGCTCTAGCTGTCCTTGAATTTTCATCATTCTCTCCTCACAGTCTTAGATAGGGTCGTACTTCGTCGAGCTTACCTGGAGAAAAGCCCGGAACCCGGGCCAACTCATCAATACTTGTAAAAGCGTGAGGGGTTTTCCGATAGGTAATGATGGCACCCGCCAGAGTCTCATCCATGCCGGGAATAGAAGCAAACTGCTCAAAACTGCCACGGTTGAGGCTGATCTTCGAGGCCGTCGGAACCGAAGGGGCGGGGCGAGGAGTCTCTAACGGGGGGGGCGCCAGCGTATTCAAGGGCTGCGGAGGTGGCATCACCGGCTCGGGGCTGGCCGGAGTCTCTACGGGGGTCTCCTGGGGAGTCTCTGGAGCGAGCGGCCCGGGGGGATCCTCCAGAGGTAAGGGAAGATCGTCGCCTCCCGGCCCCTCGGTTTCGCCGGGCTCGCTCGGGGTTTCTGGCGCAAGCCCTGAGGGCGTGGCGCTGGACGGACCTCGTTGTGGGACGATGACTTTGACACCGTCTTCCAGCCTCTCTGCCAGATTGACCTGCAGACGATCGGCCTCAGCGGTCATGCCTCCGGCGGCGTCGACCGCATCGACCACCCGGCTCCCGGGGCGCAGTTCATATACCCCTGGCCGCGAAACCGCTCCGTCGACGTGGACAAAGATTCGGCCCTGCTCCAGCGAAACCAGAGTTGGCGTGGCTACCGGAACGGATCCCGACCCAACGGCCCGATAGGCTACCAGAATCAAGATTCCCAGACCCAATGCGGCAGCCACTCGATAGGGGTGATAGGGGCGAGCGGATGGCGCGTTCTCTTCCTCGCCGGGTGCTGGAATGCGCACGGGAATGGTGGGTTGAGACACTAGCGACCTCGTTGGTTTTCCATAATAAAGTGGGCCACCAGATCTCGGGTGATGGCGCTCATGTCCTCGGGAAAGGCAATGGCCACCACGAAACGATGATTGGGCTCCTCGTCACAGCGGACAACCCGAGCCTTCATTTGCAGGGGAAAATTCCAGGAAAGCACCCGAATCTCCAGTTCGCGCCCGCGCTCAAAGCCGCGGGGCAACACAATGGCCAGCCCCCCCTTACTGATGTCGCGGGTGTGCCCCGAAATCGGGGGGATGCCCTTTCCAGAGGGGCCTGCGACTTTGACTTCTACCGGCAACTGAGTCTCGATACGATAGTGTTGCCGCCCACCAATCGAATCGAGCTTCGACTTCTCCTGGAGCGATTTGAGCGGTCGTCCCACCAAAACTTGCTCGGGGTTCCCCGTCTTCAGTCGAATCACCGGGCAATCAAAGCTCAACTGACGACGCTCGTCAAACATGACCAGAGTCAGAATCTCTTTGGGCGCCACCGGCAGCGGGTCGGGCTCGGAAGGCAGGCGCACCACCCAGATCCCCTCGGCGTCGACCTTGCTGACGGTAACGTTCCAGCCGCGCGGCGTGGCGGGCTGCTTTTCGGGAATGGCTCTCAGTTGACAGCCCGGTACCAGCACCTCGCTACTCTCGCCCCCAGCGGGTGGCGTGGGAGGTGGGAGGCCCTTGGCGGGAGGCGCCGCCACCTTGCCCGACCCGGAAGCGGGTCCGCTGTCGGCAGGCTTTCGCGTGGGTGGAGGAGGAGGGACCGGCTGAGCTGGAGCCTCGAGAAGCTCGCTCCAGTCATCAGCCCCGGGCGGAGCCGCGGGGAGCGGGGGTGGAACCACCGGCATCACCGGCGTTTCCACCGAAGCCGAAGGCGCCGGAGCCGTGGGTTCCACCACGGGAGCGGCCGGCGTTGTCGCAGCCAAAGGCTCAGGGGGACTCACAGACTCAACTGGAGCCTCCCCCGATGGCGCAGAAGACTTCTTGAACAACCACCCAAACATTGTTTCTCCTGGGCCTGTTCGCCGCTGTGATCAAAAACCCCCGTCAATCACGAGTGCCTTCAGCGGCCCTGAGCATCCACCTCAACTGCCAGGGCCAGGCCGTTGCCACCTCCCAGGCACAGAGAAGCCAGCCCCTTCCCTCCCCCAGCCTGGCGAAGAGCTGAAATCAAGGTCACCAGAATACGCGCTCCCGAAGCTCCAATGGGATGGCCCAGGGCCACCGCACCACCGTTGACATTAACGCGGGCCGGGTCGAGGCCCAGATCCTGAATGACGGCCAGAGCCTGAACCGAGAAAGCCTCGTTGATTTCCACCCGGGAGAAGTCTTCCAGGCGCCAGTCAGGATTGCGCTTCAACAAACCGCGGATGCTGGGAATCGGGGTCAACATGACCCAGGCGGGGTCCAAACCCCCGGCAAAACTATCCAGCACTCTGGCCAACGGCTTCAAGCCCAGCTCGCGAGCGTAACTCTCTTCCATCACCATCACGGCGGCAGCGCCATCGTTGCAGCCTGGGGCATTGCCGGCAGTCACCGTGCCCCCCGCCAGGAAGGCCGGCTTGAGTCGAGCCAGAGCCTCCAGATTGGTGTCGGAACGCGGACACTCATCGCTGTCGAAGAGCCGGGTTTTGCCCTTGCCGGCCGGCACTTCGACGGGCACGATCTCATGTTGAAAATGCCCCGCCGCCTGCGCTTGAAGCGCTTTCTGATGACTCTGGTAGGCGTATTCATCTTGCTGCTGCCGGCTGAGGCCGTACTTTTGGGCCACCAGTTCACCAGTATTTCCCATGTGGAAGTCGCTATACGGATCCCACAGGCCGTCAAAGATCATAGAATCCAGCAGTTGACCGTGTCCTAGACGATAACCATTGCGGGCTTTGTCGAGGAGGTAGGGAGAACGACTCATCGACTCCATGCCGCCAGCGATGACCACCCGGCTGTCTCCGGCACGAATTGCCTGCACGGCCAGCGCCACAGACTTCAGGCCGGAGGCGCAAACTTTATTGATCGTCAAGGCAGGCACACGCGGGTCCATCCCGCTGCGAATCACCACCTGACGAGCCGGATTCTGACCCACGCCAGCACTGAGAACGCAGCCAAAAATCACTTCGTCGACCTGCTCGGAAGGCAGCCCCGTATCTTTCAGGAGAGCCTGAACGACAGTGGCACCGAGTTGGGGAGCAGGTAGTTCGGCCAGGCTGCCCTGAAAACGACCGATCGGTGTGCGCCGGGCAGCCACGATGACAACCCCCACATCGGAAGGTCGAGGACGGGGACGCACCTCGGGATCGAGTTGGGGAACGGGAAAATTCCGATAGTCAAGCGACATGATAAGCCTCTAATCTTCCTTGATCTCAAAGAGGGGCTGGCGCGATTGAACCACCTGACCGGCCACCACCTCGCAGCGCGTCAGAACCCCAGATACGGGGGCCACAACTTCGTTCTCCATCTTCATGGCCTCGAGTACCAGCACCACCTGACCGGCTTCTACCCGAGTTCCGGCCTCGGCCTGAACCTTGACCACCGTTCCGTTCATCGGACTGATCACACGACCCCCGTGCCCGCCGGCCGCTCCTCCCCCGGTCCGAGCCTTCACCAGATGGCCAGCGAAGCTCTGACCTTGCAGGTGAAACACCCAGTCGCCGTGTCCGGTGGCGGCATAGCGCAGACAACGGCCATCCTCGAGGAGCACAAAGCCAGGGCGGTGATGGACCACGCGAAACAGCTGATCCCCCACCTTGATGCTGGCAACCCCGGGTGTAAAATCCGACTCGACCTCGCGAATACGGCCTTCAATTTCAAACGTTTGGCGCATGCAGCCGCGTTCTTCCCCGCCCAGAGTTACCCCTCCCGCAGTTGGAGTGGAAGGTATCGGCCCGCATTCCACCAAGTGTCGAGCCGTGTCCTTTCAGGCGATTTTCTTTGACATTGGCGGCGTCGTCATTCAGGCCGATCTGGAGGCCTATGCTCCCATGGGCGCACGCATTTTCCGCTGCAGCCCCGAGCAACTCAAACAGGCGGTTCAGCCTCGCGTTCCCAAATTGGAACGGGGCGAGGTCACGTCGGAAGAGTTTTGGAAGGAAGTCGGTGAGTATCTCTGGTCTCAGGGCCAGGGCCAGTTACCCGAGCCTGGACAGCTCAAAGATTTCTGGAAAAATTTGATGCAAAGGTCGCTCAAAATCAGCGACACGCTGATCAGTCTCTGTTGGGGGTTGCGGCGCAAGGGCCTGGTGGTAGGTGCCCTGAGCAATACCATCCAGGAGCACGCCGAGCTGCTGGCCGAGCGCAGTGTCTATCAGCCTTTCCAGCCCTGCATTCTCTCGTGCATGGTAGGCAAGCGGAAACCCGACAAGGCCGTGTATCAACTAGCCGCCAAGCAGGCCGGCAAGTCGATTGGAAAGTGTTTGCTCGTCGACGATTCGGAAGCCAACTGTGTAGGTGCCAAAGCTGCTGGAATGCAGGCATTGCACTACACCGGCATGCAGCCGCTGGTGCAACTGCTGGGAAAACATAAATTACTGTAGTCCTGCCTCGCAGGCTGAGCTCCTGCGGCCGTTCACTCGAGGGAAGTTGCTGGCAGGCTCAGGGCGGCTGCGGCGTAGGCCAGCGCCCCCAGGGCAAAGACAGCTTGCAGCCCGAACATCAAGGCGATGGCCGTGGCGGCCACCGAACAGAGCACGGAGGTGGCACCGTTTAAGGCCCAGCACCAGGGAGCCGACTCTGGATGAGTTTTCTGAATTCGCTGCATGGCCATGGGAAAAGGTTGCCCCATCAAGCCCCCGAGGGGAAGCAGCAGAGCCAGCGCCAGCCCGATTCGGGCCGCATTACTGGTCAGCGGCCAGGCAAAGGCCAACGGATGGAGCAGGGCTACTGCTGTTATGGCCAGGGGCAAGGACCACAGCACCGGCTGCGGCTGGATCCGGTCGCTCAGCCAGCTGCCCGCTCCCGAGGCGACTAGAAGCCCGAACAATACCACCGCCATGCTGTAGAGAGGATGACCGAGATAGAGGGACATCACCTGCAGCAAAGCGACTTCCACGGCCATAAATCCGATTCCGATGGAAGCGAAATACACGGAGTTTCGCAGTGAAACCCGATGAGACTTGAGTTTCAGCGGGATCGCCAGCAGCAACCCGCTTAAGATGGTGAGGCCGAACAAGAGCTGGGGCAAAATGGTGATCGAGCGCTCATAGACCAACGCGGTAAAGTCGCCGCGCAGCAACCGACCCAGCTTCAGATGGAAGAAAAAGTAGGGCCGATTGTCGGTGGGCGCCGAAATATCGATGGGGGCCTGAGCCAGTGCCGCGTCGTGGGTCTGGGGATCGAGCAGGCGCAGGCTGGCTGGACTTAAATTGCCGCGTTTCCAATCGCGCTCAACGAAGCCAAACTGTTCCAGGCTGCGTGCCTTTTCCAGTTCCTGGGGGAGAAAGGGGCGTCGACAGACCAACAGGGTGGTCAGCCCCACCGGTGTGTTCGGGTCGTTGTGGGGCGCATACTCTCCCTCAAAGAGAAGGATATGTCCGCGCGGGTCGGCCACCCCCAGGTTCTTCAGCGAGGCAATCGCCAAAGCCAGGCAACGATCCACTTCCATGGGCCAGCCTCGGTAGCGATTGCGGGTCACGGAGAAGATACCGTCGGGGTTGAGGTGTTGGAGAATCTGGGTCCAGGCTTCCACGGTGTAGAGGCTGTGCTCGGAGAGGAGGTAGGCTCCGCTGGCTACAGCGGCGGCGGTATCGATCAGCGACATCTGCACCAGATCATAGAATTCATAGGTATTGCGCAGATAACTGCGGGCTTCTTCCCAAACCAGTTGAATTTTCTCTGCCAGGCGGCCGGAATAGTCCAGATAACGACCTCGCAGCAGGCTGACCACCCGATCGTTCATCTCCACGGCCACCACGTGACTGCTGCCCATGGCCAGAGCGGTGGCCGCGTCGCGCCCCCCTCCGCAACCCAGAATCAGAACTTTGGCGGCCGGGCGCAGGTGATAGGCCATGGCCGTGATGTCGAAACCCAGCATACCGAGTTCTCGAAAGTCGCCACTGCAGCGCACGATGTCGGTTCCGGCCCCAGCATCGATACGGATGTTGCGGGAATCGGGGCGGGGTCCCTGATAGAAGCTCAGCCACATAGGAAGGGAACCAAAATCGCTGACAGTGACTCGCGAGAAGCTGTTCCATCCCACATACTCGCGACGGATATCAGGACCACCTTTGACATAGGGATAGGTGATGCCACCCCGGAGATAACTCCAGCCCACCAGGCACAATTGCAGGCAAAGCAAACCCATCACCGGCTTTCCGGCCTTGAGCAGCAGCGAGGTCAGGGCGCTCAGGGTCGCGGCCAGAAAGATGGTGGTGGAAGGGTCGAGATAGTGCAAGAGTGGCGCAACCAGGGCACACCCCAGCGAAGCACCCAGCAGGTCGGCCGCGTAAGTTCGGCCCAGGTTGGTCTGCGGCCGTGTGAGGAAGAGCCCGATCGCCACGCCGGACAGCGTGAATGGCACCGCTGCTATCGTTACGAAAACCGTGGTGGCCAGCGCCCCTTCCCAACCTCTGAAGAAGACCTTGGGGATGTAGAACTGCAGGGGGTAACACACTGAAATGCTGAGAGAAAACGCGGCCGCAAAATCAGCGGCGCGCCGCCGCCACTGGTCCGGAGTCAGCCAGTTGGGCCGCAGAAACAGTCCCATGGCTCCCAGAGACAGACCCAACATGGAGAGAGAGACGGCCACAAAGCTCAGGTGGTAGTAGTACACCACGGAATAGCATCGGGTCAAAACCAGTTGCAGGATCAGCGTGCTCGAGGCCAGACCGCCCAGGGCCAGCAGTTCTTTCATGGTCAAGGCCTTCTCACTACCGCGCACCACTTCCTATGGTATGCGCCGGGGCTGCGCTGGCCATTTCGCGCAAAGCCGGCCTGGCATCGCATTCTGGCGAGACAGCCGCATCGGTCGAGGAGCATTGGGACTTACTCTGCCGCGACGGAACAAGAGGTTTTCGGCCGCGCTCCTAGCCTCTAGGCGCAAAGCCCATCGCCTGGCGCACTTCCTGAGGAGTCATCAGCGGACGCTGCAATTCCTGGGCCAGGCGGGCAGCCCGGGCCACCAGCTGGTGATTCTCGGCCAGAACCCCCTTGCTGTAGTAGAGGTTGTCCTCCAGGCCCACGCGCACGTGCCCTCCCATGGCCATGGCCATGGTGGTCAGGGGCAACTGGTGGCGCCCCACTGCAGCCACCTGCCAGCTCGACGGCGATGGTAGCCGCTGAACCAGTTGCACCAGGTGCTCGGGGCGGGCAGACAGCGCGCCGGGCACGCCCAGCACAAAATCAAAGTGGTAGGGAGGTTGCAACAGGCCCTCGCCGATCAAACGAAGTGCGTTGTCGATCATTCCGAAGTCGAAGATCTCCAGCTCGGGCTTGACCCCCAGCTCGAGCATTTTCTCAGCCAGTCCACGAATGGTTGACCAGGGATTTTCGAAGATCTCGTCGCCGAAGTTTACCGTGCCCGTGGTCAGCGTAGCCATTTCGGGTCGATTCAACAAGGGGGCCATGCGCTGGGCCAGGGGAGTGCCCACCGCTCCGCCCGTTGTGTATTGAACGATCAGGTCGCAGCGCTGACGAATTTTGTCCTCTACCTCGGCGAACAGCTGCGGATCCTGACTGGGACGGCCCTGGCCGTCGCGCACGTGAATGTGTACTACGGCCGCTCCGGCCTTCCAACAACGCTCGGCTTCGGCCGCGATCTCGTCGGGACTGATGGGCAGGTGAGGGGTTTGCTCACGGGTAACCTCGGCCCCCACCATCGCACAGGTAATCAAGAGAGGCTGCATGGAATTCTCCTAACTAGAATCGACGGTGCTCAAGATGCAGCTGGCCGTCTTGCCACCGCGCCCAACCATAGCTGGCGGGGGTGCCGTAGCGAGGCTCGGAGACGCTGCCCGGATTGAAGATCGCTCGGCCCTCGCACTCCTCATGTCGGGCCAGATGGGTATGACCGTGAACAATCAGGCGAACCGAATCGGAAAAAGCATCGAGAATGGCATAGGGCTGCCCCAGGTTCACCAAATGTCCGTGAAACAGACCCAGCTTCAGGCCCCGCAAGTCCTCTTCGCGTTGCAGAGGCAACCGTTGGCGCAGAGCAGCCTGACAACAGTTGCCCGCCACCGCGATCACGGGAGCCACTTCCTCGAGCGCCTGCAAAACCTCGGGACTGACCACATCACCAGCGTGCACGATCAGTTCAGCACCCTGAAGTCGGTGGCACAGCCGGTCCAGGTCAGGCACTCGCTGTTTCCAGTGGGTGTCGGAGACAATGGCAAACTCCAAACTCAACAGCAAAACTCCCGCGCGGTGCCCGGTCCACGCTGCTGCACACCCGGTCGGGTGGCGGCCAGATGGCGAAGGTTCAAGAACACCGCCTCAGGCGTGGCTCCAACCTCGGGGGCAAGCTCGCTGGCCGACCACCAGCGCCCGGGCTCGCGAGTCAGGCGCTCTACCAGCTTCAGCTGAAGGTCAAGGACAGCGCGTGCCGCTTTCTTTCCGGCTTCGACTCCGGGCTGATGATAGGCATTGATGCCGACCAGTTGAGCATAGAGCCCCACTGCGCGCTCATAGAGCGCGATGAGCGCCCCCACCTGGAAGGCATTCACCTCTGGAATGGTGATACACAGATTGAGTCGTCCATTTTCTGTGAGGGCCTCTCGGGTGCCCTGCCAGAATCCGTTGAGGAAGTCGCCCGAACAAACGCCCGGCTCGATCTCGAGTGAATCGCCCTGGCGGTCCTTCAACACGACGATGAAGGTGGCGAAGAAATTGTTGAGACCGTCACGCAGCTGTTGAACATAGGCGTGCTGGTCGGTGCTCCCTTTGTTGCCGTACACCGCCAGGCCCTGATGGACCGGTCGCCCCTGTAAGTCCAGTTCTTTGCCCAAAGACTCCATCACCAGTTGCTGGAGGTAGCGACTGAAGAGCGCCAGGCGGTCTTTGTAGGGCAGGATCACCATGTCCTTGGCTCCCTTGCCCCCCCCCGAACGATGCCATGCCAGGGCCAGGGCCAGCGCCGGGTTTCCCGACCAGTCGCGGGCCCGAGTCCACTGGTCCATGGCCGAGGCTCCCTCCAGGAAGGCCCGGATATCCAGCCCCTGAAGAGCCATGGGCAGTAGACCGACGGCCGACATGACGGAGGTTCGCCCACCCACCCAGTCCCACATCGGGAAGCGGGCCAACCACTGCTCTTGCCGGGCCTGGCGGTCGAGCACGCTGCCATCGCCAGTGATGGCCACGGCGTGCTGCGAGAACTGCAGCCCCTGCGCCCGATAGGCTGCAGCCGCTTCCAGCATCCCGTTGAGCGTTTCGGGCGTGCTGCCCGATTTTGAAATCACCACCACCAGCGTCTCGGCCAGATTTTCGCCCAGGCCCGCCAACACTCGATCGAAACCGTCGGGATCGGTGTTGTCGAAAAACACCAGTTGCATGGGATCGTGGGTCTGGCCCAGGGCCTCGCTGACAAACTGAGGACCCAGTGCTGAGCCGCCGATACCGATCGACAGCACGCGCCGAAATGCCGCCCGCTGAGGAGGCCGAATCCGGCCACCGTGAACCCCGGCCGCAAACTCCAAAATTCGCCCCAGCGTCTGCTCGATGTCCTGGGTTAGCTGTGGCTGGGGCGCCTTTTCCGGGCAGCGCAACCAGTAGTGTCCCACCATGCGCCCCTCATCGGGGTTGGCCACCGCCCCGCCCTCGAGAGCACTCATTGCGTCCAGCGCCTGCTCGCAGGACTGCCGCATGGAATCGAGGTACTCGGGAGTGAAGCCCACTCGTGAGAAATCCAGGGAAATTCCCAACTTCTCCGACTCCAGGTAATAGCGAGAAAAATCCTCCCAAGTCGACATAAGCCCTCCTCAGGCGAAAAGTTTGCTGACCGAAAGATGGAAGTAGTTGCGCCGAATGGCTTCGCCGAGCAGGGGCGCCACCGACAGGGTCGTGATCTTGCCGCGATGAGCCACGGTGGGAAGGGGAATCGTATCGGTGACGACCACCTCTTCCAGCGGCGATTGATTGATCATTTCGATCGCCTCTGCGGCCATGATGGCGTGAGTGGCGGCCGCGAAACAGCGGGTCGCGCCTCGAGCCAGCATGGTTTCCACCCCTCGGATCAGGGTGCGTCCGGTGGAGATGATGTCGTCGACCACGATGACCGTCTTGCCGCGGACGTCGCCGACCACGTCGATCACTTCCGCCTTGTCGGGTTCGGGCCGGCGCTTGAAGATAATGGCCAGCCCGGCATTCAGGCGCTCGGCGAACAAGCGGGCCCGATTCACCCCGCCCGCATCGGGCGAGGCCACCACCAGCTGGCTCGAGTCGAAACCCTTGCGAAGGAAATACTCTACCAGGATGGGGAGAGCCATCATGTTGTCCACGGGAATATCGAAGAAACCCTGAATGGCCGCGGCGTGCAGGTCGATGGTCACCACCCGGTCGGCCCCGGCCACCGTGATGAGATTGGCGACCAGCTTGGCCGTAATGGGCTCGCGTCCGGCCGTCTTTTTCTCCTGACGCGCGTAGCCGTAGTAGGGAATGATAGCCGTGATCGTCTTGGCCGAGGACCGGTGGAGTGCGTCGATCATAATCAACAACTCCATGAGAGTCTCGTTGACGTTGCCACAGGTGGGCTGAACGACGAAGACCTCGGCCCCTCGCACGTTCTCCTCGATCTGGACGCGGGTCTCGCCGTTGGTAAAGGTGCCCACCAGAGCCGAACCCAGCGGAACTTCAAGGTAGTCGGCAATGGCCTGAGCCAGCCTCGGGTTGGAGGTACCGGAGAACAGCACGATGTTCTCCCCTACCAGAGTTGGTTGTGCCTCACCTAGCTTCAACATGGCTACGCTCCTTGCACCGGGCCTCAGTTGGGGTGCCGCGTTCGGTTCCCCCTCTGGACCTCCTGCATGGGGGCACCGACAATTTCTCGAATGGCGAGCCGTTCTTAGAGGTTGCCCCGGGCAGCCTGTTCGCGCTCGATGGCTTCAAACAGCGCCTTGAAGTTGCCCTTGCCAAATCCCCGACTTCCGCGGCGCTGGATCACCTCGTAGAACACGGTGGGCCGATCCTCGACGGGCTTGGTGAAGATCTGCAGCAAATAGCCCTCTTCGTCGCGGTCGACGAGAATGCCCAGGCGCCGGATGGCTTCGAAATCCTCTTTGACCTCGCCGATGCGCTCGCGAGCCGCTTCGTAGTAAGTATCGGGCACTCTGAGGAACTCTACGCCGGCGTCGCGCATCTGGGTGACCGTTGCCACAATGTCGCCGGTCAGCAAGGCAATGTGCTGCACGCCGGCGCCGCGATAAAACTCGAGATACTCTTCGATTTGCGACTTGCGGCGACCGTCAGCGGGCTCATTGATGGGGAACTTGATTTTGCCGCTGCCGTCCTGCATCACCTTCGACATCAGGGCGCTGTACTCGGTGGAGATATCCTGATCGTCAAAGTGAATCAACTGAGAAAAACCCATGACGCGAGCATAGAAGTCGACCCACTCGTTCATGCGGCCCAATTCCACGTTGCCCACGATGTGGTCCACGGCGGCGATGCCGTAGTCGGGGCCGGCCACAAAGCGCTGCTGATAACCCGGCAGGAAAGCCCCCGCATAACCATTGCGCTGGACAAAGGTATGAACGGTATCACCGTAAGTGGCAATCGAGGCGAGCACCACTTCACCCTGATCGTCCTGCACTCGCGTCGGCTCCTGAACCGACCTCGCACCGCGCCCCACGGTAATGCGGTGAGCCTCGGCGGCGTCATCGACCTCGAGGGCGATACAACGCACACCGTCGCCATGCAGGTGAATGTGTTCGGCCATGGGATGATCGGGCCGAATCGGCGTGCTCAGCACCAGGCGAATCTTGTCGCGCTGCAGGACGTAGGAGGCCCGCTCGCGCGAGCCCGTTTCCGGTCCGCTGTAGGCCACCAGATCCATCCCCAACGCCAACCGATAAAAATAGGCTGCCTGCTTGGCATTACCAACCCAGAACTCAAGGTGGTCGATGCGCTTGAGGGGCAGGGTATCCTGAGAAGGGCCAGAGTGCTGGGCGAGAGTATCCACGGTTCATCCTCCTTATGCTCTGGACCTATCATGCCTGCCCCAAGCCAGCCTGAAACCTGCAGGACTGCAGCCATCCAGGAGCAAACCTCGGCCCGGAATCGGGAAGAACCAACGAGGAGGAAGCGGGCTTTGGAACGTCTGCGAAAAACGCTGGAAGTCAAGGTGGGTTCGGTGGCCATGGGCGGCGCCAACCCCGTGCGCGTCCAGTCGATGACCAACACCGATACGGCCGATGTCGAACAGACCGTGCAGCAGGTCATCGATCTGGCAGAGGCAGGCTCCGAACTGGTTCGATTCACCGTCAAGGATGACGAGAACGCCCTGGCCGTTCCCGAAATTGCTCGCCAACTGGAACGTCGCGGCTGGGGCCACGTGCCCCTGATCGGCGACTTTCACTACAACGGGCACAAATTGCTGGTCAAACATCCCGACATGGCCCGAGCTCTGGCCAAGTATCGGATCAACCCTGGCAATGTCGGAGTGGGACAGGCTCACGACAGCAATTTCCGCACCATGATTGAAGCCGCCGTCGAGTTCAAGCGACCGGTTCGTATCGGGGTCAACGGGGGATCCCTCGACCAGGCCTTGCTCAAAGAGCTGATCGACGCCGATCTGGCCGCAGGCAGCCCGCGCGGAGCCAAGATGGTCTTCCTGGACGCCATGGTCGAGAGCGCGCTTCGCTCGGCGAAAATGGCCGAGGACTACGGCCTGCCTGCCGACCGCATCATTCTTTCCACCAAGGTCAGCGAGGTGGCTGAGGTGGTCCACGTCTATCGCGAGCTCTCCAAGCGCTGCCGCTATGCTCTGCACGTCGGCCTGACCGAGGCCGGCATGGCCCTGAAGGGCACCGTCTCCTCGTCGCTTGCCCTGGGCATTCTGCTTTCCGAGGGCATTGGCGACACCATCCGCGTTTCTCTTACTCCGATGCCGGGTTCGCCGCGAACTCAGGAGGTCGAGATTTGCCGCGAAATTCTGCAGAACCTCGGTCTGCGCAGCTTTACTCCGCGGGTCACCGCCTGCCCGGGCTGCGGTCGAACCACCAGCACGCTCTTTCAGGAACTGGCGATTCTCGTGGAACAACGCCTGAAAGACCGGATGTCGTTCTGGAAAGAACAGGGCTATGAGGGTGTTGCATCCATGAAGGTTGCGGTCATGGGCTGTGTGGTGAACGGACCCGGGGAAGCCAAGGGGGCCAATATCGGCCTGTCGCTGCCCGGTACTGGCGAAAACCCGGCGGCTCCGGTCTATGCAGATGGTGAGAAAGTGGCCACCCTGCGCGGCGACAGTCAATCGATCGCCGACCGCTTCCTGGAAATGGTTGAAGACTACGTCCAGAGCCACTATGCTCCGGCGGCCCGGGTATAGAGGTCGCCCATGGCCAAAATTGGATTCATCGTCTCCAAGCCCCCCCTCGACTCCCCGGGCGCTCGAACCCTTTACCATCTGGCCCTGGGGGCGCTGAGCCGGGACCACGAGGTGTGGGCCTACTGCCATCAGGAAGGCGTCTATCAACTGTTGCGCAATCAGCACCTTCCCGACTCCGAAGAGGGTTCACCCTCGAGTTGGTGGCAGGCCCTGCTGGTTCGCGGGGTGCGGGTTGTGGTCAACGAATTGTGCGCCCGAAGCCGTGGCCTGCAGGCCAAGGACCTGTTGCTCGAGGGAGTCACCATGGGCAATCCCGCCGAACTGGCCCAGTTGCTGGAGTCCACAGAACAGGTGATCTGCCTGTCATGAAACCCGTGGCCATTACGCTCTCGAACTTTGCCCCCAGCGCCCCAAGCCTGGTGGCTCCGCTGCGCGTGGCCATCGGGTTGGCCAGCGCCTACCGCCGACACGAAGTCCGCATTATGCTCTGCGATGAGGGCATCTTGCACGCCCTGAAGGAGCGCAATCCAGCCTGGCTCGATCGCTACCTCACGTCGGCCGCCGCCCACGGTGTAGAGGTTTGGGTCGACCAGGCCAGCCTCGAAAGCCAGGACCTGTCAGTTGAACAACTTCACTCGGTAGCGGTCGTCAAGCCCGGCGATGAGTTCTGGAATCTGCGCCGCGAGTCGCTAAACATTGCCTTTTAGGAGCCCCCGATGCTGTTTATCCTGTGCCGCCGACTTCGCCCCCAGGACCGCTCCTGGCTACAACGAGAGGAAAAGCCCCAACTGGTAGCGCTGGGCCAGGCCCTGCTTTCGGATTTTTCCGCCCTGCCCGCCTCCAGCACGGTGATCGCACTGCAGGAGGAAGTCAAGGAAACCGGACTGGTACCCCAGTTCGAAGGCGAGGTTTCCTTGAAATCGGGGTCTGAACTGATGGATCTGATGCTCGAGACCGAACTGGTTCACCTCTGACGCTGGCCACCGCGAGGCTGCATCAGCGCATAGTAGCGGTACTGGCCCTTGCGCAACCGCAATAGAAGAGCCTCGTTGCCCGGCTGTGTGCGGTCCAGACGTCGCAGCTGCTGCAGTTCACGCACAGGCTGCTGCTCCCAATCCAGCAACACGTCGCCCTCTTCGATGCCCGCTTCTTCCGCGGGACTGCCGCTCTCGACCTCGACCACCACCAGACCTTCGCCCTCGGACAGCCGATACTGTTGGCGTCGAAAAGGGGTCACCTGACTGACCCTGAGGCCCCAGCTGAGATGCACTTCTCCTCCATCGACACCGGGCTGCAGTCCCACCTCGCAGCTGAGCGGCATCACCTTGCCCTGGCGCAGCACCGTAAGCTGAACCTTCTGCCCCGGGGCCAGACGAGAAACCGACTGGGCGAAACTGAGGACATCCTCCTCCTGCTCGGCACCGACCGGCTGGCCTTGAAACTCCAGCAGAATATCCCCGGGCTGTATTCCTGCTGACTCAGCCGGTGATCCGGGGGCCAGGTCGCTGAGCACAATGCCGCGTGACTCGGGAATCTTCAAGTGCCTGGCCAGTTCGCGGGTGAGCGGCTGAGGGTACAATCCCAGCCAACCTCGTTCTAAACGACCCTCGGTCTGGCGGCCCGACAGCACCTCCTGAACCACCTTGGCCGGAATCGTGAAGCCGATGCCCCGGCCGATACCGGCGGAGTTGATGCCCAAGACTCTTCCTTGCAGGTCGACGAGCGGCCCACCCGAACTGCCGGGATCGATCAAAGCGTCGGTCTGCAGGAAGTCGTTCAGTGGAGAAAGCCCCGACTCGATGCCTGGAATGTAGCGACCCTTGCCGCTGATAATCCCGAAGGAAACCGTCCGGTCCAGACCATAGGGATTGCCGATGGCCAGGACCCACTGACCCACCCGAACCTTGTCCGAGTCGCCCAGCCGAGCGTAGGCCAGATCGCGGCCCGCCGAGATTCGCAAGACCGCCAGATCGGTCTGACGATCGTCGCGCAGAATTCGCGCATCGTGACGACTTTTGTCATCCAAAATCACCTGAATCTGCTCTGCCTTATCCACAACGTGGTGGTTGGTCACAATCGTTCCATCGGCAGCGACCAATAAACCTGACCCCAAACTCTTGCTGCGCAGGCCGCCGCGCTTGGACCAGACTTCAAGGTGGACCACGGCGGGTTTCAACTGCTCGCTGACGCTGGCCACCACCTCTTCGACTTGTTGCAACAGCGGAGAAGGCGGTATCGCCAACAAGGGCGCGGTCAGCCAGGCGGCACATAGAAGGGACTTCCATCGCATGCCCAGGACTTCGCAGCGCCTGGCGCAAACTCATCCCTGTGCGCTACTTCCTGCTTTCGCTACTGTTGCTTTCTCAGTTCGGAGCAGCCCGTCCCAGGCCCCCCCACTCCCTGAAAGTGCCCCTGACCGCACAACCGCACGCCGATGATGAACCGATGGGAGTGGTGCCGGCGCCGCAGGTGCTACCCAACGGCGACCCCCCTCTGCAACAATATGAATTCATGAAGAGTCTTGGGCGGCCCTGTCGAATTGCGGGAAATCGGCTTCCCTGGGGCATCTACACGGCGCCGGCCCAGCAACACCTGGTGGGCGCAGCCCTGCAGGTGTGGAATCGATGGGCCGCCCAGCTCGGCTGGGGGCCTTTCTTTATCCTGGTGTTTCGACAAGAAGAGGCCGACCTGGTGGTGCAGTGGGGTGACCCTCGACTACCCAGAGACAAAGCTGCGGCCACCTGGTGGAGCAGCGCGCGCAAGGGGCTGAGAACCCAGGGCGTTTCCGTTGAATACAACCCCCGAGTTGCCGCCGGCAACCAGGTCCAGGCGCTGGCCCACGAGCTTGGCCACGTGCTGGGCCTGGGCGAGTCGTACCAGCCGGGAGATTTGATGTATTACAAGCTCAGCGCTCGCAGACTGCGAGTCGATCAAGTGAGGCTTACCGACCGCGACCGCACGGCGCTGCAGTGGCTCTATCAGATACCCAGTCCGGGCACGATCTGGGGGCGCCGCGACTGAGACCAGTGCAACGCCCCCAGAGGGCCTGTGGTCAGGCCGGGGGATTGTAGTCGGTGATCGGGACCTCGGAAACGATCTGAGGCTGACAGCGCGGCACCGAGCGGTCGCGAGGGCCGTGGCAACGGGCCACCGTGCGCTCGACAGCGCCCCGGCCCTTTTTCCAGACCATCACTTTCTCTTCCGACTGCCACCCCCCACAGATCGAGCACACTTTTCCTTTGGCACGGAGATGGTCCGACTCACCGGGAACCGAAACGTCTCCGGGAAACCAGCTGGTGGTCGGATAGACTTTCAAGCTCGAAGGGATACTGAGTGCATCGGCGCGGATTTTCGACATTGGGCAACCTCCTGATGGTGGGTGGGCTCAGCAAAGAGAGCAACCCTGGCCCTTTTCAAAAGTTCCCAAAAGCGGAAAATTCCTTCAGAGGACTTTCTGCCCTCGCTCCAAAGCCATCTTCATGGGATTTTTGCGACAAGGGCGGGCCGCCGATGAACTGCGGCCCCATTCCGCCACCCTCGACTTTGCCCCCTATGCCGAGGGTAGCGTACTGATGCAGACCGGCAACACCCGAGTGTTGTGCGCGGCCACCATCGAAGAAAACGTCCCCCACTGGATGCAAGACCAGAACAAGGGCTGGATCACTGCCGAGTATTCCATGCTGCCGCGTTCGACTCAGGTTCGCAGCAAGCGAGACCAACAGCGCAACTCAGGACGAACGCACGAAATCCAGAGACTGATTGGGCGCAGCCTGCGAGCGGTAGCTCATCTGCCCTCACTGGGTGCGCGGCGCATCATTCTCGACTGCGACGTGCTGCAGGCCGACGCCGGAACGCGCACCTGTTCGATAACCGGTTCCTACATTGCCCTGGCTCTCGCCTGCGATCGACTCAAGAAGGCGGGCAAGATTACCGCCTCTCCGCTGCGCGACCAGGTTGCCGCGGTCTCGGTTGGGCTGATTGGCGACCAGGTGCTGCTCGATCTGGATTATCCCGAGGACACGGCGGCTGCGGTCGATCTCAACCTGGTCATGACCGCTTCCGGACAACTGGTCGAAGTGCAGGGAACCGGGGAAGAAGCCACCTTCTCGCGTGAACAACTCAATCGAATGCTCGATGTAGGCTGGGCCGGTCTGCAGCCGCTCTTCCAACTCCAGCGAGATACGCTGAAAGCCAGGGGGATTGAGCTCTGAAAACCGGTCTTCTGTGGCTGATGTTGGCGCTGGCGGCGGGAGCCCAGCCCCCCCAGCTGGGGCCGATTCGCGAGCATCTGGCCCAGGCCCGCGCGGCTCTTCAATCCCTGCCTGCCGAGCGCCAGGTTTTGTCGGCCCGCTTGGAACTACTTCAGCACCAGGCTGGAGAGCTACAGCAGCGCCGCGGCAATTGGGACCATTTCGTGCGCGTCTATCGGGAAACCCAGGGCATCATCGCCCAGGGCGGACTGCCTGAGGCCGCAATCCAGCACTGGCGAATCGTGGAACAGCGGATGGCCGAGGCCGGAGCGGGTGCCCCTACGAGCGGAGCCACCTCTTCGCCCGGCACCAACCAGCCCCAACCCGAGCAACTCCAGGAGGCACTGGCCATGACAAGGGTCTTACTGGCCAACCTACCGGCCGCCCCGGCTGGGAATGCCCGGGCAAACTACCTGCGGGCCCGAGACCAGTTGAAGCGACTGGGCAACCTGCTGCAGCTCTCGCTTCAGGAAGCTCAAAAAGGGGCCGTGCCCTCACGCTATTCGGAATTGCTGGTTGAACGGGCCCGCTACTATCTCTATCGCGACGGGCTGAAAGCACCGGGCGATTACCTTCGACCCCTGGACGACGCCCTGAAGAACCTGCCCTGAACGAACAACCGTAAGGCTGGGGGCGGGCCAGAGGAACAAAAAAAACACGGCCCGGGGGCCGTGGTGAAGATAACTTCAGGATAGACTTTGCGCATTTCCAATGTAGGGGTTGAGACTGAAGATCTGGCCAGGGTCATCCTGAAGACTTCCTGAAGGAATGCTCAAGCAGATGCGAGTGGACCATTCGGCGCCGCCAGGATCACTTTCGATCTTCCACTTGCCGCCCTGCTGTTCCACCCAGGCGGCCACGATAGACAGGCCCAATCCGCTGCCGCCTGCCCGGCGAGAACGCGACACATCGGCTCGAAAAAAAGGTTCGGCAACGCGGTCGAGCACTTCAGGCGCAATCCCGCTCCCCTGATCGCACACCTCCAGTTGCCAGAGGCCCTCCCGAAAATCCAGCGCAACCCGCACCCGACCGGGTTCAGGGGTGTGCTGCAAAGCATTCTCAATCAAGTTGCGCACCGCTCTGCAGAAACCGCCAGGATCGCCTGCCATGCTGCCCTGCCCACGGAGGCAGAACTCGACTCTGCCCAAATCGGTATAATGCTCTGCCAGTTCGGCGAGAAGCGGAAGGGGGTCAAATCCCACACTCGGTGAGGCCGTCATTTCCAGTCGCGAGAGCGCGAGCAAGTCCTGAACCAGCGCACTCATCGAGGCGATCTCCCGTTCCACGACCCTCCAGGCTCTTTCCCGGCGCTCAACGGTCAGTTCGTCCTCTCGTCGATGAAGCAATTCACACATCGCGCTCAACGAAGTCAGCGGAGTCTTGAGTTCGTGAGAGGCGTTGGCGATAAAAGTTCGCTGGCTGGCCAGCAAGCTTTCCAATTCTTCCACCATCCGGTTCAGGTCGACCGCCATCTGGCGCATTTCGGCGGTGCCCCCAGGCTGTGTGCGGGCGCTGAGTTCGCCACCTCTCACACGATTCATGACCCGGGCCATCGATTCGATCGGCCGACCGAAGTACTGCGAGAGCCAGGCCGCCATCACAGCGCTGACGACCGCCCCCAGAGCCCCCCCCCACAACAATGTGCGCCCCAAAATTTCCAGGACCTGATGGTGATAGCGAAGACTGGTTCCCACCTCCAGGACGCCCACCCAGTCACCTTTGTCGGAGTAAACGGGCAGGGCCCACATCTGCCAGGTTTCCCGGCGCAGACTGGAGGTATAGCGGAGTGAGTCGGCACGCTGCCCGAGCAACTGACGAACTTTCTCGGGACGCTCGGCCGGTAGTCCGGCATCTCCCCCACCCTCAAGGCGCCGCACGCCTGTTGCATCGAAATAGCGTACGCTGATGCCTCGGGAAGCCAGTCGGCCGACCTCGGCAGGACCAACTGCTGGCCAGACCAGGTGGGGAACCGAACCATTCCTCAGCGAACCGGGGCTGAGTTCTTCTGACAATTGCCGGTATATCTGAGCCTCGAGTTTACGCCGAATGCCCCAGTAACTGCCGCCGACCACCCCCGCCATGACCAGGCTGATAGCAGCCATGGACCAGGCGAAAAAGAGAAGGCGGGTTGTCAGCACAGAGGAACTCGCTGAGTTCTACTCCACCGGTGTCGTGGGCATGCCAAACTTGCGTTTCTGTGGCTTGACCGTTCCCAGATCCGTTCCGGTCTGATCCTTGACGTTTTGATTGGCGGCTTTCACATGCTGCTTTTGGTTCGATCGGAGTTTGCCCACGTTCAGGTCAACCCGAGGTCCCGAGCATCCAGCCAGTACAATGAGCCCGATTATCCAGTAGCGCATCTGCAGGGTTTCGAAAAAGGAGACAGATTCCCTGTGCTCAGAAATCGACTTCGAGTCGCGTTTCCAAGCGCACGGCATTGAACGAAAACGGATGAGCGGTCGCCTGAGGCCCGCCCGGCAGCCCGGCAAATACAGAGCGAGGCACGCGATCGATATTGATATAGTAAGTCAGGCCCATATCCCAACGGGTCTGACTATCCAGATGCCAGGTGGCTTCCAGGCCGGGCGCGTGCTGGAGCAGGTCGCGATTCAGGAAATCGACCCGGTCATTACTGATGGCGAAGGGATTGTACACTCCGAGCGGGTCGTAGTGTCCCCGCATTTCTGCCACGTCGTAGTTCAATCGGTAACTCCAACTGGAATTGGGTTTGTACTCCAGTCCTACATGGGCGAGACTGTGGGCCAGGTCCACCCGGTTCTGGCTCCCCCCCAAACTGGCGGGCAAGCGGGTGGGACGGCGAAAGTGATGACGCTCCAATCGAAAGTCCAGGGTCCAGGGAGTGTCCTCAAAGTGATGATGCAGGTCTAACCCCAGTGCCGTCACGCGGCCACGGGGATTCTCAAGGGGCTGCAGCTGGGCGTTGAAAGACAGGGGTGAAAACTCTCGAAACACCACGTCGAAAAATCCTGGCGAATGCCCCAGCACCTGCTCGTTGGGCACGTTGGCCCCGAGCTGGCCGGGCTGAAAGCGGACATCTTGCAACGAGGTTGACACCTGTTCCAACCAACGTCCCCGCAACACCAGGTGGCTGTCCGGGCCATAATTCCAGCGGAAGGCAGGCCAGAACCCCCTGCGATTATGGGGAAACCGATCGGTGTCGTGGAGCGAGTAAAGATGCCAGAACTGGTCGTGATCGGGGAACCGGTGGTAGACACGAAAGGGCACCAGGGACGAGCTGGGAGAAGGAAACACGAGAATCATGGGGTCGTAGGTGGCGTCGGTCGAGCGATAGTCCAGCTGGAGTTGAAACTCCCGCGACTCTCCCAGTTCCACCTGAGTGCCCAGGCTCCAAAGGTTGCCCTCGCGTTGAAAGCTGGAGTTCTGGCTGGGCCGATATCGGGTGTGGGCCCATTCGCCCAACACGGCCCAGCCAGCAGGATCTCGATAGTTCACATTCAATCCCAGGCCCAGCTGCTGCTGGGGGCCGAAGCTGGCCTCTCGACCTCCCCCATCGAGCCCGGCTCGACCTGGGACAGGACGACGATCGCTGGTTGAGCCACGGCCGGCCGAGGCCGCCGGAGGCAACTGTCCGGCAAAAAAACCGTTGGGGTTCACCCAGTTGACATTTACCTGACCCGTGCTTCCATTCACCAGGTTAGACAGGCCCACGGCCCGAGGGTTGCCGTCACGAGAACTGGCCGAAGCCTGGAGCAGGCTCAAGGTGGCTTGCCAGCCCTTGTTCTGATAACTGAGCGCACCACCCCAGGCCAGATGCTGCAGGGGCTGAAGCCCCAACTGGGCGGGATTCCCGTCGGGCAAGTAGGTCCCAAAGGCCTCCCAACCAAAAGGCCCGTGTTCGGCCGAAGCGTGGACTCCGAAGCTCTCGAGCAGGCGAGGATCTCCCACCCGAGGGTTGACCTGACCGGTAAATACCTGGCTGGAAATCAAGCGGGGATGAAAACTGCCCAGGGTCAAACCAAATCCCGTTGGAACGTGGGTCAGGCGAAAACGGTCGAACCCCATACTGCTAAAGGGCGCACGGTTCGAACCCTGGGGGGTGCCACCGCCAGCGCCGGTAAAAGGATTGGCCAGATAGGGCTGAGGAGTGCCCCAGGTGGCGTCGAGCAACGAATTTCCTTGCGAGGTATAAGCATAGAATCGTAATTGGTAGAGCCAGTCCTCGTCGGGCTGGTGCTCGACATCCAGGTAGAGGGTGGAAGTGAAACTGGTGCCTTGAATCAGCGGGCGTCCGCGGGCCAGGTCGAGCTGCGGAACGATGCCCTCGGGGGAGTGGGGCACCCCGTTGGTCAGCAGGGTTGAACCTGCCAATCCTTGATAGTCGAGTGAGCCGATTCCCAGGCCGCTGCGATCGTTGCCCGTGTTGTTGACCCCCTGGTAGAGGGCGGCCATCAGAAAACGACCGCGAAAGCGAAAACGCTCCTGGAACTCGACCCGCTGCTCGAGCGCGGTCAGCTGTTGCTCGAGCCCGTCGACTCGGGGCGCGAGAGCCTGAAGTTCAGCCTGGACTTCCCCGACCAGAGTTTGCACGGCCTCACGCTCGAGCTTGCTGGCCAGCAGCTCCGGCTGCGACTCCAGTCGCTGCAACAGTCGCTGCATCAATACGGCAATTTCCCAACGGCTGGCCACCCGATAGGATAGCCAGTTTTCCTGCAACACGCCACTGGCTGCCAATACTTTCAAGGCATCTTGAGCGCGCGGGCTTTCCCAGGGCAAAGGGGCCGCCTGGGCGGCTTGGCACAGCCAGCCCCCCAGGGCCAGAGCTACGATCTGACGTTTCATGGCGGGGGCCTTTTCTAGGTCCGGACCGACAAGCCTGGAAAGGGCAAAAAAAAAGCCGGGGTTCCGGCTTATCGAAAGGTTCAGAGGGAGCGACCTGTCCGGACGATGCCGTCCGGAACAACTTCAGCATAGACGCTTGCGGTCAATACGCAGAGAAGTTCACTCTGCACTTATGAACAGCCTGTTACAATTTCACACCACCTGATGCAAGGGCGCTTCACCCCGCAACACCCGACACAGATTCTCTACCGCCAGTTCGGCCATGCGCAGGCGAGTGCCCCGGGTAGCGCTGGCAAGATGGGGGGCGAGCAGCACCCGGGGGCTGCTCAACAAGCCAGGATGGACCTCTGGCTCACGCTCGTACACGTCCAAAGCCGCTCCCCCCAGATGGCCCTCGGCCAGAACCTCGGCCAGCGCGGCCTCGTCGACGACCGGGCCCCGACTGGTATTGATCAGCAGGGCATCGGCCTGCATCTGGAACAAACGATGGCGGTTGATCAGGTGATGGGTTTCGGCTGAAAGCGGAACGTGCAGGCTGACCACATCGCATTCCTGCAACAGGGTATCCAGTTGAAGGTGGCGCTGCCAGGGACCCTCTCGGGCCGTGCGCGACCAGTAGTGAACCTGACAACCAAAGGCCGCGGCTCGACGGGCCACGGCCTGGGCAATGGCTCCCATCCCTATAAGCCCCAACCGACAGTCGTGCAGGTCGCCTCCCAACAAAAGCAAGGGCCCCCAACCTTCAAAGCGGCCGGTGCGGACCCACTGGTCGGCCTCCAGCAGGCGGCGTCGCAAGCCCAAAATCAGGGCCCAGGTGAAGTCGGCACAGGCTTCGGTGAGTACACCGGGAGTGTTGCACACCACGATCCCGCGGGCCGAAGCCTCGGCAACGTCGATATTGTCGACACCCACCGCGCAATTGGAGATCACCCTGAGCTGGGGGCAACGGTCCATCACTTCAGCGTCGATACGCTCGGTTAACAGGCTCAGCAGGCCGTGAGCCCCGGTTGCAGCCCACAGGAACCGGGAGCGACTGGGGATTTCCTCGGGTCCGACAAAAACATCCCAGCCGGTTTGAAACAATGTCTGCAGGGCCGGTTGGGGAATTTTCCGGGTTACATGAACTCTCATCCGGCTGGCCTTCGCCGTAAAGGGAGCCACTTCCCCGATGGGGAATGGGGAGCCAACTCAATCGCTGGAGGTCGGTGATGGCCAGAAGAAATCGGCTCAAGGTGACGGACCTGGATGGTCCCACCGGAGAGGTGCAAGCGGCGGTCGCACGCCAACCCGTGTTGCCGGCTTATCAGGCCTGGGCAGACCTCAATCTTCCGGCCGCGGGCTCCAAGGAAGAAGACCGAATCTTTCAGGAGCTGTATCGGAAAATTCCCGACCTTTGGCGCAGCCTCAGTGGCGACGGTCACATTCCTCAGACCGTAGTGGTGGTTCCCTCCATGACTCTCGACGTAGAGGAACTTCAGAAGCTAAAAGGCGCACAACACTACGAAGAGCGGCTGCTCTTCATGTTGATCTTGCTGAGTTTGCCCAAGACCCGGGTGATTTTCGTAACTTCTGAACCCATTCATCCCTTCATCATCGATTACTACCTCCAGCTGCTCCCCGGTATTCCATTTTCGCACGCCCGTTCTCGCCTGGAGATGTTTGCCGTCTATGACACTTCACCCAAATCGCTGACCCAGAAAATCCTCGAGCGTCCCAGTCTGCTGCGACGAATTCGCAAAGCCATCGGCAATGCCGAAAACAGTCACCTCACGGTATTCAATGTCACCCAACTGGAAAAGTCGCTGTCGGTGGCCCTTGGCATTCCTCTGCTCGGACCCGACCCCAAGCATCTTCGCTATGGCTCCAAGAGCGGCTGCCGTCGCCTCTTTCGCGAGGCTGGCATTCCTTTGGCCACGGGATTTGAGGACCTGAAGAACGAGGACGATATTGTCGAGGGCATCTTCGAACTGCACAAACTTCGTCCCGAGATGAAGAGAGTCGTGGTCAAAATCAATGACGGCTTCTCGGGAGATGGCAACGCTATCTTGCCGCTGGGCGGGGTCAGCAACTGGTCCAATAAGAAAGCCTGCCTGAAAACCCTGCGGGATATGGTGCGAACTCAGGCTCGCTTCCAGGCCCCAGGCATGAACTGGGATGGCTACCTGCGCAAGTTCCAGCAAATGGAAGGCATCGTCGAAGAATTCATCGAGGGAGACCTCAAGGCCTCACCCAGTGTGCAGATGCGTATCACGCCGCTGGGAGAACCCCAAATCATTTCGACTCATGACCAGGTGCTGGGCGGCCCGGACGGGCAGGTGTTTATCGGGTGCAGTTTCCCTGCCGCCCCCGCCTACCAGAAGCCTCTCCACGAAGCCGGCCAGCGCATCGGCGAGGAACTGGCCAAAGTGGGCGTCATCGGACGCCTTTCCATCGACTTCCTTTGCGTTCCCAAAGAAGACCAGTGGGACCTCTTTGCCGTGGAAATCAACCTGCGCAAGGGCGGCACCACCCACCCGTTCCGCACTTTGCAATTCCTCACCGGTGGCCGCTACGACCCCGAAACCGGGCTGTTCCAGTCGGGGACGGGCAATCCGAAGTACTATTTCGCTTCGGACAATCTGGAGTCGGAAAAATATCGCGGCCTGCTTCCTGAGGACCTGATCGACATCACCACCTACACCGGCTTACACTACAACTCTTCCTCCAACACGGGCGTGGTGTTCCATATGATCGGCGCCCTGTCGCAGTTCGGTAAACTGGGCGTGACGTGCGTGGGCGACAGTCCCGAAGAGGCCCAGTCCCTGTATCAGGCGACCATCGAAACACTGGACAAGGCGGTGGACCAATTCGACTGGATCGTTTGATGGATCGTTTGGTCCTGGTCGGATGGTGCAATAAGTGTAGGAGGGGGTAAGCGTATGTCAGTTCTTGACACTCACACATTCCGCTGTAACCCCGCTGCAACAACGCTAGCTCTTTAAGAAGGGCGGAGACGAAATGATCATGGTTAGCGAACCGAGCTCAGAGACAATTTCAGGGCGAATCCATCCCGAGTTGGAGGAGGACCTGCGCAACTCAGGTCTTATGGGAACCTTCTTCGAGGTGGGAAGCCCCCGTTTCATCAAATTTTTACTACAGCCCAAGTTGGTGATGCGCAGTGGTTGGCTGCTCGATCCCCAGGTGGAACTGGCCCAGACGGAAGTCCGGGCTTACGTTCTGCGCAACTCCCACGACTTTGAGAAAGAGGGTATCTTGCAACAACTCATCATCGATCGCAACAAGCGCCGTGCCCGACTGGTCACTCAGGGTAGCGCCTTGAAACAGACCATCGAAGTGGACCTCCAGAGTTTCGAGGTAATGTCAAACTCTGTCACCAGGCGATGAAGTATTCCATTCGCGCCTGTGACCTGGAAGTCCATCAATTCATCACCAATTCAGCCGCCTACACCATACACACTGAAGGGTTGCGCCTGGACGTCGCTCGTTGCCAGAACCTGCAACGCGACGAAGCCCAGGCATTTATGTGGCTCAAAGCCGTGCAGGGATATTTCGTGCTGGAACAGTCGCCGCTGGGACGGCGGCCGGGACACTGGCGAATCATCCTGGAAATCACCCCGGAAGAGACCTCCAGCAGCTTCTTTCCCTGGTTCGAGGACCATTTTTGGAGCGAACTCTCAGACTGGCTGGTAGCTCCCCGCACTCACGAAGAAGAGCAGGGGAGTTGACCTGGGCTCGGAAGTGAACCCGACCGAGTGTTATTAGACGATTTTCTTTCGGAGTATTGGCCTCGCGAGGAAACCCTCGAAGAGGTCTGGGGCTGGGTTCTCGGACGCACGCATGGTCACTTACATCTCTCGGGTCCTTCGGGCTCCGGCAAGAGCTGGCTGCTGCGTGGCCTGGCTGTCGGTGCTCAGGAGCGCGGTGCCGTTCCTCTCTATCTGGAGAAGAGCCCCGACGAGAGCCTGACTTCCCTGATCTGGCGCCTGGTGGACGCCACCGAATACCTGCTGGACATCGATGGCGAGAGTTTGCGCCTGGCGGTCTCGCAGGCCTTTTACGAACAGTCACCACCCAGGGCCTTGCTGGCCGCATTTCAGTGGCTGACTCAAGAGATCGACAGCAGTTTCGTCATCCTTTTCGACGGCTTCGAGGAAGCTGTCGAGTTGTCGGAACTCCCCGCCTGGAGGGACTTCGCGGAAGGGATCTATCTCGTTACGGCCGGGCGTGCCCGACACCCGGTCGACCAGCTGGTGCTTCAGCCCGAGCATCCTCGTAACCTGGAAGAACTTGATGGCTACCTTAGAAAACGCCTGGACGAAGAGCACTTTGCTCAGGTGGAGCAGATCCTGGTAAAGAGCCAGGGCAACTGGCGCCTGGGCTACTACTACGCCCTGTTGCTGAGGTGGAAGGTCCCCCTTCCCGAGCCCGAAAACCTCTTCGAAACCTTGTTTGAAGCCATGGGTCGACGGCTCGGCCCCGAGGTCTTTCGCACCGTCCATCTGGAAATTTTGATCTTGCTGGCGGTGGCTCAGGTTCCGGTCAGCCTGGAACTCTTCAAGGCCTGGTCAAATGCTCCTGAAAAAGTGGCCTTCGCCCTCTTCGAGTTGCGCGACTTTCTCAGTAGCGATGGCGAAGGCTCCCAATACGACGCACTCTTCACCGGTGAACACTATTCGCTGCGCTCCCCTGAACTGCGTGACTTCTTGCTGCAACATCCGTCCTGGCGCGATCGAGTCTCCGAGAGCCATCGCCGGGTGGTTGCGCTGGCGCTCGACAGCTCCCGTCCAGCCAATCCCAATCCGCAAGACGCCGACTTCTACGCCCACTGTTTCCTCAAGTATCACCTGGCGGAGAGCGGTCGTATGGGCGATCTCTCCCGGCTGATGCACGATCAGGAAACGGTCGAGCAAACCTGGGCCCTGGGACGGTTGGCGCGCGAACAGGGCTACGAGGAAATCGGACTTCAGCTCTTTCTGGTCTCTGCCCACATGCTCGAGCGCAAGAAGGCCCAAAGATCTCGACGTTTCGCGGCTCAACTCGCCGAGATCTACGCCGACTGTTGCCACACTCTCACCAATCAGGGGCGCTACTCCGATGGAGCTCACTTCGGCGAGCAGGCGCTGGATATGCTGCGGGCTCTGGTCAAAAACGAACGCAACGACAACCTTGAAGGACTGCTGACTCACTGTCTGCTATGCCTGGCCGATCCCTATCTCTATATGGGCTATGTGCAACGGGCCTATCCCCTGTATCAGGAAGCTCACCAGAGAAGCCTGCGTGAAGGTCAGGCCGACCAGGCCAAGACCATTCACGCCTTGCGGGGTCAGGCACGCTCGGCGCGCGCGCTGGGCAATGCAGACGATAGTCTTCGCCACGGCCAGGAAGCTCTCGACCTGGCTCGCAAGCTGACCCGCGAGGAGGGTGAAGAGTGGGCCCAGTACCTCTTCGAACTGCTCATGGAACAGTCGGAAACCCTGCGCGGTGTTCGCGAAACCCTGCCGGAGAACGCCGGCCCCCTCGAGCATATGGGAATGCGATGGGAAAGCATGCGGCTGCTGGGCGAGGCTGAAGGCCTGTATCATCAATTCCAATGGCCAGGGGACCAGGAACTGGTGTTTCTCTATCTGGAGCAGAGCATGGCTTTGTTCGACCTGGAGAAATGGAACGAGGCCGAAGAACGTCTGAGAAAAGCCATCACGGTGATCAACGCCTTGCCTGCCGGCGAATCGAATCCGGCCGACGTGGCCTCACTGGAGTTCCTTCGCAGCCACGCCCTGGCACTGATGAACCGAATCGGCGAAGCCTCTGGCTCTCTGAACACCCTGTTGACCCCCGAGATGATGCAGGGAATGGACCTGTCGGAACAGGCCCTGGTGCTGTTCTTTCGAGCCAAGATTCTCAGCCATCAAGGTCTGCTGCGCCAGGCTGAGGAGGCGCTCGATCAATGCATTGACGCCTATCAGCAGGCCATCGGCCTGGGAGCGGAAGACCTGTCGCTTGAACAACTGAGCGCCAGAGTTTATCAGGCTCGGGTGCGAGCCCGCCGAGGGCGGCTTCAAGAGGCCATGGAAATCGCCGAAGCATGTCGCCAGGACTTGCTCGACTTCGACCCCTCCGAGGGCGCACCTCAACTGGAACTCGCCGATGTGCGCGAGTTGCAGGCCTGGATCCATCTGCATCTGGGTCAACCCGAGGCGGGACTGGAATGCCTGACCGAGGCCGAAGAGGCGCTGGAGCATATTCGCGCCACCGAAAGCGAAGCCGATGTGGAAACCGAACGCTCGGTATGCCTCAGCACCGAGGCCCTGATCCAGTCGGCCCTGGGTCACCACGATCTGGCTGCCGAAAAGGCCCAGGCCGCCGTCGAAATCGAGCAACGTCGAGCCCAGGAGGGTTACGATCAGGCCCGCATGTGGTGTGCCATACACCGGCAGGTGCTGGCCCGGGTTCAGCGTCAGGCCAACCGCCACCAGGCTGCTCTCGATGTTGCCACCGTCTCTCTTGAAGAGCTGAACAGTTTGCCAGGCAACCAGAGAAACCATCTGGGTCTGCACCTGGCTGCGGCTCAACTGGAACTGGCCCGGGCCCAGCTCGCGCTGGAGCAATGGAACCTGGTGCGTGAACCCTTGCGAGCGGCGCTGTCGATGTACGAAAACGAGATGTGGCAGAGCAAAGAGTATCTGATCGCTCCCCTGCTCGACTGTCAACGACTGTGGCTTACTTTCTGCAGACAGTCGGCCAATCCGGAATGGCAGGAACGAAGCTGTTGGCAGGAACTCTTCGAGGGCTGGGTTCGCTGGCAGGCCCATCGCCAGGAAGAAGCCGACAATGAGTTCGTGGTCCGGGCCAGGTCGCAACTGCAGGCCTGGATTCGAAGCCTGGAACCCAAGTTGCGCAAAGAATGGGACGAACAGGCGCCTGCGGGGCTTCACTCCGAGGCCGAAGCTTGAATTTTCCCCTGTACCCCTGAGAGGAACCCACCGCCGGGCAAGGAACACCCTTTGCTACAACGGTTCCCGGAGGGCCCACGATGAGATTTGATACCCCAGCTCAAAAAGAGTGCTATGACAAGATTCTGCCCCTGATGCGCGAGTTTTACGGCGAGTTCGCGGGCCAGCGCCCCGAGGTTCCAGAGTTTGGCGTGCTGGTGGGCTCGGCCTTTGCCCAAACGGCCATCTACCCGTTTGGCGAAGATGAGAGTGTGATCTCCACCCGCGCCTATGTCGTTACCGGAGCCGAACTGACGCCCGATCTGATGCACTTTCTGCTGCGTGAGAACGACCGAATGACCTTTGGTGCTTTCGGCATCGATGAGGAAGGCGACATTTTCTTCGAGCACAGCATCCTGGGATCTACCTGCGACCCCAACGAGCTGAAGTCTTCGGTGAGTTCGGTCGTTCTGATCGCCGACGAGTATGATGACCTGATTGTAGAAAAGTGGGGCGGCCAGCGGGCTATCGACCGAGTGCGCAATCAACAAACCGCCACGGCAGCTCCCCAGGGCTGATCGCGCTTCGGCTTGACAGTAAGCAGCGACAGTGGTATGGTCGCGAGACATTTTTTAGGGTTCTTGTGAGGTTCGAATGTACGCGGTAGTTGAAACAGGTGGCAAGCAATACAAGGTCGCTGAGGGCCAGACTCTGAGAGTGGAAAAGCTCGACGGCGACAAGGGTAGTTCGGTGGTCCTGGACCGCGTTCTGCTGCTCGCTGGCGACGGCTCCGTTCAGGTCGGCGCTCCTTACGTTCAAGGCGCCAAGGTTCAGGCCAAGATCGTCGAGCAGCATCGCCTGCGCAAAGTCACGGCCTTCCGCTACAAGCCGAAGAAGAACGTGCGCGTGAAGCGCGGTCATCGCCAGCCCTACACCTCGCTGCGAATCGAGAGCATCAAGAAGGCCTGATCGCTGCCCCAGGGGCGCGGTCGGTCCAAGAACATGGTTGAGGCTCACTGGGAAGAAGACTCGGCCTCCAGGCTTTGGAGGCTCGAATGCCGCGGGCACGCTGGTTTTCACGATGAAGGCCCCGATCTGGTCTGCGCCGCGGTGTCAGCCTTGACGGGTGCCCTGGGTATTGGCTTTACGAAGGTTCTGAACATCCCATGCCAGGTGGCCGCCTCGGACGGCCACTTTTTTGTTTCCCTGGCCCACGAGCAAGTGGACCATCCCCAGTTTCCCTCGGCCCAGGCATTGCTGCGCAGCGTGGCCTTAGCACTTGAGGAACTGGCCTGTTACTATCCAGGATTCATTCAGGTCAATGCGGGGAACAACCTAGCTCATGAGTGAGACGGAAGAGTCGACAGGACCCAAAACCCCCGAACCCCGGCCCGTTCGCCCGGCCCGTATCGAGAGCCAGCCCTACACGCCAGGGAAGCTCTTCACCGTAGCCGTGCTGGGCGCCGGCTGTGCGCTGGCAGCCTACTACGTGTTCCAGCAACTCGAACCCGAGCAAAAGCGTCGGCTGCGCAGCAGTGCCTTCCGGGGGGTTCGCAAGCAGGTGCGCAACTGGGTTGGAAGCGACTCCGACGGGGTCGACGACAGCCGCGAGGACTCCCACGATCACCATCCGCAATAGTGCGGAAATGTGCCCTCGGTCAGACACCCAGTTGCTGGATCATCTGAACGGTGGGCAGAACCGCGCTGAGCACGATAAACCCCACGACCAATCCCATGACCACCATGATGACGGGTTCTACCAACGACATAAACCGGCTGATGGCCTGTTCGACCTCTTCTTCGTAGAATCGCGCCGAATACTGGATCATCTCCACCATCTTGGCACTTTCCTCACCGGCGGCCAGCAGGTGCAAGCAGGCAGGGGGCATGACCTCGTGGCTGTGGAAGGCCTCGACCACGGTGACCCCCTCGCGGATGGCGGCCGCCGCACTTTCCAGTCGACCCGCGATCTCCAGGTTGGCTGCCACCAGTTCACAGCGCTGCAGGGCGCTCAACAGGGGCAGTCCTGAGTCGAGCATGGTGGCCATCGCGAAGAGTACCCGCGCCGTAGCCAGCTGGATCAAGAATTTGCCGACCAGAGGCAACCCCATGAAGAATCGGTCGATGCGCCTGGCCCAGTTGGCGCGCTGGCGCCTGGCGATCACCCAGCGTGGCTTCCAATAGTGATACAGGGCAGCCGAGAGCAGTACCAACAGAAAGCCCGGAAGGACCGCCTGGCGACTGGCCAACAAGAGTCGGGTGGGCCAGGGGAGCTCCATGCCAAAGCCTGCGAAAAGCGGAATCATCGTGGGCAACACATAGATCAAAAACAGCGCCACAGCGGCCAGCGACACCCCGACCAGGAAGGCCGGGTAGATCAGAGCCGCACTCAACCGCTTGGAAAGCCTGACCTGCTTCTCGAGCAAATCGGCCAATCGGTCCAGAGCATCTTCGATATGGCTGCTGGTCTCGCCAAGCTCGATCAGTCCCACGTAGACCTCGGAAAACAGCGTGGGATGAGCCGACATGGCTACAGACAGTCGGTAGCCCGAAGACACTTTATCGGCCACCCCCCCGACCACCTTACCCAGGCCTCCGGGAACCGCCTCGGCAAAAAAATGCAGCGCCTGCAACAGCGGTAGGCCCGAACCGATCATCACGGACAGTTGACGGGTGAAGTTGGCCACCTCCTCGCCGCTGATGCGAGCTTCGCGGGTGGGAATCTTGAACTTGCGAACTCGCTCCACCAGAGCGGGCGTAGTCCGCCCGCCTTGAAGTCGGGGAGCAGCCGGGGCGCGGACAGGTGCGGGTCCGGCGGCGGGCGCGCGAGTCGGCGGGGCGGCAGGTCGAGCGACCGGCGCGGCATCGGGCAGCCGGTCTACGGGAACCGTTCGATCCACCAGAGCCGCTTTCAGGTGCTCGGGAAGCGGTCGAGGTGCCTGCACCGGAGGCAAAGGCGGTAGCGGGGGCAGACCCTTCTTGAAGGGCCTGCTCTCGGGTGGTTGAGCGACGGGAACTTCGGCAGGCGGCGAGGCGGGCCCAGCCTGATCGGGTCCGGGAAGAGACACGACAGGGCTGCGCACCTTATGCTCGAGGGCCGCCAGCAACTCTTCGGGATTTTCGTCGGGGCTGATATCCAGAAATTCGACACCGTCGGAGGCCTGAGCCCCCAGCAACAGCACCTCACCAGCTTCCTCGGCAATGCCTTCCAGTTGCGATGGAGCCTCGGGTTCAAGCGGAGTTACCTCTACGGGCGGAGGCTGCTGATCGGGCGGCGACTCTGGTTGACTGGCCAGGGCGAGAAAATAGCGCGGTGCAGCCTCTGCCAGCGGCGGAGAAGTTGCCCCTTCGTCCCACTCCGCATCCTGGCGCGGCTCGGCCGGCTCATCTTCCTGGACCGGCGAAGTTGCAGCAGCCAGCGCCACGCGCTGAGGCTCCACGGGGGGAACTTCGATCGGCGGGGGCTCGACGACCTCCACAGCAAGCTCCGGCTCGAGCACCGGCTCTACCGGCAGCGAGAGAGAAGACGCTGCCGTCCTGCGCCAACGAGCTCGAAATCCGGACGGCTTCTCGGCAGCGGCCTCCAGGGGACGGGCTTCAATCTGGGGCGGAGGGGGTTGTTCGGGCGCCATGCGCCTCCAGCGGGGTTGAAATCCAGCCTGAACGTTGGCCTCGCGGCCGGGCGCCTTTCCCTGCACTTCCAACTGCTGCTGCCGCTGCTGCTGCTCTTCAATCGCCGCAACTTCCTGGGCACGCTGTCGCCAACGGGGCTGAAACCCGCGAGGCCGCTCTCCGGTTGAAGCCGGCTGGGCCTGGAGGTTTGGATGCACGGCCTCGCCGCCCTCGCCCGGAGACTGCGCGCGACGCCAGCGGGGCTGGAAAGTTCGCGCCGCCGTCTGGCCCCCGGATTCTCTGTCCGTTGGCGGGCCAGGCGGAGCCGCAGTCTCGGCCGGAGCCTCGGTGTGTTGCCTCCAGCGCGCCTGCAACTTCTTTTTGATCGGCCCGGGAGAGGGGGCCTGAGTGTCCGGCTCGGCGGGGGCTGGAGAGGCGTCCGGTGGCTGAGAAGCCGATTCTGCCTCCATTTGGCGCTGACGCCAACGAGGAATAAAGGAAGACTTGCCTTGTGCCGCCTTCTCTGCCCCAGGTTGGTCGTCAGACTCGGATTTCAATTGCGCTCCCCCCCTGAGAATTTCACAAAATTCAGGAGGTGCCTGCCTGGGCTAGCTCCACTCGCGTTTCTGATTCTTTGCCAGCTTGTCCAGGATGGCCTGTTCCAGGTCGATACCCGCAACGCTGGCCAGTTGAAGCAGGTACAGCGCGACGTCGGCCAGTTCCTCTGCCAACTCAGGCGCGGCTGCTTCCTCGCCCCACTGATAGTGCTCGAGTACTTCGCTGGCTTCAAGCACCAAAGAGATCGCCAGATTGCGGGGCACCTGTCGTCGCGGCGTATCTTCCTGGTAAAAACCTTTCGAGGCGACGAAACGATGCATCTCCTCGGTCAGCTCGGCCAACGTCATGGGCATTAGCGAGCAGGCCTTTTACCCAGCCTCAGCTCGCGGGCCAGAGCCGGAGCGTCGTAGACTTTCTCGAGCAGGTGCAAAATGGCGGCCGAATGCACGGAAATGTGGCGAGCCTGGCGATCGGAGTAAAGGAAATTCCTTGTCAAACCGTGGCGGTTTCGGTCGAAGTTGATTCCGACCACCTCTCCGTGCTGATTGATGACGGGGCTTCCCGAATTTCCTCCAATCGTGTCGGCCGTTGAGACAAAGTTGTAGGGCAATTTGAGGTTCATCCGAGACTGTCGGTCCCACCAGCGCTTTGGCAGTCGAAAGGGGTCCTGGTTGCCCTGAAGCCGGGCCAGATCGAAAGCGCTGCCCAGGGTTGTGGCATAAGCGATCGAGCGTCCGGCTTCGCTGTAGCCCCCCACCTTGCCGAAAGCCAGGCGCAAGGTAAAGGTGGCGTCGGGTGCCTGGTCCGGGCCCAACAGGGCCAGTTGCGAGCGGGCTATCGGTGCGTAAGAACGCACCTCCGGCTCGACCACCAGGGTTTCATAGTCTTTTCGCAACCTGCGCGAGGCCTCGTCGACGGCTGCCGCCAGCTCGATCAGGGTGTCGCCCTGCGAGCGAAGCTCTGCCGAGCTCAACTCGCGATAACGCCGACGAGCTCCCAGGCGCTGCAGCGAGCTGCCCCGCACCAGTCCGGCCGCCCGCGCCTCGGGACTTTCTCCTGCCAGGAGCAGGCGCACGGTGGGGTGCTGACCCCCGAGCACCTCCGCGGCAAAATTGAGTGAGGCGGTCAACTGAGCGATCTCTAACTCGGGATAGAGGGGCGCCGGCGAGAGTACATCGTGCCACAGAGATTCGAGCTGGGTATCGCGATACTCCGAGAGGCGCCTGGCGCTATCTTTCTCCTTTTCCTGACTCCAGCGCCACAAATGGCGAGCCAGACGGAACATGTTTCCCTGCAGCGCCTGCCGCTGCTCGAGCAGGGCGTGCTCTTTCTCGAATGCAACCAGGCGGGACTGGCTGCGAGCGATGGTGTCCCAGGCCTGACCAGCCCGAACACTCCACTGGGGATGGTCGGCCACCCGCGCCCGATGTTGACTTTCAAGACGAAGCTTGGACTTCATCAGCTCATCGCTGAGCAGACCCTCAAATTGCCCTGCTGTGGCCTTGCGTGCGTTGGCCACCGAATAGAGCACCGCCTGAGCCTGACGCTTCTGTTCGGGACCCTTCTGAGAATAGAGTCGAAGCGCCATTTCCTGACTGCGCAGCGAGGCCAGGCGAAAAGGCAACGTCAAGTCGCGCAGATGTTCCAGCCGAGCCACGGTTTCCAGGCGATTGGTTCGCCCCGGGTGACCGGCCACGAAAACCAGTTCTCCATCTTTGGGCCCGGCCGGCTGCCAGCGCAGATAGTCCTTCACCTGCAGGGGCTTCCCCTGATCGTAGACGCGGAAGAAGCAGCAGTCGAAGTCGTGACGGGGAAACTCAAAGTTATCGACGTCGCCGCCAAAAAAGGCGGCTCCTTGCTCGGGGGCCATGACCAGGCGCACGTCAGAAAACCGTCGATAGCGATACAGATGGTAGGCTCCGCCGAGATACAGTGTAACCACTTCGCAGCGCAGCCCGCTGCGCTCCGATTCCACCTTCTCCAGTCGGGCGATCGCGCCGCGCCGTGCCACCGCCGCCTGGTCGTCTGACATCCCCTGCTGCACGGCCGATTCGATCTCGGAAGTGACATCGCTGATGGACTGCAGGCAATCCAGTTCGAGGTCGGGACAGCGCAGTTCTTGCTGCGGAGAAGTGGCCAGATAGCCACTCTGTACCAGGTCGCGCCCGGCCTTACTGAGGTCCTGAAGGGCATCGGTGCCGATGTGGTGATTGGTCATCACCAGTCCGTCGGCGCTGACAAATGCTCCCGACCCGCCGTTGTTGAAGCGCAGGCAACTGTGCATCACGTGGTCGAGCCAGGACTCGGTCAACTGGACTCCGTAGCGCTGCTGCACCTGCTGAACCGGCGCCTGATTGAACAGCCACATGCCCTCATCGGCGGCAGCCGACAGGCCCAGGAGAAGGCCCAGCAGGGCCGCCCGGGGCCTAATCACGGACCTGATCGGCGGTCGCGAACTTGCTGGCCAGTTCGATCAACTCGATGTCATAACCGTCAGGGTCTTTCACAAATGCCAGGCGCGTGCCGCTACCAAAAACCTTGGGCGCGACCTTGGCAGTGGCGCCGCAGTCGAGGCAGCGTTGATAGGAACTCTCCAGGTCATCGACCCCGATGGCAAGATGACCGAAGGCGTCACCCAGGTTGTAACTCTGACGATCCCAGTTGTGGGTCAGCTCGATGACCGCCACGTCTTTCTCCTCGCCATAGCCGAGAAAGGCCAGCGTGAAACGCCCCGACTCGTAGTCTTTGCGGCGCAACAAGCGCATACCCAGGGCATTCTCGTAGAATGCAATCGATGTTTCGAGATCAACGACGCGGAGCATCGTGTGTAAGAGACGACTAGCCATGGGCCCCTCTTCTCAGTTGCCCAGCCCCTTCCTACCCGAGCCCCCTGAAACCAGTTTCAAACACCTGTTCCGGGGACCAACATCGGTCCTCGGTGCGGAGCGAGGAGGGCCGGGACCTAGCTCCAACTCGCCTTGAGCAGCTTCTTGAGGTAGCGACTCAGCAGGTCGAGCTGCTCGGCGCTGAGATCGCGAAACTCGATGCCGACCAGCTTCATGGTTCCTTCTCGCTTGGCCTGAACCGGATAGCCGAGCATCTTCAGCGGCGGTAGTTTCTCGAAGGACAAAAACTCGAGGCTTACCGGTTCTTGAATCGGCAGGTCGTAAGGCGACTCCAACAACATGCCGCCCACCCCCAGATTGTAGACCCGACCAATTGCCTCCTTGCCCAACTGTGGAGAGTGAAAGCGGGCCTCCAGGAAGCAATCGGCGCGGATGAAGCGACGCTGGGTCTGGATCATCTTTTGAGTAAAGCCCAATTCGACCAGAAACAGACGCACCCACGACCTTGCCATCACTTCCTTGCCCGAGGAAAATGAAATTCCGGCATAGGTGAGGTACGTCTTGCGTGGGGTCATCGTCCATAACACTTTGCCCTCGACCGGTTGAGCCGGAGAACCCGAGATCGGACCGGGCGGAGCCAGCACCACCGTATCGCCGGCCTTGAGCTTCTGACTGGTGCGAATCTTCAGGCCCTGAATGCCGATATCGACCACCGTTGCTTTGAACTTCTTGTCGCCCACGGTGGCTTTGACCTCGTAGTTGCAACGCAAGCGAACTCGACGTCGTCGCTCCTGAAAACCGTTGTCAGCCGCACTGGTGGTTGAACCTCCGGGCGCGAACAAACCCTTGAAACCGGCAAGCAAACTCTGAAACATTTACAGGCTATGCTTCTTCTTTCGCCCATCCATCGCCTGTCGCACAACCAGGCGAATCCAGGCCCAGGTCAACTTTAATGAGGCCCGGGCACGCTCCAGGCCACGGCCGTGACGAACCGCAGCATAGGCATCCATGAAGGCGTGCTCGCGGCCGCTGGTCGGCATCAGGTGAAAACGCGGACCACGATTGTGAAAAATCGATTGCGGATAGGTCAGCGCCAGCAAACCTTCGGCGCCTCGCGTCACGCCATAGCCCGACCGCCCCCGACCCCCGAAGGGCGCAGAAGGATCTGCAGTTGGGGCGATGACGTCATTGACGGTGACAAATCCGCTGCGACACCAGGGAACGATGGAGCGAGTCCACTCTTCGCCGGCGAAAAGGCTTACCCCCAGACCCCAGGCTTCAGACTCGAGCCAACCGCGAAGTTCTTCGGGGTTCTGATAGCCCCGAACTTCCATAGCAAGCTGGGGAAGTTCGCCCATTCTGCTCTCGGGCAACCAGAGCCGCTGGGGCACCATGCAGGTCTGGCCTCGATTCAGCTTCTGCCCCCAGCTGGTGGCTACGAGGGCCAGAGACAGGTCGCCATCGGGGGCCACCACCACCAGGTCGCGGCCCGACAGTTCGGCCACGGTGGGCACCAATTTCTGAGCGCAGCGAGGCAGGACGCTCTGACCGGTTTGCTCCGAACCGGTGAGAATGGCGAAATCGATGCCGGCCTCGAGCAACTCGGACACCACCGAGAGTCGACTGGGCACGACCTGGAACAGGCCCTTGGGCAAACCCGACTGCTCCAGCGCGTGCTGCAGGCGAAGCGCAGGGGCCTCGCGACCGACGGCCGGCTTGAGCACCACGGCATTGCCTGCCACCAGCGCCTGAAGACTCTGGATTCCGGCCAGGAACAGGGGATAGTTGGCAGGGGCCAGGATCATCACCACGCCCCAAGGACGTCGCTGCACCTCCAGTCGATGCCCCATCATCCAACCGGGCGTAAAGCGCTGGGAAGACTTGCGAGGCGCCAGAGTGCGGACGGCACACTGTTCCAGCCAGCGAGCACCGTCGAGCAGGGGAAGAACCTCAGAAACGAGCGTTTCGAATTCGTCCACCAATCGCAACTCGGCCAACTCGGAAACCCATTGGGAACGCTGGCAACAGACCAGATGACGGAAACGCGGCAGCCAGTCCATTCGCTCGCGAACCGACAAAAAAGCCCAGCGGCGCTGGGCTTCTCTCATTTCGGGTAGAAACTCCATTGCTGGCGTTTCTTGTATGGGGCTTAGAAACCTTCGGGAAGGGGTGGAGGCGCAGCCGGTTTCGGCGGCTCGCTGGCCACAGGTGGCGCCTCGGCGACGGGCTGCTGGGGCGGTGTGTTCCCCTGCCGCGACAAGGGTACGAAGCGAATGACTTCCTGCTTGCTGAACCATTTGTTCAAGCCCAGACCGGAGCTGCCGGTGACAAAGCTGTTGAAGAGCTTCTTGGTGGTGGACTCGACTCCCAGCTCGATCTGGTGGCCATCGTCGCGCATTGGACGCTGGCGGGTGTCTTGCGACATCGTCTGCTTGAACTTAAAGTCCCAGCCCTTCTGCAACTCCATCTGGGGCCAGTTCTTGCCCACCCCCTGTTCGAAGGAGACGTCCTGCGACACCAGACTCGGCTGAGAATGGATGACACCCATCACTCCACCGGTTGTGGCCGGCTTGTTTTCCTGAATCTCGGTGTAGTTCACCACCCGGCTCACTTCGCTGCCTTTGCCGAATTGCTTGAGAATGTTATTGACGGTGAATCCGGAGGCCTGAGCGAAAGCCCCGACCTGCTCGTTGAGGCGAATGCCCTTGCTGCCGTCAGGCTTGATAAACTCGCTCTGCTCGCGCGAATAACCCTGAACGCCCTGTTCGTCGCCAGCCACATTCAAGCGGGCTGGCGTGGAAGCCCCAAAGCTGCCATCGGAATCGAGCATCACCAGCGGTGCATTGGGGTCGTCGGAGCTCTGCACATAGGCCCGGCCGTCGGAAAATACGGTGACAGGCAGCTTCTGAGGCTGACCCTGAGCATCCCGAAGCACTTTGCCATCGGCGCCCACCTCGTAGGCGTCGGCCTGCAAAAACTGAGCGCCCGTATTGGTCGGGGCTGCTGCCACCGAAAGGCTCAGCAAAATGGGCTTCTGAACCAGCCCGGGCACGGCCGGAATGCTGGCATACAGGGCCGTGAGCTGACCCTGAGTTTCGAACCGCTGGAGCTGCAGCCCGTTTGCGAACTGGACCTTCTGAGGGGCTGGAGGCGGGGCATTGGCCGGCTGGGCCGAAATCTGCACCTGGTCGGAGGGGGCAGGCGAAGCCGCCGGGGGATTCGGCGTCGTCGACTTCAGCGCGGGGGGGTAAGCTGGGACGCTACCTGCATTGGGGTTGACCGAAAATGCCACGGACAAGAACCTCCTCCATCGAGTGGACATGAGCATATGCGGGACGGTAACAAAATTGCAACACCTGTTGGAATCTCTTAACTTTCCAAATACTCTGCCAGTTGAATCAACAAGGGCTTGAGCAGCTCCTCCAACTGAGCCGCATCGTGGCGGGCAGGCGAGTAACTGGAACCGCGCAGGGCCAACATCTGATTGCCCGGCCCCAGAGAGAAGGATTTGAGCTCCAGGAAGCCGTCGATCTCGTCCCAGCCCAGGACGGCTTCGCTGCTGGTAACGGCCAGCACCTGACCCGACATCGTGCCACCGTCGGCTCGCAGCAAGCGGTAGGGCTGGCCCACGGGCGAGGGCGTGGCGGGCCACACTTCCACCTTTGCTGCCAACCACTGGCACAGACCCTCGGGGGTGGCATAGGCCGCAACCACCTCGGGAAAGGTGAACGAAGCTCGAGCCACCACCATGAAGTTGTTGCGAGCGCGGCGAAAATAGCGCTCAACATAGAGCTTCAACACCGCCAGCGACATTTGCCAGGTGGAATCGGCCGAACTGTGCGGATTGGGCGGGGTAAAGGGAGGGGGAGCGTCGGTGACGTCCACCCAGGTGGAGCCACCATGGCGTCGCAGTTCGAAGGTAACCGTCTGCATGCCATTGCCCATGGGCGTTTTCAGCACCAACCGCTGACACACCTTAACCTCGGCAACCTTGTAGTCCAGGGTCAGTCCGAAACGCTCCCAGGTCCAGGATAGGGTTCCTCCCACGGCCGGCCAACCGGTGGCGCGGTCGGCCATCCAATGCCCCAGCAGTTCGGTATCGGTCAGGGCTTCCCACACCTGTTCTGGGTAGGCCACCGTTTCGATAGAACGTCGAACTACCGGAGTCTCATCGAGCCACACGCTGCGTTCTTCTCTAGTTCACCAGGGCGGTCCTCGAAGGTCCCGGAGAAATGAGCCAGAACTCTCCGGTATGCAAGAGCTCAACCCGGGAGCCCGTTTTGGCTGGAAAGACCTGCTTCGGCCCGGTTGCCTGATCGCCGTTGCCGGTCTGCTATTGATGGCCGTCAACCTGTTTCGTGCCTTTTGGAGTCAGCATCGGGTCGACCTGAATGCCAACCCGGAACTGATCGCCTCGGGGGGCACCGTCAAGGCCATGGTGTGGCTGGTGGTGGGCGTGGGTCTGGTGCTGCTCGGCGCTTTGCTGAGCTATTTGGAGTATAGCCGCCGTTAAGGCTTCTTTCAGCAACTCAGGTTAGGCTACAGGCATGCACATCCTGCCTTCGCCCCAACGGTCGGCTCCAACACCGGGCGGCTTGCGTCCAGCGGCGGCCCCGGCCCAACCCAAAGACACGCTGGAAAAGGGAATCCAGTTGCCCGAGTGGCGCCCGATTAAGATTCGCCCCGCAGCCACGGCAACGCCAGCCGACCCAAATGCAATCTACGTCAGCGAGAGCCAGTTTCGCGGCCTGATGTTGGACATGCCCAAGGCCGAGCTACACACCCATGTGGAGGGCGCCGTGCGGCCCGAAACGATTCTGGACATCGCCGAACAACACCAGCTGCCCCTGCCGGCCCAGACCGTAGAGGAGCTGAAGGAAAAAATCGGCATGCGACCGGGCGAAGACCTGCTCGCCTTCCTGAAGAAGTTCGACCACTTCCGCTTTGTTTTCGATCATCCGTCCACACTGCAGCGTCTTGCCTATGAGTGTATTGAAGACAACGCCCGAGAGAACATCAGCTACACAGAGCTGCGCATCAATCCTCGGAAAAACCTCGAGAAAGTCAGCGTCGATCAGGTGATCGACAGCGTGCTTGCCGGTATGCAACAGGCGTCGCGCGAGCTGGGCGTCGAGGCCAGACTGATCGTTTCCATCAACCGCTCCTACCCGGTGGAGTCGGCGATGGACATCGCTCGCGCAGCCGTCGCTCGCAAAAACCAGGGCGTGGTGGGGTTGGACCTGGCCGGCGATGAAGTGCATCATCCCGCCTCGAAATTCAGGGAAGTTTTCGCCTACGCCCGCGAGAACGGCCTCAACATTACGATTCATGCGGGGGAAGCGGTAGGACCCGAAAGCATTCGGCAGGCCATCGAAGACTGTGGAGCCCAGCGCATCGGCCACGGAGTTCGTCTGCACGAGGATCCGGTGCTCCAGGCGGAGGTGCAACAAAAGGGCATCGTCCTGGAAATGTGCCCCACCAGCAACCAGCTGCTGAACGTTACTCCCGACCTCAAGCAATACCCGCTGAAACACTATCATCACCAGGGAATTCCCGTGACCGTCAACACCGACGACCGACACATCTTCGACGTCACGCTGGCCGACGAGTTCACCAACCTGGCTCGCGAAACCGGCATGTCGCTGCAAGAACTTCAGCAGGTGGCCGGCAACGCCGTCGAGGCGGCCTTCCTGCCGCCCGACGAGAAGGCCGAACTACGCCAACAGTTCTCTCGCGACATGCTGAAATTCAATGCAGCCCTACCCCGCAGGCTCTTTACCACGACGGGATGATCTGGCTCAGAGCCAGACCCTGAGCGTCAACCTAGACTGATGCCATGAAGATACTGCTCAGCCTGGACGGCACCCCCATGGCCGAATCGGTCGTTCCGCTGGCCCAGGATCTGGCCCGCCGCTGGCAGGGCGAAGTCCTGCTGGTTCGTGCCTGCGATCCGGCCCACTCGATTGCGCCCGAGCTGCCGCCTTCGCTGCGGGAAAAGCTCCTACAGAGCTCGATGGCCGTGGCCCAGGAGTATCTAGCATCGCAACAACCACGTTTTGAAGAACTGACCACTCGGACACGGGTGCCCGTCGGTCGCCCCCAAGAAGCCATACCCCAACTCGCCCAAGAGCAAGACTGTGACCTGATCGTGCTGGCCAGTCACGGGCGCAAAGGGCCCGAGCGCTGGCTGCTCGGCAGCGTTGCCGAAGGCGTTCTGCGGCGCAGCCAGCGTCCGGTATTGATCGTGAAGCCGCCCGCCGCTCCAATCGCCAGCTTTCAACACATTCTCCTGCCCCTGGACGGCTCCGAGGCCTCGCGGCGAGCGCTGCAGTGCGTGACGCCCTTGCTCACCGAGGCCACCCGAGTAACCCTGCTGCAATGCAGCGGAATCAGCCCTGACACTCTGGGCGAAGAGATTGGCAACGAGGTGACCCAGCACTTTCTCGACCAGATGGCGGTGTCGCTTCGAGAAGTGAAGATTCCCGGTGTCCAGCCCGACATCGTCGTCTGTCACGGTGAGCCGGTGGAGGCCATTGTGCAATGGGCCCAGGACCTTCACTGCGACCTGATCGCGATGTCGACCCAGGGACGAACCGGCCGGCCCGACAGCGACGCCCATCGCTGGCTGGGCAGCGTTACGGAAAGGGTAGCTCGCGCCTCGCTTTGCGCCGTTCTCGCCTGTCCTCCCCCTCAGCCAACCCGCTGATGGCCTGACTCGAACGGAGGGAAGTCGCGCAGTCGAATGATTCCCATCGACGAGACCTCGCCGGGACAGATCAGGGTGAAATGACGCAACTCGGGCCGAGCGAGCCAGTGACGGGCTACTGCCACGAACTCGGAGTCTGGCCGACAGATCAGCCGTGCCGGAGCACAGTCGCTCTGGTCGACGGGCTCTTGCTGATCCTCTTCTTCCTCTTCCCACTGACGCCGACGGCGTCGCGGGGGTGATTGCTGCTCGCCCTGCTCATCCGACTCGTTGCGACGGGCACGAGTCGTTGGCAACTCTTGCTCCGACTCCAGGCCGCTACGGGGACGAAACTGCAGGTCTCGCAGCTCGACCGAAAAGGCGAGGGCATCGTCAGCGCCGCCCAGCCAGTCGAGTTCAAGCTGGATCTCTTCACCACTTTGACCACGGCCCCCACCCTCGGAGCCCCCACCCGATCCGCCCTGGTGGTGACCGCCGCCACCGCCGGCGCCCCCACCCGATCCGCCCTCACTTTGACTCTGACTGGAGGTCTGGGTCTCCAGCGGGGTGGGCTGGGGGCGAGTCCAGGGAGAGGCGATCTCGCGCAGCATCTCCTCGCGGTGCAGGGGTCGAGCAACCGCTGTTTCCAGGCCAGCAACCTTCTGGTCCTTGCGCGTTGCCGAACCGGAGGCGCTCTTGATGGCGTCGTCGCCGCGCGCCGTAATCGTCGCTCCAGCGATCGTCGAGGGCGAAGCCGGAACCGACGGAGTTGCCTGGGGCACCGACGGTTCGGGCGATCGGGCTGGAACAGGAGCGGCCGGCTTTTCCGACTTCACCACCTCGACTCGAGCTGTGGGGACTGGAGTCGGTGTAGTCTGCGCTGCGCCGGGCTGGGCCCCCGCACTGGGAACCTGGGCCTGAACTTTGGCCTTCGAAACCGGAGCCGGCGCGGACGTAGCCGAGGCCAGCGCAGGGGCTGCGCTCTTTTCCGGGCGGGGCGGAGGAACCATCGCCAGTTGGGGTCGAGCTTCAGCCATGGGCTTGGGCTCGGGCCGGGAGGCTGGCATGGCCAGCAACTTGGTGGCGCTGCCTGGCGACTCCAGGCGCGGTGGTTCGTTGCGGTGGGCCGGGCGAGGAAAGGCTGGCAGGTTGGGAGCCTTGGAGGGGGTCGAAGGCTGTGACTGACCCACGGCCGGCTTCAGCACTACGGCGTTGCGGGCCTGGGCAGCGCTGGCCTGGGCCCGCTGTAGACGATCGCGAAAGCTCTTCAGGGCAACCAGCCTGGAAGGAGCAGCCAGAGTGGCCTTGCTGGGTGCGGCAGGGACCTGCGGCTGCAGAGCAGGGGCCGGGGCCCGCATCCCTTTGACCCCACCGGTTCCAACTGCGGGGGGCAAGTTCGCCGGCGCAGGACGGGTCGCTGCGGGCCGGGCCATGGGGGGACGATTCTGAGTGGGCGGCGGAGTGGGGAGCGCCGAACGCAAGCTCTGAGACAGGTGATTGAGGTGGGCGGCCGAGGTCGCCGCCGGGGGCGGAGTGGGTTTCGGGGTCGCTGCGCCCGAAACGAAGGAGGGAAAGCCCTGTCCGGCCACGCGAACCGGGGGCTTACCTACAGCAGCCTGAAGGTTCTGGGCCAGGGGAGCCGCTGGCCGGGCTGGGGGGGTGGCAGGTGCTGGGGGGGCCGCAGGTGCTGCCGGGGCCGCGGGGGCTGCGGGCGCTGCTGGGGCCGCCGTTGCCGCAGGCGCTGCGGCAGGCGTGGGCCGAACCAGAGGAGTGGCGCTGGGAGCTATCGGGGGCGCCGCCAGTCGCGAGGGCGACGCGACCGGAGTGGAGGGTCGCGAGGACAACGCGGGGCCTTTGTTTGCAAACTTTGGAAACACTGCCGACCCTCCCTTCTCTCTTTCTTGAGAGTAAAGCCTGAAGCGGCGGTTGTCCCGGGAATGGCGTTGCCGAATTGTGAACCAGGTAAAGAACCTGTTGCCAATTGGAGCCAGTCAACACAGGATTGGCGGCCCGGAGGCAGAGAAAATCAAGGCGATGATCGATCGCATTGAGGAATATCGCCGAGACTGGGTGGCGGGACCGGTGCCCAAACCCAAGAAGATCCGTGTTCGATTTCCTCACTTACGTTGGAAAATCTGGCGCTGGGTCAGCCTGGCCGTGGCCCTGTTCGCACTGATCGCTCTGGCCACTCTGCATCGGCCATTCAAACTCTGGATCGACAACCAGGTGTTGCAGATGAAGACGGGCCTGGAAATGACGATGATGATGCGCGAACTGCGTCGCTATTATCTCACTCACGCCAGCTTGCCCCCCTCGCCCGACGGTTTTTTGCGCGACCGTCCCTCCAAAGCCAACCCGAACCCACCGGGCTATGACTATTGGGGACGCCCTTACCGTTTTGAGCACGACTGGCAGGGATTCTGGCTGCGCAGTGCCGGGGCCAACGGCCTTGTCGGAGACGGCGACGATCTGGTGCAAACCGTGTGGTATCGCGACCTCAAGCTGGATTAGAGGTTGCTGAGCTGAGCATACAGCGGCAAGAACAGGCCGAGAATGACGAAGAGGGTTGAAAACGACACCAGCAGCAGCAGCGTGGGCTGGAGAAGGGCCGTGAGCAACGTGAGTTGATGGTCGAGCTCTTCTTCCAGCAGCTGCGACAACCGATCGAGCAAATAGCTGGTTTTTCCGGTGTTCTCGCCCACTTCCAGCACGGCCGCGAAAAGCGGGGACACCAGCCTTCGCTGGCGGGCGAAAAAGGCACTGGGCTCTCCCCCCGCCAGCAACTGCTTCTTTAAGCCGTCAAAGAGCTGCTCGACCCGGGGGTCACCGCTCGACCTCAAGGCCAGTTGCCACGACCTGAGCACCTCCCCTCCCCCGGCCAACAGCAGTGATGCCGCCCGTGCCATGCGCAAGGTAGCACAGTTGCGCAGGCAGCGATTCAGCAGGGGCACACCCTGGGCCAGCCGGTATATCCAGGGGCCGCTCAACCAGCCCTGCCAGCGGGTGCGGCCGAGCCAGAGACCCAGCGCCATCGCGGCCAGCCACCAGGGATGCCGAATTCCGGCGCTGAGCAACAACAGGATGCGGGTCGGCCAGGGGAGCTGCAGCTTCAGCGAGAGCAGCGAATCGAGAAACGGAGGCAGGACAAATCGCAGCAAACCTCCGCTGACAAGAGCCGAGACCAGCAGTACGACCAGAGGATAGGCCATGGCCGACAACAGACGCCGACGCAGATCGTCTTCGCGCTCGAAATGGTCGGCCAGCCGGCCCAACACCGCCACCAGACTGCCGCTACGCTCGCCCACCTGAACCAGATGCACCGTCTGACGGGAAAAGCAGCGACTGAAGGGGGCCAGCGCCTGACTGAGAGAGGCCCCCCGCCCGACCGTGCCCTGTACCGTCCACCAGAGCTCGGCCAGTTCGGGACTATCCGGCTGCTGAGTAAGCGCCTCCAGAGCCCGCATCAGGTGAACTCCGGCCTGCAGCATCAGGCTCAACTGGCGCAAACCCAGCGACAAGTCGCGAAGCGGAGGGCGCACCTGAGACATCCATAGGTCATCCTCGCGACCAACCGGTTTCATCAGAAGCCCGAATCGACCACGACCCCGCGGAACGTGCGACGGGGAGGCCAGGCCAGGTCCCATTCGATGCTCAGGCGGTAGCGGGCCAGGCTGAGTCGGTCTGCTGCAGCCTCGCCTTCGATCTGAATCTGTAGCAGCTTCTCCTGGTGAGCATACTGGCGGTTGATGTGCACGTGATACAGACCCTGCCGCTGCCCCTGCGCATCGAACACGGGCTCGCTAAAGGTGAAGACGCTCTGTTCGGGATCGGCGGGGGGAGGGAACTGGCTATCTTTCAACAGCTTCATCCGGGTTTCGCGCCAGCCCAACTCGGCCAACTGCTGGGCCAGCAAGCGATGCTTGAGAGCATTGCCCGACCGGTATCGATGAAGCTGCTCGCCGAGGTAAGCCAGCGCCAACACCAGCAGCAGGCTCAGCGTGAGGAGCACCCCTACCAGAGCCATGCCGCGCGAGGCTACTGACGCCACAGCCGCACCTCCTCCTGAAACCCGTTCAACTGCAGGTTGAGCCGCCCGGCCTGGGGCTGGCCAACTCGGAACTCTCGGCAACCCGAGACGACCAACTCTTTTTGCGAAGCCTGACCGGCCCACTCCCATTCGCGCCAGAGTTCCTCACCGACAAGTCGAAAGGCCACCGTCATCTGCCGGCTGGCTGGCCAGGGGTCGTTGCCGATCAGCGGCGGTGCGGCCGGGCGCAAGCGCTGCAGAACCAATCGGGAACTGGAGACACCCACCAGGGGCTCGCTCACTTCCAGAGCCAGCCGGGACTCTTCGGCTATCTCGACCAGCTTGAGCCGGGGCGCCAGGGCCAGCAGCTGCTCCTGACTCTGGCCGGCCACCCGCAAATATTGATGCACCAGCATCATCAGCATGGTCATCGCCAGCCCCAGCGTGCAACTGGCGATCAGGCTTTCCAGCAAGGTGAAACCGCGCTTCAAGGGCCCACCAGAACAATCGGTGCCGAACGCACCGAGCGCAACTCGCCTGCGTAGCGGGCCTGAGCCTCAAGGTAGCACACCCCTCCGCTGTGGCGAGGGGAGCCGTTCTTACGCCGGGTGACGTTCTTGAAGGTGGCCGAACTTCCATCGCGGGCCACCCGCACCAGCGTTCCCACTCCGGTTACCGGAATCACGGACCAGGAAACCATCACCCCTTCCAGGTCTCGACCATCACTGCCCTGGCAGCGAACCCGAAACTCCAGCTCAGCGTCTTTGGGCACCGGCACCAGGCCGGACGTCATTGTGAGCAGCAAGGGTTGAGAAGTCGACCAGCTGCGCAAGGGCTCGGTAACCGAGGCCCACCAGCGCAGGCGACTGGACCCGGTGCGCAGCTCCAACTCGAGGCGCTTGACCGAACCCGGAATGACCCTCTGGTCGCCTGGGGGGAAGGCGCCTTCCAGCGCGGCACCTGGTGAATAGAGGTTGTGGGCGAGCACACGCCAACGAGCCTCGACACCATCTTCGGCCTGGGTCCAGCTGCCAAGGCCTGGGGACAATGCCTGATAAGCCGCGGCATCTCTTAACTGTTCCAGGCGCTGATCCAGCAAGCGGCGAGCGAGTAAACTGAGCTCCAGCTCCTGCTGACTTCGCCTGGAGTGCACCAGGCCCGCTTGTAGCAGGGCAAGAATGCCCACCAGACCACTGAGCAAAATACCCAGGGCCAACATGGTTTCCAGCAGGGTCAGGGCGCGTCTCCCCACCGCAGGTTTTTCTTGCAGGGTCCTGATTCTCCTCGACGGAAACACTCGTGGTGTCCGAGTGTGTGCTGATCCTGGAAGACGATCCCGATATGCGGGAAGCCCTGGCCGAGGTGCTGCGCGATGAAGGCTATCAGGTGCACACGGCTGCGCGCGGCATCGAAGCCGTGGAACTGGCCGCCCAGATGCAGTTCGACCTGCTGGTGTCGGATATTCGGATGGAGGGAATGTCAGGTCTTGACACCATTGAGGCCCTGAAGCAGCAGCAACCCGACATGGGCAGCATGGTGGTCAGCGGCTGGGCCTCGGAGGCCGAGACGCTGCGAGCCGTAGAACTCAACGTCGGCGCCTACCTCAAAAAGCCCTTTTCGTTCGAGCAGTTTCTGCAGGCCGTCCGCACCACCTTGCAGCGCCGCCGACGCCCTCAGGATCACGACCCCGACCACTGGGCCCTGGAACTGCTGCTACAGGTGCTCGACAGCCAGGCCCTGGCGGCCCCCAGGGGTGCTCTGCGATTGGCCTGCGAACTGGCCCGTCGCTGGTCGGCCCGGCTCGGCTACGACCCCGACGGTCAGGAGGTGGCCGCCCGGCTGACCTTGCTGCGGGCGGCTTGCGAGCTGCCCGGAGTGGAGCCTCCCCAACCCGTTCCGCCCTGGATGCGGGGCTGGCCCGAGAGCCAGGAGCCCCTCCAGTGGCTGGGGCTGGCCTGTTGGACGGCGGCCGGCCTGGCCAATCCTGAGCTGCCCTCGGCCAGCAGCCTGCAGAGCCAACTGCCCCCCCGCGACCCATCGATCTGGCTGGCCTACCCCTCCAGTCTGGCCGAACCCGGCCAGCCCCGACACCCCGGGGTGGGGATGTTGGCCCTGGGCCACACGCTGGCGGCGGGGGGCGACGTCGAGGCCGCTCGTCTGGCCTACGAACGTGCCCTGGAGGAGCCCACCACCCGACTGGGAGCCAGTCTGGCTCTGGCCACGCTGGATTGGCGGCGCAGCGATGTGCGCGGGGCTGTCGACCGGGCCCGCCAGGCCTACCAGCTGGCCATGGCTCTGGGCCCCCTCAGCGCCTCGTTGGCCGCCTGCGAATCTGCGCTGCTGCTGTGGCGAGCGGGCGTCGCCGAGGGTCGCAGCGCCCTGGAGTCGGTGTCGACCTGGTCGAAACGCCTGGGTTTACGCGGTCCTCAGGCCCTGGTGGTCCTGGCTCTGGGCCAGGGCCAGTGGGTTGAGCAGGCGCTGGAAGTGCTCTGTGACCCGGTCTACTGGAGCGAATCGCAACTGGCGGCCCGCTGGCTTTTGCCAGAACTGCTTGGACTGTTCCCCCAGCCAGGGTTGCAACCGTTGCTCCAGTTACATTCCGAGGCGGTGCTCAAATACATCCGCCAGCACGGGGCCGAGCCCAAGATCGTCGAGGCCCTGGGGCTGAGCGACGGCTCGGCGCCGCCTGGAGTGCCCCCCCTCTATCGATTTTTTAGCCTGGGCGTATTCCAGGTGCAGCTGGGAGAAGCGCCCATCTCTGAGGCTCTATGGAAGACCCAAAAGAACAAGCTCTTGCTGGCCTACCTGCTGCGTCATCCCGGTCAGAGCGTGCACGAAGAGCAGCTGCTCGAAGAGTTCTGGCCCGAGGACGCCGTGCGTGGCAAACGCAACCTGTACTCGGGGCTGTCCTACGTGCGACGCTCGCTGGGACGCAGCCAGGAGGGACCGGAAACCATCGTACGCCAGCAGGAACGACTCAGCTTCAACTGGGAACTGCCCCACTGGTGTGACCACGAAGTCTTCGTGCGCGCGGCTCAGCGCGGCCTGGAAACAGAGAACGGCGACGATGCGCTCTTTCATCTGCGCCGAGCAGCTCAATCCTACCGAGCGCCCTATCTGGAAGGCTGCTTCATGGACTGGGCCCTGCGCCGCCGCGAAGAGCTGGAATCGCTGTGCCTGCGCAGTCTGGCACGAATCTGTGCACTGCTGTGCCAGCGCCGCGAGTATGCCGAGGCCCTGGAGTATGCGCGCCGCTGGCTGGAGCTGGCGCCTCATCAGCAGGAGGCTCATCTTTGGAAGATGAGAGCCCACCTGGGCCAGGGGCAACCCGAAGAAGTTCTTCGTCAGTTCGCTCGTTGTGAAAAAATGCTGCGACAGGAATACGCTATCGAACCCGGCCTGGAGCTACTCGAGGTGATGCTTCGGGCCCGTCACGGCCTGCCCGACGCTGCCGACATCAAGTGAACCTCGAAGCGGGTGGGATGGCCCTGCACCAGGCGAATCGTTCCCTGCTGCTGACGCAGCAGATCCTGGCAGATCCACAACCCCAGACCGTTGCCACCGGAGCGAGTGGTAAAGAAGGGCTCGAAAATCCGCTCGGCCACCTCTTCGGGAATGCCCGGGCCCCAGTCACTGACGCTAAAGCCCCAGGAATGGGTGGCCAGTTCGATGCGTCCCCCAGGGCCCACGGCCTCGGCAGCGTTGAGCAGCAGGTTGATCATCACCTGCTGGACCGTGCTCGACTGCCCCTGCATGGTGGGGTTCTGGCTCCAGCAGGTGACCAACTCGACCCCTGCCCGATTTAACTGCTCCTCGACAAAGGGCAGCCCCTCGCGCAGACAATCGTCGAGTCGGAAGGGTTGAACCAGCGGGCCCGGGTGACGGGCCTCTTCCAGCAGTCGCTGAACAATGAGCCTGGCACGCTCACAAGCCTGCTGGGCGCGTTCCAGCTTGGAACGCGCCTGCTCGGGCCGGTCCAGCTGACGCAAGGCCGAATCGACCATCAGGGCGATGGCTCCCAGCGGACTGTTGAGTTCGTGGGCCACCCCGGCCGCCAGCCCACCCACGGCGATCATTTTGCCGCTTAATACCAGCTGCTGCTGAGCCTGACGCAGTTGTTCCAGGGCCTGAGCGCGTAACCAGGCCGCCAGCACCTGCTGGGCCAGAACCTCCAGCACCTGCTGCTGTTCGCTGCTGGCGGGCTGAGGCAGGCCCAGCACCAGCGCACCCACAGCCGGTTGCTGGCCGAGGGGGAAGGCCAGCATTGAAGCCTGCAGCAAGGGCGCGCCGCTGTGCAAAGCCCTCTGGGCCAGTTCGCGAGAACTGCCGGGAAGGGCCTCCCCCCAGTGGCCGAGCAAATGACCCTGGGCCGTACACAACAGACCCCAACGATGGTCGACCAGCGACGAGCAGACCTCGGGAAGCACCTGCAACAGGGCCTCCATGGCCAGCGTCGAGGTCAGACGCTGGCCGGTGTGGAGCAAGGCCTGGAGCTGTCCCACCTTGCGCTGCTCCAGGAACCGCCCCAGAGCTGGCCAGGCACGCCGCACCGCATAGACCACGGCGCGCACTTCGGCGGTGTCGAAGCGACCCACCTGGCGGGTTACTTCCAGGGTCAGGCCGGGCTGCAGCGGCAGGCTGAGACGGGCGGGCTCCCAAAGCGGCTCGCCCAACCGCGTGGCCGCAAACTGAAGCAACTCCACCCGCAAGGGGGCCAGTGCCTTTTCCAGCGCCAAGAGCCAGTCCTCGACCTGGGAAACCGCCTCGACCTCGTGGCTGAGTCGCTCGAGCCAGAGCCGTTGCTGTTCGGTGGCCAGCAGCTCGGCACGCTGCTCGGTGAGCTGGCGCAACTCGCCCTGCATGGCGAGCAGTTCTTCATCGATTTGGGCCTGCACCCGGAATCGTTCATTGGCGGCCGCCCAGTGACTGCTGAGCAGCAAGGGCAGCAGGCTCAACGACAGGGGCTCCTGCCAGGCCAGCACGGCCAGGGCCGTGACCGCGTGGAGGCGGCGCAGCGGACGCTGCAACCTGAGGTAGCTGACCCGCTCGGCTCCCGGCGCCGACCAGCGCCAGCGCAGATGAACCACCAGCAGCAGGTAACTGACGACCCCGGCCACTCTCCAGTGGGGACTGAGCCAGAGCAAGGGCCCCAGTTCGCGCACCGACAAACCGACCAGCCCGGCCAGCGGGTCGAGCCAGCCCTGACGTCCGTGGATGCCCATCAGCCGTTGACAGACAACCATCAGGGTCAGTCCGCCCAGGCAATGCCAGGGTGAATCGCTCCAGAGCCAGAGGGGAGTTGCCGCCGAAAAGCAACTCGGACCCGGCAGTCGGACGACCAGAACGCTGAGCACCAGGGCAGCCAGGACCAGAGACATCGGTGGCGCTTCGGGAAACACAGGAGCGCCCCCTGGAATCGGGAATTCCCAAGCATGCGAAGTCGGGCCCTGCGGGCCTTCAGCTACCTCGAAACGCTGCTGGTGGTGGCTCTGGCCGGCCTCTTCCTGATGCTCAGTGTGGGGCTGGCTCGCTCGACCCACAGTCGCCCCCGCAACCGAGCCCTGGCTCAGGTGGTGGCGGCCTTCCTGACGGCTCAGCGCGAGCGGGCACGTGCCAGCGGCCAACCCGTGGCGGTGGTGTGGCCCGGCGGAGCCCAGGGCACGGCCCTGAGCAACAGTTGTGAGGTGTTTCAAGGCTGGCACGAGCCACGCCGCATCGAAGTGCTCGATCTGCGAGGCGAGTTTCCCCAAAGCCAGATGTTCGTGGGGCACTGGCAGACGAGCTCGCTGACGTTCGATCAGCAACGCCCCCTGTGGGGAGGTGCAGAAGATGCTTGGGACCCCGCTGGCTATCTGCCCGCCCGCTCCCAGGACCCGGCCCTGGTCTTTCTGCCTTCCGGGAAGGTGACGGCCCGCGGTGTGTGGCGCCTGGACTCCAACTTCGTCGTGGTCGTGGGGGAAGGTCTGCAAGCCAGCGCCGACCGCCTGCAGGCGGGGCGCCAGTGCGCCACACTGCGCATTTCACCCTCGGGCTGGGTCGACAGCCTTGGGCAACTCTGGGACGGCCAGCTGGCCTCGCCCGGGTCGGCCGGGCAACCGATAGCCACGGCGGCCCCGGCCCCCTCGGCCAGTGGCGGCCCTCGCCTGCTGGAGGTGGCGATCCAACCCGATCCCTCTCGCCTGCGTCTGCCCGGCGGCAGCGACGCTCTGGTAAGCGCCGACGGATTTCTCAGTTTGGAGGTCCGGGCCGAAAGCCCCAGCGGGCAGCCCCTGATGCTGCATTGGACCGACTCGAGTCAACGGCCAGGCGCATTCTCGAGCTCCCAGCGTCGGCCGATGCACTTTGACACGGTGGCCCGGCGCTGGGTGGGCCAGATTCACTGGCGCCCGCCCGACCAGGCCAGCCACGGGGAACGCTTTCAGCTGTTGTGCCACGTGACCGACGAGTTCGGGAGGGAGGCCCCCCGAGGGTTGGTCGGTCAGGTGGACCTGCAGACTTCCAATCAGAAAGCGCGCATGGCTTTCGTGGAAGTGGCGCCGGCCGCCAACAACGAGCACCGCCTGCAGGTGGTCTACGAGGATGGCACCGGCAAGCGCGAACTGCCCACCCGAGTGGTGACCAACGGGGCCGAGCCGCCCAAGGCCAGCTGGTCGCCCGACGGCAGCCGAATGGCCTACCTGTCGCGCCAGGGGGGCAGCACCCACCTGTGGACCTGCAATGCCGACGGCAGCGGAGCTCGCAGCCTGGATGGCGGCCTGCCGGGAGAAGCGGTGGCCAAAGACGGCGTTCACTGGAGTCCAGACGGAACCTGGCTGGCCCATATCCGGGCCCTGCCCTCGGGCCGACATCAGGTGTTCCTGGTGCACCCCGACGGCAGCGGGGCCATCAACCTGAACGCTGGCAGTAGCGACGATGCCTTTGTGGAACACATCGCCGGTTCCACCGTCAACGGCAACATGGTCAGCCGCGACAATTCCGTTTTCTCCAGCGATGGCAAGTATCTGGCCACAATTCAAAGCGCCCATATTCAGCTCTACGCGATGCCCGGCAGCGGAGCCACCCCGCGAAGCATTCCGGGCTGGGGTTGGCATGTCGTGTGGAACCCGGTTCAGCCCTGGCTGGCCTTCGGAAGCCAGAGCCTGAAAATCTACGACGTGGAAAACTCTCGCTTTTTCGACGTTCCCCCCAGCCCCTATGCGGCCGGCCCCGGTTGTTTTTCTCCCGATGGCCATCGCTATCTCTATGGCCGCGGCAGCGACCTGTTCCTGGCCGACATCAACGGCGCCACCCACCAGGTGACCACCCGAGGGCTGAATATCACCGGGCAAATGATGGGTTGGCTGGACGAACAGCGCTTCACTTGCTGCAAGTTTGCCCCTGAACAGCCCGACCTGTGGGTGTATGACCTGGGCGACGGCAGCCAGCAGAACCTGACCCATCAGGGCATCGATTTGATGTTTTGCGGCTGGTCGAACCCCTGAGTTACTGGGCCAACCAGGCCCCGTCGATGGGCAGGCTGGCGCCGCTCATCGAGGGTTGCGAGCAGCAAAAGAGCACCGCCTCGCCCAGTTCTTCCGGGGTGACAAAGCGCCCGCCGGGCTGCTTTTCCAGCAGCAGGCGCCGTCCCGCCTCCTCGACCGAAAGCCCCTCTCGTTCGGCGCGGGCCTCGATCTGCGCCTGGACCAGGGGGGTCAGCACCCAACCGGGGCAGAGAGCATTGCAGGTGATGCCGCTGCCGGCCGTTTCCAAAGCCACCACCTTGGTAAGCCCCACCACGCCGTGCTTGGCCGCCACATAGGCCGCCTTCTGCACCGAGGCCACCAGGCCGTGCACCGAAGCCACGTTGACAATGCGACCCCAGCCGCGCTGACGCATGCCGGGCAGCAGGGCGTGGATGCCCAGGAACACCGCGGTCAGGTTGATGTCGATGACCGCCTGCCAGCGCTCGGGCGCAAACTGTTCGATGGGAGCGGTGTGCTGAATGCCGGCGTTGTTGACCAGCACGTCCACCGGACCCAGCTGCTCCAGCGCCGCCAGGTAAGCGGGACCGTCGCGCAGGTCGGCCTCGAGAAACTCGGCGTTCAGTTCGCTGCGCAAAGCGGCGATCTCGTCCGGGTGACCCAGCCCGTGCAGGACGATCGAGGCTCCGGCCCGGCTCAACACGCGGGCGATGCCCAGTCCGATTCCGCTGGTGGAGCCGGTGACCAGCGCGGACTTTCCTTGTAAGTTCATGGCGCCCGCTTCCCCTGGTCCTGTCGAGGTCCTGCCCCCACCCAGGGTAAGCGGGCCGGCAATGAGAATTCTGGTCGATGAACCTCGACCTCTCGGGCCGCTGCTTTTGTGGCGAAGTGCGCTTCCGTCTGACTCCGCCCAGCGAGTTCGCCTCGCACTGCCACTGTCGTTCCTGTCGTCTGTCCCACGCAGCCCCGATGGTCACCTGGACGGCGGTTCCTCTGGATCGCTTTCATCTGGATTCCGGCCAGGAGTTGCTGCGCAGTTACCACTCCTCGCCCGAGGTGGCCTGGGAGTTCTGTTCGCGCTGCGGCAGCGGCCTGTTCTATCGGGCCAGCTTCGCAGCCGAAAAGATCTACGTGGCCGCAGCCAGCCTCGAGGCGCTCGATCGAGCGGTGGAGAGCCACGTGAGTTTCGAAGAACATCTGCCCTGGATGGCCCGCCTGGATCTACCCCGCCAACTCGGCAAAGGCGAGACCGCATTTCCTGGAGGTGACCTACGCCTGAGGCCGGTGACCCGCGAGGACCTGGGAAGTCTGTTCCAATTTCAGGTCGATCCCGTGGCCAGCGCCATGGCCGGTGTGCCTTACCGCGACTGGGAGGGGTTCTTGCGCCACTGGAACGAGCGGGTCCTGACCCCACCCTCGACCAGCCACGCCTGCATCGAAGTCGACGGGGCCGTGGCCGGACACCTGGTGTGCTGGGTGGCCGAGGAACGTCGCTGGCTGGGCTACTGGTTAGGCCGCTCCTGGTGGGGACACGGGCTGGCCCAACGAGCGGTGGCTCTGTTTCTGCAGCAGGAACAGCGCCGCCCCCTATATGCCATCACCTCGGAGGGCAACGTCGCCTCGCAACGGGTGCTGGAGAAGGCGGGATTCGCCCGCCAACCCTGGGACAAGCCGGGCGAGCGCTGCTACAGGCTGGGCGATTCCGGCCCCGAGGGCCACGATGCGACCTGAAGTTGCCCGGGAATTTCAGGTCGGCGAGCGGATCGACGAACGCTGGGAGGTGCGGCGCGTGCTGGCCGGGGGCTTTGGACGTGTCTATCTGGTGATCGACACCCAGGATGGAACCCCACTGGCCATCAAGACCTACCTGGACCCGAACCTGGTGGAACCCCCGATGATCGAGCGGTTTCGAGTCGAGACCGAGCTCTGGAATCAGTTGGGAACGCACCCCTCTATCGTGCGCATGGACAGCTTTCGAAACCTTAACGGGCTGCCATGCCTTTTTCTGGAATGGGTGGAAGGGGGCGACCTGAGCGAGTGGGTTGGCAGCCAACGCCTCACCCTGGAAACCGCTCTGCGCTTCGGCCTTCAGTTTTGCGACGGAATGGTGCATGCCGCTTCCTGCGGACTGATCGCCCACCGCGACGTAAAGCCGCAAAACTGCCTGATCGATGCCCGTGGCTGGCAGTTGAAAATCACCGACTTCGGTTTGGCCAAAGTGGTGCAGTCGGCCTTACCCGCGCGCGATCCCGACTTTGCTCGCTGGCTTGCCGAGCTTCAGACCCGGCCCTCGCAGGCGGCCACACCCGGACTGACCGAAAGCGGAGTGGCCATGGGCACGCTGGCCTACATGCCTCCCGAGCAATGGCACGATACGGCCACGGTGGATGTGCGTGCCGACATTTACTCGTTCGGAGTGATGCTGTTCGAATTGCTGAGCGGGCGCCGGCCATTCTCGGGAAGCCAGGTGTATCACCTGGCTTATCAGCACATGATGGAGGCGCCGCCCCGGCTCGACCATCCTCATGCGCTGAGCGGTCGGTTGGACGATCTGATTCAGGCCTGCCTGGCCAAGGACAAGGAGCAACGCCCCGGGGATTTCCGGCAGGTGCGAGCCTGCCTGGCCGAGCTCTACACCAAAGCCACGGGAAGGCCGGTGGACCCGCCGGTGACGGGACCCCAGCTCAGCGCCCACGATTGTAACAACCGCGCCGCCACCCTGCTCAACCTCGACAAGCTGCAAGAGGCACTCTACTGGTTGGAACGCGCCATCTCTCTGCAACCCGATCTGGCTGCGGCCTGGGTCAATCGGGCTCGCTGCCTGCGAAGGCTGGGACGCTCGGCCGAGGCACAGGCGGCCTGTGACAGGGCTCTGGCCATCGCCGACTCCAGTGACGCCTGGAGCGAGCTTGGGATGAACCTTTCCCGGCTGGGAGATGCTCGCTCCGAGGCCTGTTTTCGACGGGCCACCAGCAGCGATGAACGAGACCCCGTGGCCTGGTACAATCTGGGGCTGTTCCTGGCCGGGAAAGGTCAGCTAGAGGAGGCCTCGGGCTGTTTCCAGCGGGCTCTGAAGCTGGCTCCGCGACGGGGTGAATTCTGGGTGGGCTACGGCATGTGCCTGTTCAACCAGGAACACCTCGGGCGGGCCGCCGACTGTTTCCGCCAGTGCCTGGAATTTCACCCCGATCACGCCCGGGCCTGGCTCTATCTGGGCGAAGCCACCTGGGAGCAAGGGCGCCGAGAGAAGTCTCGCAAGTACTTTGAGCGAGCTTCCCAGCTGGAACCGGGCCATCCGGGCGGCTGGCTGGGGTTGGGCCGCTGCCTCGTGGACGCGGGCCAGTTCGAGCAAGCCCTGGCCCCCCTTCGACGGTGTCTTGAGCTCGACCCCGAGCAAGCCCTGGCCTGGGCAGTATTGGGGAATACGCTGCTGATCCTGGGCCAGGAGGGTGAGGCCTGGGAGGCCTTCACGCGTGCCGTAGCCCTCGACCCCGACGATGCCCAATCCTGGTGCCTTCGGGGCCAGTTAGAATTGAAGCAGCGAAACAACGAGCAGGCAGTGCACAGCCTGCGACAGGCAGCCTCACGGGGACATCAGCAGGCCGTCCAACTGCTGAACCAATATTTCCAATGAGCCGATTTTGAGCGACCCCTGAGTCTCCTCTGAGGCCACCCCGCTAAGCTGAGCTCGTGAAGGGGACGACCTCTTCCGAGAAGGAGCCGCACCGATGAAATCCGTTCTGATGTCTTTCGCCCTGATGGTCAGCCTGCTGGGAACCGCCAGCGCCGAACTGCAGGGAACCCAGGGCCAGGGTGCCGTGGGCGGACAGGGCCTCGTGCGCGGTCGAGGAGTGATGCGCGGTGACGGCAGCGTGTCGGGAACGGGCATGGTGGTGTATCGCGATGAACAAGGCCGGCTGCGCCGTCGCTGTGGCACCGGCAGCGTCGAGGGTCAGGGCCTGGCCATCGGCCGCGGACGGGGCTGGGGTCAGGGTCGGGCATGCGGGCGTGGACGCGCCTTCGGACGCGGTCGAGTGCGCCCTTGCCGCTAGCCTGCTTGTGCCGCGATAAGAAGGCCAGTCCTTCAGCGAAGGGCATTTCAGCCCCTACCATCCCGCCGGTTTCTCCGGCGCACGTAGTGCAAGAATGTCATTCTTACACTACGTGCTTCTCAGGGGAGCCCCAGGGTATTGCCTTTCCCGAAATTGCTGGCAGTCCGATTTGCCGGGGGCAACCTTGGCGATGGTTCAACTGCGACGACTTCGTGGTCGAAACGGTGTCCCCGTCCACTTAGCGCACCAGGCCCTTGAAGCGCATGTAGGGGCTCGACCTCGGTGGCCGTTTTCTAACCCCTCCTGACCGAGATCCGTGGCCAGGGCGCCTGGGCACGTGAGGAATCGCAAAGACAGAACAGACTCCGCCTACAGGGTGGGCGTCGGGCCAGGGCGCCGCCAGACAGGAGGATTGGCTTCTATATAGGAATGCATATAGATATGTCACAACTCAACATCCAGATGACCGCCGAGTTCGAGAGCAAGCTCAGGAGATATATGGCCGCGCGCGGGATAAGGACCAAATCCGAGGCGATTCGCCAGGCGGTGGAGGAGGGCTTGGCCCGCTTACCCGAGCCAGTCGTCATGAACTGGGCGGGACTACGCGGCAAAGGGCTTGGAACTTCACAGCCCCAAATGATGAACAATGATCAACTTTGGGAGCCCCAGTGATCGTCGACAGTTCCTTGTTGCTCGCAATACTGTTCGCAGAGCCAACCGCCTCTTGGGCCGAAGCGCAACTTACGGCAAATGCCGGAAAGCTGGCGATGAGCACTGTCAATCTAGCCGAAGTCCTTATCCGCTTACGTGACAGACACCCCCCCGACCTTGCCCAGCTCGAGTGCCAAATTTTGAACAGCGGAATCCGATTCGTAGCGCCGGATGTAGAACAAGCTCGCCTGGCCGCCGAGGCGCGGATGAAATTTCCCCTCAACCTGGGTGACTGCTTTGCTTACGCACTGGCTAAAACCAGCAAACTCGATTTGCTCACGCTAGACCAGGATTTTCGAGGCGTCGACGTGCCGGTGGTTCTCCCCTGACCCATGTCGATCCAGGGTAACCGGGGGGAGGGTGGCGGCTGCGAGATTTGGATGACTATACCAATTCTCAAAAATTCTGTCTTGATTGGCCGCCTTGTAACCCGACTCTTAAGGGTTTGTGCGGACAATAGTTACGAGAATTGGTCTACGAGCCAACCTGGAAACTCGGCGGAGGCGCGGTGGCTTCCTCCACGGTCATCCATTGGCCACTTTCCAGCATCGACAGGTAATAGCCGCAGCGCGTGCAGGCGATATCGGATCGAGGAGGGGCCAGGCCCAAGAGCATGGCCCGAGCGTAGCGCATCCGAGGCTCGTTGACGGCGGCCCGCAGGCTGGACTCAAAAACGTTGCTGCCCAAGTCTGCCCAGTAGTTGACGCAGCAACCCAGCAGTCGGCCGTCGAAATTGACCTGTGGCTCGTTCCACAACTGCTGGCAATACTTCACCTCCAGCCGCGGGTGGCCGTTTTCCGCGGGGGGCAGCACCGGGCGCGTTTTCCAATCTGGCTTCAGAAAGAACTCCATGCCCAACTCGGCCGCCCAAAGCCGGGCGCGCTCGACCTCGTGAGCGTTGTGCTCGAAAAGAACGAACTGCCAGGTCAGGACAGGGAAACGGGAGCCTTTCTCGGCCTTGAGCCGGTTCAATTCCTGGACGTGACCGATGACCGTCTCCAACTGGCCCCGGACGCGATAGCGAGCGTAGGTTTCCTGCGTGACTCCGTCTAGCGCCACGGTTATTCTGCGGACCTGATAGTCGACCAGAGCTTGTAGCGCCTCGAGGGAGGCCCGGTTCAGGTTGACTCCATTGCTCATCGTGATTTCCACGTTGCGCTCGTGGGCCGCGCGCAGAATCTCGCACAGCTGGGGGTTCAAGAAGACCTCCCCGTAGTTTGAAAGCTCCACCGATCGAATTTGAGGATTCTTGTTCAGCAACTGCAGAAAACTCTCCAAAGAGAGCAATCCGGTCCCCAGGCTCGAATGCACCAGGCCTCGTGAGGTCGCGCAGGTGGGGCAGCGCAGCTGGCAGGCCGTCGAGGCCTCCAGGCGCAGGCGAACCGGATCGGCCTGCAAGTACTGCCACCTGGGAGCGAGCTGCCAGAATTGATAAAGTCGGTGTCGCCAGAATTTGAGCCAGAGAACAACTCCCCGAAGCCGTGCACGAACCCGATTTCGAGAATGACGGAGGATGTTCTTGAGGGTCGCCGCGCCTTGCATCCGAGCAGACTACAGGCTTCCCCCCGGATATCCCTGTCCATGGTGGAGAGTCGCCCCTCGTTAACGTTCCCAGAGCTGCAGCGAGTCGGCGCTCCAGAAGGCCAGTTGCGAAGCCGCGAAGGTGCAGCCTTGCAGGGCCGCGGGCGTGGTCAGGGTGAGTGCCAGCGACTGCCGGGGCAGGTCCCAGAGGCGAACTTCGCGCTCGAGCCCGCCCAGGAGGGTGCGACCGTCCTGGCTCCAGTGCAGCCCGTGCCAGCCCGCCTGTTCGGGGATTTCCTGCAGGTTGCGGCCGCTTTCCAACTCCCACAAAGCCAGGCCCGAGCTGTCGCTGGAGCTGGCCAACAGTCGCCCTTCGGGGTCGATGGCCAGCGAGCGGGCCGGGCCGGGGCGGTGGGCCTGCCACAGGCGACGGCCGCTGAGCACGTCCCAGCACCACAGGCTGCCGTCGCCACCCCCGGCCACCAGTAAATGGCCCCGGGTGGCGCAACTGAGAAAGCGAAAGCCCATCAGGCTCTGCCACCACCCCTGGGCGGGGAAGGTGCGCAGCAGTTTGCCGTCGCTGCCCTGATGAGAAGTCAGCCGTTGGGCCTGGGCCAGGCAGAGCCACTGGGAATCGGGACCCCAGGCCAGCCAGCGGGCGCCCTCGGCTCCTTCCAGCCGAAGGCGTCCTTCGCGCTCGCGCCTCGAGTAGATGCACTGGCCATCGGCGCCGAGCACGGCCCAGCGCCGGCCTTCGGGGCTGAGGGCCATGGCCACGGCTTCCCCTTTCCAAAGGCTCCTGGGGGCTCGTCCGGGTTTGAAGCTGAGCAACCCCTGGTCGGTCAGCGCCCACAGCTCGCCCTCGGCGCTGAACAATGCCTGGCGTACCGCCGCCTTCCATTCGCCCAGGCGGCGTACTTCCGGGGAAGGCCGGTCGATGACCGTGCGGGGCTGGGCCATCTGGGGGGGCCGCAGCAGATAGTCGCCCCGCGGGGCGGGACGCTCCTTCAGCAGTTGCCGCACCCGCGCTACGTGGGGTGGGCGGTCCTGGGGAAAGAGCGCGGTCATCTGGCGCAGGGCCTCGACCAGGGGCGCATCCAGCTCGGGGCGGCCGGCCTCGGGACGCAGGGGCTCGCTGTGGCGCAGACGTTGATGGGCCGGCGTGGGCTGCTGGCCGGTCAGCATGTAAAACAACGTGCAGCCCAGCGCGTAGAGGTCGGAACGCTGGTCGGTGGAGCCCTGGCCGTACTGCTCGAGGGGCGCATAGTGCTCGCTGCCCATGCCTTTGTTCAAAGGCTGCGTGCCCACCGGGGTCAGGCGTTTGGCGATGCCGAAGTCGAGCAATACCAGGTGACCATCCTGGCGCACCATGACGTTCTCGGGCTTGAGATCTTTGAGAATCACCGGGGGCTGCTGATGATGCAGAAACTCGAGCAAATCCAGCAGCTCGTCGAGCCACTGCAGGCAGCGCTGCAGCGGCACAGGATGCTCGAGCTGCACCTGATCATAGAGGGTGCGGCCCACAACCTGCTCGAGCACCATCCAGGCCTGGCTGCCTTCCACAAAAAAGTCGTAGACCGACACGATGCGTGGATGGGTGAGGGCCGCCAGCAGGCGGGCTTCTTCGCGAAAGAGCTCGATTTCGGCGGGTTCCTGCGAGTGCAGCCCCTTGAGCGCCACCGGTCGTTGCAGCTCCAGGTGTTGCCCCGCGTAGACCCGCGAACTGCCCCCCTGACCCAGGATGGCTCCGGCCTGGTAGCGACCGCCTTGAAGCAGAAAACTCAACGCTGCAGCTCGACGTCTTCGGGACGGGTGGCGCCGCACAGGGCCATCTGCAAATCCAGCTCGCACAGAAGGTTCTCCAGCACCTCGCGAACGCCGGCTTCGCCAGCCAGCGCCAGCCCGTAGACGTAGGGGCGCCCGACGCCCACCAGCGTGGCTCCCAGCCGCAGGGCCTTGAGAGCGTCGGCGCCACAGCGCACCCCGCTGTCGAAAATCAGGGGCATCTCTGGTTCGGCTTCGGCGATGTCGACCAGCGCCTGCAGGCTGGAGCCCGCCCCGTCGACCTGGCGCCCCCCGTGGTTGGAAACCCACACCGCGTCGACCCCGGCCTGGCGAGCCAGAGCGGCGTCTTCGGGCGTGAGCACACCCTTGAGGATCAGGGGCAGGCGGGTTTTTCCCCGCAGCCAGGCCAGCCGCTCCCAGGTCAGGTCGGCTCGCGCGTAGATGTCGATAAACTGGCGCACCGCCCGAATCGGCCGACCCGAGCGCAAGTTGTGCAGAAACGGTCCCGGATAGTTGCGACACAAATCGTAGAGCAGCTTGAGCGAATGCAGCGACAGCCGGGGCTTTTCTGCCTGGGGTTGGGGCTCATCGAGATAAGCCTGAAAGACCGGGTCGCTGAGGTACTGGGCCAGGCCCGCCCCGCGCAGGAAGGGCAGGTGACCCAGATCCAGATCGCGAGGACGATAGCCCAAGAGCGGCGTGTCGAGGGTGACCACCAGAGCCGAGCAACCGCAGCGCTCGGCTCGCGCCAGCAGCGAGGCCACCAGTTCGTCGGACTTGCTCCAGTAGAGTTGGAACCAGCGCGGGCTGTCGCCCATCAGGGCCGAGCACTCTTCCATGGAGACCGAGGCCTGATTGGAAAACACCATGGGCACCCCCAGGGCGGCGCAGGCCCGGGCCACGGCCCGATCGGCCTGGGGATGGGCCAGCTCCAACACGCCGATGGGACAGGTCAGCAGGGGCGTGGCGTAGGTGTGGCCCAGGAAGGTTCTCTGCAGCTGGCGCTGGCGTACGTCGCGCAGCATGCGGGGCCGCAAAAGGTAGCGGTCAAAGGCACGGAGGTTGGCCTGACAGGTGCTTTCCAGCCCGGCCGAACCGGCCACGTAGGCGTAGGCGGCGGCTGACATGCTGCGGGCCGCGGCGGCTTCCAGCGCCTGGGCCTGGGTGGGAACTTTGGGCAGCTGGCCTCGCGATCCGGCCAGATAGATGGACCGCTGACGAGGGGGTACCGGATCGCTCACCCGGAGGCTGTTCCTCCGCACGCGCCAGGATCCTGGCGCGTGGCGGCAGGATCGCTTACTTCATGGGGACGTTCTTGCTCACCCACTGGCGGGCTTCGCTGCCCGACAGGGTTTGTTTGCCCTGGGCATCGTAGAGGAAGAACGCGGGGATGCTGCGGACTCCAAACTGTTCGGAGAGTTCGGGGTGCTGATCCACGTTGATCTTGATCAGCGCCGTTTTGTTGGCAGCGTTATTGGCGTAGGCCTCCAAACTGGGGGCCATTTTCTTACAGGGCCCTCACCAATCGGCGTAAAATTCGACCAGATTGGTCTTGCCCTTAACCAGTCCCTTGGGAATCGAGCCGCCCTTGGGCAACTCTACGGTTTCTGCCCAGCCGGCCGAGGCCAGGGCTGCGACGAGTAACAGTTTTTTCATGGGACTCCTTTCCTGATGCATTGTCCGGAAAACCGGCAGGCTGCAGGCTATCACGAAATCCAGGAAAGGCCAAGAGCCTTCCAGAGGAGGCTCTGTCGACCGGGAGGAAGAGGCAGACACGATGCGACGCAACCTGCTGCGTCTCGCCATGCTGGCTCTGGGGCTGCTGGGGGGGACGATATTTGCCGAAGTGGCCCTGCGGATGTCGCTTCCCTCGAAGTTCACCCTGGGGGGTGAAACGATGAATTTCGCGGCCGGCACCCTTTCCAGCTTTGCCGCCGACCCCGAGGTGGGCTATCTGCCCCGGCTCAACTCTGCGGAGTACGACGCCGACGGCTGCCTGCGCAACTCGTATCCGCGTGAGAAGACGCCGGGAAAGTTGCGCGTACTGTTTATCGGCGACTCGGTGACGCACCGGGGACAGATCGTCAAAGCCCTGCGGGAACTCTACGGCGAGAGCCTGGAATACTGGAATGCCGGGGTGGAGGGCTTCAATACGGCTCAGGAAGTAGAGTTGTATCTGCGCCACAACCACCGAATTCAACCCGACCACGTGATCCTGACCTTTCATCCCAACGATTTTCTGCCCACTCCCCTGGTCTACAATGATTCCCAGGGCAATATGCAGCTGCTGATACCCCATCGGGAACGCAAGGCGATGAACGCCTGGCTGTTCTCGCACAGCCACCTCTATCGGCTGCTGCTGGGACTGAGCTGGAAGCGAGGCCAGGGCCAGCGCGTCGAGGATGTCCGAGCTCAGCTCCAACGCCTGCACAGCGCCCTGGAGGCCAGCGGGGTGCAGTTCTCGGTGCTGATGCTGCCCTATATCAAACCTTACCGGCGTTGGGATAGCTCCGAGCGCTGGAATCACCAACAGGGGCTGGCGCTGCTGAAGGAATTGCAACTGCGCCATTTCGACCTGGCCCCGCTGATGGAGCAACGGGCCACGGCCGGTGGCGAACACGGTGAAACCCCGGGAGATGCCTGGCATCCCAACCTGGAGACGGCCCGCGCTTTCGCCAAGAAGCTCAAGCAGGAAGGCCTGCTGGACCCCGGGGGGATCCCCAGGGGAAAGTAGCGAACCGCCAGGCTATGGCAAAGCAATCACGACTCTCCCAGGTCATCGCGGTGGAAAAGCAGGTCAAGTCCCGGGTCAATTCCGAGGGCGCCGAACTTCACAAGCTCAATCAGAAGCCCGATCTGTTCAACGGCATGTCGCGGACCTACGAACGGCGCTCGGAAGACGGCGAGGATCTGCCCTCGGAGCAAAAGCTGGTGCAGTATCGGGCTCAGGAGAACCTGGCCCAATGGTCTCGCATGTGGGGCGAACTGCTGGACGTGGTGGCCACCAAGGACTGGGGCAACACCCGCGCCAAGGCCGACCTGGTGGTGGAAGGCCAGATTCTGGTCAAGGACGCGCCGGTGACCTATCTCATCTGGTTGGAAAAACAGTTGGAAGACTTCCGCACGTTTGTGGACAAACTGCCCGTGCTCGACCCCAGCAAGGCCTGGCGCTCTGACCAGGCCACCGGCCTGAACATCACCGAACCGGTGCGCACGGCCCGCCACAAGAAGGTGCCGCGCGTGCTGATGAAGGTCGAAGCCACGGAGCACCACCCTGCCCAGGCCGAAATCGTGCACGACGACGTGCTGGTGGGCTACTGGTCGCAGCTGCACATGTCGGGCGCGCTGCCCGATCCTCGTCGACGTCTGCTGCTGCAGCGCGTCGACGCGCTGCGCAAGGCCGTCAAGGAAGCTCGTGAAGAAGCCAACTCCGTGAAGGTCGACCCCATCGAAGTCGGCAGTGCGATCAGCAAGTGGCTTCTGCAGGAGTAGGCGGCCAGCGCCTGCGCTCATCACCCGGCAGAGTGCCTCACGAGAGCCGTGCACGCGGGTTTAACGATTTCCGGAGAACTTGTGTCGGGTTCGGTTGACGAATACGATGGAAAAATGAGCGTCGCCAATCAACTTCATCTGGTCTCCGTGCAAGAGTATCTCGATGCCGAGTTGGATTCCCCGATCAAACATGAGTATCTCGGCGGCGTGGTTTACGCCACGAGCGGAGCCCGAAATATTCACACACTCGTGGCTTCAAACATCCTCGCCGCACTATGGAGTCGTCTGCGTGGGCAACCGTGCCGAGCTCTAAACTCGGACACAAAAATAAGAATCCGTCTGCCCGGCCACACTCGATTTTATTACCCCGATGTCTCTGTTGTGTGTCGTCCCAACCCGCCTGACCAGGTCTTTCAAGATGAGCCCACCGTGATTGTGGAAGTTCTTTCGGATTCGACCCGGAGAATTGACTTCGGCGAAAAGAAAGACGCCTATCTCTCTATTCCCTCACTGGCCATCTACCTGTTAGTTGAGCCGGACTCACCTGCGGTGGTAGGCTTTCGGAGGAGCGATCAAGGCTTTGTGCGTGAGGTTTGGGAGGGACTCGAAAACACCCTGTCTCTTGCCGAAATTGGGGTGGAACTTCCGCTGAGTGAGGTTTACGAAGGCGTCGATTTTCCCTGAGATCGAGGCTGGCCGGGCTGGCCAGTTCGGCAAGAACCCGCAGCTTTCGCGTCGGCAAGATCTCATGAGTGCCCAGTGGCCAGGTATCTCGGTCAGAAAGAGGGAGTTCCCAAAGCTCTGCGAAGCTGCCGCCAAAACCGGGAGGAAGTTCTCCGCTGATGAAAAGTTTTCTATTGCAAGGTCTAGTGGTGCTGCTGCTCAGCGGTGCCACCTTTGCCGTGCCGGTTACAGCATTGACCGTCTCGGGCGGAATACTTTCGTCCAACACCTTTACCTGGGGTTACCTCTTTTCTCTCAGTCAGAACGTAACCATCACGAGTCTCGGTGTGTTCGATGATGCCGGCGACGGCATGGCCCAGGCCCAGAACGTTGCCATTTGGGACAGCGGGGGCACCATGGTTCTGCAGGGAGTCGTGGCTGCCGGCAGCAGTGATCCGCTGATCGACGGATTCCGTTTCACCTCGGCGCTCACCGGCTCGACTTCTTTTGCCGCGGGCACCTACACTATTGGCACCCAACCCATTGGCTCGGGTACTGTCAACGCCTCCTTCCGCGGAGTCGTGTCGACGGTAAGCGGCGTGAACTTTCTGGGGACTGTAGACAACGGCTCCTCCACCGTTTTCTCCCAACCCACCTTCGGCAACCAGAACGCAATGATCGGTCCGAGTTTTCAAATCGATGACCCCACTCCCGCTCCAGAACTGTCCCCAGGTGGCCTGCCCATCACGCTGGTCATGTTGACCTGCATGGTCCTGATGGGCCAAAGGCGACAGGCAAGTTTCCATCTGGGCCAACCCCGCGAATAGAGAAACTGGCAGTGGGCTTCGCCTGGGCTGCCCCACGAAGTGGGTGAACACTACTCCGGGTGGAACAGCAGTATCTCGGCGGCGTGGTTTACGCCATGCGTGGAGCCAGAACCATTCCTCGCCGCAGTGTGGGGTCGTCTGAGTGGGCAGCCGTGCCGAGCTTTAAACTCCGAGACAAAAATAAGAATCCGTCTGCCCGGCCACACTCGATTTTATTACCCCGATGTCTCTGTTGTGTGTCGTGCAAAAGCTTGAGCAGGTCCAAGAATTCCTGGCTCAGCACTTAACTTCCGAGCAAATGTCGCGACACCACCCTCTGAATTCTTTCCATCGGAATGCCTTTCAGTTCGGCTTGGAGTCGACCCCACGCCTGCTGCGGCGTCAGGTGGACGAGCGGTTCTGGTACAGTGGTCAAGGCAGTTGCCGCCCAGGGTAAGCCGGGGCTGCCCCTTGAGGTCACGGGTCCAGACCCTCGATCGGCCCTACGCTGGTTTCGAGAGTTGAGGCAGGAGCAGTTGCCTCTGGAGGCGGCCTGGCGCTACCAACTCATCGCCCCTTTCATCAGCGAGTTAGCGACCCCCGGGCAAAAGGCAAGGCGCGTGTCGTGGCTATCGCGAGAAGCAGCTGTCCCGGTCAGGATGTTCACCTGACGGCAGAGCGTCGGCGAATGCCCCGCGGTCCAGCAAGTCGCTGCTCGAAGTGAGTCGACCCAGCCGGTCAACCTGGGAGTTAGCGGCCTTGGGGGCAACGACCATGGAGGCGAGCAGTCGGTCGAGGGCGTTGGGGCCCTGCCCTACGCGGCGCGGGCCCGGTGGGAGTTGTCCTGGTCACCCGGCCGAATGTGGCGTTTTGGAGCCTCATTGTGGCGATTTGAACGCCACAACCCGCCCCGACAGCCTCGAATGTGGCGTTTTGGTGCCTCATTGTGGCGATTTGAACGCCACAACCTCAAACCGATGCGAAAGCTTTCTTGGCCTTGGTGGCAGGGCCGCCGACTTCTTGGGTGTGTCCATGTAGGGTATACCCCAACTGGACACCCGGCCGAGGCGGTTTTTGTGTCCATCTGGGGTGGGTGGCATGGGTTTTCTGACAGGTGTCCAACAGGGTCCAAGAGTCTATTTGGACACGGGAGGCACGATGGGTCAGCGAGTGGGATACCGCCGGGTGAGCAGCTGGGAGCAGCGCAGCGATCGGCAGCTGGAGGGGCTAGCGTTGGACGAGCTCTTCGAGGATCGGGCCAGCGGTAAGGACCTGAAGCGACCGGCCTGGGAAGAGGCCGAGCGCTATCTGCGGCGCGGCGACGTGCTGTTCGTCCACTCGATGGACCGGCTGGCTCGCAACCTGGCCGATCTGCTGGCCGTGGTGGAGGGGCTGAACCGCAAGGGGGTGGAGGTGCGCTTTGTGCGCGAGAACCTGTGCTTTGAGGCCGGCGCCGAGGCCAACCCCATGTCGCGCTTGATGCTGTCGCTGTTGGGGGCGGTGGCCGAGTTCGAGCGGTCGCTGATCCTGGAGCGCCAGCGCGAGGGCATCGCCTCGGCCCGGCAGCGCGGGGTGTATCGGGGACGCAAGCGAGCCCTGGCCCCCGACCAGGTGGTGCGGGTGAGGGAGCGCCTGGCCGAGGGGGCCA
>CAZYPN010000013.1:107164-134389 GCA_964649085.1 uncultured Burkholderiales bacterium | reverse complement strand
ATCCCATCGTCCTCCCCGCCTCAGCCCCTCATCCGAATTGTCGTGTCCGCCCCCCAGACACGACATCCTCACCAAAGTGGCGCGGAGCTTTCTCCAGGGGAAAACGGGTCGGGCGCCAAAGCCCCGCCCATGTTGCGTTTACAGGGAATCGCCAAGTCGATTCAGGGCCAGTTGTTGTTTGAACAGGTCGACCTTGTGCTGCAGCCCGGCGAGCGCTGGGGAGTGATCGGGGTCAATGGCTGCGGCAAAAGCAGCCTGTTGAAAATCATGGGCGGGCTGCTCGAGGCCGACGCGGGCACGCGTTGGTTAGCCGAGGGGTACCACACCGGCTATCTGGCTCAAGAGCCTGAGGGCGGCGGCGAGTGGACGGTGTCCGAGGCGGTCTATCAGGGTCAGGCCGAGTTATTGCAGCTGTGGGGGCGCTATCAGGAGGTCTGCAAGGTGCTCGCGAGCGACGCCACGCCAGCTTTGCTGCGCGAACTGTCGGAGCTGCAGGGTCGACTGGAGCACGCCGGATTCTTTCAGTTGCAGGTGCGAGCCGACATGGCGCTGCGCCAGCTGGGGCTGCATCAGTTGGAGCAGCCCGTGCACTCCCTGTCGGGAGGGCAGCGTCGCCGGGTGGCGCTGGCCCAGGTGCTCACCCGCCAGCCCGACGTGCTGCTGCTAGACGAGCCCACCAACCATCTCGACACGGCCTCGATCGACTGGCTCGAGGGCTATCTTCGAAGCTATGCCGGAGCTGTGGTGATGGTCACTCACGATCGTTACTTCCTGGATCGCATCACCAATCGCACCCTGGAAATCGATTCGGGGCGGGTGCAGCAGTATCAGGGCAACTATGCCCAGTATCTGGAACGAAAAAGCGAAGAGAAAGAGCAGGCCCTGGCCAGCGCCGCCAAACGTGCCAACCTGTGGCGACGCGAGTTAGAGTGGCTGCGGCGCGGCCCGCGCGCCCGTGCCACCAAGCAGAAGGCCCGCATCGAGCGGGCCGAGGCCCTGCGCCCCGAGTCGGGGCAGGTCGAGGCCAGGTTGGAAATCCAGCTGGCCGGTCAGCGGTTGGGCCGCAAGGTGCTGCAGGTGCAGGGCCTCAGCAAGGCCTTCGGCGAGCGCAGCATCTTGGATAAATTTGACATGGTGCTGGAACCCCAGGACCGGTTGGGCATCATCGGCCCCAATGGCAGCGGCAAAACCACCCTGCTCGAGCTGCTGGCCGGCAGGCTGACCCCCGACCGGGGTGAGATCGACTGGGGCAGCACCGTCAAGCTGGGTTACTTCGACCAGGAGAATCGCGAACTCGACCCCCAGTTGAAGGTGATCGACAGCGTGCGCGAGGTGGCCGAGAGCATTCCCCTGTCTACCGGCGAGGTGATCACGGCCGCCCAGATGTGCGAGCGCTTCCTTTTCAGCGGCCGGCTGCAGCACACTCTGGTCGGCAAGCTGTCGGGGGGCGAACGGCGCCGGCTGCACCTGTTGCGGGTCCTGATGGGCAACCCCAACGTGCTGTTCCTGGACGAACCCTCCAACGATCTGGACATTCCCACCCTTTCCTGCCTGGAAGACTATCTGGACGGATTCAGCGGCACCCTGGTGGTGTCGAGCCACGACCGCTATTTTCTCGACCGCTGCGTCGATCAGTTGCTGGCTTTCGAAGGCCGCCGCAACCCGCGTCGGGTGATGGGGGGTTACAGTGACTATCAACCCCCGGAACCGGTCGCCCCGCCCGCGCCCCCGCCCGCAGCGCCCCGGGCTCCGGTGGCTGTGGCCGACCCGGCGCCCGTCAAGGCCCGCAAGTTGAGCTTCAAGGAAAAGCGCGAGCTGGAAGAGCTCGAGGGGCGCATCGCTGCGGGCGAGCAGCGCCAGGCCGAACTGGAAAAGGTGCTGGTCGAACAGGCCACCAACGCCTCGGCCGTGCAGAAGGCTCACGCCGAGCTGGAGCAACTGCAAATGCAACTCGAGCGCGACGTGGAGCGCTGGGCCGAGTTGGCCGAACTGGCGAGTTGACCCATGTCTGCGTTGCTCCGCCAGCAGGCCGCCCGCTTGGCACCGTTTTTGGACTGGCTGGAGGCCGAGTTTCCCCGGGCCCACCCTCTGCTGGTGGGCGGGGCCGTGCGCGATGCCCAGTTGGGCCGGGCCAGCCAGGACCTCGATCTGGAGGTGCTGGGTCTGGGGGGCGAAGACTTTGAGAGCCGGGTTCCCTGGCCCATTCGCCGAGTGGGTAAAAGCTACGACCTGTGGCTGGTCGAACTGCCCGAGCTGGGCTGGGTCGAGCTCAGCCTCGAGGCCGAGAAGGTGCCGCGCGATTGGCATAGCCACTGGGCCCGGCTGTGCCAGCGGCGCGACTTTCGCTGCAACACCCTGGCCTGGGACCCGCGCCGCCAGGAGTTGCTCGACCCGCTGCAGGGAGTTCAGGATATTCAAGGCCGGCTGCTGCGGCTGGCCAGCCCGACCAGCCTGAGCGACGACCCACTGCGCATCTGGCGAGCGGCCCAGTTTTGCGCCCGCTTCGGCTGGAGCCCCGACGCCGAATTCGAGGCCGCCCTGCCGGTTGCTCTGGAGGGGCTGCAGCGAGTGGCCGCCGAGCGGGTCACCCGAGAGTGGGAGAAGCTGCTGCGATTAGCCGAGCATCCGGGCGACGGACTGGAGTGGCTGCGCCGCTGGGGTGTGCTGGCGCGGTTCGAACCCGAGCTCGAGGCGCTGGTGGGCTGCCCCCAGGATCCGCAGCATCACCCCGAGGGCGACGTCTGGACCCATACCCGGCTGGTGGTCGACCAGGCGGCCGCTCTGGCCCGACGCGAGGGCCTCAGCGAAGACGAGCACCTGAGGCTCATGCTAGCCGCCATGCTGCACGACCTGGGCAAGCCCGCCACCACCCGGCGCGAAGGCTCGCGGGTCACGGCCCACGGCCACGAGGGCGCCGGCGTCGAGCCGGCTCGGGCCTGGCTGGAGCGACGTCACTTTCACCAGGACGTCGAACAAGCGGTGCTGGTGTGCGTTGCCGAGCACATGCGCCCCTCGTTGCTGACCCGTGACATCCTCGACGGCAAGTTGTCGCCCAGCCAGCGGGTCAATGCTTTGCGCCGATTGGTGCGCGACGTGCAGCCCATGGGCTGGAAGCTGTTCATTCTGGTGTGCGAGGCCGACAAACGCGGCCGCGGAATGGAAATCGAGGAGTTTGTCCCGGCCCGGGTGCTGGGGGCCTTGATGCAGCAGCATCCGGTTCAGCAGCTGGCCGAGCAGCCGCTGTTGTTAGGCCGCGACGTGCTGGCCCTGGGGGTGCCCGCGGGACCTGAGGTGGGCCAGTGGATTCGCCGGGTGGAAGAGCAGCGCGACGAGGGGCTAATCCACTCCCGTGAGCAGGCCCTCGACTGGCTGCGCCTCCAGGTGACGGGCCTGACGGGCGGGTAAGGCCCGCGACTTCTCGCGCCGGGGCAGGGCCCGGCGAAACCATTCGGGATCGGCCCCGGGCAACTGGCTGAGAAAGCCCGGAATGCGGCCCTGTGGCCCATAGTCGGCCAGGGCGTCGGCCACCACCCCTGGCAACGGCTGCCCTTGCTGCACTAGAAATTCCACCAGGCAGCGAGCCACCCGGTCGGCGGCCATCTCGCGCGTGCCCCCCAGATCGGCCACGGCCTGCAGGCTGAAGGCCATGAAGTTCTCAAAAGGGCTGGCTCCCAACAGTCGACGCAGCAGGTGAGGAAAGCGTCCGCGATTGGCGGTCACGTCCCACATGCGGGCAAAGCGCTTGAGGCGCATCATCTGCTCGAAGTCGATGACCGAATTCTGCAGAATCTCATAGGGCGGCGAGGGGCTGTAGAGCATGGCGAATTCCTGGTCATGTCGCAAGATCGGCGTGCCGCGCAGGCGCTTGAGAATGCCCACCTGGATTTCCTGGGGCCCCAGCGCCACCAAGCGATCGAAGCCCCGGGCAAACTGCTCGACGGTTTCCCCCGGCAGCCCCACAATCAGGTCGGCGTGGATGTGCACCCCGGTTTGCTCGCGCAAAAACCGCAGGTTGTCCTCCAGGGCCTCCAGCTTCTGGCGCCGGGAAATGCGCTGCTGCACCTCGGGCTGGAAAGTTTGGATGCCGATTTCGAACTGGACGGCCCCGGCCGGAAAGCGCGCCACCCGCTCGCGCAACTCGGCGGGAAAGCGGTCGGGCACCATCTCAAAGTGCAAGAACATGTCGGGCTTGTAGCGCTCCCAGAAAAAGTCGAGCAGGGCCGAGCTGACCTCCAGCCGCAGATTGAAGGTGCGGTCGATGAACTTAAAGTGGCGCGCTCCCCGGTCGAGCAGTTTTTGCAAGGCGGCCAGCAGCCGCTCCTGGGGAAAGTAACGCACTCCGGTGTCGAGCGACGACAGGCAAAACTCGCAGCGAAATGGGCAGCCGCGCGAGGCTTCCACATACAGGGTGCGCTGGGCCAGGTCGACGTCGCTATACAGGTCGTAGGGCAGCACCAGGTCGTCGAGCCGAGGCTGCCCCCCGGCGATGACCCGGGGCAGGTCGCGGTTTCCCGCGGCCAGGTCGCGGCACAGCTGCAAAAGGGCTCGCTCGCCTTCGTGGGTGATGAGGTAATCGGCCAGGTTCACCAGCTCTTGCTGGTCCCACTCATAGCTGACCTCGGGCCCTCCCAGCACCAACGGCAGGTCGGGGCGCAGCCGCTTGAGCAGGCGCACGACTTCCAGGCTGAAGCTGGCGTTCCAGATATAGATCGATAGCCCGACCAGATCGGGGCGGGCTGCCAGCAAGGCCTCAACCACCTCCAGCGGGCGCTGCTCGAGGGTGAACTCAAGCAACTGGCAGTCGGCGGCAAATTCGCCCAGATTGGCCTTCAAGTAGCGCAGCGCCAACGAGCAGTGGTGATAGCGCGCGTTGACCGTAGCCAGCACCACTCTCATGGCCACCACACCCGTTTGCCGTCGGTGGCCAGTACCAGGCCCTCAGGGTCGCGCCGGCTGGGCTGGGGCAGGCCGTGGGGGTGGCTGTGGACCCAGCTCACCATGTCCAGCCCGCTGGCCCGCAGTTGCTGGAGGGCTGGCAGCAACTCGCTGGCGTCGACTTCCCAGGCGCGTCGAGGCCGGCGCGAGCGATTGACCAAGGGCAGCAGGTTGCCGTCGCTGAGCAGCAGCCCGACCACCTCCTCCGGGTAGCCCTGCAACACCCAGTTTTCCCATTGTTCAGGGGGCAAGGTTGCACGCATGGTCAGGCATTTCTCGGGAACACAGCATTTACATTCTGGCAACGCAATTCCAGGGCCGCTCCAGTCACTTCGGTGTATGCATAATTCAACACCACACCAAGGAGAATCAAGACAATGGCACTATTCGGAATCGGTGGCGGAATCGGTGGCGGCTTTCCCATGGGCGGCTATCAGCCCCAGAACAACGGGATGCAGCAGTTGATGGGCGGCATGGCCATCGGACTGGTCCTGGCCCAAATCCTCAAGCTGCTCAGCGGCGGCATGCAGGGCGGCTGCGGAGCCGGAGGCTGCGGGGGCGGTGGATGCTGCGGCGGCAGTTGCTGCGGTGGAGGATGCAGTGGGGGCTGCGGCGCCTGCTGTCAGCGGGGCAACGACCTGCTGGGGTTCTGAGATGAGTTTCCTCGAGCAGCTTCGCCAAACCCTGGCGTGCGAGGCCGAGGTGCCGGCTCCCCAAACCTTGCGGGAGCTGGCCGCGCGGCTGCGCACCCTGGTGGGCCCCTCGGAGCGGCTGGCCGAGCACTGCCGAGACTTTGCTCGCCGCTGCCAGGAAGCTCGTCAGCACAACGAGCAGGCCCTGGGCTCGACCCGGGGTCGGCTCTTCGAATTGTGGAGTCTGCAGGACGCCACCTACCAGGACCTCATCGAGCATCTTCAGGGAGCGGCCCGGCTGGCCGAGCGCGGCCACGCCTCGTCGCTGATTCGCCTGGCCGACAGCCTCGACGAACTGCTGCTGGAACTACGCGAGAGCCTGGACGCCATGGAACAATGGCGTCAGGCCGGTCAGCGTCGCTGCCTGGCCTGCGGCTGGAGCGACGATGAACAGGCCGAGGTCTGCCCGAGTTGTGAACTGACCCTGATGCGACCGGCTCGCGAGCTGCGCGGGGGCAGCGACGGCCCGGCCGAGCTAGGACCCACCCAACAGCAGCTCTACCAGTCGTTGACCCAGGTCGCGGCCGGTTGCCTGGACCTGGCCGAATTGGGACCCCCGCTCGACCGTTTGCGCTGGCAATTGCGCGAATGCCAGCGTCAGCTGACCCAGGCCGAGCCCGGCGAGGAGCGTCGCCGCACCGAACAGTTGTTAAACGAAGCCGAGCGCGGGCTCGACGAAATTGAACTGGCGTTCGACAACCTCGACGCGCAGCACCTCGAGGACGGTTGGCATCGCTACTTTCAGGCCGAGCTGGCCCTGCGCGGCGCGTTTTGACCGGCTTACGGTCCAGCTTTGCCAAACTTCGCTTGACCGAGGTTCCGCGGTAGCCTCGGGGTGCTCATCCCCAGTCGCGCAGCGATTCCTCGAAGCTCCACCCGCCCTTGACCCGAGCCATGCATTCGGGGTAGGGCTTGCGTTCAACCCCCAGAAAGCTGCGCAGCACCGGCTCGGGCAGGAACTCGCTGATAGGCACCCGTCCCTCGGCTCGGGGGATGAGCTGCTGGGCGTACACGCCCCGCAGCTGCTCGAGCAGTCGACGCGAGCTGCGCGGCAGCCAGCCGTGCAGGCGGTCCAGCGCGTTGGGGGCGTTCTGGGCGCGCATTTCGGCCAGCACCAGCAGGCCCGACTCGGCAGCCTGCAAAGCAGCCTCGGCCGTCTGGGCATCCGCCAGGGGCAGGGTCAGTACCTCACACCAGCTCTGGGCCTGAGCCACCAGTGGCAGCCATGGATCGGTCTCCACTTGCCACACCAGTCCGCTGGCGGGGATTACAGCATAGGGCTGGTCGGGGCCCAGGCAGGCCAGGCTGCGGCCGGGTCCGCTGCGAATCCCTTCCACCATAGCGGCCAGGGTGGTGCTCAGCCCGGAGCGGCGCGGGCCGGCCAGCAGCACCAGCCCCTGGGGCAACCCGGCCAACTCGGCCAGAACTTCGGGCAGATGGAGCTTTTCCAGGTTCAGCTCGCTGGCGGGAAGGGGCAAGAGCAGACTGAACGACTGCCCGGGCAGCAGCCAGCTGCGACAGGGGCCGACCCCGGGAACGCCCAGCTTGCCTTCTCCCGCCCGCTCGAGGTTGAGCCCCCAGGCAACGGCCTGCCGAAGAAGGGCGGACCAGGCTTCGCGTGTGAGGCGCGGACCGGGTTGCACCTGCAGCTCACCGGCCACGACCCGGGTGGGGCCCTGGCCTACCTGCAGATGTACTTCGCTAGCCCCATAGCGATGGGCCTCGCGCAGCAGGTCGAGCAGCTCCACCGCTCAGGGCGAGGGCGCCAGCTCGGCCTCGACGGCGTTGCGCTGGCGGTCCTGGAAGCGCTCCATGCCCAGAGTGATCAGCTTGTCCAGCAGCGCGCTGTAGGCCAGGCCCGTGGCTTCCCACAAACGGGCATACATCGAAATGGGGGTGAAGCCCGGCATGGTGTTGACCTCGTTGAGAAAAAAACGACCCTCGCGGTCCATCAGGAAATCGACCCGCGACAGACCATTCATGTCCAGCGACTGGTAGGCTTCGATGGCCAGCTTCTGCAGTTGGGCGATCTGAGCTTCGCTGAGGTCGGCCGGAATGACCGTCTTCTGGCCCTCGGTTTCGAAATACTTGCCCCGATAGTCATACCACTCGCGGCCGTGGAGAATTTCCCCGGGCAGCGACACTTCGGGCTCGTCGTTGCCCAACACGGCCAGCTCGATCTCGCGGGGTGACTCGATGCCCTGCTCGACCACGATCTTGCGGTCATAGGCGGCGGCCAGTTTCATTGCCTCGCGCAGTTCCTGAGCATTGCGGGCTTTGCTGATGCCCACGCTGGAGCCCAGGTTGGCGGGTTTGACGAACATCGGGAAGGCCAGTTTGGCCTCGATTTCCTGCAAGATGGCTTCGGGGCGCTGCTCCCAGGCCTTGCGCAGATAGACCAGAAAGGGCACCTGAGGAATGCCCGAGGCCTGCCATACCGATTTCATCAAGGCTTTGTCCATGCCCACGGCCGAACCCGAGACGCCGGCCCCCACGTAAGGAAGTCCGGCCATTTCCAGCAACCCCTGAATAGTGCCGTCTTCACCGTAGGTGCCGTGAATCACCGGAAACACGATGTCCAGCGAGGGCAGGGGAGGGGAGGCGGGAGAGGCCGGAACCAGCGCCTGCTGGGCCTGGCCGGGCAGCACGGCCAGGCCGGGCTGCTCCAGCGCCACCACCTGGCCGGCTTCCAGAGCCGCTCGGGCGCCCTCGGGACCGACCCACTGGCCGCTACGACTGATGGCGATGGGCACGGCCTCATACTTGTTCGGGTCGAGCCCCTTCAGGATGGAGCGCGCCGACATCACCGAAACTTCGTGTTCGCCCGAGCGTCCCCCGAAAATCACACCAATGCGTAGTTTCATGGCCAGAACCGCCTTCGTTGAAAATAATTCACTAAACTTGCTCGTGGTTCGGATGCCAGCGGGGAACCCCTTTCGAACACATGGTCGTGCAACCGGCCCCAGGAGGATGAACGCACGGACCGAAGGGCGCGCCCATGAGTGAAAAGCCCAAATTCTACGTGACCACCCCGATCTATTACGTCAACGCCCCGCCCCATATGGGCACGGCCTATACCACCGTGTTGGCCGACACTCTGGCCCGCAGCAAGCGCAAGCTGGGCTACGAGGCGCTGTTGGTGACCGGCAGCGACGAGCACAGCCAGAATATCGCCGACAAGGCCGCCGCCGAAGGCCTGCATCCCGAGGAGTTCTGCCGTCGCTTCATTCCCCACTTCGAGGCCGCCTGGAAGCTGCTGGACATCGACAACTACAAGTTCTATCGCACCTCCAGCCCCGAACATCGCCAGGTAGTGCAGAGCTTTTTTCAACGCATTTTCGACAACGGAGACATTTACAAGGCCGAGTATTCGGGCTGGTATCACACCACCGACAACTGTTTTGTCGACGAGTCAGCCCTGCCCGAAAAACCCGAAGAGCATCCCCATCTCAAGTACCTGACCGAGGAAGCCTACTGGTTCCGGCTCAGTCGCCACCAGGACTGGCTCATGCAGTGGCACGAGGCCAACCCTCAGGCCATCATCCCCGGGTTTCGTCGCAACGAAATGCTGCAGCGCATCCGCGAGGGGCTGCGCGACCTGTGCATAAGCCGCTCCTCGACCAGTTGGGGCATTCCATTGCCTTGGGACAACCAGCACGTGTTTTACGTGTGGGTCGACGCCTTGCTCACCTACCTGACGGGCAGCGGTTACCAATTGGACAACCCCGAGGCGCCCTCGTTCTGGCCCTGCGACCTGCATATCATGGCCAAAGACATCCCCTGGTTTCACACCGTCATCTGGCCGGCCATGCTGCACTCGGCCGGCGTGCCCACCCCCCGTCAGGTGCTGGTGCACGGTTATTGGAACTTCGACGGCACCAAGATGAGCAAGTCCAAGGGCAACGTCTTCCACCCCCAGGACGCGGTGGCCCTGGTGGGCGCCGACGGCGTGCGCTATTTCCTGTTGCGCGAAGTGCCCCTGGGGCACGACGGCAACTTTACCGTGCGCGGCCTGGCCGAGCGCTACAACTACGATCTGGCCAACGACTTTGGCAACCTGCTGCACCGCGCCCTGACCATGGGCGGGCGCTTTGTGGGAGGCCAGGTGCCCGAGTACGCCGGCAGCGAGTTTGTCGAGTTGGAGCAGCTGCGTTCTCGGGTGTGCGAAGAGGTGGTGCAGCACCTCGAGGGCCTGCGCTTCCGCGAGGCGCTGGAAAGCGCCTGGGAGTTGGTGCGCGGCCTCAACCGCTTCATCGACGAGAGCAAGCCCTGGGAAATGGCCAAAAAGCCCGAAGAAACGCCGCGCCTGCAACAGGCTTTTGCTCTGCTGTTCCGCTGCATTCGCAGCGCCCTCATCCTGCTCTCTCCGGTGATGCCCGGCGCCTGCGACCGCTACTGGCAACAGCTGGGGCTGGAGGGTCGGGCCAGCGAGATGGCCTTTGCCCAGGCCCAGCAAGCGCATCCCACCGGCGGGCTGCTGCAGAAGCCGCAAATTGTGTTTCCCAAACTGGATTTAGAGAACCTGGAGGAAGAGTTTATCGTGCGCAAGGAAGCATTGACCGGCGAAAAGGTAGAACGGACGGGAAATGAGGCGCCAGCTCGGGCGGAAAAGGCCCCGGCCAAGCCGGAGCCCCAGCCGTCTGGGGCCATCGAGTATGACGACTTCGCCAAAGTCAAACTGATCACGGTGAAGGTGCTGCAGGCGGTGGCCGTCGAGGGGGCAGACAAGCTGATCCGCCTTACCGTTGACGACGGTCAGCGTCAGGACCGCACGATTGTCAGCGGTATTCGGGCCCACTTTCAGCCCGAGCAGATGGTCGGCAAAACCATTTGCATCGTGGATAATTTGAAACCCCGGAAAATCTTCGGTATCGTCAGCGAGGGCATGATCCTGGCGGCTGGAGACGGCACGGTGCTGCGGCTCATCACCCCTGAAGGCGAACTGGCCCCTGGGGTTCGCCTGGGATGAAGGCCGTGTTTCTGGGGCTGAGCTATTGCGCGTTTTTCGCCTGGGCCGGGTTTCGCACTCACCACATCCTCGAATTGGCACACCGCAATGCGCCCCCGGTGCCCGAGGTGAAGGTAGAGGTAAGCAGCCAGAACAACTCAAGGGGCCCCGAGGGGCGCTGGGAGGCGGCCGAGGGAACGTTGGAGTTTTCGGTGGAGCGGCGCGGTTCGGACCTCATGTTGGATGGAACTCGGGTCTTTGTGGCCGCCTCTGAGGACGAGTGGATCGAGAAAGAGCCCAGCGGAAAGCTGCCCTGCATGCTGATGTGGGACCCGGATGAGAACGTGTTGCACTATCAGTCTTACGACGATTCGGGCTCGCTGATGTACGTAGAACTGGTGCGCTCGCCGTGAACGACGAGCGCGCTCGGATTCTGGCTCAACTGCTCGAGGTTGAGCCCCAGGATACCTTTTCGCGATTTGCTCTGGGCCTCGAGTTGTGGCAGCAACAACCGGAAGTTGCCTTGCAGCACTTTCAGACCATCCTGAGCTATGATTCGCGCTACGTGCCGGCCTATTTCCAACTGGGGCGCTTGCTGGCCGAGCTGTCCAGGGTGGACGAGGCTCAATCATGGATCGAGCGCGGTATTGAGATTGCGGAACAAGTAGGCGATCACCACGCGCTTGGGGAAATGCAGGACTTTCTCAACGACCTGGACTTTTAGGAGGAACGAACGGTGGCAGCAGTAGCGGATATCGCAGTGATTGGACTGGCCGTGATGGGTCAGAATCTGGTGTTGAATATGGACGATCACGGTTTCACCGTCGCCGTCTACAATCGCACCACCGCCAAGGTCGATGAGTTTCTGGGCCGCGAGGCGAAAGGCACCAAAGTCGTCGGAGCCCACACATTGGAAGAGTTGGTGGGGTTGCTCAAGCGACCCCGCCGGTTGATGCTCATGGTTCAGGCCGGTCGCCCCGTCGACGGGGTCATCGATCAGCTCGTTCCGCTGCTCGAACCCGGGGATATCATTATCGACGGAGGCAATTCCCACTACCCGGACAGCCAGCGTCGAATGGAGCAGCTGCGGGAAAAGGGCCTTCACTTTTTGGGGGCTGGTGTCTCGGGGGGCGAGGAGGGCGCCCGCCGCGGGCCCTCCATTATGCCGGGCGGCGATGAGGCCGCCTGGCCGCACGTCAAGGATATCTTTCAGGCCATTGCGGCCAAGGTTCCCGATGGTAGCCCCTGTTGCGACTGGGTCGGCCCCGGGGGTGCCGGGCACTTCGTGAAGATGGTTCACAACGGCATCGAGTATGGAGATATGCAGCTCATTTGCGAGTCCTACGACCTGATGCGCCACGGCCTGGGCATGTCGGCCGAGGAAATCAGCCAGGTGTTTCGCCGCTGGAATCAAGGGAAGCTGAGCTCTTTTCTGGTGGAAATCACGGGCGACATCCTGGCCTTCCGCGATGAGGATGGTTTGCCCCTGGTGGACAAAATTCTCGACGCCGCCGGCCAGAAAGGCACCGGCAAATGGACCGTGCTGGCGGCGATGGACCTGGGCACTCCGCTCACGTTGATCAGCGAGGCCGTATTTTCCCGTTCGTTGTCGGCCCGCAAGGAAGAGCGAGTGGAGGCCAGCGGCTTTTTGGGAGGCGAGGTGGAGCCCTATCGGGGCGATGCCGCCGCCTTTGTGGCCGACCTCGAGCAGGCGCTTTTCGCCTCCAAAGTAGTGTCCTATGCCCAGGGTTACATGATGTTCCGAGCTACCGAGAAAGAACTGAACTGGAAGCTCAACTACGGAGGCATCGCTCTGATGTGGCGCGAGGGCTGCATCATCCGTTCGGCCTTCTTAGGGAAAATCAAAGAAGCCTACGACACCAACCCCGAGCTGACCAACCTGCTGCTCGACCCCTACTTCCGGGAGGAAATGAAAGCGGCTCAGGCCAGTTGGCGTCGGGTGGTGGCCCGGGCCGTAGAGATGGGTATCGCCGTGCCGGCGATGGCTTCGGCGCTGGCCTTCTTCGACGGCTTTCGGCGCGGACGACTGCCGGCCAACCTGTTGCAGGCTCAGCGCGACTACTTCGGCGCCCACACCTACGAGCGGCTGGACCGACCCCGCGGCCAGTTTTTCCACACCAACTGGACGGGCACCGGCGGGCAGGTAACGGCCGGAACCTATAACGCCTGAGCTCCGTTACAGTCTGACATGCGACGAATATGGGTCCAACTGGCGCTGCTGCAGTGTTGCCTGCTGGGGGGCGTGGCTCAGGCGGAAGGACGCGGCCCGCGACTGCCTGACCCCACCCAGTTGCTCGATGCTCAGGCCGTATCTCTGGGGGTCGTGCACGCCAGGGCCGAAGACGCCGGATTTCGCTCGCTGCTGAAAACCGCCTGGGAAGCCATGCGCTCGCGCAAGAACAAGGGCAGCAGCTTTTTGGATCTGATCTCCGGATTTCTCTCGAGCACCACCCAGGAGAACATCCTGCTGGGCTTTTTGCCCTTCCAGGCGGTTCGTATCGACCATATCGACGCCCGTGGGAAAGACAAGGCCTCCTTTATGGTAACGGTGGGTGGCTGGAGCGGGGTGCAGGCGCTGTTTTGGAACACCTTGCTGCAGGGGCCTGACGGAAAGCCTTATCCCACGGAAAAGGTGGCCGGCGAAACCGTGGTGATTCGCGTTCGCGAGGGTCAGCCTCGAGAGGAGGCCCCGGTCATCGCCCGCGTCGATGGCACCTTTTATTCCTTCGCCAATCTCGAAACGGCCCGCCGCGTTCTCGATCGCCAGCTGGGTGAGAATGCTGATCTGGGGGTGGCCTTTGGCGAGCTCGACCGCCAGCAGGACACCTACGGCGTGTTGCTCAATCGGCAGCAGAGTTTGCTGCGCTTTTTCAACTGGGTGAACAAGCGCGATTTCCTCACGGTGCAGGAGGCGGTGGGGGCCGAGCGACTTCAACAGGTGCTGTCTCACGTCGAATACCTCACCTGGCAGGGCGACTTGCTGTCGGACGATCGCATGGATATGCAAATCAAGTTTCATGCCGATGCCGGCGAGAATGCCGAGCAGATCGAGGAAGTGATCAGCCTGGCACGCAGTGCCCTGGCCGCTCGGGGGCGCACCGGTGAACTCGAGATGACCACCGTCGACGAGGACGTGCTGCTGAACGTTCAGTTCACGGGCTACCGAAAGATGCTGGTAGACTACATCAATCGATAGCCTCAGAGTCTTGACCAAAGGGAGCGAATTGAGTAGGATTTGCGAGTCGTTGGTGGCCAGTAGCCAAGTGGCAAGGCAGCGGTCTTTGGAACCGCCATTCGTTGGTTCGAATCCAACCTGGCCAGTGAACAATCCTTACATAGTGCCCAATAGCCAAGTGGTAAGGCAGCGGTCTCTGAATCCGCCATTCCCTGGTTCGAATCCAGGTTGGGCAGCCAACAAAAACCCCGAGAAATCGGGGTTTTTCATTGTCTGACGGGTTGGTCGCAAGCACAGGATACCTTGGGCCCAGGCAGAACTTGGCTCCCTTATGCAGTGGTGGGCAAGCCGAGAACTGGCGTGGACTCTGGGGATGCGAGAAATTCAGGTAACTCACGCCGGCAGTGCCTGGTCTTTGCTCCACCCTCTCTTCACCACCGCCCTGCTGGCCGTGGCCTTTTCTTCGCTGCTGGGTACGGAGGCGCTCTATATCCTGTCGGGCCTGATTCCATGGGTGGCGGTGAGTGGCGTGCTGGCTCGGGCTCCTCAGGCCGTGAGCGGAAGCGCCAACCTGGCTCGAACGGTGGCCTTCCCTCTCGAGGCCCTGGCTCTGCGCAGTGTAGTGGTCGTGTTGCCGGCCTGGGGCGTGGGCCTGGGCTTCCTGCTGGCAGCGACCTTGCTGGTCCGAGGGGCGCTCCCCTGGACCGTGTTGCTCCTGCCTGTGGCCTGCGGCCTGCAGGCTGCCTGGATGGCGGGCATGGCTTTGCTGCTGGCGGCTCTGGGTGTGTATTGGGCCAAACTCAAAGAAATCACCAACCTCGCCATCGCGGCCGGTATCTATCTGTTGCCCATCCTGTATGCTCCCGAGTCTGTTCCTGCATCCCTGCGCCCTGTCGTTCAGTGCAATCCGTTCAGCGCTCTGGTCTGGACCTTCCAGGACATCGCCTATGCCGGTCGCCTGGCTCACCCAGGGGCCTGGTTGTGCCTGACCCTCGTCAGCGCGGGCACTCTGGTGCTGGGCACGCTCACCTTTCGTCGACTGCGCCCCGGTTTTGGCGACCTGCTGTGATGGTTCGCGCCGAACAACTTTCTAAGACCTTTCGCCACTACTCCGGGCTGCGCCAGCGACTGTTGGAGAAAGTGACCGGCCGGCCCCGGCACGTTGCCACCGAGGCCCTCAAGGACATTTCTTTCGAAGTGCTGCCCGGAGAAGTCATGGGGATTCTGGGCCATAATGGTGCCGGCAAAAGTACCCTGTTAAGAATCCTCTCGGGTACCTTGCAGCCATCGTCGGGACGCCTGTGGCTGGGCGGTCGCATATCCTCCATCCTGGAATTGGGCACGGGCTTTCATCCCGACTTCAGCGGCCGAGAGAACGTATTGCTGGGGGGACGCTGCCTGGGTCTTTCCCGCTTCGAGGTGGCCAGAAAATTCGACGAAATCGTCGAGTTCGCCGAACTTGGATCCGTCATCGACCGCCCTCTGCGAACCTACTCCAGCGGGATGCAGGGACGGTTGGCCTTTGCCACGGCTCTGGCCGTCGATCCGGACATCTTGATTATCGATGAGGCGCTATCGGCCGGCGACGCTGCCTTCGTCAACAAGTGTCTCACCCGGCTTCGACAACTCTGCAGTCAGAGCGGCAAAACCGTGCTCTTTGTGACTCATAACAGCTATCTGGTCACTCAACTGTGCCAGCGGGCCCTGTGGCTCGAGCGGGGAACCGTCCGCATGTGTGGTTCCGCCCTCGAGGTGGTACGTGAATACGACTATAGCGTCCACCAGTCTTTGGGGAACGGGGGCGAGGTCGCTCACTCGGTTTTCAAGCGCGGGCCCGTGGAGATCGAGCGCGTCGAGTTGCTCAACGGCGAGGGGCGTGGGGCCGAGGCCTTGCGCACCTGGGACGCCCTGGTTGTTCGGGTTCACTATCGTTGTCCACAAGCGGTGCCGGTCGAAACCCTGGGCATGGCGCTGGCTCTCAATCGGCGTTCAGACCTGATGTCGCTTTGCCAGTTCAGCACCGCCAACGTCCGCAAGGACAGCGACCACGGCCACTATCACCAGGCCGAATTTCGTCGTCAGGCCGGCGAAAAAGGTGTGATCGAGGCTCGACTCGATCCGTTGCAGTTGGCCGAGGGTGACTACTTGCTCTCGGTGGGGTTGTTGCCCAATCAGCCGGGAGCCACCCTGTACTACGAATACCACCACCTGTTGTACCCCTTTAGCGTGCTGCGAGACGGCTATCCCTTTGGATCGGTGTTCTATCCCATGGTCTCCTGGAGGCACGAGCCATGTGTTCCATCGCTGCTGTCCTGAGCCTCAGGGGGCAACCCGTCCCCGACCTTGATCGGCGCCTGGCCGTGATGAATGAATTGCAGCGCCACCGGGGACCGGATGGCGAGGGCAGCTGGGTTCATCCCAACGGTGGGGTGGGGTTGGGACACCGCCGCCTGGCGGTGCTCGACCTCGAGCGAGGGGGCCAGCCCGCCACCGACGGCAACTGGGTGGTCAGCAATGCCGAGGTTTATAACTATCCCGAACTGGGACATCCCAGTTCAGACACTCAGGCCATTTTGTTGTCCTACCGCCGCTGGGGGCCCAACTGCGTCGAGCGGTTCAGGGGTATGTTCGCGCTGGCTCTGTGGGACGAGTCTCGACAAGAACTCTTTTGCGCACGCGATCGCTTTGGCGTCAAACCCCTCTATTACGCCGTGGTCGATGACCTGTTTTATTGTGCTTCCGAGGCCAAGGCCTTGTTGCCCTTCCTGCCCTCGGTGCAGACCGACCCGCAGGGGCTGCTGGACTATCTGGCGTTTCAGTATTGCCTGGGCGGCAAGACGCTGTTTCAGGGCATTCAACAATTGCCTCCGGGCCATACCCTGACCGTGTCTCGAGACCGAGTGCAACAGCGGCGCTACTGGGAGCCCCCTCGACCCGGAGAGACCCCCCCCGACCTGGCTCAGCGCTTTGAGGATGCGGTGGCGCTGTGTCTGCGCAGCGACGTTCCCCTGGGCATCTTTGTCTCGGGCGGGCTGGACTCCAGCCTGATCGCCTGCCAGGCGGCCCGGTTGGGGGCTGGACCCCTGCTGGGATTTCATGGCCGCTTTGAGTTGGGGCCTCGATTCGATGAGAGCGCCTATGCACTTGAGGTCAGCCGGGCATGCGGGTTTCCTTTACATATCCTGAGTATCGAGCCCCAGGATCTCGTCGACCATCTGCGCAGCGTGATCTATCATCTGGACTATCCCGTGGCCGGGCCCGGTGCTTTCTCTCAGTATATGGTCTCGGGTCTGGCCGCTTCCCACCGCAAGGTGGTGCTTGGGGGGCAGGGAGCCGACGAACTGTTCGGCGGCTATGCCCGTTACCAGGTGGCCGAGGGGCAGGGCGTTCCCGGCTACGAGGCCCTGATGGGGCAAACCCGGGGGCATCACGACCTGGGCGGACGTTACTTCCGGCTGATCCATCGGATGGAGCGCAACACGCCCGAAGTGCGCTGGGAACTTCTGGGCGACTATTGCCCGCGACAGGCCTTCCTCGACCTCTTTGAAGGCAATGTGGCCCACTTTGACCTGATGGGCTCGCTACCCGCCCTGCTGCACGTAGAGGATCGGGTGACCATGGCCCACGGCCTGGAAAGCCGCGTACCTTTTCTGGACCATCTGCTGGCCCCCACCTTGCCCACTGCGTTTCAGGGGCCTCTCAAGCAGGCTCTGCGCCATCAACTGGGCGGGATGCTGCCGCCTCGGGTGCGCCAACGCAGTGACAAAATGGGCTTCCCGACCCCGCTGGTAGAATGGTTGCAGACCGATTTGCTGGAGTTTACCCGTGACATACTGACCAGTTCGCGTGCCCTTTCTCGCCCCTGGGTCGACAACCGGGCGGTGCTGCGAGGACTGGACCACGAGCCCCAATTTGGTCGTCGCCTCTGGGGCTTTCTCTGTCTCGAGCTGTGGCAACAAGAGTTTCACGATCAGGCCTATCGCTATCGAGGTCTGTTGGAAAGGCAGGAAGTATGAAAATCCTCATCACCGGGGGGGCTGGCTTTATCGGTTCCCACCTCAGCGAGCGGTTGCTGGCAGGGGGTCATCACGTGCGCGTGCTGGATAACTTCAGCACCGGTCGCAGGGACAACCTCCGTCCTTGCGACCGGCTGCAGGTCTGCGAGGGCAGTGTGGCCTCGGCCGACTGGGTGAATCGACAGTTCGATGAGTTCCAGCCTGAGGCCGTGGTGCATGCGGCCGCCTCGTACAAAGACCCCCAGGCCTGGGAGGAGGACGTGTTGACCAATGGGCTGGGTTCAGCCAACGTGGCCCGGGCCGCTGCCCGACACGGCGTGAAGCGCCTGCTGTATTTGCAGACATCGCTATGCTACGGTCTGCCTCGCCAGCAGCCCATCGGCCTGGACCATCCACTGGCCCCGACCAGCAGTTATGCCATCAGCAAAACCGCGGGCGAGCAGTATATCGCGTTGTCGGGGGTCGAGTTTCTTTCCTTTCGCCTGGCCAATGTCTACGGTCCTCGCAACCTGAGCGGCCCGTTGCCCACGTTCTACCAACGACTGTCGGAACAGAAGCCCTGCTTTGTGATGGATACTCGGCGCGATTTCTTGTTCGTCAGCGACCTGATCGACGTGCTGGAGAAGGCTTTGCAGGGGCGGGGGCGCTCGGGCTTCTACCACGTAGCTTCGGGGCGCGACTATTCGATACGAGAACTTTTCGAAGAAGCCCACCGAGCCATGGGCCTTGAAGTGCCCGAATCGATCGATGTCCGTCCCCGGGCCGAGGACGACGTTCCCACGCTCTTGCTCGACCCCCAGCGCACCGAGGCCGACTTTGACTGGAGGGCTCGGGTTCCGCTGGCCGAGGGAGTGGCTCGGGCGGTGGCCTACTACCGACAGCATGGAGTCCAGCAAACCTATACCCACCTTCAGCCGGTGAACGGAAAGTAGGACACCAGTTTGCGGGCGCGCTGCTCGCCGAGCAGTTTGCCCAGCCCGGCCCTCAGGCTGCGTCGAGCCGGCTCAAAGCCCCACTCATACAGTGCCAGTGCGGCCCAGCTGAGTCGGTCCAGGGTGTGGTCCAATCGCAGCAGCGGGGTTGGCGCAGCCTGGCCCAACTGCAGGCTGGACTCGACCCTCTGGCGCAGGTGCTCATTGGTGTATTTTCCACTTGCAACCACCTCGCGATAGGCTCGCTCGGTCATCTCCTCACGCAGCTGTTCATCGGCCACCAGTTGCAGGCGCTGGGGCAGGTCGCTCAGGTCGCGCTTCACGGGCAAGTAGTGCTCCCAGGGGCGCAGCACCCCTCCATAGTCTCCTTCCACGAGAATCTGTCCGGTGCGGGTGAGGCAGGCTTCGAGGTGGCGAGGGGAGAGGGCGAAATAGGCCAGATCGTCTTTTCGCTCGGGGGGCAGCCCCTGGCCGGCCAGTACGGCCCGACGCAGACTTCCGTCGCTATCGAGAATGCTGGCCCCACCTTCCACGCCCACAACGTAGCGGCAACGGGCCAGGAATCGATACCAGGCCGCTCCGAGTAGCGTGTCGCGGGGCTGCAACGAGATATCGCTTCGCAAGCCCAGGGCCCGGGCATGATGCTGAGCTTCGTAGGCGATGCGGGCCTTGAGCTGGCCGTGCTCGCCCTGCTCCAACGAGGGCGGGCGGGCGCGATAGCCCACGTCGATATCGCGGGGTTGATGTCGAATCCAGCGCTGGACCGTGGGTAGGCGAGCCATTTCGAGGTAGCCCGTGAGCAGAAAATGCAGTTGCGCTTCGTGGGGTAGGTCCGGATACAGTCGCGGCCAGAGGCACGGGGGGGCTACCGAGAAGACCTCGTTTACGCGCCAGCGACGAATGAACTCGGTGACCGCGTCGATCAAAAGGTGCTCATCTTGAACCATCATCGCCCGTCTGACGGGCAGGTCCTGCAGGGGCTCCAGACGGGCCAGCAGGCGCTGGAAATAGTTGGGAAACATGCGCTCGATCATCAGGCTGTGATGAAACAAGAGGGCCTGCACCGTGCCCGGTTGCAGCAGGTAGGAGGGCACTGGCCGAAAGGCCACGTTCACATAGTAGGCGTTAGGAAAAACGTAGATGTTGTCGCGCAGCGACCAGCGCGGCGGGAACTCGCGCTTGCAATGATAGAGCACCAGCAGGGCCACTGCGGGTGTTTCGTCAGAGCTTTTGCCGCAGCCTCCGCCAGAGCATTCTCAAGCGCCGTTCTGCCTGCGCCAGCCACAGGCGCCAGCGACTGGGGCGCTGGCAATCACTGCCACGACGCTCGACCACTTCGACCAGTTGCCTGGAAAGCACCGTGTAGCTGTAGCGGCCCGAAGCGATCAGGTCCCGGTGGGTGCGCTCCACCATGGCTTGCAAACCCGGCAGGTCGCGCAGTCGAGCGACCACCTGATCGAAGTTGGAAAAGTCTTTTTGCAGTGGAATATAGTGCTTCTCGGGTTCCACCAGCCCGGAATAGTGGCCAGGAAACATCACCAGCGCCGTTCGCAGAGCCGCCGCTTCCAGCACGCGAGGGGAAATGGCCACCACCGGAAGGTTGTGGTCAAAGGGCTGGACCAGAGGGGCCACGTCTGCAAAGGATGCCCCGGGGTGCTCACGCAGGTGCCTGACGACCCGCAGTTCTACCTCGCCATCGAGGTCGCTGAGGCTGGCCCCACTTTCGCTGGCCAGGGTTGCCCGACAGGACTCCAGAAAATGGAGCCAGGCCTCACCGTAGATACGGTCGGCCTCGTGCCAGGAGATGTCGACCTTGAGGGCGTGTTCGGGGGCGCGTCTCAAGAAGCCCTCGCCGATCCAGCGCTTCTCCTGAGCCAGTTCGCCCAACCAGTAAGGGAGATCGCGACCTCGGTAGCCCACCTCCACCGGACGTTCGGCCAGGGCGGGCACCTTGCGTCTGAGCAGAGCGGGAGAGACGTAGCCGGTGAGGGTGGGTAGGATCTCGACGCCCAGACCCCCGTACAGCTCCGCTGCAGACCGGGGCGGGGCCACCGAGAACACGACCTGAATACCCAGGTTCTGGATGCAGCGACGCATGCGGTTGACCCAACGATATTCATCCTGGATAAACTGGATTTTCAGACCGCCAAAACGGCGAATCGCCTGTCGCCAGCTCGGGCCCAGATAGTAGTCCTGAACCAGCACGACCGAGTAGTGCACCACCAGCACGTCATAGTCGTCGAGGCGCAACAAGGGGTTGAGGGGCACCCCGATAGGATTGACCCGATCGACTCGATGCCTCTCCAGCTCGCACAGAGCCTGGATATGCTCGAGCACGGTGCCGGCGTGTCCCGGATAGTCATCGGCCAACAAGAGGATGGAACTCATGCGTGGGCCACGATGTACAGGTCGAGCCCGACCAGGCGGTCGAGATTGCCCAGCAAGTAGCGGCGTGGTATTGGCCCCAAGCAATCCATATTGCGGACGTCCACGCGCACCTGGCGGAAGTCGCGAAACAACTCGCGAGCTTCACGGCGCGAAACGAAGTCGGTGTGAGGGGCGGCATCTCCGGCCAGATTGCGGTCATAGTGGCCAGCCGTATTTCGACCGAGCATTTGCCGAAGGGAGTGACGATGATAGAGCATCACCACCGCTCTGCCTCCAGGAACTAACACCCGCCGGCACTCCTGAACGGCCCGCTGGAGATTGCCCGTGTGATGAAAGCAGCCGATACTGTACAGCGAATCGAAGCTGGCGTCGGCAAAGGGCAGGTGTAAGGCCGAGCCGACCAGCACCCGCGATTCTGCCGCCGAGCCCCTCGCCCAGTGCCACCTCTGCTGCACCACCCGGACAGGCTCCGGGCAGAGATCGACCCCGTGATAGTCGGCCCCGGCTTCGATGAGCAACTGGCTCAGGGTGCCATACCCCAGGCCGATTTCCAGGGTGCGCCGATGCTCCAAGTCGGGGTCGAGATAGCCGCGCAAGTACGGGTAGAAGTCCAGGTAGGCCCGGTCAAAGATTTGCAGGCTTTCGGGGTTGAAGTCGCGGATGCCCAGGTTGCGCGCCAAACCACTGCCGCAAAGTTCGTTCCAAAAGCGGCGATTCCGCTCATCCACCTCTGGGGTCATTTCCGTCCGGGCCAACGGTTCTTCAAGAATGTTGTCAGTCCCGCTCTCGGAGTTGGTTGAAGATTTCGATTTCGCTTACCATCAGGTTTTCGATAACTTCCCCAGCCACGTGTTCCCACGGGTCGCCCTGGGCCGGGCTGTAGTGAAATTGCAAACCAGGACATTCCTTTTCCAGCTGAGCCATTGCCTGGCGAATACCCGCAAGTGTGTTCGCCAGATTTCCGTCGACGGAATCGTTCTCGCTGTCCCAAATGAGAAAGATGTCACCCCTGGACATTCGTGAACGCAGCTCCCCCAGAGATTGGCCGTGAGAGTCCAGAGAGCGGGCTGTGCTGAGTTCTTTGACACTTGGAGTTCCTGGGCGAGAAACGCCGTAAAGAGCCATGCGTGCCCGTTCGCGACCAGGTGGCGAGCTCCTACGTTTTGTCGCATCCCCAGGTCGACGAGCAGGAGGCTGAGGGCCAGAATTGAATAAAGTTCAATTCGACAGCTGGAGGCAGCAGCTATGGCCCGTCGGGGAAATCCTTATGCGGTAGTTCGTTTAGAACCGGACGTGATGGACCAGATCAAGAATCTGGCACCGCCCGGAAGTCGGGGACGAGGGGGCGGGGTCAGTCAGTACCTTCGCCAGCTGGTCTACGAGCATCTGGGCCTGGGAACCGCGCCCTGTTTCGGAGAACCAGAAACGACGAAAAAGACTGAAAAATCAAGGATGAGAGAGCCTCATGCAGCTCCCGAGCTTTGTTGAACATGTTGCCGGGATGCGAAAGTTGTGAACGAAATATGAACGCGAATGGGGTCCAGTTAACAAAATGTTCATATCTTGTCCGAAGGGATGGCCTAGGATGCTAACTGTCACACAGGGCCAGCAAGCTGGTACGCGGGTGACGGAATGGGAGTCCCTTCATGGCCTCAGCCCTGGCTCAGAACATCACCGAGATGTTCCGGCTTCATCCGAGCGTCGACTTGAGAACCCCACGCACAACGTTCGATACGTTCTGTCGTGCCGTTCTCACCGAGCAACCCATGGTTCTCTGGGAGACCATTCATCCCGACCTTCGAATGCTGCTGCAGCGTCGACTGCAAATCGAAGGTGTGACGCGCTTTTTCGGGCGCATGAAACCGATTGTTTCCTCTCCGGCGGGCCGCTTGACCTTGGGGCCGTCGCGAGAGGTGGGAAGTAGCGCCGTTGTATGCCCGCTCTATCGAGGCGCCCACGAAGTCGGCAAAGCCTGGTTTGCCTTTCACAATCGACAATGGGTACTGAGTCAGTTGAACTAGCTTCGGCCCACTGGATCGCCGTGGATGCGGGTGCCACTCGAATTCGGGTGGCACCTGTTCAGTTTATGGGAATGCCCCGGCTGCTCAACGGAATTCTCAAGCGCGATTTCCGCAGCGACCAGGGACCCGAGCGGGTGGCTCAGGCGATGGAGTTGATTCGCGAAGTCGCTCGTCAGCAGGACTGGAATCCTCCCTACTGCCTGGCGCTGGCCTGGGCGGGGGCTCCCACGGCCGACGGTCGGGGCATCGAGCGAGCTCGCTACGGTCCGGCCATTCCCGATCTGGTGGAGCGGCTGTCCCGTGGCCTGCCGATCGCCAATCGCCCCGTGTTGCAGAGCGATGCCCGGGCCGCTTTGCAAGGCGGAGTCTTGCGCCTGCGGTGTGCCTCGGCCTATGCCCTGGTCAGCGGCAGCGGACTGGGCGAGGCCTACTACTCCGACGGTCGCTGCTGGAGCCGCGAGCAGTTTCGCCAGCGCTTTGGCTCGGCGGCCGAGTTTGAGTGGCAGGGGCGAGACGCCGAGAGCTGGCTGCGAACCGCCGACTGGTCTGGGCTTGACCTGGCCAGCTCGCAACACCAACAAGTGCTGGAGGCACTGGTGGCCCATCGATGCGGTCTGGAAAGGCCCGAGCGCATTTTGCTCGGCGGCCACTTCTCGCGCTGGTTTGAAGAAGGCCGGATACCCCCCGCTCTGGGGGGCATTCCGGTGACTTATCTCGAGCCCGATTGGGCGCTGGAAGGCTGCTGCTGGCTGGAGATGGCCCCTCCTCGGGCCTGACTCTTGGGCCGGATATCTACCTCGTCAAACACCCGTCCGTGAGCGTCGATGGCGCTGGCTCTGAGGCGTCCGGGATGGCTGACCAGGAACCAGAAGTGGCGTCGGTTATCTGCCCGGGCCAGATAGGCACGCTTGCGATCGACGCTGCGCGGCTGCTGTCCCCAGCAACCGTCGCCCAGATAGAGCGTCCCCTGTGCGTGCTCGCGCCCGCCCTTGAGCAGGCGAGTGCGCTTGTGGGCGTGATCGTGATGTTCCAGGGCCAGTTCCAGGCCGAATCGGTCAAAAAGCGGCAACCAATGCTCTCGCAGCACACGGCTACGTCGATCCTCGAACTTCCGATGCGACGGGTAGAGAGGCACGTGGTAGGTAGCCAGTTTGAAATCCAGCTTCGAGTTGGCCTGCAGGGTAGACTCGAGCCAGTCTTTTTGAGGGCCCCCGACCGACTGAAGATGGCCACTGTCCAGGTTCCAGATTCCCAGACCATTCGGTAGCATCCGGAAGTCGTAGCTCTGAGTTCGCCCTCGATTGAAGTAGTGCACCCAGAACGGAGCCCCATCTGGCCGGGCATCGAAGTGACCCACGACTTCGTGGTTGCCAAGCACCGGCAACTGGGGGATGAGGCTGCCGTCTGAACGCTTCATGTTGCGTGTCCAGAGTTCGAGCCAGCGGTCGAAACGGGGCCACAGGCGAGGATCGCCCCCCTCGTAGGCATAGTCGCCCCCCATCACGCAAAAGTCGGGATCGAGTCGGGCCGTCTGGCGAAAGATGGTTTCGACTTCGGGCCCGATTCCGGTATCGCCGCCATCGCTGAACTTCATGACCTGGCCCTGGGAGGGCAGGCTGCGCAGACGAAAACCGTAGGGTTTCTGGCCGGGCTGACGCAGTTCCAGTTGGTAGTGGTGGGAGCCTGACTGCAGCGGGAGTTGAACCTCGATCAACCAGCGTTGCTGATGATGAAACTGTAGCTTGCGCCACTGCGTGGGGAAAAGTTGCCATTGGCCCTTGGGAAGCTGCCGCCAGGCCAGCGTGGGTGCCGGTTGCTGAACCGAGTCATAGTGGGCGTGGATCCAGTAGTGTTCAGGATGGTAGCCGGTGCCCAGAGTGCAGTAGACAAACTTGGGTGGGGTAGCACCGGCCACGCCACCGATCTGGAGGACCAGGGTGGTCCAGGCGATGCATTGTGCGAACCTCATCGCAGCCTGTTCTCGACGGCAAGCAGGCGCGCCTACCGGCGATGAAGAAACGCGCACCCCATGGCACGCAAGAAGCGCAAAGACCCCGAACCAAGCAATCCTGAGGGTGAGGCCCCGATTGCCGTTGAGGAGGAGAGTGACTACGAGAAGTTGCTCCATCTCGGCAGTGAGGGACTGCTGGTCGTTGAGCCCGAGACCCGTCAGGTGCTGTGGGTAAATCAGGCCGCCGAGCGCTTGCTGCGGAAAAAGCGCGATAAGGTTCTTAGCGATCCCTTTCCAGAAGAGCTGGACGAGGGGCCGATGAGGACTCTGGACCTCAACAAGAAGGTCCACTCCATCACCTGGCAGGACCAATCTGCCGCTCTGTTGGTGTTGACTCCGATGACGACCGGCGCCGGTTCGTTCGCGCTGGAGTGGCGTCTGGAGGCCGCCGAAGAGCGAGCCCGCGAGGCCGAAGAGCGGGTTCAGGAGCTGGAATCCCAGCTGAAGGGGCTCAAGTCTCAATCGGCTCTGTCCCCCGATCGCGAACACGAACTCCAGGCCGAAGCGCAGCGTGCCCAGGAACGCCTGGAGCAACTGGAACGTGAGTTGCGTCAGGCCGAAGAGCGGGCCGACAGGGCTGAAGAGCGCGTGCGCCTGGCCGAAGGCCTCATGGAAGAAGCTGAAACCCAGGCCCAAGAAACCGAACGGTCGATGGAAGATCTGCGCGACAGCGTCGATCAGGTTGAAGAGGAGCTGGCGGAGGTGCGCCGCGAGCTCGAGGCCGAACGCAGTCGGGTACGCGAGCTGCAGCAGCAGGGTGGGGGCGAGAGCGAGCGTCTGCATACCGAGAACGAGTCGCTGCGCGAGCAGGTACAGGTTCTCGAGCAAGAGATCGACGCTGCTCTTCGGCGCGAGTCAGGGCTGAAGAGCGAAGCCGATGAGCTGAGAGCCCAGGCCATTCAGAAGCAGGAAAGCTGGTCCGTTCGCGAGAGCGAGATGGAAGAGCTCGAATTGGTCCATCTTCAGGCCATCACCGAACTCGAGCAACTTCGCCTGGAGAAGCAAACCTGGGAGGAAAGCGCCGCTCAGGTGCCGACTCCGGGTGAACTCGAGGAGTTGCGCGATCAGCTTCGGGATGCCAAGGAACGCCTGGATTTCCTGGAGATCGAGCGAGCCGAGACCGAGGAAAAATGGCTGGAAGCCAAGGCTGAGCTGGAAAAGGCCCAGGAGCAGGCCGAGAAGGCCGTCACGGCCCAAAAACGTTGCGAAGAGCTCGAGTTGCAGAACGAAGAATTGACGCTGGAGCTCGACCTGGCCCGAGCCGATCTGGAAACCCACCACGAGAAAGCCGAGGCCCGCGAAGCCGAATTGCTGACCGTCAAGCTCGAGCTGGCCCGCAAGCCCGGCCCCGAAGTCGAAGAGCAGCTCAGGCGCGATCTGGAAGCGGCGCAGGCTGAGGATACCCGGCTTCGTTCTCAAGTGGACCATCTCGAGATGCAGGTGCTGGAACTGCAGCAGGCTCTCGAGGACGAGCGTTCCCAGTTTGAAAGTGAGCGCCAGCAGATTCAAGAAGTGCTCAACCGGGTGGTCGAACTCGAGTCCCAACTCGAAGAGGCCGGCGATCGGGCCCGCGGACTGGTGGCCGAGCTGGCCTCCAGTCAGCAAGAGCTGAAGAAGCTGCAGCAACAGCACGCCAGTCTGTCCGAGCAGGCCGGCGACGTGGAAGGGCTGCGGCGCGATTTCGAAGATGTTCAGTCCCATCTGTTGACGGTCGAGAAAGAGCGCGATCAGTGTCTGAGAAAACTCGACGAGGCCGACGAGCGAGAGCAAGACCTGAAGCGCCAGTTGGAATCGCAGGTGGCAGAGGTCGAACTTCAGTCGCTCGAGGCTCAGGAGTTGCGCGAGCGAGTGGCCGAGCTCGAGGCCGCGCTGGCCGCCGTGCCCCCCGCCCCCGAAGTGGACGTCGAGGCCCTGCAGCTGGAGGTGGAGCGGCTGAAGGCCGAGCTGGAGGAAGCTCAAAACCAGGCTCTGGAGGCCGGATTGGCGGGCTCGGAAGCGGAGGCGCTGCGCTTGCAGGTGGCCGAGCTCGAAGCCGCGCTGGCCGCCGTGCCCCCCGCCCCCGAAGTGGACGTCGAGGCCCTGCAGC
>CAZYPN010000013.1:0-107064 GCA_964649085.1 uncultured Burkholderiales bacterium | reverse complement strand
TGGAGGAAGCTCAAAACCAGGCTCTGGAGGCCGGATTGGCGGGCTCGGAAGCGGAAAGCCTGCGCCAACACGTGGCCGAACTGGAAGCCGCCCTGGCCACCGTTCCGGTTGCCCCCGAGGTCGATTTCGAAACCCTCGAGCTAGAGCGGCAGCAGTCCCGTGAGCGGATCGACCTCTTGCAGGCTGAACGGGATAACCTGCGCACAGAGCTTGAGGCCGCTCGAAGCGGCTCTTTGGAAGTTGCCCAGGCGGGTTCGGAGGAGCTCGAGAGTCTGCGCCAGCAGCTGGCAGAGCGCGAGACCCAGGCCCGGTTGTTGCAGGAACAGCTCGACGATCTGGTCGAGCAGGTTGACCAGGTGCCCTCCCTGGAGGCCCGCGCGGCCGAAGTCTCCTCACAGTTGGAGCAAAGTCAAGAACGAGCCCGAGATCTGGAACATCAGGTCGAGCTGCTACAGGAAGAGCTGCTGCTGGCCTCGTCTCAGCCTCGGCCCGAGCCCCCGGCGGCAGTCGACAATCAGGAACTCGAAGCCCTTCGACAGCAACTCGAGGATGCTCAATCCCGGGTCGCAGCTGCCGAGGTGTTTCGCGACAGGGCAGAGTCCTTGCAGGCGGAAGTCGATTCGCTGGCCGCCCGGCTGGCCGAGCCTGCGCCCCTCGACCTGTCGCCCCGCCTCGCCGAACTCGAGGCGGAACTGGAAGGTCTGCGGGAGGAGCTTCGCCAGGCACGTTCGGCACCGGCCTCGGCTGCTGCCAGTGAAGACGAGAAGCTCAAGCAGGCCGAGCGGCTGGCCTTCGAGGATAGCCTGACCCAGTTGCCTAATCTCAATCTGCTCAAACAATACCTCGATTTCTCGTTAAAACAGGTCGACCGGTATCAACGCAAGTGCGCCCTGATTCATATCGATCTCGACCGTTTCCAGGCCCTCAACGAGGGACTCGGTCATGCCACTGCCGACGAAGTGCTGCGCCAGGTGGCCCAGCGTCTGCAAAAGGTGGTGCGCACCTCCGATGTTCTGTGCCGAAAGTCGGACGACGAGTTTCTCATCTTGCTTTCGGAGGTGGCCGGCGAAACCGAGTCTCCCGAATCGATCGCCATCGTGCTCAAGCGCATTCAGGAGATGCTGGCCCCGCCTATTGTGGCCGGACAGCAGCCGGTAACGATTACGGCCAGTATCGGTGTGAGCCAGTACCCCAGCGATGCCAAAGAGCCCGAGCAGATGCTGCAGCACGCTGCGGTGGCCGTAAAGCGGGCCAAGGAGCTGGGGCGCAACCAGGCCCAGTTCTACACCGAAGAGCTGCAAAAACGCCATGAACAGCGCCAGGTGCTCGAGGTCGAACTGCGCAAGAGCGTCGAGCAACGCCACTTCAGCCTGTTGTATCAACCCATCGTCCATCTCAGCACGGGGCGCATTGCCGGCGTCGAGGCCTTGCTGCGCTGGACTCACCCCAGCTATGGCGTGCTGACCCCTGACTACTTCCTTGAGGTAGCCGACGAGATCGGCCTGATGAACCCCATCGGCAAGCTGGTCATCGCCCAGGCGGCTCAACAGCTCAACGAGTGGGCCCGTCAGGGGCTGGACATGTTTGTGACGGTCAACCTGTCGACCCGCCAGTTTCTGCAGGCCGACCTGGTGGACACCATCCGGCGAGCTCTGGAGGCCACCGGCGCGCCGCCCCACAACTTCGTGGTCGAGATTCCCGAGTCGGTGCAGATGCTCGATCCTCAGCGGGTGCAGACCATCTTGCTCTCGCTGCGCCAGGCGGGTATCCGCGTGGCCCTGGATCGTTTCGGTTCGGGCTTCAGTTCGCTGGAGCGCCTGCACGCCGAGTTGATCACCCTGCTGAAGATCGATCGCAAGTTCCTCTTCCACGCAGCCAATAATGCGGCCGCTCTCAACGTAACCGTGGCCGCTTTAGGACTGGCTCGCAGCCTGCGCCTGCGCCCCGTAGCCGTGGGTGTGGAGAACGAGACCCAGCTCAGCCTCTGTCGACAGCTCGAATGCGAGTATGTGCAGGGCAACCTGGTCTACGTGCCCACCGAGGCGGCCCAGATCTCCGAGATGGCCCGGGCTGGCCGGCTGCTCCGGTAGGAGCCCGCCCCACCCCCGCGAACCCGCCCGTACTCAGTTCAGGAAGGTATGTCGATGTTTGAAGCGGTGCAGCCGGGGGTGTCGTACCCGGCTTTGGAAGAGAAAGTTCTCGAGTTCTGGAAGCAACACAGCACCTTCCAGCGTTCTCTGGAGCTTCGTCAGGGCTCACCCACCTATGTCTTCTACGAGGGTCCGCCTACGGCCAACGGCAAGCCGGGCGTGCACCACGTCCAGGCCCGCGCCTACAAAGACCTCTTTCCTCGCTACAAGACGATGCGAGGCTACCAGGTGCCGCGCAAAGCGGGCTGGGACTGCCACGGGCTGCCGGTGGAAATCGAAGTGGAGAAGAAACTCGGCTTTTCCGGCAAGAAAGCCATCGAAGACTATGGGGTAGGTCCCTTCAACCAGCAGTGCCGTGAGTCGGTCATGGAATACGAGGGCCTGTGGCGCCAGATGACCGAGCGCATCGGCTACTGGGTCGACCTCGACCAGGCTTACATGACGATGAGCAACGAGTTCGTCGAGAGTTGCTGGTGGTCGCTCAAGGAGTTGTGGAACAAAGAGTTGCTCTACCTGGGCTATAAAGTGGTTCCCTACTGCGCCAAAGACGGCACGCCGCTGTCGAGCCACGAAGTGGGCCTGGGCTACAAAGAGGTGCGAGACCCCTCGATCTTTGTGCGCTTCCCGTTGATCGACTCGCCGCTGGGCGAAAACGCCAGCCTGCTGGTCTGGACCACCACTCCCTGGACGCTGCCCGGCAACGTGGCCGCGGCCGTCCATCCCAACCTCCAGTACGTGGCTCGCGAGCACGAAGGGGAAGTGCTGGTGGTGGCCGAGAGCCTGGTGGACAAGCTGCTGGGCGAGGGCCAGGAGCGGGGCCGCTGGAGCGGCCAGCAACTGCAGGGATGGCGCTATCGGGCTCCCTACGACTTCTTCCAGGTGGCTGAGCGTGGCCACCGGGTCATCGCCGCCGACTTTGTTACCGCCGAAGACGGCACCGGCATCGTGCACATCGCTCCCGCCTTCGGGGCCGACGACCTGCAGGCCGGCAAGGCTCACGGCATGCCGGTGGTGCACTCGGTGGACGCCAGCGGCCACTTTCTGCCCGAGGTCGAGTTCCTGGCCGGTACATGGTTCAAGGACGCCGACCCCGAGGTGATTCGCGACCTCAAAGAGCGAAAGCTGCTGTTCAAGCGCCAGGACTATGTTCACAGCTATCCTCACTGCTGGCGTTGTCGCAACCCGCTGATGTACTACGCCACCGACAGCTGGTTCATCGCCAACACCCGCCTCAAAGAGCGGCTGATCGAGAAGAATCAGGAAATCGACTGGCATCCACCCCACATCCAGCAGGGCCGCTACGGCGACTGGCTCAACAATCTGGTGGACTGGGCCCTGTCGCGAACCCGCTACTGGGGAACCCCGCTGCCGATCTGGATTTGCCAGAACGGCGAGTGCGGCCACAAAGATTGCATCGGCAGCTACCAGGAGCTGGCACAGCGCAGCCTGACCCCGCTCGATCCCACCGCAGCGGGATTTGACCCCCATCGACCGGCCATCGACGAGATTGAACTTCAGTGTTCCAAGTGCCAGGGCCGGATGAAGCGGGTGCCCGACGTCATCGACTGCTGGTACGACTCGGGCTCGATGCCCTTTGCCCAGCTGCACTACCCGTTCGAGAACAAAGAGCTGTTTGAGAAGAGCTTTCCAGCCGACTTCATCTGCGAGGGGCTCGATCAGACCCGGGGCTGGTTCAACAGCCTGCACCAGCTGGGGGTGATGCTCTTTGACCGCATCGCCTACAAAACCGTGATCTGCCACGGCCTGGTGTTGGACGGCCAGGGCGAGAAAATGTCCAAGAGCCGCGGCAACGTGGTCAATCCCTGGGAAGTCATCGCCGAGCACGGGGCCGACTCGTTGCGTTGGTATCTGTATGCCAGCGCTCCGCCCGAGATCAGTCGCCGCTTCTCCTCCGACCTGGTGGGCGAGGCCAGCCGTCGTTACCTGGGCACGCTGTGGAACACCTATCACTTCTTCGTGCTCAACGCCAACGCCGCCGGGGGCCTCGACTTTGCCGGCGGCAGCCAGGCGGTGCACGAAATGGACCGCTGGGTGCTGTCGGCGCTCAGCGCACTGGTCGAGCAAGTGGGTCGCTCGCTGGACGACTACGACCCCACCGGCGCGGCCCGGGCCCTGCAAGATTTCGTGGAACAGCTTTCCAACTGGTATGTGCGGCGCAACCGCCGGCGTTTTTGGGAAGGCGATGCGGCCGCGTTCCAGACCCTGTATCAGTGCTTGCTCACCTTGAGCCAGCTGACCGCTCCGTTCACGCCCTTCCTGGCCGAACATCTTTTTCAGAACCTGCGCCGGGCCCGTCCCGGGCTGCCCGAGAGCGTGCATCTGTGCGACTGGCCCCAGGCGGGCCAGCGTGACGAACAGCTGCTCCACCAGATGGAGCTGGCCATTCGCGCCGTATCGCTAGGGCGTTCGGCCCGCACGGCTTCGGGCCACCGCACCCGCCAGCCGCTGGCCTACGCCATGCTGGGCGGCTCCAGCCCGCGCGACCGCGAGGCTCTGCAGCACCTGGCCGAGGAGATTCGCGACGAACTCAACGTGAAAGAAATCCGCCTGCTGGGGCCGTCCGAGTCGTTTCTCGACTATCAGATTCGCCCCAATCTGCCGCTGCTGGGCAAGAAACTGGGCAAGCAACTGCCCGCCCTGCGCAAGGCGCTGGAGACAGCAAACCCGCGTGAGATTGCCGAGCAGGCCCACCGCGACGGTCAGGTATGCCTGACCCTCGAGGATGGCAGCCAGCTGCTGCTCAGCGCCGAGGAGCTGCTGATCGAGGCCCTTTCTCCGGCCGGTTACTCGGCACAAGAAGATCGTGGCCTGGTGGTGGCCCTCTCGACCGAGCTGACCCCGGAACTGATCGATGAAGGCGTGGCTCGCGACAGCATTCGTCACCTGCAGGAGCTGCGCAAGCAAAGCCAGTTCGAAGTTTCCGACCGAGTTCACGCCTGGGTGTGGGAGCTGAGCCCGGCGGTGCAGCGGGCCATGGCGGCGCACCAGCCGCGGGTGGCCAGCGAAATTCTGGCCGACCGCTTTGAGCTGGCGCCGCCTCCAGGCGGTGAGCCCGGGGTGGAGATCCGCTTTGGCAAAGAGGGCGAGGGCTTTCGGGCCTTGTTGACACGTCTCTCCTGAAGACCAACTTGGCCGGCCCCGCTGGCAGGGCTTTGACGAGCCCCGGCGCAAGCAACAGGAGAACAAAGACGTTTCGGGAGGTTCCCCATGTTCACTTTGCGCAAATTCACCCTGATGCTCTGCTCTCTGGCCCTGGTCGGTCAGATGGCGGGCGCCGACGTCCTGGGCAGGGTGACGCTCAAGGACCTGGAGAAACAAGGGGTGGTGACCCGCAACTTCTCGGTGTTCCACGTGGCTGGCGATGGCCGCACCATTTTGGCCGCCGACGAACCCACGTTTTTGCAAAAGAAAAAGGGGGTCTTTCACCGCCTCTGGCTGCTGAAATTGACCGCCGACCTCAAGCTTGAGAGCGCCCAGGGCTATGACCTCAGCGTGCCCAGCCTGGAACAGGCCAACTTCGCGCCCGGGCTGGACAAGGTCGTGTTCAGCAGCCGCCGGGGTGCGGACATTCACCTGCTCGACCTGAGCAGTGGCAAGGTCGAGGACCTGTGCACCCATGTGGCCGGTCAACCCGGCTTTCGCATTCACTCCGACGTTTTTTCTCTCTATGCCGGCAAGCTCTATACCATCGGTTACTTCTACGACGAGCAGGACTACACCGGTCCAGAGCAGATGGTGGAAATCGACGTTACTCGTAGCGGCAAAGCGGCCTTTACCCCGGTGGCCGACATGGATCCCATTACCAAGAAGGTGTCCAGGTTGAAGGTTCAGAGCACTCTGCACCCTCAAGGCATGTTGTTCTACGCCGACGAGGGAGAAGCGGGCTGGAAGGTCTATCATTGGGGTCCGGACTCGGGACTGGAGAAAATCGACGAGGGCAAAAAGATCCTCGGCTCCTGGGGCGAGGGCACGATGGGGGTATACCTGATTCGCCGAGAGAGTGGCAACGAGATGGTGCTCGCCAACGGGCAGACCGGTTCCAAAAACGTCGTTCATTCGGGCCGCGAACTGCTGGTGAATCCGTGCCTGGCCAAGGACGGCAACACGATAGTGGTGGCCAAAGATGACAAGGGCGAGAAAGTCGATTTTTGGGTGGCCCGCGACCTCGACGGTTTCAAACCGCGCCCGCTGGCCTCGCAGCTCTGGCGCAGCACCGTGCGCATCTCCCACGACGGTTCGGTGGTGTGCCTCTACAACGGCGTTGACGGGCTACACCTGTTTAAGCTCGAACCCTAGGTCGGGCGACGCCCCACAGCATGTGCTAGCAAGAAACGTGGAGGCGCTCGATTTTCATCTGGCCGTCCTCCCAAACCACTGCGCCCTCGTAGACATCGCCCTTAGGGTTGTAGTAGTCCTGAGGGTACTTCATCTGGTAGTTGGGCTCATTGTAGCGAATGCGCCCGGCCTGGATCAGGCGCTGGATGTCGGACTCGGTGCTGGACTGCAGGTGCTCGCTCTTGAGCAGAGCCTCCTCGGTGGCCACCGGCACCGATACCGTGGCCCCGGCAAACATCCCCAGCCCGTTGCCGAGCTTGACCTGCACTTGAGTCACCGGATTTTCCTCGGCCCGACTTTCGGCCGACAGAAACAATCCCGCGGGCTTTGAGGTTCTGGGCTGATGGCGCGACTCGGCCACCTCCAGCACCTCGGGGGGCAGGTCGGCGGGCAAGATGTTGCGCTCGGTGAAGACCTTCTGCAGCAGTTCGGAGCGCTTGCCCTGATGGTGCAGTTTGTCGGCCTGGATAAAGGCGATGGCCATATCCTTAAAGGTGAACTTGCCGCGGGGCGACTCACGCAGCATGCTGACGAGCATGCCAAAGAGTTCCTCGTTGCTTTGTTTCACGGCCTGGGCCGGGTCCATACCCGAGTCGATGCGCTCGCGGACCATCGCCGTCAGCACGTCGTAGTGAGCACCCGTCCACAGCCGGGACATACTGTGTTTGCCCCAGCCCAGCTCGTTGGGACCCCCCTTTTCCGTGGGGATCTTCGAGGGGTCGTCATAGCGAAAATCGTTGATCGCATTGCGCAAATAGTTGCCGCCGGTGGTGTCCTTGCCGGCCACGTGGTTGAGCCCGGTGCCCAGTTCTTCACCCATTTGAGCCACCAGGTTTTGCTTGCGCAAATCGCCGCCGGTCTGCTCGAGCAGCCTGGCCACCACGCCGTCGTGGCGCAGGGCCATATGGATCGACATCATATCGCCGAACGACTCGTGGAAGGCTGCCGGTTCGGGACCCCAGGAACTGAAATACTCCGGTCGGACCGCATCCAGGATGGCGTGTCCCACCTCGTGGGCCACAATGTCGCTCGACGCTCCCGAGTGTACTTTGGCGTTGCGCACCGGGTCGAGTTCTTCGTAAAAGTTGACCGTGCCGCTCTCGCGGCGATAGTTGGCATTGAAATCCTTGCCTGCGTGAGCTCGCACCAGCAGCTTGTCGTACTGGAACGCCCACTTCATTTCCTCACCAAAGACCTCGCGAAAAGCATTCACGGTAATGGCGGCGCTGGCGAAGGCCATGGCGCTGTTCTGGCGCGAGTCTCCGTCGGGATAGACGTATTTACCGTCGATCTTCTGCAGCTTCTCGTGCAGCATGACCTTGTCGGTGGCCGGGCCGTGTGAACCCAGGCCCACGCCGGGCAGTACGGTGGTGCCGGTTTCCCAAATCAGTCGATCCTGCGGGTTGTAGTTGAACTCCTCGGGCTTGGGGTCGATCAGGGGAGCGTTGCCGGGTTTGCCTGCCGGGGTCGTCGTGGTTGGGGTCGGCTGGCTCGACGGGCTGGCTTCAGAGCCTGCACCCTGACAATGGACGTGCCCATGACTGCAGCGATGCAGGTGGCTGTGGCGGTGAGGGGGGTGAGAGTGAACGCTGGCTAACACTGAATTCAGGATAGCGAATCAGGGCTCAAAACATGTAACAAAAATGTGCACGGTCCGTCAGGCCGCCCGGGCTTCTCGCAGGCGAAGCTCCGCGCACAACCAGCTGAAGAAGCTTTGGGCGCATTCGGGATAGGCCTGCACCAGAGCCTGCAGGTCCTGAGGCGTCAACGTCAGCAGCCGACAGGCCGTAAGGCAGCGCAGGTCGCTGCTCCAGGAGCCGCCGTCCAGGCACTCCAGCCAGCCCGCCAGAGGCAGGGGTGGTTCCAACTGGCCTTCCAGCAGCAGATGGGCGCACCTGGCTGGCTGCCCCTGCAGCTGCAGCACGCTGCCCGCCGCTACCACCCGAGGCAGGCAGCGCAGCCGGAGCCATTCCAGGGCCTCCAGAGAGAGTGCCCGCAAGGGCTGGCAGTCACTCAGCAACAGCAGTTCCTGCATGCGCCGCTGTTGGGCAGGGCGACTGCCGCGCAGCCTTCTCAGGGCGGCCCAGCGCACCCAGGGGTCGGAGTGATGGCTGGCCCAGGCCAGCGGGTCGGGGGGTAGCTTGCCCAGATGGACTTCCAGCTGACGCAGTCGGGTGGCATCATCGGCGGGCTCCAACAGGGCCACCAGAGTCCGAATGGAGGACTGTCCCCCCAGCTGCGAGAGCACTTCCAGAGCCGTTCCCCGACGCGTCGCAGCCCCTTTTAACGAGCGCTGCAGCAGCTCGACGAGCTCCGGACCTTCCAGCCAACCCAGTACGCTCAGCGCCAGGTGTTGCTCCTGCAGCCACGATTTTTCCAGCGCCAGATTCAGGAAGCGCTGTTCCAGGCTGTCCGAGTCCTGCCAGCCCTGGCGGGCCATCCAGGCCCAGCCCGCCCGCCGCGTGCGCATCTGAAGTTGGTGGTCGAGCCACTCTCGCGTCCAGTGCTGACGGCTGCGACCCAGCACCTCCAGCGCTGCCTCTACCGTGGCCGTCGCCTCGGACTGCAAATAGGGCAGAGCCTGCTCGGGCGTAGAGGCCAGAACCTGTTGCTGTACGGCCTGGCGGCGCAATCGGGGATCGTGCTGGGCTTGTTGCGGGGGCAACGGGACGGGGGTCGGGTGCAACTGCAGGCCCAGATGCTGCAGGTCGCCCACCAGGCCGCGAAAGTAGGCCCGGGCGGCCAGTAAGGAAGCTACCCAATAGATCCAGCCGAGCAAAACTCCCAGGTGGCAGAGGCTGGCCAGACTGAGGTGGGGTTGCAAGGCACGCAGCGACAGCCCGATGCACAACTGGGAGAGGGCCACAACGCAGCCGTCGAGGAAAGCGCGAAGGGGGGCGCGCAATCTCCCTGGCAGGGCGTTGTACAGCAGATTGCGCACCGGAGAACCCAGCGAATCGGCTAACATGCGGCGGCTGAGCCAGAGCAGAACGGCGGTGCTGAGGCTGCGTTCAAACTCGAGCAAAAGCAAGCACAGCGCCATGCAAAGAGGCTGCAAAGTGGAGGTGAGTCGCACCCCCAGGACTTTCAGCAGATACGGGGTGAGCCAGCCCGCGATGGCCAGTTCGGCCAGATTGGAGGCGGCCACCAGCCAGCCCAGAAAAGATCCGAGTCGTTCCGGAGAGTTCAATTCTCGGGCCAGCACCTGGGAGATGACCAGCTGGCTGAGGCCCTGACACAGCACCATGCTGGCCAGCAATCCAACCAGCGCTCGGGCCATGGGCTGTTGACGGGTGTAACGGGCCAGAGCTCCCCAGCTCAGAGCCACAGCGGGCTGGCGAGCGCCCCGCCACTGCTGCAGCTGGACTCGATGGTGTAGCAGCCAGAGGGCAGCCAGGCTCCAGGCCGTCGCCCAAAGTCCCAGACCGACCAGGGGACGTCCCGCAGCCAGAGCCATGCCCAGTCCGCCCAACAGCTCTCCCAGGGTGGCGGCCATCGCCAGCTTTGGAAACAGACGCTTGCTACTGTGAGGGTCCATACACTCGGCGGCCAGCCCAAAGACCAGCGTCGACAACAAGGTAAAGGAGGCCGAATACCAGCCAGACAGCGCCAGCCCCAACCAGCGTACCTGGGACAGGTGCAGCACGGCGGCGGCTCCCACCGCTGCCAGGCCCAGGCACAGCACAGACAGGAGTAACGACGCCAGAGGCAGGCGGGCCAACAGGCGGTTCACAGCCAGGGCGCCTCCCAGGGTCGTCCCCGAGGCCAGCATCAAGGCAATGGGAACCCAGCTGGCCCCCAGTTTGGAGAGCAGCAGCGAGTCGCTGACCGTCATGGCCACGGCCAGTCCGCTCCAGATCAGCGCGATCAGAATGCCCAAGAAACGCATCCTTGGGCGTTCGTGGGCCAGCACACTCACGGCCGGCAGTCCGCTGGAAACCACAGCTTCCAGATGCCCTTCGTCTGACTGTGACGACATTCGATCTCGTCGAGCAGCTGACGCACCGCAGCCAGGCCCAGTCCGGGTCCGCGTTGCTGGCACCCCTGGGGGTAGTGGCGCGGCCATTCCCCCAGGGTCCAGTCTCCGCCGTCGCTGATTTCCAACCAGCAACCGCCCAACTCCACGCGGGTGCTCACCCGGACGGGGGGGGCTCCGTGGCGGTAGGCGTTGTCTACCAGGTTGAGCAGCACGACCTCCAGCACCCAGGCTGGCGCTGCCAGTTTCATGGGTTCCGGCCTCTCGGCCAGCTCCCACTCGGTCGGGCCCAGCGGCCCGAGCCTATCGGGCCAGCTCTGCTGCAGGCTGGCGAGGTCGCTGGCTGGCTGTTCGCTGGGGCGAGCCCCCGACAACACCAGCAAGTTGGCCACGAGGCGCCACTGCTGCAGCGTTGAGTCCAGGGGCTCAGCCAGCCACTTGCCCAGCTGTTCCAGCGTGTGCTGAAAGGCTTGCTGCACCTGGTCCTGCTGAGAGCGGTCGCGGAAGGTGATCAGGCTGCCTTCGGCAAGAAAATTGCGTGTCAGCTGGATCTGCCCTTCCGGGCGCTGCCAGGTGCAGCTTTGCACCAGGGGTCCAGCCCCCGGAGGTTGGGCGATCAGCTGGGCCCACACCTCTTCGGGCAGCAGGCTCTGCAGCGGCTCTCCGCCGCAGTTCTCCAGGCTGCGGCCCAACAATACCGCGGCAGCCGGATTGGCGATCGTGACCCTTCCCTGATTGTCGAGCGCCAGAATACCGTCCAGGCTGGCACTGATCACCGCCTGCAGATTGGCCCTGGCGCGCTCGCCCTCTTCCACAGGTTGGGCGGTTTGACGTATCCAGGGCAGCGCCAGCAGCACTCCGCCCACGACCACGGCCAACCCCAGGCCCAACAACCGGGCGCGCAACTGGCTGAGAAACTGGCGCAGAGGGCTGAGGTCGCCGACCACCTCGAGCCATCCCCAGAGCCGTCCCTCGGCGTCTTCCAAAGGCGAGCGTAGCGAAGCCTCCACGGGGGGGGGCGAGGAAGTTCGAGCGATGAGTCGCAAGCGACAACCCAGGTCCTCTTCCAATTTGTCGAGGAAGCTCGAATCGAGTGGCAATCCCACCCAGACCAGCGCCACCAGGCCCCGCCCCTGGTTTTCCACGGCCGCGGCCGCAGCCAGATAGGGACTCCCGTTTTGCAGTTCAAAGCCGGCCAGGGGGCCTTCACGGCCTGCCAGAGCCAGCAATGGCCCCGTGTCCGCCGCTAAGGCCGGGTTGGCCGGGGTGCAGCCCAACAGTGTTCCCTGCGGCGACCACAGCTGGATGTGCAGAGTGCGCGGAGCAGTCTGCAGGCGATAGCTGAGGTAGTCATCCAGGGTGGCTCGATCGCCGGCTCGAAGCACCCGTGCCAGGCCGGGTTCGCGGGCCAGAGCCGCGGCTTCCGCCTGCAGCGACTCGAGATACAGCGTGCGTAGCCGCTCCCAACTTTTGATCTGAGTCTCCATTCGTTGCTGCAGTTGCTGGTGGGCCTGGGAAGAGGCTGCCTGCTGGACCATCCACAGGGCACAGGTCAGGGCCAGGCTCAGGCTGAGCGCCACCAGTCCCAGCAGGCGCGCCCGCAGGTGCATCCGGGTTTAGAGCTCGAGATCGAGACGCACAGCCCCTTGGGCCGGCACCTCGACTCGTCGGCTCTGGGCGGGCAAGCGGGGATGCCAGGTCTTGAGCAGATGGGTGCCGGCCGGAACGGCTCGAAGCCGATAGCGATGCTGCGAGTCGACCCGGCTGAAATGGCCATTGGGCAACACCAAGACGTAGCCGTTCATCTCCTGATGAATGGCGCAAAACAGCTCGACCACACCACATTGGGGAAAGCTCACCTTGCGAGACACTCCCGGAGGATACTCGGGAAAGTCAAAAGCGCGACATTCGGCTTCGGAATACACCGAGTGGTAGACCTTGTCGGCATTGATGAATTGCACCGTCGAGCCCTGCACAATGGGCAGAACGTGAGGAACGAAGCGACGGCCCTTTTGCTCGAGCGAATAGACGCCGAGGCGCTGGGGCCCTCCTGTGAGCTGTTCCAGAAACACCACCAGTCCAGTGGTTTCATCGTCGAGCTGCGAGGCGGGGGGCGGTCCTTCGTAGGCTCGCGGACGAGATTTTTGGCGAGTTCCTCGGGCCCCGGGCGCGCTGGAGGTACGCAAGGTTACCTGTCCTTCGATTTCGCCGGCTTGGGCCTTTGGCAAGGACAGGCACCCCAGCCAGAGCAAAAGCGTAAGCGACAGCAGCAGCCTGGGCATCAGAAGGCCCTTTTCCCGCTGCGCGGGAATACTTCCTCGATGGCAATCGTCGCGATGAGGATCTTGGCAGGGCTGGTCGTGTTCTGGATGAGCCTGCTCCCCGCTCAAGCTCATCCTCTGGCCCAGATGCTGCAGGCTGCCGAAGATCAGGCTCGGCGGCTCCAGTCGAGCATGACCGGCGGAACCTGGGGCCGCGATATGGCTCTGGAAGATATGGGGCGCCTGGTGCTGGCCCTGGGGTCCACTCGACAGGCGCTGGAGCCCGACCTCGTCGACTGGGAGCTGGCGCGTCAGTCTTCCGACCATTTGAAGCTCGTCAACGGTCGGATGCGCGTGTCGGTTGGGCTCTCCGATCTGGGACCCGAGGGCCTGGAACTGGCTCGAAATGTGCAGCAGTCAATCGCTGAGGCCGACGCCCAGATTCGCACGCTGGCCGAACAGGATTGGATGAATCGACGCCAGGCCAGCCAGCCCACGCCCCGCTTTGGACTGGGATTTGGTTTTGGTTACTCGACCGGCTGGGTTCGGCCGGGTTGGTATTCCCCCTGGGGCTGGCCAGGCCGCTTTGGGGGCGGGCGCATCCGTTGTCGCTAGTGGGGGCCCCTGGGGTGCACGCGAATGATGGCGGTCACTTTGTCGGCTGTGGATAAACCGGCGATTCGCGGATCCAGAGCTTCCACTCGATGCAGATAATCGTAGATTTGCGCCAGTTCGCCGTCATCGAGCCAGATGCCATGGCCGAGGTCACACGAGTCGACGATCACTCCGCTATCTTCGCAATACACATAGCGCCGCATCGTTTGGCCGCAGATGGGGCAGCCCACAGGCGGATTGCGATCGACTTCGGGGTGGTCACTGAACAACGACTCCGCGATCGGCGACTGCACCAGTGCTTCCTCGGGTAGTTCGACCAGTGGGTAGAGTTTCTTCAGCAGCACCCCGTCGCAACCGGGGCACATCCAGCAGGTTTCGCCTTCGACGACCAGCGGGCGCAACTCATGCGCGCAGCGCGGACAGCGGGCCATGGTCGACTTAGTTCTGTTCGACGAGAACCTCGAGGTTGAGTTCGCCAAGCCGGGTTCGCTCGTTGGCCTCAATCTCCAGGTGGTCTGCCCAGGCTTCGCGGTCGCCCAGAGCGACGATGCGAACGAGATATTCCCTGGACTGGTCGGGTAGGGCCAGTTCAAAGGTGCCGTTCTGGCGGGTAAAGGTCCAGAAACGCTCATTCTCCCAGCGGGCTTCGATCACCAGTCCGGGGGCGGGTCTGGAGCCGCCTTCGGTGGTGATGACTCCGGAAAAGCCGGTGTTGCTCTGCAGGGGCTGTTCCCAGCCGAATTCCAGGTCGGCGTGGTCGCCAAGGGCCTTGGTCAAGAGCAGCGTGCCGTCGGGCGAGAGACCGGCCTGCGAAAGTAGCTCCAGCGCGGTTTCCTGGATGTAGTAGTCGACGTCGCTCTCCGACTCTTCTTCGAGGATTTCCTGGATGACCGTAAAGTCGCCTCGACTGATCTCACCGATCAGTTCGCCGGTGGTTCGGTTGCTCAGCAAAAACATGGCGCTATCTTGCCCCCATCCCTCTCGTATTAAACCGAAGCCGGTTCGACTTCCACATCGACGTTCAGGTCGTCGCCGACCTCTTGCAATTTACGCCTTAACCCCGAAAGCGAGAGCGAAGCTGGCGCACTGATGCGCATCTGCATCTCGAAAAGCGGCACGCCGCTATAGGGGGCATTGACCAGCTGGGATTCCAGATTGTCGACCGACACACCCTGGGCCGCCAGATAGTGCACGAGGTTGTGCACGATGCCTTCGTGGTCGGCGCCGCGCACCGCCACCTGCAGCGGAAGCGTTCCGCTTTGGGCGCGCCGAGCGGCGGTGACTTTCCAGGTCAGCTGCAGCTGCAACTCCTGGGCACGCGACTGAAGCTCCTGACAGAGCCCCTCTACACCGCTCCCATCCAGGCTGCAGAGAAACATCATGGCGAACTCGCCGCCGAGTACAGCCATCCGTGAGTCCTCGAGATTGGCACCGTGCTTTCCCAGCACCTGGGTAATGGCATCGACCAGGCCGGGGCGGTCTTCGCCGAGCAATGAACAAACCATCGACTGTTTCATCGGGCGTCCTTCTCCGATGAGCTTCTGGAGCCTGCCCCGTCGGGGGTCTGGAGTTGCCGAAAATACTCGATGGTGGCCAATTCTCTCAGGCAGTAAGCCTGGTGGGGCGAGAGCAGTCGCCCCTCGGAATCCTGGGGAAGCTGGCTGCGCAGGTAGCGCTCCCAAAGCCCTCCCAGGTTGAGAAGGTTGGCCCAGGCCAGACGAGGGGGGTGTAGACCGGTGGCCAGTCGAGAGCGCATCCTCGGGTGTTTGCGAATGTACAGCCTGGCTGTGCGCGCTTTGGCGCGGGCCAACTCCAGAGCGCCCCGCAAACTGCGGGTGGTGGGAGGGCCTTTAACGTGGTAGCCGATCGCTTTGTAGTTGTTGCGCTTGCGCAGTCCGATGGCCATCAGGCGCAGCCCGAGCTCCTGATCCTCCCATCCATATTCTTTGAAATCTTCGTCAAAGAGCCCCGCCTCTTTCAGGTGGGCCAGCTTGACCGACACGTTGCTGGTCCAAAAGAAGGACGTGGAGATATCGGCGGCGGTGAATTTGGGCTTTTCCGGTCGAACCGGCTCAGGAATGTGGTTGACCCAGCCATTGCAGACGCAACGGTCGTACTGACGATGAATCTTCAGGTGCTCTTCCAGCAGCCTGGGGTCGGCCAGCACATCGTCGTCGATGTACAGCATGACCTGGCCCCGAGCGGCGCGAATGCCGGTGTTGCGGGCGGTGGCCAGGGCCGAGTGAGGCTGCCACAGGTAGCTCAGGGCGTAGGGAAGCTGTTGGCGCAGCTCTTCCACCATGCGGGCCGTGCCGTCCTCGGAGCCGTCGTCGACCAGCACCACTTCATAACGAGACCCTTCGAGGGTCTGGTCGCATAGCGAAAGCAACACGTGGCGCAGAATATCCTTGCGATTGCGGCTGCAGATGCCCACGGTAATGTCGATCACGGGGCCTCCTTACTCAGCTCTTGCCAGCCTGAGCGCAGATAGGCTGCCTCCAGTTCGCGCCACTGCCGCAATGATGACGGCATGAGCGGGTCGAGGGCCTGCAGGAGCTGGTTCTTGACCCGGTTGCCCAGGTGCAATCCCGAGCGCAGCCACAGCCGCAGGCTGGGATAGCGCTGATACAGCTGGGCGGCAGCGGCCCCGTCGCGGCGCGCCGTTTCCAGCCGACCGGCGGGATCGACGGGAGGCTTCCAGTGATAGACATAGGTTTCCGAGTCAAAGTGTCGGACCACTCCCAGTTTCTTGAGGCGGATGCCCAGTTCGGCGTCTTCCCAGCGGCCGAAGTCGGGGTCAAACAGGCCCGACCGCAGCAGTGTATCGCGGCTCAGCGAGGCATTGCTCGTGCACAGGTAGTTCTGAGAAAAGTGTTGCCAGGGTTGGCGCAGCGCCGGCAGAGGCGGCAGCATGGGCTCGGTGACGTTGACGACGGGACCTCGGATCAGGCCGGCCGGGTAGCGCTTGAGCCAGTTGGCGTGGCGGATCAGAAAATCAGACGGAGCAAAGACATCATCATCGATAAAGACGACAAATTTGCCCCGTGCCTCGTGGATGGCGCGGTTGCGGGCGCGGCTTGTGCCCTTCGGAGGTTGGCGAAAACTTCTCAGGGGCATCACCTGGGCATAACGCTCCAGTATCTCGGGTGTGGCATCCTGGCTTCCGTCGTCGACGACCACCACTTCGAACTGGTCGATGGGATACTCCTGGCGAGTGAGGTGTTCGAGGGTTAATACCAGGGCCTCGGCGCGATTGCGGGTGGGGATAACCAGGCTGAAATTCACGTGCGGCAATTAGGGAAAGAACGCCACTGTCCTCCCGGCAAGACTTCCACACTCTCCAGTCTGGGCGGGCCCTGCCCCCGCCGCACCAGGGCTGCTTCTACTTCGGCATAGGGTGAAGGAAGTCGATGCAGTTCCCAGTCCAGCTGCTGCCCAGAAAGGTCGTATAAACCCCAGCCGCGCCCAGGACAACAGGTGGTGAATTGATCGAGGGGGTGACTCAAGCCACTTCCCAGGGCTTTGATATAGGCCTCTTTGGCCGTCCAAATTTGGAAGAACAGGCGGCGGGGGTCGGCCGAGACCTCGACCAGCCCGGCTTCCGGCGCTGAAAAAAAGCGCCTTGCCAGCGCCAGAAACTCCACCCGACGTCGGGTATCCTCGAGGTCTACCCCCAGTTCGCTGTGTTCGTCCAGGGCCAGCACGGCATAGCCTTCGGAATGGCTCAGGTTAAAGTGTGGCCCGCAGGGCAGAGAGGGCTTGCCCTGGGGGCCAAGTTGCCACTTGAGCTGCTCCAAAGCGCGACCGGTGTGCCGGGCTAGCAACTGCCGCAGCATGGCACAGGCCACGATTTGACGGCGTCGGTGGTGATCGAACATCAGACGCGCACAGCGCTGGCGCTCATCGTCGGGAAGTTGGGCAGACAGCTCGTCCAGGTTCCACTCGGGGTGGTCGAGCTCGAACCAGTAGATCAGCTCTCGTCACCCAGCAACTGAAGGGCGGTTTTGCCCACATAGAAGAGGTCGCCGTGGCGAATCAGCACCGAGGCTCCCATCTGTGCCGGCAGTTCGGCGATCCACTCGGTACCATCCACTCGCCGTTCCAGCGTGATGGGCACCGGGATCTCGCGGATCAGGGCCACTTCAAAGGCGTTCTGCAATTCCCGCCAATGCCACGAAAGGCAGCGGTAGGGGAGAACAGCGTCGTCGATCAGAACTTCCTGATCCCACCAGGGAGCACCGCTTTCGGGGGGGTCGCCGCTCAGGGGCCCACCCATCTGGATGGAGAATCCCGTCAGCGGCAATTTTTGCCCTTTCTGGCTGCCGCCGAGCACTTCCAGATACAGCTTGGGACGCGTGGACAGCGCAATTTTGCGCGAGGCCTTTTGGGTGCTGCCATGAGCTTCTCCCTCGCGCTTGGGATCGCGGTAGGCGAATTCGTTGTTGACCTGCAGAGTGCCCGAGCGCCGCGCCTCGTGAATCTGCCCGATGCGCTCCGGCTCGACGCCGCCGAAGCGAAAGTCGGCCTGTTGGATGTCTAATCGACTGCCGCCCACGGTGATGATGTCGCCCACCCGAATCACCTGATCGTTGGCGGGATGACCGTTGATTTCGGTGGGGTTGGTGTCGGAGCGGTGAACCAGTCGGTAACCTTTGTCCGCTTCGCTCCAGATCAAGTCGGCGTGAATGCGGCTGATGCGGGGGTCGTTGAGCAACACCCAGCCCGGAGCCCGATCGCCCGGAGAGCGAGAACGCCCGATGGTGACCTCACGACTGTCCAGGGGGAAAGTACGGCCCTTGTCGGGCCCGTCACAGACTCGAACCTGTAAGCCACAGCTAAAAAAGGACAAGGCCAAGCTCCTCGACTGAATTGCTGCTGCAGGCTTTGCCACCTGAGCATTGGCTCCCTGCCGCTTTGGGAAGGTTCCGGGGCCGCTCTTGAGGTAGTTTCAAGTATGAGTCTGGCCAGCGTCTTGGACGAGTTATTAGAAATTGAGGGCAAGCGAGACACGCTTACGCGGGTAGAGGTGTTTCCGGCTCGAGCCGCCCACTATGGGCCCTGGCCGGCCGGACTGGCTGCGCCCCTGCGCAGCGCTCTGGAAGCCAAGGGCATCGAGCAACTCTACTCGCACCAGAGCGAGGCCCTGGAGTGGGTGTCTCAGGGCAAGGATCTGGTGATCACCACCCCGACGGCTTCTGGCAAAACCCTGTGTTACAACCTGCCGGTGGTGCAATCGGTGATGGAAGACCCCCAGAGTCGAGCCTTGTACCTCTTTCCGACCAAGGCCCTGGCCCAGGATCAGCTGGCCGAGTTGCTCGACCTGTGCAAGAGGCTCGAGTCGGGCTTCAAACTGAACCTGGGAGCCTTTACCTACGACGGCGACACCCCCTCGGACGCGCGCAAGGCGGTGCGCTCTAAGGCCCACGTGGTGATCACCAATCCGGACATGTTACACACCGGCGTCTTGCCTCATCACGCCAAGTGGAGCCGATTTTTTGCCAACCTGAAATACGTGGTGGTGGACGAGTTGCACACCTATCGGGGCGTATTTGGCAGCCATCTGGCCAACGTGTTTCGCCGTTTGTTGCGCATCTGCGAGTTTCATGGCTCCCATCCGCGCTTCATTTGCTGCAGCGCCACCATCGCCAATCCCGGCCAGCTGGCCGAAGCCCTGCTGGGACGACCGGTGCAGCGCGTCGAACGCAACGGGGCGCCCCAGGGGCAGAAAACCTTCCTGTTCTATAATCCGCCCATGCTCAACCAGGAGCTGGGCATTCGTCGCTCCTATGTCAGTTCTGCCCGCCGCCTGGCCGGCAAGTTTCTCGACGCCGGCCACAAGACCATCGTGTTCACGGGCTCGCGGCTGAACGTTGAGGTGCTGACGCGCTATTTGAAAGACCGCTACGAACGCACCGAGGCCGAGGAGGGACGCATTCGGGGCTATCGAGGGGGCTATTTGCCCGGGGTGCGTCGCGAGATCGAGAGCGGGTTGCGCCAGGGCACGGTCCAGGCCGTGATCAGCACCAATGCTCTGGAACTGGGTATCGATATCGGCGGACTCGATGTGGCCATCCTGGCGGGCTATCCGGGCTCGGTGGCCAGCACCTGGCAGCAGGCTGGCAGGGCTGGACGCCGCCATTCGGCTTCGGTAGTGGTGCTGATCGCTCGCAGCGACCCGCTGGACCAGTTTCTGATGCAGCATCCCGAATATTTTTTTGAGAGCAGCCCCGAGCACGCCCGCATCAATGCCGACAACCCGGCCATTTTGCTCAGTCACCTCAAGTGCGCCGCCTTCGAACTGCCGCTGCAACAGGGCGAGCAGCTGGGAAGCGCCCAGGTCGACGATATTGTCGAAAGCCTCTGCGAAAAGCAGGTGTTGCACCGTTCTGGCGATGAGTTTCACTGGGCTCAAGAGGTGTACCCGGCCGACCATATCAGCTTGCGCAACGCCGGACCCGAGAACTTCGTCATTATGGACCTCGACGCCGATAACCGCGTGATCGCCGAGGTCGATTGGAATTCTGCTCGTTCCACCGTCTATGAGGATGCCATTTATCTGTGTGAGGCTCGAACCTACAATGTCAAACGCCTCGATTATGCCCAGCGCCGGGCCTACGTGCGGGCGGTGGAAGTGGACTACTACACCGACGCCATCACCTCGACTTCGGTTAAGGTGCTCGACAGTTTTCAGCGCCTCGGACTGCAAAAGGTGGTGCAAGAACACGGAGAAGTTCACGTCAGTTGGCGCGTTTCAGGCTTCAAGAAGATCAAGTTTTACACCCGAGAGAACGTTGGCTATGGCCAGGTTCACCTGCCCGATCACGAGATGCACACCACTTCCTTCTGGCTGACCGTGCGCGAGGAGCTCATGCAAGAACTGCTGCTGAGTCGGGCCGAGATGCTCGACGCGGTGGTGGGTCTGGCCCACTGTCTGCATCACCTGGCTCCGCTTTACCTGATGTGTGACAGCCGCGACCTCGACCGCAGCGTGGGCGAGCGCTCGGGGCGCTGGTTCTTGCGCAGCGAGGCTTCCTCGCAGGGTCGCTATCAGTTTCAGGTGGAAAAACCGATGGAAAGCGATACCGACAGCGAAAACTGGCTGAGGGTGGGCAGCCTCAGCCAGGCGCTTCCACCCTCGGAGACCATCGAATTGATGCCCCGATTTGATCCCACCCTGTACCTGTATGACAGCATTCCTGGAGGCATGGGACTGGCCAGTCAGCTGTTCGACCTTTTCCCCGACGTGCTCGAGCACGCCTGTCAGATGCTCGAGGGTTGTGCTTGCGAGGACGGCTGTCCGGGCTGTGTGGGCCCTCCCCAAGAAGTGGGCGAGGGGGCTCGCGGCCTGGCGCTGCGCCTGGCTCGCGGCATTCAGGCGACTCAGGTGCTCGAGTCGGGAGCGGCTCGATAGGCCCGATAGGCCTTTTCGGCCTCGATGCGGTGATGCTCTCCCAGGCCATCGTCCGCCAGCCACTCGGCCAGCCAGCTGTGGCATCGATAGCATTCAAAGGGAATATCGGCGGCCTCGGCCCGGCGGCAGCACTCGCCCAGGATGTCGAAGGCTTTGGCCGGTTTGCCTCTGAGCTTCCAGCTCAGTGCCTCGAGTCGCTTGAAGATGGGGCGGAACAGTTTCTGTCCGCGGCTGGCTGCGGCCAGTTCCGCCAGCAGTTTTTCGGTGTTTGCTGACAACTTGCCCTCGGCCCGGTCCATTTCCAACCGGGCCTCCAGGCCCATGAGGCCGAAGTGCAGGCTATGGTAGGGCAGTTCCTTGTCGCGTTTGCACTGCTCGTAGTAACGCTGGCTGTGGCTGGCCAGATCGCTCCAGCGGGCGCTGCCCCAGTAGTAGTAATGGATGGCCAGCTGCACCACCAGGTCCAGATAGCTGGTGCGGAACAGTTGGCGCAGGGGCTCGACGGCCTGTAGGTGTTGCTCGGCACTGCCCAGATCGCCCAGCAATGCGGCGGCGCGCGCACAGGTGGCCAGGGCGATGGCCTCTTCGAAGCGATTGTTCACCCGACAGGCGTGTTGCAGGGCCAGCTGGCCGTAGTGCAGCGAGTGACCGATACGCCCCTCGAAGAAAGAAACGGCGTTGAGCTGCAGGTAGGCCCGAGCCAGGCCGTTGACGGCGCCCAACCGCAACAGCACGTCGCGCCCTTGCTCCAGCACTCGCCGGGCTTTGTGGGTAGAGCCAGACAGGTGCAGCAGGTAGCCGGTATCGCCCAGCATCTGACCCTTGGAGGCCGAATCAGGCAGGCGGTCCAGTCGTTCCAGGGCTCCCCGAATCGACAGTCGTGCGCCTCCCGACCAGTTGAGCCGACGCAGCGAGAGGAAGCCGCCGTAAAGAAAAGCCTGAGCCCAGGTTTCCTGGCCGCCTTGCCCGGACTTCTTGTTGCTGCTCTTCAGAGCCACCCGGGCCTGGGCTCGCAACAGTTGAACAAAGTCTTGTAGCCAGCCGGGGGGGCGCAGCAAAAACAGCACCCGGGATTGTTGTTCACAAATGCGGTTGCCTTCTTCGGCCCAGCGCTCGTTCTCTTCGGCTCCCGAGGGTTTGAGGCGGGAGAGCTGCTGCAGGGCTTTCTGTTGAATCTCGTAGGAGCGGCCCAGTTGGCCGGCTACCTCACAGGCGGTGCCCAACTTGCGCATTCGTCGAATGTGCTTCAGCGGATTCTGGTCGGGCTGCTGGAGCAGCTTCTCCAGGCGTTGGGCGGCCTGCTGGGGGTGGCCCGCTCCCAGCAGGGCATCGGACCAGATTTCCTGGAATTCTTCTGGACTGAGAGGATGGGTCTGAGGGGCCATCTGTTCGATCTGGTCCAGGCAGCGGCAGGCTTCGTCGAAGGCATAACTGCGAATGGCGTGTTGGGCGGCGGCCAGGAAGGCTCGGCCCGACTTCTCGGGTTCGCCAGCCTGACTCCAGTGATAGCCGATGTCCCACTCGTAGCCGATGTCCTGTTGGGAAGGCCTGGGCAACCCCTCCAGGTAGGCAGCCACGTGGGCATGGCGCTGGCGCCGCAGACTCCAGGGCATCGAATCCAGCACCACTTCGGTGGTTCCCAGGCTGGCCATTTGAAAGTCCTGGGTTTCGCACAGCAATCGACGTTGGGAAAGGCCCGCGCAAATTTCGTAGAGGACCCGGTCGGGCAGGGAACAGACCGCTTGCAGATGGTGAAACTCCAGCAAGGGCCCCAGCACGGCCGCCCACTGCAGCACGGCTAGCGAATCGGCATCCAAACCCTCGAGGCGGTGTTTGAGGGCTTGGTGCAATCGGGCGGGCAGGCGCATGACGCCGCTCGACAGGGAGCCCCCGGAACTCGAGGGCCGGAAGCTCCACACTCCGCCTTTCCATTGCCAGGCGCCACCTTCGATGCCCAGGCGCGCCAGCTCTTGCAGGTAAAGGGGTTTGCCTTCGGTTTCCTGGTGCAGGAACTTGACCGTTTCCGCGTGCACGATTTGCTGATCCAGCAGGCTTTCCAAGAACTGGCGGGTCTCTTCGAGGCTGAATCCGGTCAGGGCGATATCACTGCCACAGGGCTGCTGCGCGGCCAGTCGACGCAGCGTTTCAACCTCGCCCTGCAGCGGTTCTTCGTCATTGCAGGCCAGCACCAGCAAGGGAAGGTGCAGGGCCTCGGCGCTGTAGTATCGGGTTTCCAGCCAGTAGTGGAGAAACTCCAAACTGGCAGGGTCGGCCTCGTGTAGCTGGTCGATCAGCAGCACAGCGGGTTGTTGGCAGCGTTCGCCGATCAGTCGCGCCATGCCCTCGAACAGGTGGTAGCGCTGCAGCGGGTCATCGCTGGCAAAGCGGATCGGGCCCTGGCTCAATTCGGGCAACAGCAGGCTCAGCGAGGGAAGGAAGGGCTGCAGGGCTGGCGACAAAGGGCGATCATGAATCGCCCAACGCAGTACCGGAGTCCACAGTTGATAGGGAATATGGCTACCGGCCACCGGCTGCACACGCACGGCGGTCACTCCGTGGGACTTGGCCTGAGCCGCCCACTGTTGCAGCAGATAGCTCTTTCCCACGCCGCTCGGGCCCGCCACCAGCCCCCAGGCTCCCCGGCCTTCCAGTAGATGCTGCAGGCGCTGTTCGAACCAGGCCTGTTGAAAACGACGGCCGATGAAGCGCGGACTGACCAGACGCTGCACCGGCTCGGGAGTCAGCACAGGCTCGGGGCGCGGCGCAACCACCGGGCTTTCCCAGTGTTCCAACAGGTAGCGCAGTTGTTGCTCGACCTCTTCGCCGTCGCGGGGGCGCTGATGGGGCTCCTTGTTCAACAGGCTGGTAATCAGTTCGCCCAGGCCCTCCGGAGCGGGCATGGCAGGCTGGAACGGTGGGGTGGGCTGATGCAGAATTTGGTAGAGCACGGCCATCGGATCGGGGGCGTCGAAAGGGAGTTTCTGGCAGAATATCTGGAAAAGCATCACTCCCAGGCTGTAGAGATCGCTCTTTACGTCGGCACCGTCGCCCAGGATTTGCTCGGGGGCCATGGCATAAGGGGTGCCCAAGACCATTCCAGGACTGGTGATTCGATTGGCTTTAGAAGCCAGACGGTGAAAGCAGGCCAGGCCAAAATCCAACAAGCGCAGCTGCTGTTGAGCTCCTACCAGCACGTTCTCGCTCTTCAGATCGCGATGAATGACGTTGTGGCGATGCAGGTAGGCCAGTGCCCCTGCGAGTTGAGCAAAAAGATCTAGCGCCTCACGAGAAACCTGGCGCGATGCCTGCTGTCCCGGAGCCAGCTGGAAGCGGCGGAATAGGTCGACCCCCTGGACATACTCCATACTGTAATAACAAAGGTTGTCTTCGAAAAAGCGGTCGAAGACCTTGACCAGACAGGGGTGGTCGAGGCGCGAGGCGATGTCGAATTCGCGTTCGAAGCGGAGTCGGTCGAGGGTGGCGGCGGTGAGCTCGGGGAGCAACACTTTGAGAGCGACCTGGCGACCGCTGCGTTCACGGGCCAGATAGACTTTGCCCATTCCCCCCACCCCGAGCAACGAAAGAATCTGGTAGGAGCCAATGTTGCCGGGATGGGAGGACATCCGCCCCGTTTCGCAGCGCTGCGACCGGCGCCCTTTTTGAGCTTAGCGTTTCTTGCCGCCCCCCAGCACCTTAAAGCCAATCACACCGATCACGGCCGCGGCCATCAACCAGAAGGTGGCGTGGAACACCAGGCTGGCGCCTGCTAGCATCAGCATCAGTCCGGCGTAGGTCGCCAGTGCCATGCCCAACAACGGCGGTAAGATGAATTTCACAAAGAGGAAAGACAACACCAGGAACATCAGGACTCTGGCAACCATCAGGCAGCACCTCCAGGGACGAATACTCCGATGATAACCGATCTGAGGGGGCGGGGCGAGTGCAATTTGAGGGCATCGGTTGCAGCCCGATTGCAATTTGCCGCTCCCTGGGCCGCGGCAACATTCTGTTCACTTTCCATCCCTCAAGGCTGGTTCATAATACGTTCGTTGGCGCAACAAATTTGTGACAAAGGGTGGGCAGTCTCATGCGCAGTAGTCTCCGGTTGGTACTCATCGGTCCTCCAGGTGCAGGCAAAGGCACTCAGGCGGCTTCTCTGAAAGAACGATACGGGTTGGCTCACATCTCGACAGGGGACATGCTGCGGGAGCAGGTTCGCCAGGGAACTCCGATCGGGTTACAGGCTCGTGAGTTGATGGCCCAGGGTCGCCTGGTCAGCGATGAGATCATCCTGGGAATGATGGCCGAGCGTTTACAGCAGCCCGATGCCCAGCACGGCTTCTTGCTCGATGGCTTTCCCCGCAGCCGGGCTCAGGCGGAGGCGCTGGTGGCGCAACTGAAGGCCGCTTCGATTCCTCTGCAATCGGTCGTGCAGTTGGAACTCGACGACCAGGAAATCGTTCGCCGCCTTTGCCTGCGTCGCAGCTGTCCTGGATGTGGCCGGGTCTACCACCTGCAGGGCAATCCCCCCCGCCAGGCCGGGCTGTGTGACCACGACGGCCTACCCTTGGTGCACCGCGAAGACGACAACGAAGCGACCATCCGCACCCGGCTATCCGTCTATCACGAGCAGACCCGTCCGGTGGTCGACTACTTCCGCAACCTGGGACTGCTCCAGACGGTCGATGCCAGCCAGCCCATCGCGCAGGTGACCCAGCGCATCAACGATTTGCTGACCCCTGCGCCCCTGCGTCGCCGCCTCTTTCGGGTGGCTCCCGGATTGCGCCGTCGCAGCAGGGTGGGCTGATGATGCTCACCGCACTTCGCAACTACCAGAGGGTGCAGTCCTGGCATCGCGAGGAAGCCTGTGGCTGCCAGGGACCGGCACCGGCTGGAGAGTGGACGCCCATTGCCGAGATCAACACCGTATTGCCCGAGTCGGGCACGGGCTTTCGCACCTACAACCGCGAACGCGACGGAGTCGACCAGGTCGGTCTTCCCGGCTTCATCGACCAGCTCACAAGTCTGGGCGAGGAATGGGCGAACCGCTCCGAGGTTCCCTTCCAGGTAGGGGACATCAGTCGCCGGGGGGGCGGACCCTTTCCGCCTCACTCGGGGCATCAGAACGGCAACGAAGCCGACCTGAGGCCATTTCGCAAAGATGGTGCCATGCTGCCCGTAACCTACACCGATGCCAACTATTCTCAGGCGATGACCCGGGCCTGGTGTCAGATGGTCAAAGAAAAGCATCCCGATGCGGTCATTCTGTTCAATGACCCGGCCCTGATTCGCGAGGGGTTGACCCGTCACTACAAAGGGCACCACAACCACCTGCACTTGCGCATCCCCACCGAGCACAGCACCGAAGACGTCATTTGCTGAGTTTCCCAGGTTTGGACCGTCCCGTTGCGAAAGGGAGCAACTGGAGGTGAACGATATGGATGAACTGGTGAAACTGGTGGCTCAGAAAACCGGACTGCCCGATGCCCAGGCTCGTCAGGCCACCGAAGTGGTGGTGGCTTTTCTGAAGGAAAAACTACCTGCTCCCGTGGCGGCTCAACTCGAGGGCGCCCTCCAGGGCGGAGGCGGCGGCGGGCTGCTCGGTCAGATCGGTGGCATGCTCGGCGGCTGAAGTTTCGCGTTGCAACAGCGCTGCTTTGCGCTGTTGGCCCCAGCGATAGCCTTTGAGCTGTCCGTCGCTGCCTAGCACTCGATGACAGGGAACCACAATCGCAGCCGGGTTGTGCGCACAGGCCCGGGCCACGGCACGGACCGCTTCTGGCCTACCCAGCCGGGCGGCCAGTTGGGAGTAGCTGATGGTAGCCCCCGGTGGTATCTGCTGCAGGGCCTGCCAGACCCGATGTTGGAACAGGGTCCCTTGGAGATCCAGCGGTAGGGTAGGGCAGGCTTTCAGCGATTCGACCACGGGCTGCAACAGCAGGAGCAGTTGAGGCTCTTCGGACAGGCTTCGCACTGCGGGAAACTGGAGTTGCAGTTGTTCCTTGAGCTGAGCAGGCGAGTCGCCGAGCAGCACGGCACAGATGCCGCGCGGGGTTCGAGCCACCAGGAACCATCCCAACCAGCATGCTCCGACGGCGTAGCTCAGGTCCAATCCGCGTCCTCCCTTACGATACACCGAGGGCGACATCCCGAGACCGCTGGATGCCTGTGCATAAAAACCTGCACTCGATCCAAAGCCGGCCTCGTAGCAGGCCTCGGTCACCCCCTGGCAAGCGGGGAGAACCTGTCGCAGCCGCTGCATACGCAGCGCCCTCAGGTAAGCCCCGGGTGTCGATCCGGTCTGCTTCAGGAACAGCCGATGAAAGTGATGCGCACTCAGTCCGGCGCGTCGCGCCAGCTCGGCCGAAGAAGGCAGATCGGAGCAGTTTTCCAAATAGCGGCAGATTTCAATCACGGCCTGACCGCCCCGGTCGGGCTGGTTGGGACGGCAACGCTGACAGGCCCGAAAGCCGGCCTGCTCGGCCTGCAGGGGAGAGTCGAAGAAACTCACGTTTTCACGACGTGGCCGGCGGGCCGGACAATGGGGGAGACAGTAGATTCCCGTGCTGCTAACGGCATAGTAGAAGGGCGTGCTAAGGTCGTTGCGGCGTTCGCACACGGCCTGCCAGGAGGTCGATTCATCAAGACGGCTCATGGCCCTATTGTAGTGGATCCGGTTCGCCGAAACACTCGGTTTCTTGCTTTCAAAGGAGCTCTCCCGTCCTTCGCCAAGGCCGCTTTGATGGGCGTTCTGCGATGAAGCCTCTGGTTTCCGGGTTGTTCTTTCTATCGGGAATGGCTGCACTCATGTTTGAGCTGCTGTGGATGCGCCAGCTTTCGCTGGTTCTGGGCTCAACCATTGAAGCAGCGGCGCTGGTCACCGGCACTTTTCTAGCCTTCCTCGGTTTGGGAGCCGCTCTTGGCGAGCGCTGGAGCCGATCGCGGAACCCTTTGCGAACCTACGCCTGGATCGAGCTGGGGGTCGCCTGCAGCGGTATGCTGGTCAGCCTGTACTTGCCACAGAGCGGGTCGTGGGTAGCGGCGCTGGGGGCCCAATTGCCTCAAGGCCCGTTGCTCAGCCTGTTGCGCTTGCTGGTGTGCTGTGTGAGCCTGGGCCTGCCGTGCCTGCTCATGGGGGCCAGTCTGCCCGTGCTGTGCGCTTATCTGAGCCAGCACTGGGGGCAGGAGTTCGCCCGCGGTCTGGGAGGACTCTACGCCCTCAACACCCTGGGCGGGGCGACGGGTGTGCTGGTGTGCGATGGTCTGCTGATTCCTTCGATCGGTCTCTGGCGCACCTCCTGGGTTGCTGCTCTGCTCGACCTCACGGTGGCGGCTGTAGCTCTGGGCTTTGCCCCGGTCGGTTCGGCCTCGAACGCAACCACCCCCAGGGGAGCCGAGCCGGGTTCGCCACCCGGATATGCCATCCGTTCGCTGTTGCTGGTGGCCTGGGGACTGGGCCTCAGCGGCACCCTGCTGCAACTGGTCTGGACGCGGTGTTTGATGGTTTTTCAGGGCAGCGATCACTGGGCTTACTCCGGTTGCCTGGCCACCTATTTGATTTGCCTGGCAGTGGGTGGGGCTGTGGTGGCCCGCTGGCCACGCGGCTACGACTCAGGCAGTGGGCTTCCCAGGTTGCTTCTGCTGGCGTCGCTGTTGTCGACGTTGTCCCTGGCCACGCTACCCTGGGCCCGGGCCCTGCCCGCCTGGTTGGCCAACCCTTTGCAGATCGCTCCCACGGGCATCTTGCTCGGACTGGCCTTCCCGCTTCTGGCCGAGCAGTGCCACCTGCAGATTCGCCGAGCCGCCGCCAGTGCTGGATGGGTACTGGCGGCCAACACCCTGGGCTCGCTCAGCGGCTCGCTGCTGGCCGCTTTTGTGGCCTTGCCTCTGGGCGGTCTGCAGGGAACTCTGGTATCAGGCTCTCTCTGGCTGGCCGTGCTGAGTTTCTTTCTTTCCCCCCGACCGGGTTCTGCTCTGGCCTGTCTGGGTTTGGCGCTTGCCATCTGGGTGGCCGTTCCTCGTGATTACGTATTCCGTCTGTTTCTCTCGGTTCCGCCCGCTCAGATCCTGTACCGGGGCGAAGACAGCTACGGAGCTCTGGCGCTGGTCAAGCAGCCCCAGGAAGTGGGCGACCCCACGCTGGAGCTCATCGTTGACGGTTTCAACATGATGAGCAGCGGATTGCCCACCCGCCGTTACGCCACCGCCCTGGCCGCCTTGCCGGCCCTGTGGAAAGAGCAGGCTCCTGACCTCCTGGTGATCTGTTTGGGCCTGGGCCACACGACAGAAACGGCCCTGGAGTTGCCGGGCACCCGTCGAGTTGATTGCGTCGAGCTGTCTCCTCACGTCCCCCGCGCGCTGGCCCATCACCCCCGTGGCCAGCGATTGCTGTCCAACCCCAAGCTGCAGCTGCACCTGGGCGATGGACGGCATTTTCTGCTGACCACCGATCGACTCTTTGATGTGATCACTGCCGAGCCCCCCCCTCCGGTTCGGGCCGGTGCTGTGCACCTCTACACGCGGGAATATTACCAACTGTGTGCTCGGCGCCTGAAACCCGGAGGGCTGGTATCTCAATGGCTGCCCATCTTTCAGATTCCGCGCGAGCACACTCGAGCGATGATCGCGGCCTTTTTGGAGGTCTTTCCCGCGGCCTACCTCGTGGAAGGAGCCGGCCCCCAGTTGTTGCTCGTAGGTGGTCGTGAACCATGGACGGTTCAGGGGCCATCGTTCGCTGCCCGGGTCCGACAGGCTGGCTCGGTCTTGCGTGCCACCGGTTGGGATTCGGCCGAGTTGCAGCTGGGCTCCATTCTGCTGGGACCGTCTGAGCTACGTCACTACGTGGAGGGCGCACGAAGCCTGAGTGATGATTGGCCGGTGCTGGAGTACCAGCGCAAGCGTTGGGATCCGGATTATACAGGACTGATGTTTGCTTCGCCCGAGGTGTCGCTTCCGCTCCAGCCCGGTGAGACACCCCTGGCTTTACGGCTGGAGAAGGCGCGTCGCCATCTTCGCGGGCTTCGACGCTACCTGTTCGAGCCCGTGCTTGCGAGCGACCCCTCGTCGTCGTTAGCTTCCAGCGGACTGCTGGAGAGGCATCTGTGGGTGCGTGCTTTTCTGCGCGAATACCCCAACAATCAGTATCTTCAGGCCGCCTGCGAGGCCACCCCCGATTTGCTTCAGCACCGGGTGAACCGCCCCCAGGATTGGGCGGCCGCGGGACGCGCCTTCTTCTTTTTGGGCCAGAACACCCAGGCCAGAGTCATGCTCAGGGAGGTAAGCGATGACGGCCCGCTGGACCTGCTGCTCTTGCGCTGGTGGATCGACTGGGAACTGGGCGACCGCGCCCAACTGGAGCAACGAGCCCGGCTGCTGGATTCACGCCTCAGCCTTCCCGACCGCAACTTACTTCAGCGAGCTCTGCTTCAGGCTGGGGGCGGGGGGGCATCGAGTAACGCCTCGATGCGCTGAAGCAACTGGCTAAGCTCCTTGCCGTCGGCCGGATAGGATGCGTGCAGCACCTCGCATTGAACGTTGAGTCCATCCTGAGTCAAACGCGCTTCCAGGCTGGAGAGAGCTTGTTGGGAAGCCTCCAGAGAGGTGCCGTAGAGGCCCAATAAGAAGGTGTCGTCGCGGAAATGCACGAGGATGTCCTCACTGCGGCATCGCTGTTCGAGCAATGTACCCACCTTGCGCACCGTTTCTCGCATGACGGCCGCCCCTCGCTCCTCGACCAGGACACGGTAATTCTTAAGCCGCACGGCACTGAGAGAAAACGTTGCCGACTGTCGTACCGCCAACGAAAACAGGTGCGAGGCCGTGTGCATGGCAGTACGCAGATCGACGAAGCCGGTCAGCGCATCACGGGTTGAGGCCTTGTTGAGAGCGGTATTGCGGCTCAGATGGGCACGAATCCGGCTGGCCAAACGAACGGCGTTCAGCGGCTTGTGAATGACGTCGTCGGCCCCGGCCTGCAGGGCCAGTTCATAGGTCTCGTTGTCTTCGTGGCTGGTGAGAACGATGATGGGCAGATGAGCGCAGTGGGGATCGGCACGCACCACTCGACAAATGTCGAGCCCGCTGACGGTGGGCATCTCCAGGTCGAGCAGCAACATCTCGGGAAGATTCGACTCCAGACTCGACCACAGATGCAACGGGTTGCTCAGACTTTCGACCTCAAAGCCCTGGTTGCTCAGGGTGCGCTCGATGACTTTGAGCACCACTGCGTCGTCATCCAGCGTCAGGATCCGCGCCGAGAGCTGGTGTTGCACCCCGATGCGTTCTTCGATTTCGGCAAAAACGGCCGCCGCAGGCATCGGCTTGTGCAGGTAAAGACTACCGCCCCGACGGGCAACTTCAAGGCGGCGACTGAAAGCGCTTTCCGAGCTCAGTACCACCACCGGCAGCTCGGGTTGGGCGCTGGCCAGCTGGCGCAAAAACTCATCGACGCCGGGCTCCAACACTTCGACGAGCAGCAAATCAGGACGACGCGCCGCCAGGGCCCGACTGGCCTCGGCCACGCTATCGCATTCGACCACCGACACATTGCGTTTGCGAGCCTCAATGGTCAGGGCTTCGCGCTGGCGTGGATCGGAATCGAGCACCAGCACGGTGCGGCGGGCGCTGTCGGCGCCTTTGCGGTCGGCCAACTTGCGCTCCAGCTCGGCCAACATTTCTGCCAGGCGGGGCGCATGCTCGGCGGTCAGGTCGCCGCGCTGCATCATGGCGCTCAGGCGGCGGGCCACGTCCGACGATTCGCCCAGGCTCGGCAGGTACTCTTCCAGGTCTTTCAGGCACTGCAGAGCCTGGTGGCGGCCGGGCGACGGCCATTCGCCGCCCTGGGCCAGGTGAGCGGCCACCTGTTGAACGCAGGGAAGCAGGTCGCGGGCCTCGCCAGGCGAGGTCAGCTGGCGCTCGGCCTGCAGCTGAAGGGGCGACTCGGCTTCGACTTGAGGCTGGAAGCGCTGACGGATTTCTTCGATCTGGGGGCGCAACTCGATGAAGGCTCGGGCCACCTTGGGATCAAAATGCGACCCGGCTTCCTTTTCCAACAGGTCGAAGGCGCGGTCCAGGCTCCAGGCCTGCTTGTAACGGCGTTCGGTGGTGAGGGCGTCGAACACGTCGGCCGCGGCAACAATGCGTCCCGATAGGGGAATGCTCTCGCCCGCCAGGCCTCGAGGATAGCCCGTGCCATCCCACTTTTCGTGGTGGGTCAGGGCGATTTCTTCGGCCAGGCGAATGATGCGATTGCTGGAGCCCGAAAGGATTTTGGCTCCGATGGTGGTGTGCTGCTTCATGATTTCGCGCTCGTAGTCGCTGAAACGACCGGGTTTCAGCAAAACGCTATCGGGGATGCCCACCTTGCCGACGTCGTGAAGCTGACTGGCCAGACGAAACTGGGTGGCGAATTCGGGCGAAAGACCCAGTTTCAGGGCAACCGCTTCACTGTAGCGGCTCACTCGCTCGACGTGTTCACCGGTTTCATCGTCACGAAATTCGGCCGCTCGCGAAAGCTTGAAGATCGTCTCGTGGGCCGATTGTTCCATCAGTTCATTGGTCTTGCGCAGTTCTTCGAGGGCGGCTTCGAGCTGGCGGGATTTCTTGCCCAGCGCGTGCGAGTTGCGAATGCGTTCCAAGAAGACCGCCACCATGTCGGCGATGATTCCCAACAACTCCAGGTCGGTTTCGCGGAACTGTCCCACCCGCAGCTGGCTATCGAGGTAGACCACGCCGAGCAATTGAGCCCCGGTGGCGATGGGATGCAGCATGACCGAGCGAATGCGTCCCGAAACCACGCTTTCGGAGGCCGAAATACCGGCCGCGTCGAGCATCATCAGCGGCTGGCGCTGCTGAACGCACTCGGCGAAAAGGGTGTGGGTGTAGGCGAACTCACGACCCGGTGGCTGGGTCGACCGATCTCGGGCCACTTCGAGGCGTTTCTGGCCCGCCGGATTCAGCAACTGGATCAGGCCTCGGTCGGCCCCCAGCGCAGACATCACCGACTCGAGCACCGCTTCGAGACCGATGCGGAGATCGTCACAGGTATTGAGGGTGCGGCCGACGGCCGAGAGGGTCGCGAGACGGGCGACGTCCTCGCTCGAAAGGCTCTTCAGAGAACCGCTTTTCATTGGGAACACTCCATTCTCTACGGCCGTGTCCTATACCTGGGAGCAGGTTCCCGACTTCTGGCTGGGAAACCCCCTGGGTGAGCCTCAGCATGCAGAGCTACCACCGTTTTCTTTTCCAGTGGCACTGCCGCCACTTCTTTCGCTTTCGCCGTTATCTCAGCGAGCGGGAGAAGAACTATCTGGAGGTGTGTTTCGAACTTCCCGACGACTACCGAGAAGTTTCGCCCGCGGGCTATGCGGGCTTTAGCTACTACACCTACAGCCATCGGATAGAGGGTGACCGGGTGAATTCCAGTCGCCTGGCCTATGGCTCGATTCTTCACCCTGAAGAGGCCTGGAAGGCTGCTCTGCCGGTGTTGGCAGAGCGCGGGCTGGAGTTGCCCCGCTTCTGGACCGAGGACGAGGATTGTCACTTCTACGGCCTGGGTTGGGACCTGGAAGAACAACAGTTCAAGGTCTACGTGCGCTGCACTCGCTGTGATCGCCTGCCGGCCGAGGAACTGCGCCTCCTGGAGGGCCGAAGCCTGGACGATCATTTGCCGGAGGGGCTCCTTTCACGCACCTGGACCGGTGGTTGCCTGAGCGAGCGGAAGCTCTACCTGTACCCTCGCAATCAGCCGGGAGTGGCCTGTTTGCTCAGCGACCGGCGGGGGGCTGTGGCTCAACTCGACGTCAATTCTGCCCAGGGGTGGGAACGGCGCCTGAGCCAACCCGGACGAGCCATTCTTGACCGCTACCGTGAATTGAACGAAGAGTTAGACACCATCGCGTTTCAAGACCCTGATCACTATACTTTGTATTTTCCTTAACGATTGATCTCCCGCCCCGCACTGGACAGGGGCGCTCAGGTGTGGGACAGTATTCTCAATTACGATGTAAGGGGATTGATTCATGCTTGGAGTTGCGATCGGTGCAAAAGTCCTGGGTGGTATTCTTGGAGGTGGTGGCCCGCGCGCCCCGCGGATGTGTCAGCAGCAGCAGCAGCAGATGCAGTGTCAACGTCCGGCTCACCTGAACTGTTGTGCCCGCATGCAAAACGGCTGTCATCAGGTTAACAACTGCAGCCATTCTTTCTTCGGCCAGCCCTGCCAGCGGATGAACGGAGCCATTGCGATGGCTGGCATGAACGGTTCGGCGGCTTTCGCCTTCAGTTCCAGCGCCGGTGGCTATGGAAACAACGGCTTTAACAACTTCTTCAATCCGGGTTTCGATGGCGGATTTGGCGGCGGCTTCGGCGGTCCCCCTCCCTTCGGTTTCCCCGGCGGTGGTGCTTCACTGGCTCTGGGCATCAACCTGAACATCTAGTCCTTGTCCGAGCCGTGGTTTGAAATCGGCGACGCGAGTGAGGAGGAGTTTCCCACCATCCTTGAGATTGTGGGAACCGCTTCGCCGCACACCTTTAACGCTCTCCGCAGCACGGCCTCACAGAGACTCAGTTACGTCCATAGCGAGTTCCAACAACTGAAGCGGTACGTCCGACAAGGGCGCTACCGCTTTCTTGTTGCTCGGGCACTTCCCGAACGTCGAGTCATCGGATACCTGTTGCTCAATCTCTACCAGGTCGACGACCTTGGGCGCCGCCAGACCTTTGTCGAAGACATCGGAGCCTGGCCCGAGTACTGGGGTCGTGGCATCGGTCACGCTTTGTTTGATGCGGCTACACAGGTCACCGCCGAACTCGGTATCGACTTCATGGGGGGAGAGGTGGCGGCCAGCAATCCCCGCTGGGAGGCCGCCCTGCGAAACAATTTCCTGCTGGAGTCCTATCGAGTGGTTCGCCCCTGCACGCCTCGGGCTCGCCAAATCTTGGAGGAAGCCCGCCTGGCCCGTGAAGCTCACGAGCGTCTGGAGAAGCGCCGGGCGGCCCGCGAGCGTCGACGACTCGAAACCTGATGGCTCCGCTGCTGATGATGGCCGAGCACCACGAGGCTTATTTCGCCTGGAAGCGCGCTGGTGTGAAGGACGCCTGGTGCTGGCACGTGGATGCCCACCTCGATGTGGGCACCGACGGTCTGGGCGAGGACCGACTCCTGCAACTGCGCAGCTGCAGCCACGAGCAACAGGCTCAGCAACGCGGCCTTTGTGGCAACGCCTACCTGCCATGGGGGGGGCTGCACTGCGGTAATTACTTGTTGCCGTCTTTGCGTGAGGGTTTGGTGGGACGTTTGACCTGGGTGCTGCCCTCGTGGCTGGTTCGGCAACCCTTGTTGCCCTGGGCTCGACTTCATCTGCAGGGCTGGCTCGACCTGCGCCTCGACGACTATGCTTCGCTTCAAGACCGAGGCGGCTACATTGAGGGGGTGCTGGAAGGGGTGCCTTTTCAAATGGGCTGCCAGGAAAACCTGCCCGCACCCGATCGGCCGGTGTTGCTCGATATCGATCTCGACTTTTTCCTGACCGAAGCGGGGGAGGTATGGCTGCAGCCCGATGGCTTCCCGCGTCCCGAGTCTCAATTCACCACCCTGGCCCTATCGGTGTCGGGCGGATACACGCCCGAGTCTCAGTTGGGGCTGGCCGAACCCTTTGGGAGGGGCTTCCCAAGGCCGTCTGAGGGGCCCCTCGACCTGGCCTCTCGCTGGATTCGCGTCGGTCGCTATGCCGAGGCTCAAGCCTGGTTGGAGAAGCACTCGGCTGCCCCTGTTGTGGAACGAAACTACCTTTTAGGCACCTGCTTGCAGCAACAGAAGCACTACTCCGAGGCGCTTGGCCTGTGGCAGGAGTTGCTGAAATTTCCGCTGCCGTATGACGGCCGTGCCTACGTATTGGGGCTGTGCGCGGAGTGTTTGTCGGCCCTGCAACGGCCTGGAGAGGCGTTGCAGTGCCTATCCCAGGTCGAACTTCCAGACTATCGTTGCCTGTGGGCCATGTCTCGATTGTACGAAGAACTCGAGCAGGGCAGAGCCGCAGCCCAGGCGCTGAGGCGTGCCTCGACGCTGGCCGAGGGGCGTCTCTTCAGTTTGCAGATCCGCTACCAGCTGGCCTGTCTCTATCGGAAACAGGGCAAGGAGGGATTGGCCCGCATGGAGTTGGCGGCTCTGGAACAGTTGGACCGCACGGGGGAGTTGCGTTCGCTGACCTTGCTGCGCTGAAGGGGTTTTCGGCTACTCCACTCGAGCCAGACGTTGCTGAGCAATGTCCAGGCCGGGTTCCAGGTGCAGTGCGGCTTCCCAGGCCTGACGGGCCATAGGCTTCATGCCTCGCTCCCACATGACGTCTCCGAGCAGAAGTTGTGCTTCGGCCTGGTTCGGGTTGAGGCGCAGCGACTTACGGATGTGGGTCAGGGCCTTTTGGGTCTTTTTCTGGGCGAAGAATGCTTTGGCCTGAAGCAGTTGCAGTCCGGCGTGTTCGGGGTTGAGCTTCAGGGCCCGGTCAAGAAAATTTCGAGCCTGGGCCAGGTCGCCAGCCACCAGGTGGATGTGAGCCAGAGCACCGAGGGCCTCGGGTTCGTTGGGGTCGATTTCCAGCACTCGGGCAAAGCGGCTGCGCGCCTGCGATTCAAGGCCGGCCTTGATTTCCAGGGCTCCCAGCAAGAGCAGACCTTCGAGCAGTGACGGGTCGAACTCCAGCGACTTGGCCAGATAGGTCCTGGCCTCGTCGTAGATTCCACGATGGGCCAGCGCGTGGCCCAGGTTGTAAAGAATATCCGGGTTGGTAGGGGAGAGGCGGCAGGCCCTGCGAAACTCGAGAATGGCCATGTCGGTAAAGCCCTGGTGCATGTACACCACCCCGAGATTCATTCGAGACCTTGGAAAATTGGGATCCAATCGAACGCAGTCTTGCAATTCTTGCTTGGCTCGAGCCAGATCGCCGCTATGCAGGTAAATCACCCCGCGCAGGTTCAGGGCGTCCAGGTGATAAGGCTGTACCTTCAGGATGCGGTCGATCTGGCGCAGGGCTTTTGAATAGCGGGTCAACTCGATATAGGCCTCGGCCAGGGAAAGGCGCAGTTCCCAGTCCTCGGGATCGAGACGCAGGGCATTCGACCATACCTTGGCTGCCTTCTCCATGTCGTCGAGTTGGAAATAGGCCAGGCCCAGGTAATAGTGAGCCTCGGTGCAACTGGCATCGAGTTCGATGGCGCATTTAAAACACTGAATGGCCGGCTCAAGCATGCCCTGTTCGGCCATCACCACGCCCAGGTCGAGACGAACTTCCATGTGGGTCTTGTCGAGAGCAGCGGCGCGTTGCCACTCGCGGATGGCCAGGTCGAGGCGTCCTTGCTCTCGATACATCCGACCCAGCTCATAGTGGCTTTCAAAGTTCTGTGCGCGACGGAAAGGTTGCAGGGGAATGACCTTGGCGCCCGACACCTGGGGCGCGCACTGGGGGGCGCAGTTGTCCTGTTCCATAGCTGCTGGGTTCCACCCGGTGCCAGGGAAACCTCTCTGCCTCGATCGGCAGAAAAATGAAATTCCACGGGGGTTGCATGCAAAGGGAGGCGAGCGATGGCCGTTGAACGTGGCCGGGCTCAATCGCCCGCGGAGGTCTCGTGAATCATCTCTTTCCGCCCCCAATGCGTCAGTTCTTGTGCGCCCTGCGACACGCCCCCCAACAGTTGGCCGACAGTCAGGTCGGGGCCGAGCTCTGGTTGAGCGAGGCCCAGGCCGGTCTCACTCAGTTGGAGCCCCTGCTGCTAAGAAGTGAACAGTGCGATGAGTGGCTCCGCCAGCTGCGCCTCGATTTTCGCGAATTGGACAAACTTCTGCAGAATAAGGCCCAGCAGGCTGCCCCCGAGCGAGCTGAGGCTTTGGAGGCCGTGCTGAGGCGTTACTATGCCCAGCTGTTTGCGCTTCAGCAGTATGAGCTGCAGCGTCCTACCCTCAGCCCGATGCTGCCCATCGACCAGTTGCTCAAGGTGGCGGTGAATCTGTTGCACGGCACCGTTGAAGTCTTTGAGCTCCAGCAGCGTATCGGCAGTTCGGCGGCCTATGTGGCCGCGCTGGCCCGCGAACTGGAGGCGCGCCAGCGGCTCTTTGACGAGATTTCCTGGCCCGAGCCTCTCAACGAAGCCCTGCAGCAGATTCAGGGTGGGCTGGGGGCCTTGATACGCTTCCTCGAGAGTGCTGAATCACAGGCGTTAGAAGATGGCATTGTGTTGCTTGGCACGGGTTCCACCCAATTCGCCCGCTTGCTTGAGGAAACCCTGGCCACGGTGCAGCCTCGCTACGTGCCCCAGGATGCTCTCGAGTGCTGGCTTCGCTGGATCGACTTTCAGTTTGACCTGGGTCCAGCCGTGGCCGACGCCCTCTGGCAGCGGCTCTACCATCAAGCCGAAGACCTGGGACATCGGATCCAGGTGGCTCGTCGCTCGGGATTGGGTGTGGCCGAACCCGAACTGGTGGCCCGGGCCGAACAACTGCGCAGCGATCTGCTCGAGCGCCTGCAGCAGTGTTCAGCCGAGCCGCTGCCAGCGGCCGCGGTTCAGGAAAAGCTGGGGCCGCTGTTTCTGGCCCTGGAGCCGGTTACCAGCGCTCTTCGAGGACGGGCCGACGAGCTACAGGAACAGCTCAAGAGCGCCCCTCGGCTGCTGGATTTGCTGGAACTGATCTGCCAGGTGGACGCCGGCCTGCTGCCCCCCTGGGTTCTACAAGCGGAGTTGCAACAGCAATTGGAACTTCAGGCGCAGTCGCAGGCCGCTTTCGAGAACCTGGGCGAGCCTCATCTGCTTCCTTTGATCGCTTCCCACCAGCCTGCCCTGCAACGTTTGCTGTTGTATTGTGAAGACGGCAATCGTGAACACCTGTTGGAAGGCTGGAAATTGCTGGCTTTGACGCTGCCGCCGCTGCTGCAGTTCGACCGTCAGGTTCGCGAAACCATCGCCCGCAGCGGCAAATCAGGCCAGCAGGTCACCTGTGTGCGCTGCGGCCTGGCCCAGCCTCCCCAGCGGCTGTGTCGAGGTTGTCAGGCGGTGCTTCCGCAAACCGAACTCGACAACACGGTGTACCAGGACATCGTCGGTGGAGACAGTGGCCCTGCCGCTCAGGTGGCCGATCATCTGGGCGACCTCATTCAAGGCCTGGCCTTTGGCACAGCCACCTGGGAGCAGGTGGGTGAGGAAATCCTCAGGCAACTGGACAAGCTGACCGCCACGCGAACCGGTTTCGAACGCGAACTGCTTCAGGTGATGGGCAAAGACCACGCCCTCGACGCCTATTGCCAGTTCTTTATCGTGAAGCTGGGTCAGCTTTCCACCACCCTCCTCACCATGGGAGAGTCGGTGAAGATGCGCCAGATGGGGGCCCTGCAGGCCCAGATGACGCCCTATCGCGAGCTGCACGAGGAGTTGCAAGCCTTCCAGACCAGAATCGACGAGGGATTGGGCAAAAAGTGAGAGGCCCGCTTTCTCCCGAGGCTGCCCTGGGGGGTGAGGAGTATCGAGGGTTCTTTCGGCGCTTTCAACGGCTGCCGCTGCATCTTTGTCACGGCCCTTTTTCGCTGGCTCAGGCCCGCCAGCGCAGCCCCAAAGCGCTGTATCTGGACACCGAGACGACCGGCCTGGCCGGCGGGGCGGGCACCTACGCTTTCCTTGTGGGACTGGCCTACTTCGAGGCCGACGAACTGGTGGTGGAGCAGTTGTTGATGCGCTCCCACCAGGAGGAAAAAGCGATGCTCGTCTATCTGTTAGAGCGTGTCGAGCTCGCCGAGCAACTGATCACCTTCAATGGGCGAACCTTCGACGTACCGTTGTTGCAAACCCGATTGGTGATGAATCGTCTGCGCTTCGATCTGGAAGAGTGTGCCCACGTCGATCTGTTGCCGCCTTGTCGGCGTCTCTGGAGTCTGGCCCTCGACAACTGCCGGCTGGAGAATCTGGAGAGCGAGATCTTGGGCTTGCCGCGTCAGGGGGATATCCCCGGTTGGATGGTGCCCCAGATCTTCTTCCGTTTTCTGCATACCGGCGATGCACGCGGTTTGGCGGCCGTGGCCGAGCACAATCGTCGTGACATCCTGGCGATGGTGGGTTTAATGGCTGGCCTGGAGGGCTACCTCGAGCGCCCTACCGATTGGAGCGCCCGCTTCCGCGCCCACCCCCCGCTGCTCCATCTTGAAGATCTGGCCCTGGCCCAACAGTTCTACCGTCAGCGGCGTTTCGAGCCGGTGGGGGAGCTGCTGGAGCGCGTCTGGGCCTATTTTCAACCGCTTGGGCCCTCGCCGCCGCTGCGCCTGGCCGGTGGGCTGTGGGCCCGCTGGTTGAGGCGGCACGGACTGGTCGAGCCGGCTCGACAGATCTGGATGGAACTGGCCGACAGTTTTCCTCAGGACGCTTATCTGTTGGAGCAGGCGGCCAAAGTGCAAGAGCACGCTTTGCGCAACTGGGCAGGGGCCCTGGATTGCGTCGAGCGTGCTCTGGGGCTAGAAAGCCTGGCAAGGGGACGTCGGCGCAGCTTGCTGCACCGACGACAACGCCTGCTACGCTTAGCGGGAAGCCAGGTTGTCGGGTAGTCCCTCGGAGCGATCGGCGTAAAAGATGAAGTTCCCGTCCGGGTGGCTGGGAGCCGAATTCATATTCTGCTTGGTGGTGGTACGGGTGGTGCCGGTGGCAGGGTCGGCGAAGGTCACCTTGTCGCCGTCGGTTTTGATGATGGTTACGATGTGGCCACGGCCCGAAGGCGAGAATTCGGGGCCGTTGAGAGCGACGATGACGGGGGTTTTCTCGTTGTTGACCTTGTGGTCAATCAGTTCCCAGCAACCGGCCTTGATCTCGCCGCCGTCTTTCCAAGCCACACCGTGGCCATTGCTTTCCTCATTCAGGGCCCGCAGTAACTCGAATCCGTATTTGGCGTCGATGTCGGTGTCGCGCAGGTTCTTTCCGGTCAGCGCATTGATCGACATCGCGACGCTGGTCTGGCCACAGGAAACCCCGTTGCTCTGGGCCAGCGGCTGGACGTTGAGGCTGCCTTCGCGTGTGCTGCCGTAGACCGATGGATCGAGGTAGGGCCCGCGCATATTGAGCAGTTGCTGCTGGGCAGCCAACGTGCTGGGGGAGCTTTTGGTGTCCTTGGCGGACTGCTGCTCGCCCATGACTTGCTGGAAGGCCTGAGAGTCAATGGGAGGACCCTGGTCTAACCGAGTCTCCAACTGCTGCATCCGCGACATGATTCGATCCACGTTTTCGAGCATATACCTACCTCCGCAGTCTCAGAATACAACAGGGTCTGAAGAATTCGATGGGGTCAGTTGTTAAAGTTTTATGAACGACTTCGACGTTCTCCGGTCGACAGGGGGCCGACCGGGGGTTGCGGAAGCCTTGCCAATGATGCAGTTCCCTCCGCTGGGCCAGTCCCCTGCCCGATGAAGCCCTGGTACCAACGTCCCGACAACCCTCTGAAAAGGGCCTTCGATATCGTGGTCTCGGCCATCGGCCTGCTGGCTCTGTCTCCGCTGCTCACCGTCATGGCTCTGGCCATCTGGGCCGAGGACCGTGGGCCGATATTCTACATCCATCCTCGGGTGGGAAAAGACGGTCGGGAGTTTCCTTTCTTCAAATTTCGCACCATGGCGGTGGGGTCGGACCGCGATGGCTACAACCTCTCGGCCGGCGACGCCCGCATTACCCGGGTAGGAGTCTTCTTACGGCGCTGGTCGCTGGACGAACTTCCCCAGTTGTTGAACGTATTGCGCGGCGAGATGAGCCTGATCGGTCCTCGCCCGACGCTGGCCTACCAGGTGGCCGAATACACGCCGCGGCAGCGGGGACGACTCAGCGTTCGCCCCGGTTTGACGGGCCTGGCTCAGGTCAGTGGTCGCAACTCGCTTACCTGGCCCGAGCGCATAGAACTCGACCTGCAATACATCGAAGGCTACAGTCTGGCTCTGGATGCTCGCATCTTGCTGAAAACCGTCAAGGCCGTGGTGTATCCCGAGGGGATCTATGGTCACGGTTGGGAACAACCCAAGTAGGGTCTGCTTCAATTTCGTCAAAGGAAGTGCCGTGAACAAAGATTCTCTACCTGCGATTCTCGGGGGGGCTCCCGCTTTCGACCCACCGTTGGCTTTCACCCGGCCCGCTCTACCGGCTTATTCCGCCCTGGCCCCCGAGTTCGAAGACATCGTTCAATCCGGCATGCTCACCAAGGGTCCCCGATTGGCTCGGCTCGAGGACGAGCTCAAGGCCTATCTCAAAAGCCCCCACCTGGTGTGCGTCAGTTCCTGTACCAGCGGGCTGATGTTGGGAATTCAGGCCATGAAGCTCGAGGGCGAGGTGATTGTCCCCAGCTTCTCCTTCATGGCCACCTTTCATGCCCTGCGCTGGAACAATCTCAAGCCGGTCTTCGTCGATTGCAACCCCGATGCACTGACCATCAACCTTCAGGCGATCGAGCAGGCCATCACGCCTCGAACCTCGGCGGTGATGTCGGCCTATGTTTTCGGTAACCCCCCCGACCTGGTCGGGATCGAGCGGCTGTGCGCCCGCCATCAGCTGGCCCACTTTTGCGACTCGGCCCACGGTTTGGGAACGCTCATCGGCGGCGAGCCTCCGGGCACAGGGGCCGATTTTGAAGTGTTCTCGTGCAGCCCCACCAAGTTGCTCACGGCCGCCGAGGGCGGGGTGGTCAGCACCCGTCACGCCTATATTGAAGATTGGATACGTCGGGGCCGCGACTATGGCAATCCGGGCAGTTACGATTGCGATTTCGCCGGCCTCAATGCCCGTATGTCCGAGTTTCATGCGGCCCTGATGTCAGCCGGGCTGCCCCACCTCGAAAGTTACGTGCAGCGGCGCACGGCAATTGTGGCTGCTTATCGGGCCCGCCTGGAACACGTTCCCGGCATTCGTTTTCAAGCCATTGCCCCGGAGGTGCGCAGTTCCTACAAGGATTTCACCATTTTCGTCGAGGCCGAAGCTTTTGGTCTGAGCCGCGATCGCCTGGGCCAGGCCCTGAAGGCCGAGGGGATCCCGACGCGAGCCTATTTCGACCCGCCCGGACACCAGCTCACGGCCTACCAGCAGGACCTCGACCTTCCGGTGACCCGAAAAATGTGTCAGGAAGTTCTTTCCCTGCCGATTTCTACCGTGATGACCGATGAGGAGGTCGAGCGTTGCTGCGACGCCATCGCCTCCATCCAGCAACGGGCCCGAGACATCGACGCAGCTCCCCTGGAGCTGGCGAAGTAACTCGTGAAAGCGCGGGAAAAGCTGGCCCTGGCTGCCAGTGACTTCTGCCTGATTCTGGCCGCCATCGTGCTGGCCCTCGGGTTGAGGTTGGATTTCAACTGGGAAGCCATGTCCAGGTTTCTCGACCCCAACCTGACGCTGCACTTTTCGATCTCCGTGTTCACGGTGGTCATTTTCTATCTCTTCGGTCTCTACGAAAAGGTTTGGCGCTATGCGGGCACCCATGAGCTGGTGGGTGTGGTCAGCGCCACGGTGGTCAGCCTGATCCCGTTTCAACTGGTGATTTTGCTCGGGAGAGGCGGTTTCTTTCCCCGCACCGGACTGATCCTGACCGGCATTCTCATCGTTTGCATCTGTGGCGGCGTTCGGCTGTTGCTGCGACTGGCCAGCGAAACGATGGGTAAGCCTATTACCAGTACCCGGGTGGTGATTGTGGGCGCCAATGATGCCGGTGAGTCGGTGGCTCGCGAGTTGAGCCGCTCGGGCAAGTCGTACGTGGTAGTGGCCTTCGTCGACGATCGCCCCTCGAGGGTGGGCGTTCGCATTCGAGGCGTTCCGGTTCGGGGCACCATCGACGAGCTTCCCGGCGTGATCGATTCCTTTCTGGTGACCGAAGTGGTGCTGGCCGAACCCCCGCCCAGCGTGGTTCGTCGCGTGATGGAGCTGACCCGAGGTCGCGAACTCAAGTTGCGTGTGATTCCGGCCATGCGCGATCTGGTCGAGGGCAAGGTGCAGCTGCATCGGCTGCGACAGCTCTCGATCGAGGATCTGCTGGAACGCGAGCCGGTCAAGATCGACCCCCAGTTGGTCCACCCGCTGTTGCACGGCAAGCGGGTCCTAATTACGGGGGCAGGTGGTTCGATCGGTTCGGAGATCGCTCGCCAGGTCTGGGCCCACGGCCCTGCCCAGCTGGTGCTGCTGGGACGAGGCGAAAACAGCCTCTACGAAATTGGGCTGGAGTTGCGCGAGGCTCGACTGGTGGTGTGCGACGTGTGCCGGGCCCAGATCCTCGATCAGATTTTTTCCGAGGTTCGGCCTCAGTTCGTCTTTCACGCTGCCGCCCACAAACACGTGCCGCTGATGGAGGGGTCGCCAGCCGAGGCCGTGTACACCAACGTTTTCGGCACCCTGGCCGTGCTTGAAGCCTGCCAGAAATACGAGGTTGAGCGGTTCGTGCTGCTCTCGACCGACAAGGCGGTCAACCCGGCCAACATTATGGGTTCGACCAAGCGGGTGGCCGAGTGCCTGGTGGCTCGAACCGGTCATCCCGGCTACGCGGCGGTGCGCTTTGGTAACGTGCTGGGGTCAAGGGGCAGCGTGGTTCCCACGATGCAGCGCCAGATCCAGCAAGGCGGGCCGGTCACCGTTACCGACCCTCGCATGACCCGCTTCTTCATGACGATTCCGGAGGCCGTAGCCCTGGTGCTGCAGACCTCCAGTTTGTCCCAGGCCGGTCACATCTATCTGCTGGACATGGGCAAGCCGGTGCGCATCCTCGATCTGGCTCACAACCTGATCCGCCTCTGCGGCTTTGAGCCAGAAAAAGATATCGCCATCGAAATCACCGGCTGTCGTCCCGGGGAAAAGCTCGAGGAAGAACTGGTGGGCAGCCGGGAAGTCACCGAGCCCACCGCTTTGCCCAAGATCAGTCGGGTGATGTCGCCCCTGCCGGAAAACTGGCCTGGCGAGCGTCTGGAGCAGCTACGCCGGGCCTGCTTGCAGGGTGACAACCCGGGCTGCCGGAAACTACTGGCTGAACTGCTGCAGGACGTGGCCTCTCCCCAGCCCGAAGCATCGGTTACAGGTATTGAATGAGGAGGCGCATGCTACCCAAAAAACTGTATCGACCCTTGATTGTCTCGGGAATTCTGGCGGGTTCGCTGGGGGGGTTGCTCTATCACTCCGCCCCCGCGCCTCTTTCCCGGGCATCCCTTGGTCCGGCTGAGCCCGACTGGACCCTGACCACGACCGACCCGGATGGCCCCGGGCCTCTACCGGCCGGAGAACCTCGCATCGTTGGCCAGTTGGTGCTCGACCTGAAGGACGAGGCCAGCCCCCAGCAGGTCGCCGAACTACAGCGGCGCTACGGCTTCCGGGCTCGCTACAATTCGGTTCACTCCGATGGTCCGGAACTCTATCTGGCCGACGTCGGCGAGGCCCAGATGGGTTCATTGCTCGAAAGGCTGGGGCAGGAGCCGCTGGTCGAGGCGGTCTCTCCCAACTACGTCCTTTCTCTGCCTGAACAGGATTTGAGTGTGGCTCAGGTTTTTCAAGAGGCCGCCGGCGACTTTCCCAACGACCCGATGGGCAAGCTGCAGTGGCACATGGACCAGATCAACGTGAAGCAGGCCTGGCCGCTATCCACCGGCTCGGGCGTCATCGTTTCGGTGATCGACACGGGCGTTGCCTATGCCGATCACGGGGAGTATCGAAAGCTCGAAGACCTGGAGAACACGGGCTTTGTGGCGGGCTATGACTTCGTTCACGACCGCCCCGAAGCGATCGACGATCACGCCCACGGTAGCCATGTTTCAGGCACAGTCGCCCAGAGCACCCACAACGGCAAAGGCGTTATGGGCGTGGCCTTCAACGCCAAAATCATGCCGATCAAAGTGTTGTCGGCACGAGGCTCGGGCAGCCTGGCCGATATCGCCGACGGCATCTACTTCTCGGCCGATCACGGTGCCAAGGTGATCAATATGAGCCTGGGTGGTCCGTTTGCCGAGTCGACTCTGGCTACGGCCGTGCGCAAAGCTCACCAGAAAGGTGTCATCGTGGTTTGCGCCGCGGGCAATTCGGGCGCCGGTAAGCCTGGCTATCCGGCGGGGTACCCCGAAGCGGTCTCGGTGTCGGCTACCGACTTCAAAGAAGAGCTCACCTTCTACAGCAATCGCGGCCCGGCCATCGACATCGCGGCCCCCGGCGGAGATACCCGTTCGGACCGCAATGGAGATGGCTTCCCCGATGGCGTGTTGCAGAACACCCCCATTCCTGGCAACGCCCGCCAGCACGACTACATGTGGTTTATGGGCACCTCGATGGCCTGCCCCCACGTGGCCGGGGTGTCGGCGCTGGTGCAGTCGCTGGGTGTCACCCACCCTGCGGCCGTCGAGCGTCTGCTGAAGAACACGGCCCGCAGCAAAGGTCCCGAGGGCAAAGAAGCCGGTTACGGGGCCGGCATTGTCGATGCCCAGCGAGCCTGCTGGAAAGCCGGCATCGAATATGGAGCCTGGCGTCTGGGCATCGGTCTGGCCCTCTTTGTGCTTCCCGCACTGGCCATGCTGCGGCGGGGCTATATCGTGGGAATGGCTCTGGGCCTGCCGGCTGCCGTGATGGCTGCCAGCGGAGCCTTCTTCCTGCCCCTGCTGATGTCGTCGCCCACCCCGGCGCCCTGGATGCTTACCACGGCCTTGCCCAGCTGGGGGCTGCATCTGCTGGGAGCTCAATACCACGGCAACCCCTTGCTGTTCAGTTGCCTGATTCCGGTGTTGCTGTCGCTGGTCGTCGTTGACAGTCGCCCCCTGCGAGCAGCGGTAGCCGGACTATCGGCCGGTTGGGCCGCGCACCTGTTCTTCGCTGCCTTCACGGGCAGCGTTGGGGTAGCCTTTGTGCCCGGCCTGCTCAGTCCGCTGTGGCTGCTGGCTAATGGTCTGTTCCTGGTATTTCTCTCGACGGTTCTGGGAGAAGAGCAGCCCTGACAGGCTGGCGTTAAGCGACCAGACTGAGGAAAGGCCCTCCCCTGCGGAGGGCCTTTCCATTTGCCAACGGTTCGGGGTTTTTTCAGGCTGGGGGGATAGTGTGAGTCCACACAGCCAAGGAGACCCTCGCCATGATGACCGTTGCCCGCCAGTTCTCCACCACCACAACCGTGATTCACCGGGTGGCCAGCCTCTCGGACGGGGGGCCGCGCAGTGCTGAGTTTCAGTTCGAAGAGGACAGGCAGCAGCTGCAGTTCGACGGACGTTTTGAAGATTGCGTGCTCTCCAATGTGTCCTCAAGCAGTCGCGATGGACTGTTCCAAAGCATCGAGCAACTCGCACCCGTTTTCCAGGACGGAACACTGGCGAAGACCCGGGAACGGTTGGAAAAAGAAGAAGTGGTCAAGGTCGACCTGGGGACCGACCGCAAGTGGACCGCAACGAAGCAGGGCGATCACCTGGAGTTTCGCAATGGCGTCAGCAGCCTTGAACTGTTTTCCGATCGGGCCTTCCGCCTCAGTGTGAGAGCCGACCTGGCCAGCATACAGCAGCAGATCGGCGGTTCCTATAATGCTCAGACCGGAACCATAACCGTCGAAAGCGAGCAGGTTCAGGTCACCACGGGGCAGATATGAATATCCGCAGCTTTCAACGTGGGCCCAAGGGGTCTCGGTCGCTGAAGCTGAGGTGTGCCGACGACATTGCAGCGAGCAATGACTGGAAGCCGAAACGGGTGGCGGCCAGGCGCCTGGAAGAAGAGGCGTCCCGCCTCGAGGCCGACAACCTCAAGCGCTCCAAGTTTCTGGAGCGAGGGTTGCTCCCCAGGGGCGACCGGGTACTGCCCAAGGACAGTTCCGTCAATCCCAGCCATATGTTCATGGCCCATAATCTCGAAGACGGCCTCAGTCCGAAGTTTATCGCCCAAATGGCCCAGATCGGTGCCGTTGAAGGCTTCCAGGTCATGGCCCGCTGTGCCCCCGATCAGGCGGCCGACCTGCGAGCCCAACTCAAGCAATGGCCGGGTTTTCGACACATCACCGTGGTTCCCAGCCCGGGCTTACAGGATGTCTGGACCGAGGATCAGGGTGAATTTACCCGTCGTGGCAATCTTGTCATTCCCCCGCTGCTCGATACCGCCACGCCCTTCGGGCAGCTGGCCTTTCTGGGCCGTCTGGAGCGCTTGCATCCCGACGCTCAGGCTGCTCAAGTCGCCTCTTCGCTCACCGACTACAACCTCGAACATGCGATGAGCCTGTATCCCCGAACCCATTTCAGCTATCAGGGCCTGGTCGGTCAGGCGGAGACTCACCTGGGTCTGTTGGGAACGGCTCTGGCACTGGACGTTCCAGACACCCGCATGGCGCTCACCTACATCGAAGGAGGGAACTTCCTGCCCGGCACGGCCTCAGACGGGAGTCCCCTGGCCCTGGTTGGCCGAGACAGTGTGGCCATCAGTCAAAGTGTGCTCGAGCACGACATGGGACGCAAACCGACTCAGGCCGAGGTCCTGGCTCGCGTCGCTCGCGACTACGGACTGAAGGCCGATCAGGTCCATCCCGTGGAGCAGCCGGCGGACTTTCATATCGACATGGCCATGACCTGGACTCGACCGGGCCACGTCTTGCTCAACGATGCCCGGGCCGTGCTTGACATGCAGCGGAAGTGGCTCGATCGGCAGCTTGAGCAGGAGATTGAGAAATCTCCCGAGAGCAAGCGAGAGCTTCGCCAACGCTATCAGGCTGAAATCACTCGGCTGGAGCAAGAGGCGGCCCACCACGCCGACCTGGAGTCTCAGTGCCTTAAGGATTTGCAGAGAGCCGGAGTAGAGGTCGACCGATTGGCCGGCTCTTTTCCGACCAGCCTTGCCAATCCCGCGATGAACTTTCTGAATCTGCGCCAGGGAACCGCCGAAGACGGCAGCACCTTTGCCGTGATGCTGGGTGGCACTCCCGAGGCCGAAAGCTATATCCGCAAGCAATTGCTCGAAGTCTTACCGACCGGTTACCAGCGCCTCCACTTTCTCGACCGGTCGCTGACGGCTCCTACTTTGGAACTGTGGGGGGGCATCAAGTGCCGCACCAAGCCCGTGTCCCTGGATGAGCCTACATGAACGTTGGCCTGACTGGCTGCGGTCAGCTGGCTCTGCACGTTCACCTGCCGCTACTCCGCCGCCTGGGGGTGGAGGTGTCGGCTCTGGCAGACCCCAACCCGGAGGCGCTGCAACAGGCCGGCCAACGGGTTCCCGGTGCCCGACTTTGCGGCTCGCTGAAGCAGTTGCTGGAGGGCTTTGATGGTCAGGCGGTCCTGGTCACCTCGCCGCCCTTCACTCATGCTCAGGCCGCCGTGTCCATACTGGCGGCCGGACACTCCGTGTACCTGGAGAAACCTCTGGCCCACTCGCTGGAAGACGGACAACGCATCCAGCGGGCAGCTCAAGACGCCCGGGGGCTGCTGATGGTCGGCTTCAATCTGCGCTTTCACCCTCTGCTGATCGAATTGGGCCAGCGCTTTCGCTCGGGCGAGATCGGCGAGCTGGTGTTGCTGCGCAGCGCCTTTCACCTGGCTCCAGGGCCCCAGCCGGAGTGGCGACTCGACCCCAAGCGGGGCGGGGGACCGATGTTTGAACTGGCCACCCATCACCTTGATCTTTGGGAAACCATCAGCGGTCGACGGCTGGAGCGTCTGAGTTGCCAGACCTCGGGAGTCAGTCTGGCCCTGCAGGGCCAGCTCGAGGGAGGGGCCCTGGTCCAGGGCAGTTTCTCTCTGGCCAGTGCCGAAGAGGAAGTGGTAGAGCTTTTTGGCGATCGTGGGCGTCTGCGCGTGCGCCGCTATGCATCCGGTGAGGTGGAATTCGCCCCGCTTGAAGCTCGCGGCGAACGGCTGAGGCAGTTGCAGGCCTGGCTCCGGTTACCCAGTCAGTGGAGGTATTGGAGAGAAAAATTCACCAGCCCCTGGCAGGAGCCGAGCTACGCGCGCAGCCTTGAGGCTTTTTTCCAATCCTTAAGGCAAAACCGGCTCGTGGCCGGAGCAGCCGACGTGTCGGCGGGCATGCGCAACCTGGAGTGGCTACTCCAGCCCGAACTCCTCCTGAAGGCTGGCCCATAGTTGCAGCACCAGGGTGGGGGAGGCGTTGCGGGGTAGGCGGATCAGCAGGTAGACGAAAGCGGCCAGAGCGGCCAGCCCGGCCAAAAACTGGAGTACGGCCTGCAGTGGCCCGCGCTTTTTGCGCTTTTCCTGGCGAGCTTCTTCCTCGGCAGCTCGCTGCTGCTCGGCTTGAATCTCGGCTGCGCGCTTGGTCTGGTCACCCTTTTGTTTCCACTGGTCGATGCGGGCTTTGGCCTGGTCGATGGTGCCCGAGAGAAAGGCCAGTTCCGAACGCAGCGATCCGGGAGAGGCCTGGGCTCCGGATTCTTCAGCGATTTTACTGGCGGGCGTCGTCCCCAGTTTGTGACCACAGGCCTCGCAGAAGGTGGCATCGGGCAGGACCTGGGCGTTGCAGTTTTCGCAGGCGGGCATGAGAGTTGGCTTCTCCACGGTTCAAAGGTTGATTCCAGGGCCTTCCACGAGCCGCAGGCCGCCCCTGCCGAGAGGGGTTGATCGCTTTTTGAATAGCCTTGTGCACAGGGGTGCACAAAAGGTGATCAGTGTCGTCTGTTGAATCTGGTTCAACCATGGCAAAGATGGTAACCATTCCCGAAGCGGCCGAGCATTTCCAGGTCTCGGTTGCCACCATACGGCGCTGGATTCGGGCCCAACGCCTGGCCAGCCAACTGACCCTGGGCCCCTACGGTGAACAGTGGATGGTCGACGTGGAACAGGCTCCAGCGCGGAGACCTTTTGCAAGCGAGGCACTGGGTGCTGGGGCCTACGTTCCGGTTCAACAGTGCGCGGCGCCTTCAGCGGCTACCGATGGGCTCTTACGCGAAGCCGAACAGGCCCTGCAGGAAGCCTGGAAAGCCAAGGAGGAGGCCGAGAAAGAGTTGCAGCAGGCCCGCGCCGCCACTTCGGTTCGAACCGAGTTGCCCCCCCCGGTTGAGGCCTCAGCGCCTCCGGCTTCCGATTGGACTGCCCTGCAACACGACCTGGAAGGCAGCGAACGGGCCCGAGTTCGACTGCAGTGTGAAGTGGAACGCTTGCGCAAGTCTGAAGAAGAGGCCTGGACCGAATCGAGAGCAGCGCTGCGAGCCCTACATCAGGCCTATGCCGATATCGAGGCAATGGGGGGGCGACTGCGCCAGTTAGAGACCGAGCAAGAGTGTTTGCGCAAGGCACTGGCCCGACGGCTTGGGGTGGACTGGCGCGAACACGACCTGTTGTCGCTGTTCTTGCGCTGGGATTCCGAGTCGGAGGTTCACCCCTGGGTTACGTCCAGTATGGAACGCCCTGATTGGAGCCATTACCGACGTGTTCCAGCCTCGCAAGAGGTGGATGCGGTCTGAGCGACGGTTTGTCCCAGGCCCCTCGGCGTGTCGACTATCTGGTGGTGGGTTCCGGGCTCACCGGTTCAGTGGTGGCGCGTTGTCTGGCCGACGCTGGACGGGAGGTGCTGGTCGTTGAGCGGCGTTTTCACATCGGTGGCAATGTCCACGATGCCAGGCACGAATCGGGAATCCGCGTCCACACCTACGGGCCTCACTATTTTCGCACTTCCTCGCCCCGCATCTGGGCATTTGTCCAGCGTTTCGGAGCCTTCTACCCCGTGGCGGCCAGCGTTAAGAGTTGGGTGGGCGGCTGCCTGGAGAACTGGCCGGTTACTCGGGAGTATCTCGAGCGTCACTTCGGGGCCTGGAAGCCCTCTCATGCCAGGGCCTGCCGGAACTTTGAGGAGGCCGCGCTGGCCAAAATGCCCCGCCAGGCATATGAACTCTTTGTTCGCGGCTATACCGAGAAACAGTGGGGAGTTCCGGCACGTAGTCTGTCGGTGCAGTTGGCCTCGCGCTTTGGACTGGGTCGGGAGGCCGATTCACGCCTCAGCACCCATCGTTTTCAAGGGTTGCCGCGAGATGGATATCATGGCTGGATGGAGCAGTTGCTGGCGGGTATTCCCCGGCTGCTGGGCTATGACTATCTGGGCCAGCGCGGAGCGATAGAAGCCCGTCGAAAGTTGATCTTTACGGGGCCTATCGATGAATGGTTCGGTTACGAAATGGGGCGATTGGGCTACCGCGGGCAGCGACGGCAGACGGTCTATCATGCGGACCTCGATTGGGTGCAACCGGTGGTTCAGATCAACTATCCCGACCCCCACAGCGGCCCGCAAATACGCTCGCTCGAGTGGAAGCACCTGATGCCGCCGGGCGACTACCGCGGCACCCTGATCACCCAGGAGGTGCCCTTCACGCCGGATGAGCCCGACCAGTATGAATATCCCTTTCCAGACCCGGCCAACCAGCGACTCTATCGCCGATATCGCCAGGCCGCCGAACAATTGCCCAACACCTGGTTCTGCGGTCGACTGGGAGAATACCGCTACTACGACATGGACCAGGCCATTGGTCGCGCCCTCAAACTGGCCGAGCGCCTGCTGATCGAGCAGCCGTGAGCGACCTCATGGTGGTGATGCCGGTCTATAACGAGGAACAGGCTTTGCCGTTGGTGGTGGGGGAGTGGATGGCCGTGCTGGAGTCCACCGTCGGGAATTTTCAGTTACTCTGTCTCGACGATGGTTCCACCGATGCAACTCCCGTGCTGCTTCAGGCACTCCAACAAAAGCACTCTCGACTAAGGGTTCTCCGTGGGCCCAATCGAGGCCACGGTCCAACCTGTCTTCATGGTTATCGCGTCGCTCTGGAATCGGGCGCAACCTGGATTCTTCAGCTCGACTCGGATGGGCAATGCGAGAGTCGTTGCTTCGCCGACTTCTGGGCCCTGCGTTCCAGGTCGTGCTCGCTCTATGGCTACCGCTGGCCGAGAGGGGATGGGCTCCATCGTTCCCTCATCTCTCGCTTGCTCAGCCTGTTGGTGTGGGCTCGAACGGGAGTCTGGACCGCCGACCCCAATGTGCCCTTTCGGCTACTCCATCGCGAGGGCCTGGCGGCCTGTTTGCCCTCGATTCCAATTGATTTTCACCTGGCCAACGTCGCGCTGGCGGTGCTGCAGGTGCGTCGAGGTGAGATCGTCTGGCGTCAGATACCTTTCCGCCAGCGACTTGCCGGTGCCTCGAAGCAATCGTGGCAGGGGCTACCCCGGCGTGCGGCTCAGCTGTGGCATCAGCTGGGCGGGCTTTCCTCGAGCCACAGCTGACGCGGCAGCAAAGCTTTTACCGGTCGATAGTTGCGGCGGTGATGAGGGGTCACTCCCAGGCGCTGCAGTGCTTCTTGATGTTCTGCGGTGGGGTAGCCCACATTGTGTTCCCATCCGTAGCCGGGAAACTGCTCCGCCAGTTCGCGCATCCATCGATCGCGGGTGACTTTGGCCACGATGGATGCAGCGGCAATGAGTGCGTGCTTTCGGTCGCCGCCAATGACAGCCAACTGGGGCGTTTTGAGGTCGGGCAGGGGATAGCGACCGTCGACCAGAGTCAGGCGCGGTCGGATTTTCAGGGCTCGCACAGCCCTGTGCATTCCCTGGAGAGACAGTCTGTGCAAATTCCCCTGGCTGATTTCGTCGACACTGATCGTGATTACACAGACTTGGATAGGGCTGCGCAAAATGTGATCAGCCAGGGTTTCTCGCTCTTCGGATGTGAGTTTTTTGCTGTCGTTGAGGCCGGGTAAGAACACCTCTTCGCGACAGGCTGCTGCCGCCGCCACCAGCGGACCGGCCATCGGACCGCGTCCTACTTCGTCGCAGCCGACCACCCAGCCCGGGAAGTGCTTGCGGGCCTCGCTCCAGAGTTCGTCCAGGCGGGCTTTCTCCCGTTCCAGCCAGGCTTCCGGCACGGCCTCACCCTGGCGAAGTCGCTCCAGGTGGCGGCGACTCATGCCAGGGGCTCCCAGGTGATTCGCCCCAGTTTCCCGGTGAAACATTGCTGCAGCAGCCATTGAGCAGCCCTGTCAACGTCGATTTCTCCACCCTTGAGCAAGGTGCCCAGGCGCTTGCCCAGGGCCTCCAGGTCTTCGGCGGCATCAGGGATCTTGTCGCAGTAACCCAACGCGTGCAGTCGCTGGAGCAGCGTATTGCCCACCTCGAGCAGCGGCAAAATCTCCGGCTTCACGTTGCCGCAGGCGGCCAGATGAGCCAGTTGTTCCCAGCTTTCAATCCGCGGATACAGGATGCCCGGACTGTCCAGCACCTGAATGCCCTCTGGACCCTGAACCCAGTTGGATTTGCCTCGGGTGAGGCCGGGTTTCTTGCCGGTCTTGGCGCTGGCTCTGCCAACCAGACGATTCAGCAGCGACGACTTTCCGACGTTGGGCAACCCGATCACCATCATGCGCAGCGGTCGCTCCAGTAAGCTGCGACGATCTCGCCGCTGTTGCAGACGCTGCCTGGCATCGGCCAGGGGTTGGGTAAGAGAGCCCAGGCCGCTGCCACTCTTGGATTGCATCTCCACCACCCGCTGTTGTTCCGACAGATGTTGGAGCCAGCGTCGAGTTTCTTCGGGCCGGGCCAGGTCGATCTTGTTCAGCACCCAAATTTGTTCCAGGGGGCGCCGTTGCAGCGTTCGGAGCAATTCGGGATGCTGACTGCTGCGGGGAATGCGAGCATCGAGCACAAACAGGAGCAAATCGACTTCCTTGAGCTGCTGCTCGAGCTGGCGCCAGGCGCTCTTCATGTGGCCGGGAAACCAGGAAAAGGTGGCCTTGGGACGTTCTTCCATCGGTTTCATCCAGGCCTCTGCGTACACAGAGCAAGGGCCCGTCTTGCGACGAGCCCTTGAGCGGGTGACAAAGGCACCGCGAGGTCAGTCGCGGCGTTCTTTAACGCGAGCGTCTTTGCCAATTTTGTCTCGCAAGTAGAAGAGGCGGGCACGGCGTACGACGCCGCGACGCACAACTTCGACCTTGTCCAGACGGGGGCTGTGCACCAATACAGTGCGCTCAACCCCTACGCCGTGAGAAATCTTGCGCAGAGTGATGCTCTCCTTGAGGCCGCCGCGGCGATTGCGTGTGATGCAGATGCCTTCGAAGGCCTGAAGTCGTTCTTTGCCACCTTCCACGACTTTGAGCCAGGCCCGGACCGTGTCTCCAGGACCGAATTCTGGAAGCTTCTGCTTCATTTGCTCTTGTTCGATGGTACGAATGACATCCATAGCTTTTGACGTCCTTTCCCTCAGGAAGTTGGGATAATAACACTTCCATCCAGGTGGCGCAAGTACTTGGTCCACAAAGGTAGGACTGTCCTGCTTGCGAAGCACACGGCGCACCGCGGCCGCGCAAGCCACAGGGGAGCGAAGGAAGTTTTTCGAGCGGGTGAGAAACCCCGGCCCCATGAGCAATCCATCCTCCACCACCACCGCCCCCTGGGTGCGCATTGAAGAAGTCGGCCAGCACTCCGGCCAGATCGTTGAGATTCGCGGCTGGCTGAGCCGCATTCGCTCCTCCGGAAAGATTCAGTTTCTGCAGCTTCGCGATGGTTCGGCCAGTATTCAGGGGGTCATGGCCAGAGCCGACGTCGGCGACGACATTTTTGCCAAAGCCAAGGGTTTGGGTCAGGAGTCCTCGCTGATCGCCTGGGGCAGGGTCAACCCCGACGAGAGGGCGCCGGGGGGCTATGAACTTCACCTGACAGATATTCGCGTGTTGCAGAATGCCGAGGGCTATCCGATTACGCCCAAGGAGCACGGCACCGACTTCTTGATGGATCATCGCCATCTGTGGCTGCGCTCCCAGCGCCAGCACGCCGTCCTGAGGGTGCGCGCCGAGATCATGAAAAGCATTCTGGACTGGCTCGACGATCACGGCTTCCTGCGTGTCGATACCCCCATTCTCACGCCCAGCGCCTGCGAGGGGACCACCACTCTGTTCGAGACCGACTACTTTGAATCGAAGGCCTATCTGGCTCAGAGCGGCCAACTGTACAATGAGGCCACCGCCATGGCCTTCGGCAAAGTCTACACTTTCGGCCCCACTTTCCGAGCCGAGAAGTCCAAGACTCGACGTCACCTGATGGAGTTCTGGATGGTCGAGCCCGAGATGGCCTTCTGCGATTTTGAGATGAATATGGAAATCCAGGAGCAGATGGTCTCCTACGTCATCCAGCGGGTGTTGCAGAAACGGGCTCGCGAGCTCAAAGTTCTCGAGCGCGACCTTTCCAAGCTCGAGAATATCAAGCCGCCTTTCCCGCGTGTCTCCTACGACGAAGCTGTTGAGTTGCTGCGGTCCAAAGGAGTGGATTTCGAGTGGGGCGGCGATTTTGGCGGCACCGATGAAACGATCATCGCCGAGGCCTTCGATCGGCCCGTTTTCGTCCACCGGTTCCCCACCGCTATCAAGGCATTCTACATGAAGCCCGATCCCAACCGACCCGAAGTGGTGCTGGGGGCCGACATGCTGGCACCCGAAGGCTATGGCGAGGTGATCGGTGGCGGCCAGCGCATCGACGATCTGGCCCTGCTCGAGCAACGGATCAAGGAACACCAGTTGCCCGAGGAAGCCTATGCCTGGTATGTCGACCTGCGTCGTTACGGCTCGGTACCCCACTCGGGATTCGGCCTGGGCCTGGAGCGCACGGTGGCCTGGATTTGCGGGCTCGAGCACGTGCGCGAAACGATTCCGTTTCCGCGCATGCTTTATCGACTCTATCCTTGATCGTTCCAGGAGTTCAGCGACCCGGGATTGAACGGAGGCCCCATGGCTGGGCATTCAAAGTGGAAAAATATTCGCATCAAGAAAGGCCGCGTCGACGCCCAAAAGGGTAAGCTGTTCACCAAGCTCTCGCGCGACATCCTGATCGCCTGCAAGCAGGGCGGAGCCGATCCCGATGCCAACTTCCGCCTGAAGGACGCCATCACTCGGGCCCGCGAGGCCAGCATGCCGCGTGACAACATCGAGCGCCTGCTCGACAAGGCCAAAGGGGGCGGCGAGGGCATGGACCTAGACGAAGTTACCTACGAGGGCTACGGTCCGGCGGGCGTGGCCATTATGGTGGAAGCGGCCACCAACAATCGCAACCGCACGGCGGCCGAAGTGCGCCTGATCTTCTCCAAGAACGGAGGCAGTGTCGGCGAGAGTGGTTGCGTGGGCTGGCTGTTCGACCGCAAGGGACTGGTTCACGGCTCTATGAAGGGCGTGGATGAAGAGCATCTCATGCTGGTCGCCATCGAGGGCGGCGCCGAGGACGTTTCGATCGAGGATGGCGCCTTCACGCTGACCTGCGAAGTGGCCGATCTGCAAGGGCTGCGTGGCCAGTTGGAAGCGGCCCGCATCGCCGTTACCAACTGCGAATTGACCATGATTGCCAAAACGACGGTGGATGTCCCCGACGAAGCCGTGGCCCAGCTGATGCGCCTTGTTGACCTGCTCGAAGAACATGACGATGTGCAGCAGGTGCACGCTAATTTTGAGCTGTCGGAGGCGGCCCTCGAGGCCCTTCAGGCTTGAGCCCGCGTATCATTTTGGGCATCGATCCCGGTAGTGGCCGCACCGGTTATGGTGCCGTGCGTTCCAGTGGCGACGACATCGAGTTTCTCGAATGTGGGTGTATTCATACCGACCCCAAGAAGACCCGCCAGGAACGTTTGCTCGAACTGCATTCTCAGCTCAGCGCCCTGATGGGACGCCTGCGACCGCAGGTGGCGGCCGTGGAAGAGCTGTACTTTAGCCGCAACGTGGGCACAGCCATCGCGGTGGGGGAGGCCCGGGGCGTGATTTTGCTGGCTGCGGCTCAACACCGTATCGAAGTGACCTCGTACAACCCCATGAATGTCAAGGAAGCCGTGGCTGGCGCCGGTCGGGCCGGCAAGCCCGAAATGGTGGCCGCCGTGATGCACACCCTGGGCCTTGCAGAGAAGCCCCGTCCCGATGACGCGGCCGATGGCCTGGCTCTGGCCCTTTGCCACCTGTTTTGGGAGAATCTCAACACGTGATCGCCCAGCTGCGCGGCACGGTGGACCAGGTGGCCTCCGACTCGCTGGTTATCGATGTCGGAGGGGTTGGCTTTCTGCTGAGGGTGCCCAGTTCACTGGCGGCGCAGTGCGAGGTGGGAACGCAGCGCTCGTTTCCCACCGAACTCTGGCTGCGCCAGGATGAGGTCTCGCTCTACGGCTTCGCTCACGGTTTCGAGCGCGAGTTGTTCAGGCTGCTGACCTCGATTTCCGGAGTGGGACCCAAGCTGGCCATGCGCATTCTGGGGGCGGTTAGCACGGCCGACCTGGCCGAAGCCATCGGCGAAGAAGACCTCTCTTTTCTGGTGAAGATCCCCGGAGTGGGAGCCAAGACGGCCAAACGCATCGTGGTCGAACTGTCGGAGAAAATTGCCAAGCTGGTCGATCTGAGCCGTTCCCACACGGGCACCTCCAGCGTCTATCGCGAGGCCGAAGAGGTGCTGTGTTCGCTGGGCTGCAGTCAGGACGAGGCCCGACAGGCCCTGGAACGCTGTCTGGTGGCCTCGGGCGAAGGCCCCGAGGTGTCGGTAGACCAGCTCGTGATCGAAGCCATGAAGCACCTGGGAGCTTCGCTTGAGTGAGCGGCCCCACGCGCTGAGCCCCCAAAAGGTGGGCGAGGACGATCAGGAATGGACCCTGCGGCCTCAGCAACTCGACGACTATATCGGGCAAGAGGAGGTGGTGGGCAATCTGCGGGTCTTTTTGCAAGCCGCCCGTCAGCGCGAAGAGCCCGTCGATCACATCCTGCTGAGCGGCCCGCCGGGCCTGGGCAAAACCACTCTGGCCAGCCTGGTGGCCCGTGAAATGGGCACCCAACTGCGCACCACCTCGGGACCGGCCATCGAGCGGCCTATCGATTTGCTCGTCTTGCTCAACAGCTTGCGAGCCAAAGACGTGTTGTTCATCGACGAAATTCATCGGCTGTCCAAGGTGGTCGAGGAAATTCTCTATCCCGTGATGGAAGATCTGGCCTTCGATCGGGTGATCAGCAAGGGCATGAAGAAGGGCGCCATCAAGCACAAAATCGCGCCCTTTACGCTGGTGGGTGCCACCACCCTTGGGGGGGCCTTATCCGCTCCCTTGCGTTCGCGCTTTGGCATCCTCTTTCACCTGGACTACTACCGGCCCGAGGCGCTTACCCGCATCGTGGTGCGCTCGGCTGCTCTGATGGGTCTCAGCATCGATGAGGGAGGAGCCCGCGAGGTGGCCCTGCGTTGCCGAGGCACGCCGCGCATCGCCAATCGCCTGCTGCGCCGGGTGCGCGATTTTGCCCAGGTCGAGTCGGCGCCCGTGATCATCCAGGAGTTGGCCCGTCAGGCATTAGATCGCATGGGGATCGATCGGGCCGGTCTCGACCCGCTAGACCAGCGCATCCTGGAGGCGCTGATCGAGCGATTTCAGGGCAAGCCGGTGGGCATCGCTACCCTGGCCGCAGCGGTGCACGAGGACCCCTCTAACTTAGAAGAGGTCTACGAGCCGTATTTGCTGGCCAACGGCTTTTTGATCAAGACCCCCCGTGGCCGCATGGCCGGTCCCCAGGCCTATCGACATCTGGGCATTCCCCAGCAGCCCGACCTCTTCAACTGAGCAGGCCCGGCAACGCTGCCGGAGAACTCGTCTCGATGCCAAATTATCCGCGCGTTTTTCAGGACAACTCCTATAGCATCGGCAACACTCCGCTGGTTCATTTGCAAAGGTTGGCCCGCGGCTGCAAGGCCCATCTGCTGGCCAAAATCGAGGGCCGCAATCCGGCCTATTCTGTAAAGTGTCGCATCGGTGCGGCCCTGGTTTGGGATGCCGAGAGGCGCGGCCTGCTTACGCCCGGCAAGGCCATACTCGAGGCCACCAGCGGCAACACCGGAATCGCTCTGGCTTTTGCGGCGGCTTCACGCGGCCTGGAATGCGTGCTGACCATGCCCGAAACCATGAGTCTCGAGCGACGCAAGGTGCTGGTGGCGCTGGGGGCGCGGCTGGTGCTGACGCCGGGCGCCCAGGGAATGAAGGGCGCGATCCAGCGGTCGCTGGAAATGGCCGAAGCCGAACCCGACCGTTATCTGCTCGTCAAACAGTTCGAAAATCCCGCCAACCCGGCGATTCACCAGCAAACCACCGGCCCCGAAATCGAGGCCGATACCGGTGGCCAGATCGATGTGCTGGTATGCGGAGTGGGCACCGGCGGCACCTTGACGGGGGTCAGTCGCTTCTTCAAGCAACAGCTCGGTCGTACTCTACACACGGTGGCGGTCGAACCGGTGCACAGCCCGGTGATTTCGCAGGTGCTGGCGGGTCAGGCAGTGCAGCCCGGCCCTCACAAAATTCAGGGTATCGGGGCCGGGTTCGTCCCGGCCAACCTCGACCTGTCCATGGTCGATCAGGTGGAGCAGGTTTCCAACGAAGAATCTATCGAGATGGCCCGTCGCCTGGCCCGCGAAGAGGGAATTCTCTGCGGCATCTCCTGCGGAGCCGCCACGGTGGCCGCGCTGCGACTGGCCCAGGACCCGCGTTGGCAGGGCAAGACCATCGTGGTGGTGCTGCCTGATGCTGCCGAGCGCTACCTCAGTGGGGCGCTTTTCGAAGGGATGTTTAGCGAAGTCGAGCAGGCTGTAGGACGTTGAAGTCTGCCCTGGAAGGGCTGCTCGCCAGCTATCGCGAGCAGCCGGCCGGTCACTGGATTGGTCGCTGTTGCGTGCCCTCGCGCAGCGATTGCCGCGCCCTGGTCGGCCTGTGCCTCGAGGCTCTCTTTCCGGGCTTTGGCCAGAGGGGTCTGGGTTGGGAAAACCTGCCTTTGCGCCTGCGAGGCATCTTGCACCAGATCGAGGAACTGCTCACCGCTATCCTGGGGTCCCAGGGACCCATCGAAGCCTTTGTCGATTCGTTGCCCGAGTTGCGGCGGCAGCTCATGCTCGATGCCGCTGCCGCCCTCGACGGTGATCCGGCCGCCAGTGGGCTGGACGAAGTGATTGCCGCCTATCCTGGCTTTCTGGCGGTGGTGGTGCACCGACTGGCCCATCGACTGCATCAACTGGAGGTCTGTTTGCTGCCCCGCATGCTCAGCGAGTGGGCTCACAGCGAGACCGGGGCGGATATTCACCCGGCCGCTCAGATCGGCGAGCGTTTTTTCATCGATCACGCTACCGGTGTGGTGATCGGTGCCACTGCCGTGGTCGGGGCCCGGGTGCGTCTGTACCAGGGGGTTACTCTGGGGGCCCTTTCTCTGCCTCGCAACGAAGCCGGTCGGGTGGAGGTTGCGGGCAAGCGGCACCCCACCCTCGAAGATGACGTAACGATCTATGCCAATGCTACGATTCTGGGAGGGAACACCATCATTGGGAAGGGCTGCGTGGTCGGTGGTTCGGTTTTCCTCACCCGCAGTGTCCCACCGGGTCATCGGGTCATCCTCGACCCGCCCAAGTTGCGCATCCAGTCACCCGTTGCCGCCCAACAGGCCCAGGTCATGACCTGCGAGATCGACTTCGAGATCTGAAGGCGCACCAGAGTGGAGCGCGAACAACGGGGCACATCAAGGAGGCGAGCATGACGAAGTATCTTGGGGCAGCAGCGCTGGGCTTTCTCCTGGCGGGTGCGGCCTGCAGCGAAACCTGGAAGACCTTCACCTCCAAGCAAGGACATTTCCAGGTACAGACCTGCGGCAAGCTGGTTCCGGTCAAGGAAAAAGAAGGCCACATGTTCTGTGCTTCCCATCCTGACGGCGAAGGTGAGGAAGGTGTGGTTCTTCTACACAAGCACCTGACCCGCTATCAGGCCTTTGAACTTCTACAGAAGATTTCTGGAGGCGCGGCCAAGCAGGTCACCGAGCGCCGCGAGATTCTGGTGGGAGGCAAGCCCGGGCTCGAACTCATCGGCCTCAACGGCCAGGGGCGACCCATCCATGTGCGCATTGTCGACACCGGCGTGCGCACCTACATGGTGATGGCCACCGGCATGGATACGGCTCACCTGCGCACCTTTGTAGAAAGCTTTCGCTGGTTGCCCTGATGGCCTTGAAAGACAGTGTCAGCCTGCTGCAGCAGGTCCCTTTGTTTTCCGGTCTCCAGAGCGAAGACCTCGAGGAGTTGGCCAAGTGTCTGTACCAGAAGACCATGCATCGCACCCAGGTCCTCTTTCAGCAAGGCGACCGGGGCGATGAACTGCTGATCGTCACCGAGGGCGCGGTCAAGGTGGAACTGGTCAATCCCGATGGTAAAGAGCTGACTCTGGCCATCCTTCGGCCCTATCAGTTTCTGGGCGAACTGGCTCTGCTCGACGACTTTCCCCGCTCGGCCAACGCCATTGCTCTCGAGGATGGCCTGCTGCTCGCCCTGAACAAAAGAGACTTCCTCAGGGTGGTGCAGCAGTTCCCGCGCATGATGCTGCCCATCACGCGCCAGCTCACTCGGCGCGTGCGCGTATTGACCGAGGACATCGCCAGCATGGCTTTCATGGATACTTTCACGCGCACGGCCCGCAAACTGGTGAATCTGGCCCAGGATCTGGGCCAACCCGGCAGTGGCCTCGAAATCGTCATCCCCCAGCCGCTTACCCATCAGGAGCTGGCCAATCTGGTGGGGGCGACTCGTGAAACCATCACCAAGATTCTCACCGACATGAAAAATCGCGGCCTGGTGGCCATCCACAATCAAAAGATCACCATCTTGAATAAAAACGAGTTCGCCGAGATAGCCAACCTGCCGAGCTTTTCTCTCTAGTTCAGCCATTTGGTAACCTGTTGGTTCGCGATCGGTTGCGGCTCTGAGCCTAAACTGAAGTATGGCCAGTTCTGCCGTTGTGACCTCCTATGTGACCGGGAACCCCGCCAATGTCCAGCGCCCCGTTCGCGGGGGCCTGGCCCTCATGGGGGGCGGCGAGGACCAGGATGAGGCCTTCCGATTTCTGCTGGAACGAGGTGGGGGAGGGGACGTTCTTGTGCTACGGGCTTCGGGGGCCGATGGTTATAACCAGTGGTTGATGGACCTGGCCAGCCCCGACTCGGTAGAGACGCTGGTATTCCACTCGCGTGAGGCGGCTTTCGACCCGGCCGTGGCCCAGAAGATCGACGAAGCCGAAGTCCTCTTTCTGGCCGGCGGCGACCAGAGCAAGTATCTCCGCTACTGGAAAGATACGCCGCTACAAGCGGCGCTGCAGCGGGCCCTGCTGCGGGGAGTTCCACTGGGGGGCACCAGCGCCGGACTGGCGGTGCTTGGAGATTCCATCTTCGCCGCTCACGAGGGCGGACTGGATTCTCAGGAAGTCCTGGCCTGTCCCACCGATCCCCGCATTACGCTGGAGCCCGCCTTCCTGGACATTCCTCAGCTGAAAGGCGTTCTACCCGACACTCACTTTGCGCAACGCGACCGTCAGGGACGGCTGGCCGGTTTTCTGGCTCACCATCAGGGCGAAGTTCGGGGGCTTGGGGTCGACGAAGCGACTGCTCTGCTGGTCCAGTCGGACGGTCAGGCACAGGTGGTGGGAAAGCATCAGGTCTACTGGGTCGAGCCCCAGGGTCCGGCCGAAGTCTTTCAAGAGGGTCAGCCGCTGACGTACGGGCCCTTATCGGTTCGAGTGCTCAGCGCCGGCGACCGGCTGCGCCTGCCCGACGGCCAGGTCGAGGGCGGCGGCTCCGAGGCCTGGGACGTTCGGGCCGGACACCTGCACACGCTACCCCGCTGACTTGAAGTGGGGGTTGACGATCCAGCCGATAGCGTTGCCGTCGGGGTCGGCCACCACCGCCACCCAGATATCGTCGCCCACGTTCTTGGGGAGGCTGATGGCCGTAGCCCCCAACTTTAGGGCCCGATCCCAGGCTGACTGAATATCCTCGACGGCCCAATAAGCGATCACGCCGATTCCACCCGGTTCCCCATCGGGAATCAGCCCAAGCTCGTAGCCGCCGATGTTGAACCCAACGTAAAAGGGCTCGTCAAAGTAGGGGGTGGTTTCAAACAGGCGAGTGTAGAACTCCCGGGCCTCCGCCAGATTGTTGACGGGATAAATTGCGGTGCGCAGTCCTTGATGGCTCATGCGCGCTGGCTTCGGCCGGGCCAGTGATAGTCCTCGATCCATTCGATCAACAGCTGCTCGATAGCCTTCTGGTCGGGCTGTTCCGGCAGCGGCGAGCGCTCGCGCATGTCCCGCAGTTTCTCCTCCTGACTCTGTGCCCATTGCAGCAGTTCCTCGTAGGCGAACAGGCCCTCGCGCACCTGGCGTAACCAGGGGGCATCGGGGCGACGCACCAGCACCTCGCCCCGAGAAACGATCTCCTGGCCCATGTTGAGCAATCGGCACAGATGCATCGCGTGCTTGGTGTCATAGCCGAATTTCTGCTCCAGGGCCGCGCGCTTGGGATTACGCTCGCGGCGCCACCTTTCGTAGTGGCTCCACACCTTGCCGTCGCGCTCAAAGGCCAGTTTGCGCTGCGCGTCGGGAAAGCGATAGGCCCCGCTCGGGCTCGTCACCGCACCGTAGTCGCGGGGATCGGGCTGCTGAGGCGGGTTTGCCCACCAGCGATGATGATTTTCCATGCGCTTGAGTTGCTGCAGCGCGTAGTGACCAAATCGTTCGGCCACGCGTCGTGACAGGAAACGCTGACGCTGCTCGAGCAACTTCTCACCAAACTCGTTGATGAAGAGGATGTCCTCCGTGAAGAGGGTCTCGATCAGGTTGGGATTGCCTTCCAGAGCCAGTCGCACGAACTTCTGCAGGGAAAACACCACATTGTCTCCAGCCTCGTCCTGATGCTGCTCAAAAGGCGTCAGGCCCAGCAGAGCCTCTTTGCTGGGCATGCAGATGCCTCGGGTGTCCAGGTCGCTCTCGGGCGTGTCCAGGCCGTAGGCCTGGCTTCCGGCCTTAACCCGAAGGATCAGATGCTGCTCCCAGGGCGGCCTCATCGTGGCCTGGTTCTCAACGCCACCACAAAGTCGTGCAGACGATCTACAGGTGGCGCCTGAGTTGGCAGTGAGCTGTTCTCGAAAGCTTGTTTCAGCTCGTCATCGAGTTCCGTCAGACGATGGCGATGACTGTGGCGCAGTGGCTCAGGCAGGGGGCCCTTTTCCGGCTGTGTGCGTTTCAACGTCAACAGTTCGTCGACACCCTTCTGAGGGTTCAACTCGAGCAGGCTGGGGAGATGGCTCAATACCTCACCACGGGTCATGAGATGGATGCCGGTAAGGGCTACCCGGTAGCCATAGAGCATTTCCTTGACCGTCGAATCGGGACGATCGATAAAGCGCAACTGGTTGGAGAGAAAACCCCGATAGTGATAATACGTGTCGCGAAGGATGTAGGGCCGGGCCAGCTCGCGTAGTTCCTCCAGGGCCGGATCGGGCCACACCACCAGCGGTGAGTAGAGTTGCTCCAGGATTTCGCCGCTGCGCTTGAGGACCAGTCGGCAATACTTGGCGATGTCGTGACAGACCAGGTCCATTTCCAGGCCCTGCTCGAGGTAGCTTCGACACACGGTTTCTTGAGGCGACTTCAGTCCGATGAGTTGGTGAGCCTCCAGCACAAAAGCTCCGCGCAGGTCCAGGTCGCTGTCGGGCGACTCGAAGCCGTAGAGATGGGCGCCGCTGAGGGTTGCGAACAGCGGGTGAAAGGGTTGGCGCTGCAGTTCTCGACGCAGAGTTTCCAGTTGCATGGTGAGGAGTTTCGCAGCCGCGAACGAATTCCACTGCATGGAAAGCGGAAGTCAACAATACATCGGAATTCTCCTGATGATCGTCGGGCTACTCGATGTCCTGCTGATCGGAGCCATTGGAGTGATGAAGCGCAAGCCCGTGCTCATCCTGGCCGGAGTCACTGCGGGTATCCTCACGGTGGGTCTGGGTGTGCTCTTCTACCTGGGCAAGATCGGCCTGAGCTGAGTTTCCGCTCGTCCGGTTGGCCCCATCTAGCAGGAGGTAAGCATGAATCCACAGGTCGCTCCAAATCCCCAACGAATTATGCAGTTCACCTTCGGTTTCATTCCTAGCGTGGCTGTAGCTGCCGCCGTCGACCTGGGAGTATTCTCGGCCCTCCACCAGGGCCATCAGCAACTCGATTCTCTCGCCCGGGCCTGCAACTGCCAGCCCCGAGGGCTGGAACCGTTACTTCACACCCTCACCAGTTTGGGGCTGTTGGAGTTTGCACAGAACCAATGGACGATGGCGCCCGACACCGCTTTGTTTCTGGTGCCCGATTCTCCGGCTTACCTCGGTGGGTTGCTTCGCCATCAGGTGAATTCTCTGCCCCGTTGGACATCACTGGCCGAAACCGTCCGTCAGGGACGCAGTGTCCATCCGCCTATCGAAGGCGATGAGGATGACGGTGCTTTCTTCACGGGATTCGTCGATGCACTTTTCAACCTCAACTACCCGGCGGCACAAGTTGTGGCGGCTCAACTGGGTTCGGTGCGTTCGGCCCTCGATCTGGGCTGCGGATCGGCCGTGTGGAGCCTGGCCCTGGCTCAGTTGCTTCCCGAACTCCGGGTTCGAGCCGTCGATCGCCAGTCGGTGCTGGAGAACATTACTCGGCCGTTCTTGCAACGTTTTGGCGTGGCCCAACGCTACGAACTGATGGCTGGAAACTTTCGTGAGGTCGACCTGGGTCAGAGCGATGCCGTCTTTCTCGGCCATATCCTGCACAGCGAAGGAGAGCGGGCTTCGATGCAGCTGCTGACCCGGTGTCGTCAGGCATTGAAACCCGGCGGCCAGCTGGTCATCGCCGAAATGGTCGCTTCAAACCCTCGCAGCGCCGAAGTCTTTCCCAATCTCTTCGACCTCAACATGCTGATGTGGACCGAGGAGGGCACTGTATTCACAGCAGAGCAGCTAGAATCCATGTGTCGCGAGGCGGGCTTCTCTCACTGCCGCTGGCTCCAGGTTCCGGCTCCATCGCCCATTCTGGTAGCCCATTGACCGGGGACAGGGGGGAAGGCGAAGATGCATCGCTTTGAAGGCGCTCCGATCGCGGGCTACGAGATTTTGGACCAGCTTGGCGAAGGCGGCATGGCCCGGGTCTATCGCGCTCGCCAACTGAGCCTGGAGCGCGAAGTGGCCCTGAAAATCGTCCCCTTCAGTTCCGAGTCGGAGCGCGGGGTGGCCGAGCGCTTCGAGCGGGAAAAGTCGATTCTCAAGTCTCTTGAACATCCCCATATTCTGCCGATTTTCGACTGGGGCCGCGAGCCGGGACTCTTGTGGATCGCCATGCAAATCGTTCGAGGCGGCACCCTGCAAGACATGGTCGGTCGGCCCCTCGACTTGCCCCTGGTCGCCCGGTTGTTGTCGCAAATCGGACCGGCTCTGACCCACGCGCATCGCAAAGGCGTAATTCACCGCGACCTGAAACCCGGCAATGTGCTGGTATCCGAGGGGCCTCACTGCTATCTTTCCGACTTTGGCATTGCCAAGCTACTGGAAGGCAGTCATCTGACCACCACGGGCTCGTTTCTGGGAACACCGGCCTACATGGCTCCCGAGCAAATCGTCAACCAATCCGTCGACTGCCGGGTAGATATCTATGCCCTCGGGGTTCTGACCTATCAACTGGTCACCGGACTGCTGCCCTTCGAAGGGCCAGTGCATTCGGTGATCCACCAGCATCTCAACACCTTACCGGCCTCGCCACGGGAACTTATGTTCGGGCTGTCTCAGCAGGTCGATCGCATCATTATGAAAGCCCTGGCCAAAGACCCGGATGAACGATTCGAAAGTGCCCAGGAGATGGCTGAGGCCTTTCTGGCGGCGGTTGAGGGTCGTAAAGGTGAGGTGGCTCATCTGCTTCGCCAGGGCCATTGGGACGAGGACCCACCCCAGGACCCACCTGCAGCCCCGCCTACCAACCTGTTGCCCGGACCTCGGCGGGGACGCCTGCTCTTACCCCTGGGGGGAGTGGCTCTTTGCGCGCTGGTGGCCACTGCGGCCGTCAAGCCTGCCTACAAGTTGCTGACCGGCCACAGAGAGCTCGTTCAAACCCATGCCCTGGCCTATACCTGGCGCAGCAGCAATATCCATCGCTCGATCTACCTCAAAGCCCCTGGCCAGCTTCCCAGGCAGTTGGTGGCCGAGGGGGGAACGCCACGATTTTCCGCGGATGGCAAGTGGCTGACCTTCGACCATCAAAACGCCATCTTCTCGATGCCCAGCAGGGGAGGCCGCTCTCAAATGCTGGTTCGTTTTGGACCTTTGAACTATTGGGGCACGCGACTTCCAGGCGACAACGAGATGCTGTTTCACAGCAATCGAAATCGACAGTTCAACATCTACAGTCAGCCGCTGGTGGGGGGCAAGCCCTCCGGGCCGCCGCGGCAGGTAACCCGGGAAGCCGGTCACCAGCAATGGGCCAGTCCCTCTCCTGATGGCCGCCAGCTCGTCTATGCCTCCACCCAGAGCGGCTCGCAGGCCATCTGGGTTCGGGGCTATCCTCAGGGGCAACCGCGCCAACTGAGCCAGCCTGACGGGGCCGCCGATACCTGTCCCAGCTGGTCGCCCGATGGGACGCAGGTGGTGTTTGAAAGAAATCGCGGGGGATTCACCTCATTGGTGGTGTGTGGCGTGGCAAACGGTGTCGAAAGCGAACTGAAGCCGCCCCAAGAAAACCCTCATCACCCCTGCTGGGGACCCAGCCCGCACATCGCCTTTGTCTCCCAGAACGCCGTGTACATTATGGATCCGAAGACTCAGCAAACCAGCCAGATTCTCCCCAACGGTGGGGGCCGTGCTGAATACGCCTTTCCACGCTTCATGCCCTGAAGCAAAGGTCACTTCAAACTGACCCCAAAGAGTATAGGATGCAACCCATCGATCTGGATTTCCGCTCGGGCGAGTTCCTCACCCTTGGGGTCGAGGTAGAAGCCCAGCTTATCGACTGGCGCAATCAGGAACTATGCCCGGCCGCCACCCGCATTTTGCCGCTCTGTGAAGGCGAAAACATCACGGCCGAAATTTTTCAATCGATGATTGAGCTTTCCACGGGTATCTGCCGCAGCCTGGGCGAGGTCGACCGCGATCTCAGCCGGGCACGGGCCTCGTTGCTGTCCGCCTGCGACACGTTGGGTGTCGAGGTGGTTGGGGCGGGAACCCACCCCTTTTCTCGCTCGGGAGAGCGACTGATTTTTCCCACCCCGCGCTATCGTACGCTGATCGACCGCAATCAGTGGATCGCCCGTCGGCTCACCATTTTCGGGCTGCATGTGCATATCGGCGCCCGCAGCGGCGACCACGCCATGCAGTTGGCCAATGGACTGATGGCTCACCTGGGAACGTTGCTGGCTCTCTCGGCCAGTTCCCCCTATATGGAAGGCCACTTCACGGGCCTGTATTCGGCTCGCTCGACGGTCTTTGAAAGCCAGCCCACTGCCGGTTCACCTCCCTCGTTTTCCGACTGGCAGTCGTTTTCCGAACACATCCAACGACTGACGCGCTGCCAGGCCATCGAGTCGCTCAAAGACCTGTGGTGGGACATTCGGCCCAACCCGAGTTACGGCACCGTCGAGATTCGCATTTGCGACGGTACTGCCCGTCCTTGCGAAACCCTGGCGCTGGTGGCTCTGATTCAGTGTCTGGCGGCTTCTCTGGATGACCAGATCGCGGCCGGTTGTCCTCCGCCAGCTCCGGCTCTGTGGCGACTTCGCGAGAACAAGTGGAGGGCTGCGCGCTGGGGTATGGAGGCCAACCTCATTCTCGACGACGAAGGCAAGTGGGCTCCTATGCGGGACGTGGTTCGAGATTTGCTCCAGCAACTGCAGCCCTGGGCACGACGCCTCGGGTGTCTGGAATACCTGCAGCCCTTGCATCTGGTCCTCGAGGACCGGGGCAGCGTGCACCGCCAGCGTCGTATTTATCAGCAAACCCGCTCGCTGCAGGCGGTGGTTCAGGCACTGGCACGGGAGTGGCGCAGTGATGAAATCGTGGAGCAGCTGTAACCTTCTGGCAACCCCATGAGGACCTGCTGGACCTAGACTGCCCTCTATGAGCCACCTGTCTGTTCAACTGACCGTCGACCGCCATCGAGGCGGCAATACCCGAATCCACGGAAGGGTAGGGGAGAGCCACCAGGACGTCAATGTCTGGAAGGGACCTCAGCCCGGAGACTGCTATTTGGAGGGCCAGATTGAAGGCGCTCCGACCACCTTGCGCATCAACAGCGCCTTCGCCGAGAATGGTCACAAGGTCTTTGGCCGCCTCGCCGGGGTGCCGTTCCAGGGCCTGTGGCAGCAAGACACGGTGGAGGGCGATGCCAGCTTGCAGCTCGACGGAGCCCGTTTGAGTATCGATGTCGATCCCGCCGGCAGGCGCACTGAATCCAAGGGAACTCGCCTGCAGAGCACATCGGAAACCGTGGCCTCGGATGGCGATGAACATTTCAAGATGACGACCGACGGTCGGCGTCTTTCTCTACAGGTCGACCGCAAGGCCAGCGGCGATTTCGACATTCGCGGTAAGGACGGCGACGGCCCATTCCGATTCAGCATGAAGCGCAAGGGCCAGGATGGAGATCTGTACGTCCAGGGGACGATGCCCGAGAATCTGAGATTCTTGCCCCTGATGTGGGAGCTTTACGGCGACGATGCTATCGAGACCCCGGAAAAGCCTCTTTCGGTAGGAGCCGCTGCCACCCTGAGCGCCTTTTGGAGCAATGCGATCGGCTAGAGGTCCGATGTCAGCCTTGTCGGATCGACTCGAGGTGTCGCTCGATCTGGCCCTGCAGGTCTTTCAACTCTCGTTGGAGGACCTGCTGCTTTTCTACCACCGGGTCGGAAACGAGCGCAACCGGCAGGGCGGTGGCAAATCCCAGGCAGCCGAAGAGCAGCTGACCGCCCTGGGGAAAGCTCAGGGTGCTCAGCCCCAACAGTCCTGAGCTCAGGACCAGCAAGAGGCACAGACGCTGTCGCTTTGGATTCAGGCGTAACCAGGGTAGCATGGGAAACGGGGCCAGCAACCCGCAGATCCAGGCCAGTCGAGCCCAACTCAGGTCTGGCAGCAGGCAGAGCAGGCCCGGTACGGCCAGCAGCACCAACAAGCGCTCACGATCCCGCCGGTCGCTGTAGCGCCAGAGCAGTCGCCAGCGCTCAGCGAGCAAAAAGCGGAATCTCTTCGCCGTACATCAGTTGCCCGCGCATGTTCGAACTGAAGCGATGGCGGGCGAAGAGATTGTCGAGACGAGCGGACTCCTCGTCGGCATCCACTGTGGCGTCGAACTCGAAAATGAACTGCCAGCGAGCACCGACATACTCGTAGATGGCCCAGTGGGTTTTCTGCCCGGTGCTGTTGCGAACTTCAGCCGGCACATTGTAGACAGCCCCGAAATATAGCTTCTTGTAGGGCACGATCGTGGCATAGTGCATACGCTGGCCATAGCGTTGGCGAACCGTAGAGGCCAGACGGCTCTCCAGGCTCTCGGCTTGAACCACAGGGCCGACGAGCAACATCAAGACAAAGAGGAGCAGTTTCAATGGACGGCCGTTTCTGTGGGAGGTTGTACGGCCAGCACGTCGTGGGTAAGACCTTCGGTATACTCGTCCATCAGCTTTTCAACCCTGGCACTTTGGGGTGAAGAAACGATGATCGCGGCATGGTGCTCTTCGGCCAGTTTCCAATAGACTTCCGGGGCATCGTAGGCCGAGAGATCGGGCTTTTCCTGACGGGCCAGACAGATGACCAGTCCGGCCTGATTCTTCTGAACTTTGGGCAGCTTGTATTTTTCCTTCTTCAGGTAAGCCAGCTCCAGACGCGCCCATTCCGCCCAGGGGTTGATGCCGCTGGCAGCCTGCACCAATCGGTCGATATGGGCTCCGCCCACGCGGCAGGCCATTTCCAGGAAGTAGATCTGGCCATCGTGGGCGCGGATAAACTCGGCATGGGTCACCCCTCGCACCAGGTGCATGGCCGAGATCACCTGCTTGTTCATCTCCAGCAGACCATTGTAGGCCGGGTGCTTGGGGTCGACGGTTTGAGAGGCGAACACGCCGCCACCGTTCCACACGTCAAACGGAGGCCGTTTGTAGCGCGAAGGCAGCTGAAACAGGACCTTGTTGTCGTAGACCACCGAGTCCACATGGAAAACGTCTCCGGGAATGTATTTTTCCAACAGGTGCTCGGACTGTTCATCGCCCAGTTTGTTGATGTGATCCCAGACCTCTTGGGAAGTGTGGCATTTCTTAATGCCAATGGAACCTGCCTGGGAACGCGGCTTGAGCACCCAGGGGCCGGGAACCTCGTGAAGGTAGCGGTTGATCTGGTCGTAGTTGAGCACGTGAACGAAATCGGGCACGGCGATGCCTTCATCTCGTGCCTGCACTCGCATGGCCAGTTTGTCGCGAAAGTAGCGAGCGGTGGTATCGCCCATGCCCGGGCTGCGCAGGTGTTCGCGCAGCGAGGCCGCCACTTCGACATCAAAGTCGTCGAGCGGGATGATGCGGTCGATCTCGCGCGTCCGCGCCAGAAAGGCTACGGCGTGGGTAATGCCCGGCTGCTCGAAGCCCAGAGGCATGAAGAACTTCTCGTCAATCGCGTGCCAGGGCCAGGGTTTGTCCTTCAAAGACTCGACCGTCAGAAGAATGGTGTGGATGCCGAGCGCGTGGCATTCCTCGATGAGGGTGCCTCCTTTGAAAAAGCTCGACATTAACAGGAAAACAGGCTTGCGGTCCATGGCAGAGTCCTTCACAGGGAATGGCCAGCGCTTCGCACCTTAAGGTCCTGGTCCCTTTTGAGACGGGCTTCGGCTGGTAGCTGCATGATCGCCAAAGAAATGTTTGGCGATCATGAAAGAGCAGAAAGGAAGTCCATCAAGGAGCTTCCTTTCAAACTACTTTCGGGTCGCTTCGCGTACGGTGAGCGGGTATTCCAAAACCTTGCGACCGCCAAGATTGACGCGGAACCAGTACATGCCCGGCTTTTCGAACACAATGCCCTGGAAGAAGTTGACTGCCATAAACGGAGTGGCCCCGTCTTTGAGTTCAAAGGGTTGATCGCCGGTGTCGACCATCGACGTCTTGTCTGGCTTGAGAATGCTCATGCTCTGAACGAACTTGCCCTGGCCGTTACACCAGCCATTGGCCACATAGAAGTCTACCTTGAAGGGAAACTCCGGCAGCGGCAGTTCATAGAACAGATAGCCGAAACTCGGCGGCTTGCCTTCTTCGTCTCGTACTTCCAGGCAGGGAACCGAGAACTGGAGCGAGGGACCGCTGCTGCTGCCGCCTCCCAAATCCTGGCCCAGGAAGGCCATGCCGCCCGTTTGAAAATCCATCGCTATTCCTCACTTTCCGGGTGGATCAGGGGCTCGAGTTCGTCTCGACGCAGCCCCTCCACTCTGACCAACTTGTGACGTGACTTCTGGCCGCTTTCTAGCCAGACCTGGCGCTTGCGCAGCCCCAAAACCGTGGCCAGATAGTCTACCAGCGCTTGGTTGGCCTTTCCCTCTACGGGAGGGGCCGTCAGGCGCACAACCAGAATCCCATCTTCGATTCCGGCCAGTGAGTTCTTGTGGGCTTTGGGAATCACCCGAACCCTAAAGGAAAAGCCTCCTGGCTGCTCACGGAGTTCTAGCACGAAGCCGTCTCCCCCTCCAGAGTCTGCAAAGCCGCTTGAGCCGCCTTTTGGGCGGCTTCCCGCTTGCTCTTGCCACCGCCGCGTCCGAGTTCGCGATCCTCCACCAGAACCCGCATTAAGAAGGTCCGATTGTGGGGCGGCCCATCCTCCTGCAGTACCTCGTAGGTGGGCAGGCAGCGGTAGTCTCGCTGGGTCCGTTCTTGCAGTTGACTCTTAAAGTCGCGCTTGAGTTGGCCCGCCGCCGAGAGTTCCGGCCCCATATGCAGTTCGATAAAGGTGCGGGCCGTCTCCAGGCCAGTGCTTAAGTAGATAGCGCCAAGCAGCGCTTCAAAGGCATCGGCCAGCAGGTTGACGCGCTCTCGGGCGTCGGACTGGGCGGCCCTTCCCAATTCGATGCAAGGGCCCAGTTCCAGGTCGCGGGCCTTGGCAGCCAGTTGCTCGGCGCTTACCAGGCTGGCCTTCATCGTAGCCAGCTTGCCCTCGGGCAGGTCGGGGTGGTGACGATACAGGTAGTGACAGACGACCAAACCCAGTACCGAATCGCCCAGAAACTCGAGGCGTTCATTGCTGGGGCGGTTTTCGGGCTCGTCGCGCGTAGAAGACTCGTGACGCAGGGCCATCTGGAACAGACCCTCATCTTCCAGGAAGCCCTCGAGTTTCTGCTTCAGGAGCTCGCGAGCACTATCCATCGACTCAGTTGGCGACGTGCTTCTTGACCACCACCACCGCATTGTGGCCCCCGAAGCCAAAGCTGTTGTTGAGGGCGGCACGCACCGTCATTTTGCGGGCCACATTGGGCACGCAGTCGATAGGACATTCCGGATCGGGAAATTCGAAATTGATGGTCGGCGGCGCCAGATCGCGCTGCACGGCCAATACGCAACAAATGGTCTCCAGGGCCCCGGTGGCGCCCAACGTATGGCCGATCATCGATTTGGTTGAAGACACGGCCATCTGCTGCAAATGGTCTCCAAACACCTCGCGAATGGCGGCTGTTTCCATAGGATCTCCCACCGGTGTGGAGGTGGCGTGGGCGTTGATGTAGTCGATTTCATCGGGCCGCAGGCCGGCATCCTGCAGGGCGATTTGCATGGCCCTGGCGGCGCCTTTGCCGTCGGGATTGGTGATGTGGTGAGCGTCATTGGTGCAGCCATAGCCCGCCAGTTCTGCGTAAATGCGGGCCCCCCGAGCCTCGGCGTGCTCCAGAGTCTCGAGCACCAGCACCCCGGCTCCCTCCCCCATCACAAATCCGTCACGCTCGCGGTCGAACGGACGTGAAGCTTTATGAGGCTCGTGGTTTCGAGTCGACATGGCACGCATCGCACAAAAGCCCGCCATCGCTACCTTGCAGACGGCAGCCTCTACGCCGCCTGCCAGCATCACCTGAGCCCGGCCCGCCAGCAGCGTGTCCATGGCCTGGGCGATTCCGTTTACGCCCGTGGCGCAGGCCGACACCACCGCAAAGCTGGGTCCCTTAACTCCGAATTGCAAACTAACCTGTCCGGCCGCCATGTTGGGGATCATCATGGGGATAAAGAAGGGGCTGACCTTGCGCGAACCTTGCTCTAGCAACAACTGATGCTGCTGTTCAAAGGTATGCATGCCTCCGATTCCCGAGCCAATGGAAACTCCGATGTGCTCGCAGTTCTCGGGCGAGACGGTCAACCGGGCGTCCTCCAGGGCCATCTTGGCCGCGGCCACGGCGAACTGCAGTACCCGGTCCATTCGTTTGGACTCTTTCTTGGGCATGAAGTCATCCGGATTAAAGTCGTGAATCTCGGCCGCAATTTGGGTCGTAAGGTCGGAGGCGTCAAAGGAAGTGATGGTGTTGATGCCGTTTTTCCCTTCGCTGAGCCCCTGCCAGAAGGACTCAACTCCATGGCCCACCGGACTCAAACAACCCATTCCGGTGACGACGATACGGCGGCGCTGCTGCATAGAACTCCTCGACTTGAAAAAGTGAGCCGTGCTTCGTTAGGCCTAATTTCAGTCCTTCACAGGCCGTGCTACACTGAATCGATGTATTGCGTTCGCTGCCGACAACCCTTTCCTCCCAACCCCAGCCTGCGGTGCACTCGCTGTGGTTATACAGGGCGCTCAGGCTGGGGTGGCCTGTTACGAGTATTGTTGGCGGTCGGGCTGCTCATCGCGCTGGTGGCCATTCCCTGGATCCGCCGCCAGAATGCCCAGCTTCACGACCTGAGTCAGCAGACCGGTATGCAGTGGGACAGCGAGATGTCGGGACCCTGGACGCGCGGTTCCCAGGCAAAACAGGTGGGTATCGAAATCTATCGCATCCATATCGTCAATCAGAAGAGTCAGTCCTTGCGCGAACATCAGCGCACATTTGCGCCTGGTGACCACGTGGTCGCGACCTTTCACTTTCGCACTCAGAGGCCCGGCAAGTTCCAGCCCCGGGTGGTGCTCTCAGGTCCAACCCCCATCTCGGCTCGACTCCCCAAACCACTGACCAACACCCGGGGCGACTATCAGCAGTTTCACTCGGTGCTGGTGCCCTGGGTCATCCCCAAGGAAGCGGTGCCGGGCAGATACAAGCTTCGCCTCGAGGTAGAGGAAGTTGGTGCAGCTACAGCCTTCTGGGAAACCGATTGGGAGCTGCGTTAGCTCCTCAGGGGCGGTCCAGGTTGCTCAAGGCCCAGGCGAGCACCGACACCACCGCGGCATTTTGGGACAGGTGTAAGGGGTCGACCTTGTCTACCGTGTCGGCTTCGGTGTGGTGGTAGTGGAAGTAGGTGCGGCTGTCGAGTATCGGCGCAAAGCAGGCAACTCCACGGGCCTGCAACGGATAGATGTCGGCCCCGGTACTCTGCGAGGCGCGCAGGCTGCCGGCTCCTAAAGGTTGCAGCACAACGCTGAGCGGCGCCAGAGCCTTGAGCCATGGGTCGGGAGCCCAACAGGCGATGCCCACGCAGTGACCACAGCCGAGATCGCTTTCACAGGCTGCAAAATGCTTGTGACCCAGGGTTTCGGCGTCGTAGGTTCGCGAGCCCCGAGTACCGTTTTCTTCGTTCATCCAACCGATAACCCGCAGGGTTCGCCGTGGACGCAGTCCCAGTTTGCGCAGCGTATGAGCCGCCTGCATGGCGGTAACCACGCCACTGGCATCGTCGAGGGCTCCGGTGCCCACGTCCCAGCTGTCCAAATGACCGGAAACGATGACGATTTCCCCTTCCGGATCGGTTCCCGGGAGATCCCCGATCACGTTAAAGCTGTCTGCGTCGGGCAGGGTCTCGGGGGTGAGCAGCAGGTTCAGTTTGACCGGCCCCAGCCCGGTGAGGTATTCGATTCTATCGGCATCTTCTGCCGCAACCGCCGCAGCCGGAATCGGGCGGGCTTCGCCAAAAACGGTGGAACCGGTATGGGGTAACCGGTAATTGGCGCCCCCCACCGAGCGCACCAGGCACGCCACAGCACCGCGCTGGCTGGCCGCACGAGGACCTTCCACCCGATAGCCGACGGCCTGACCGTAGGCTTCTCCCCCCTGACCTTGAGCGGCCAGCGCCTCGTCGAAGGGATGATTGAACAGCACGATTTTTCCGGCGATCTGTTCATCGGCCAGCTTCTGCAACCGCGCAAAGCTGTCGACGACGAGCACCTCGGCCTGCAGTCCCGCTGGGCCCGTGCTACTGCTTCCCCCCAGTGTGGTCAAAGCCAGAGGAGCCCGGACACCCGGCGGTTTTCCCGGATAGTCGAGCAGTTCGCCCCTTTCCTTCCCGCGCACCCAGTGGGGCACTTTGCATGGCTGCAGCCACACCTGCAGGCCCAGAGACTCCATTTCCTTGCGCAGGAACTCCACGCCGGCAGCGGCCCCCGGCGACCCGGACAGGCGTGGACCAACCTGATGGCAGAGGCGCTGCAGCAGGTCATAGGCGTAGGGGCTCTTGTAGGCGTGATCACGAACGCGCTCGGCCTGCGACATCCAGTCGGGTTGGGCTGCTACCGAGAGGGACAGTAACAGGCCAAGAACCAGCGCGGGTAGAAATTTCTTCATCCGAGTTCAGCGACGAAGGCCCAGAGCTTGAACCAGTTGCAGTTCCAAAATGCGTTCGTTGAGACGGCACTGTTGAAGGCGGTTCAGCAGTTGCTCCAGCGATTCCGCGGCCGAAGGCTGTAGGCAGGCGTAGCTCATGGACCGTTTGCGGGTAGAAGCTGTGGGCGATGGGAGTAAGGAAAGGTTAGGACAATGACTCATGAACACTCCTAAGGGTGGCTTTCTCCACTTATCGCGTCTGTGGGTCCTCGGGTTCAGTCTTGTTTTGTTAACGATTGGACAGGTCGGCGCCGTCGAATGGCCTCACCAACCAGGGAGCGGCGCTCAACTCAAGACGTTCACCCCTGAAATCACCCTGAGTTGGCCCCCAGGAACTCCGGTGGCCTATAAGCAGGCTCGGCTTTGGCTCGACGACCGCGAAGTCAGCCCCGACCTGATCAAGACCTCCCTCTTTCTCAGCTATCGCCCCCGAGAGCCGCTCCAGCGTGGCTCCCATCGAGTGCGGGTCGAGGTTGGTGAACATCGCCAGGATTGGGAGTTCGAAGTGATTGGCGCCGAGTTGATCAAGGGGCATGTCTTCAAGGTTGTGTCTCCCACTCACATGTTCGATCCCGTCGATGTCGAGGTTCAGGGAGTCCCTCGTGGCAAGGCCTGGGCTACTCTCGAGGGGTTTCCGGAAAAGTATGATCTGAAAGAGAACAAGCGAGGTGTGTATCGCGGTCGCTTCAAGACCCCTGCCCGGATGGCCGGCAAAACTGCCCGGGTGGAGGTGTTCCTGCGCAAAGACGACCAGCTGGATCGGCAGTTCTGCGTGGGTAGCATCTCGGTGGCGGCTCCCAACCTGCAGGTAGACTGGGTAAGTCCAGCCCCCGCCAGTTCGGTGGAAGCCGAGTTCGTGGCCGAGGGCAAGACCCTCCCCGAACACTCCGTAGAAGTCGCGACCCTGTTCTTTTTTCGCGACGGGGTCGCCTTTGGCAAACTACCGCCCGAATCGGTAACCCGCGTGCGCAGCGATGCCGAAGGTCGCTTTCGAGTTTCTGTCGCGTTTCCCAAGGGGCTGCCCCGACTCGGCGTAAGGCTGCTTGCGTTGGTCAAGGACGAGCAAGACAATCGTAGCCCGCTGGCCGAGTTGATTTTGCTGCAGGCCCCCAGAGGCGGGCTTCCTCCGTTGAAAACCAGCAGCCCTTCGGTCCGGTAGGGTTTTCCCCCCACTTCGCTCGAGCACTGGACATGATGGTTTTCAACCATTAGGATATGGGCTGGGGCGGGGTATAGCTCATGCAACATCCGCACCACATTTCCCCCCACACCCTGCTGCGCTGTCGGCCTCTCATCGAGAGCCTGTTCGCTGCATTGCAAGCTTGTTCGGGCTGGGAGTTCGCCCTGCTGGCAGGAGGTGCGGTTCAACTTGGGACTCCCCAATGGGCAGGCGTCCCCAGCTGGAGCTGCGACGTCGACGGCCATGGTTTAGAGCTGGGTATCCTGGGCAGTGGGCCCCAACTGGCCGCGGTGGGACAGTCGGCGGTGGCGGCCATTCAACAGTTCTTCCGACAGGATGAGCAGCAACAGGTCCACACCTCGATGCTGGGCAGTCTTTATGAGATCTCCACCTCGCTGGTGGAAACGATTCAGCTCAACGATTTGCTCGAGCGTATTCTGCAGTCGGCCCGTCAGCTGGTCAAAGCCAGCAGCGGCTCGCTGGTGATGCTCGACCAGGTGCACTCTGAGCTGAAAATGCTGCAAACCCAGGGTGAGGAAGTGGCCATCCTCACGACCACCAAGGTGAGCCCTGGAGAGGACCTGCAGAGCTGGCTGCGTGAAGAAGGCCAGCTGCGTCGAGTGCCGGGTGGGGCCATTGCGCCTCCGGTTCTCTCCATTCCCCTGAAGTCGCAGAACCGCATTGTAGGCTCTCTCACTCTGGTAGGGCATCCGCAACAGTCGGATTTTGCCGAGCGAGATGTCCAGGCGCTCAGCATTCTGGCCGGTCACGCCGCCAATGCCATCCACAACGCCCAGCTTTTCGGTCAGGTGGAGCGTCAGGTCAGTGAATTGCAGGCGCTTCACCAGCTCAGTCTCAGCCTGAACCGGACGGCTTCCATGCAGGAGGGCCTTGAGCAGTTGCTCGACCAGACACTCAGCCTGCTCGATGCCGAAAATGCCTCGGTGATGTTGCTCGAGGAAGATGGCGAAACTCTGCGGATTCACTCTGCTCGCGGCCTGCCCGAAGAGGTTGTGCGTCGCACCCGACTGCGATTGGGCGAACGTATCGCCGGCAAGGTGGCTCAAGAGCGTCAGCCGATGCTGGTTCCCGCCTTCGAGGGAGAAGAAACCGGCTCTGCCCTGTCGGTGCCGATGCTCAAGGATGGCGAGGTGGTCGGCGTCCTGAATGTGCGCAACAAGACCGGTGGCGGCGATTTTACCGAGGACGAACTGTCGTTGGCGGCCCGCTTCGCCAACGTGGCTGCACTTTCGGTGGCTAAGGCAGGCCTGCATCTTGAATTGCGTCAACTGTTTGCGCACTCCATCCTGGCCCTGGCCAATGCCATTGATGCTCGCGACCCCTACACCAGCGGTCACTCCGAAAGAGTGACTACCTATGCGGTAGCCATTGCCGAGCGCTTGGGCTTTTCCGATGACGCGCTCGAAGAGTTGCGCTATGCCAGCCTGCTTCACGACATTGGCAAGATTCGCATCCGCGACCACATTTTGCACAAACCCGGCAAGCTCACCGACGAGGAGTTTGAGGAAATGAAGCGCCACCCGGAGTACGGAGTGGAAATCATGCGACCAGTGCGGGCCTTCGAGGCAATTTTCCCGAGCATGTTGCACCATCACGAGCGCTTTGATGGGCGTGGCTATCCAGCAGGTTTGCAGGGCGAGCAAATTCCGCTTCAGGCTCGCATCATGTGCGTGGCCGACTGTTTCGATGCCATGACCTCCGACCGACCCTATCGTCGAGGCATGCCCTGGGAGGAGGCCGTGGCCGAACTGGTGCGCCACCGGGGCAGTCAGTTTGACCCCGAAGCCGTCGACCTTTTCGTCACTCTGGTGAGGGAAGGCAAACTTGTCGCTGTCGTTGAAGCCTGAGGCCGTCTATGTCCCAAGCTTCCCTGGAAACTTCGCTAGAGTCTCTCCGACACGGGTTAGTTTTTTGCGATTCCTCTTCCCTGTTCGAGGGAATGGAATCCAGCGATATCGCCTCCTGCGAAGAACGTCTGCAGAACACCACCGGTAAGTCCGAGGAGCTTCGCAAGACCTATCCCCTGATCGAGAGCCTGGCGCAGATACGCGAAGCCGATCTTGACCCCATGCGAAGCCTGGCTTTGGAGTTGCGTGCCAATTGTGACGACATTCTCCTCGTCGGGTCCGGCACGTTGCTCGATCTGGCCCGACTGGCCGAGCTTTTTGAAGGACCCGAAGGCAGATCTCCTCGATTTCATTTGCCTCGGGCTCGTGGTTGGGGTCAGCAACTGCTGCCTCGACTCGATGCGTCCGAGTCTCGAGTGGCCGTCCTGGTGCTCGGGCACAGCCCCGGAGATGTGCTCTGGGAGCGCACGGTAACCCCGGCCGTCCAGTGGCTCCACGGTCGATATGGTGAGGATGAGTTCCAGCGACGCCTGGTGGGCTGCTCCCAGCGGTCTCTGACCCAATTGTTGGGAGTTCCCGTGCGCCAGGTGATGGTCTCCGACAGGGCTCATCTCGGACCGGTGTTCAGCGCCTATGGGCTGTTGCCCCTGTTCCTCGCAGGCTTTGAAGCCAGCAGCCTTATCGAGGGCGCGCGTTCTCAGATACGGGCCTTGGAGAAGTCGTGGGGTCCTGCAAATCCGCTGGTTCGGGCTGCAGTCGCTCGCCAAATTCTCACCTTTCAGGAAGGTTGGGGTGAGGTCGTGGTGACCCCCGATCGTTTTTGCGAACCCCTCGGTTTGTGGTGTCAGCAGTTGTTCGACGCCAGCACGCGAGCGCTAGATCCTCCCCTCCCCTACCCTTTTCCACACCGTGCCTGTCTCGAGGACGACCGGTCGGCACCGCTGGCCAGTTCCTGTTGGGAACTTCAGCTCGACTATGGCTGCCCCGAACTCGAGCTTCCCGACGCGCTGGGCAAGAGACGGTTGTGGTTGGGCATGCCCCGGCTCGACATGTACACGATGGGAGGATTGATGGCCTTTCTGTCTGTGATGGCTGCTATCCACTCCCGCTGGAACCAGTTCGACTTCCCTTCGCTCGAACATTAAGTCCAATTCCAGATCGATATTGGAAGAGGTTCCCATCGACTGAGTTCAGTAAGAGATCCTCATCAAGGGAGGTTTACTCATGTTTGGAAAGCTTGCAGCCGACGTTCTCGGCATCTCCGATATTGGCAAGATCATCGGTCCTGACGACTTCAACAAAACCGATTCGGACGACTATGTTTTCAATGAAGAGGGAGAGAAGATCTACTTCCTGATCAAGTCCAAAACCGACGAATACTGCTTCACCAACCAGGCTTTGATTCATCTCGACGGCACCAGTGCCATGAGCAAGAAGCGCCTGCTGTATCGTTACCCCTACCATCAATACCGCTTTCATCATGTCCATCTGGAAACCGCTGGAACGGTGGACCTGGATGTGGAGATCAAGTTTCATCTCAACGATCGGGGCTTCTCCATCGACGTCGACAAGAAGCAGATCGAACAGTTGAAAGACCTCTATAAGGCGCTTCTCAAGATCGCCGAAATTCAGCACGAGAACTCAATTTTTGAGGAGATGAGCCGAACCAGTTTGGATACGGCCAGCGCTGCGCTGGGTCGGATGTCCAAGGCCGAGGTGAATCTGGAGGAGCAACTGCGTAAGGCCAATGAGTATGCCTTTGGTTGGTTGCACGATTCGCGCGAGAAGTATGTCCGTAAGGACTTCGGAGCGGTCTACGAAAAGTTTATCAACAACTGAGCGTGGACTATCTCGAGCAGCTTCAGGCTGAGGGGAGCTTTGACTCCCACGGGTGCTTCACCCTCGACTTTGCGGCCAGTCGCAGTCGCTATCTGCGACTGGCCGAAAGTGACCCGTCAGCCTATCTGCGTCTCTTGCTGCAGGGCATCCTGGCCTCGAGTCCACAACGCGTGGACATTTCGAGCCGCGGCAAACAACTGTCGATCCGTTGGGATCCCGAGCCTGAAAAAGGCTGGACTTCCCAGGACCTGGCGCCTTTGCGCAGCTATCTTCAGGGAGCTCAAGATGAGTATCATCATCCCTGCCTGCAGTATCTCAAGCTGGGGCTGTTGCTGGCTTCCTGCTGCCCCCGGTTGCAGGTTCGTTTGCAGGTCGATCGGCAGGTGGTGGAGTGGCAAGGCCAGAGTTTCGACTGGCAGGTGGCCAAAGAGTCGCAGCGAGTGCTGACCCTGGAAAAGCTTGGCGTCGATTGGGAGGTTCGCAGCTTTGACCCCGACTCATTTCTCTCCGCCTGGCCCGAGTTGTGCCAGTTGCGCCCCGACCTGGCGACGGCCCGGCCACGATGTTTTGTTCAGGGCCGAGAAGAACTCCCTCGTGTTCCCTACGGTTGGGCCATGTTGGCTCCAGAATTTCTTCGGGTAGCCATTGTCCACCCCGAGGAAGAAGCCAACAAGGTGCCCATTTTGCTCGAGCCGCCGCCTAAACCGGTGGCCTGGCTTCAGCCGGTTACCCAACTGGTGTTGGCACTCGACGGAACTCCCCTCTCGTTCCGGCCCCATGAGCGCCGTCTGGCGTATTTCGTCGCCCGACTCTACCTTGGTGACGTTCATCTGCAAGAGGATTTTTGGGGCAAAGCTCCAGCTCGCACCCACCTGAGTTTACTGCGGGAGGGTTTTCCACTCGACCTTCCCAACGGTCTGATACCCCGATCGTGTGTCGTGATGTTGGAGGCTTCCGAGCTGAGCACCGACCTATCGTTCAAAAAGCCCATCCGAAACGCCGCCCTGTTGGAAAAGGTTCAGGTTGCACGTAGACTGTTGCATCTCGCCGTAGAGGTGGGTCTGCGAACCGTTCGCGAGGCGCCTGCCTGGCAGTCGTTCCTCCAGGGGTCTCGTCTGGAGCGGCTGCAGTCTATGCAACGCGAACTTTCCAGGCCTTCCGATCGGACGGCTTCGATCTTGGGGGTTTGACCGACCGGCCCGTCAGGAATGGTGTGCCATGAAATACTGTTCGGACTGCGGTCATCCAATGGTCTCCCAACTCTCCTGGCCCCGTCGCTGCTCGCAGTGCTCGCGGATGTTTTACCGCAATCCGCTCCCCGTAGTGGTTGCCTTGATTGGGGTCGAGGATGGGGTGCTCACGGTGCGCCGAGGGATTGAGCCGCAGAAGGGTCAACTGGCTCTCCCTGGAGGCTTCGTGGATGGGCAGGAGAGTTGGCAGGAAGCAGCTTGCCGGGAGGTATTCGAGGAAACCTCTCTGGTGGTGCAGCCGCAGGAAATCAACCTGCTTGAGGCCACCAGCGTCGATTCGGGCCATCTGCTGCTTTTTTGCACCTGTGAATCACGCACTCGCCAACAGATCGATTGGCAGTTTCGCTCAGCTGAGGTGGAAGAATTGGTTTGGACTCGATCACCCATTGAGCTGGCTTTCCCCGCCCACACCCACGCTCTGTGGAGGTATATGGACACTAAAAAGTGTCAGTAGATTCTATTTGAAGCTGGACTCTGTTTGTTGGTGTCACGAAATTAACAAACGGTTTCACTTTTGTTTACACGATGGCGAGGGTCGCCTGCTATGCTAGAGCCAGGGACCAACAATACAGATGAGAGTGTCCCCGGTTCGGAGCGTGGACTATCCCAGGATTGGAGTAGCCACAATGGAACAGCAACAACCCTCAATCGTCGTTTCCCTCGAAGCCGAGGGCGTCGAAGCCACGCTCAGTTGGAGCAACGCAGATTGGCTTGAGTGGGCCTGGATACAGGCCTGATTCAGGTTCGAGTTGAGTTCAACCGACGCCAGGGATAGCAGTTCTCTATCTTGCTCAGTTGTTCACGTCGCGATAACCCTGGAACGTCTGGTCAGAGCTAGGGTGAAGGTGTGAAGATCTCACCCTCATCTGCGACACCTCAACCTCACAAGTGGACCGTACTGGTCTGGTCGGCCTGCGACAACGATCTTTATGCTTGTTGCATCAACGACGTCGACAAGATGGAAAGGGGCATCTCCGACGAGGTCAAAATCCTGGCTCAGGTCGATCACCGGCCAAATCCGGACAGCAGCGGGCCTCACACCGTTCATCGCCTCGAGTTGGTCAACGACCATCAGCCGAAACTGAATTCCAAATTGCACCAGGACCTGGGAGATGCCGACATGGCCGACCCAGCAAACCTGGCGGACTTCGTCCGCTGGGGGATGAAGAAGTTTCCCGCTGAGAACTACTGGCTGATCATCTCCGACCACGGTGATGCCTGGAAAGGTGCCTCGGAGGATGAAGGGCATCGCAGCTGGATGAGTTTGCCCCAGATTCGCCAGGCGCTCGAAGAAGCACGGAAAGAGACAGGGCGTGGGTTCGACCTCCTGAGTTTCGACTGTTGCCACATGGCCAGTGTCGAAGTCGCCCATGAACTCAAGAATGAGTCGCGCTATCTGCTGGCCTCGCAAGAGGTGATGGGCTACCTTGGACTACCCTATCAGGAACTGATGGCATCGCTCGCCGACAAGAGTCCCCAAGAGGTCGTGCGCGATGTCGTAGAGAGTTCACGAAAAAACCCGGAGGATATTCCCACCTTCTCAGCGGTCGACCTCGACAAGATTCCTGCCCTCACCCAAGCGCTCGGCAAGCTCGGCCAGGCTATCGTCGAAGGCCCCGTTGCCGGCAGCGAACTGCGTCAGGCCGTCAGTGAAACCCAACTCTTCTGGGAATACCGCGATGTCTACCACCTTGCCCAGAATCTAGAAAAACTGTCGTCGAGTCTTGCTGAACCCGCGCGTGACGTGCAGTTGGCGCTGAAATCGGCCGTGGTGGCCGAACAGCACGCGGACTCTCATCCCGATAGTCACGGTCTGCAGATCGAGGTCCAGCCTGACAGTGAGCAACGTCGGCAGTTAAGATATCAGCGAGGCGCGGTGAATCGGCAAGACACGCGGCCCTGGAAAACCGAGCAGGGAAGCTACGCAGAAACAGCTTTTGCTCGCGAAACTGGCTGGACTCGGGTGATCGACAAGATTCATTCCTAACCGTTCCCGCCTGGTCTACCTCCCACGCAAGAAAAAAGGAACCCCGATTTCTCGGGGTTCCTGTTGGTGGGCGTAAACGGACTTGAACCGCTGACCCCTACGATGTCAACGTAGTGCTCTAACCAACTGAGCTATACGCCCACAGCATGGAGGCGACGAGCAGAATCGAACTGCTGTGCGCGGTTTTGCAGACCGCTGCCTAACCACTCGGCCACATCGCCATGGTTCCTGGAGCGGAAGACGAGATTCGAACTCGCGACACTCGGCTTGGGAAGCCGATGCTCTACCAGCTGAGCTACTCCCGCGGACCAGGGGGCAGTATAGCACCCCGGCCAGCTGCTGTAAAGCACTTCGGTCGTTGGCGGTGATACTCGGTGCGCTCCTGGAAGTGGTGGGCGAGACGCAGCAAACGTCCCTCCTGCCATTGCGGGGCCATGAGCTGAAAGCCCACCGGCAACCCCTCGACGAAGCCGCTCGGATGTGAGATCGCGGGCAGACCCGTCAAGTTTGCGACCACCGTGTAGATATCGCTGAGGTACATGGCCAGCGGATCCTCGCTCTTATCGCCCAGTGCAAAAGCGGTCGTGGGCGTGGTGGGGAGCGCGAAAGCGTGAACGCCCTGGAACACCCCCTCGAACTCCTGTCGCAGCAACGTGCGCACCTTTTGCGCCTGGTGATAGTAGGCGTCGTAGTAGCCCGCCGAGAGCGCATACGTGCCCAGCAGAATGCGGCGTTTCACCTCGGGACCCAACCCCTCGGCGCGGCTCTGGCTCATCATGCGGCCCACATCGCGGCTCTGATCGGCGCGGTGTCCATAGCGCACCCCATCATAGCGGGCCAGATTCGACGAAGCCTCGGCCGTGGCGATCACGTAGTATGCGGGCAGCGAATGCTCCAGATGGCGCAGGGCCACCTCGACCACCTCCACGCCCAGCTCGCGGTACACCTCCAGTGCCTCGCGGAAGTTCCCCGCCATGGTGCTATCCAGCCCCTCCAGCAGCGCCGGGTCCCAGCCCAGGCGCATCCCCTTCACCGGTTCTTCCAGCCCGGCGGCGTAGGCGGGTGGTGCCTCTTGAAAGCAGGTCGAGTCCAGCCGATCGGGTCCAGCGATCACGTCCAGCAGCTCGGCGCATTCGCGGGCGCTCCAGGCCATCGGCCCGATCTGGTCCAGCGAGCTCCCGTAGGCGATCAACCCATAGCGGCTCACCCGCCCATAGCTCGGCTTCAGCCCCGTGATCCCGCAGAAAGCGGCGGGCTGACGAATCGAACCGCCCGTATCCGAGCCCAGGGCCACATCGCACAGCCCGGCGGCCACCGCGGCTGCCGAGCCGCCGCTCGAGCCTCCTGGCACCCGGCTCACGTCCCACGGATTGCGGGTCTTCTGGAAGGCCGAGTTTTCCGTCGACGAGCCCATCGCGAACTCGTCCAGATTGGTCTTGCCCACCAGCACCGCGCCCGCGGCCCGCAGCCGCTCCACCACCGTGGCATCATAGGGTGGCCGGAAGTGCTCCAGCATGCGCGAGCCGGCGGTGGTCGGCCAGCCCTTCACGCACAAATTATCTTTCAGCGCCACCCGCAGTCCTGGGCCGGACGCCTCCGGATTGACGAACAGGAACGCTCCGATCAAATCCTCCACAGCAAACCTCGCTACTCCAGAATGCGTGGGATCTGAAACGAATCTCCCTCGCGTCGGGGCGCATTGGCCAGCACCCCCTCGGCTCCCAGCGAAGGCCGTGCCTCATCCTCGCGAAACACATTCACGTGGGGTTGCACGCCCAGCGTGGCCGGCACGGCGCTGGTATCCACCAGGCGCAGCCGCTCCATATAGCCCACAATCGCGTCCAGATCGCGCTGATAGCGCTGGGCCTCGTCCTCGCTCAAATCCAATCGCGCCAGCGCCGCCACCTTCAGTACCGAGAACTCACTCATCGTCGACCATCTCATCCTCGGTGGCGTAGGAATCGCGCGTCAAATCCACATCGACCGTCTTGCGCAGCGCATCCAGCCGTCCCAGGTCGGTCTGGCTTTCCAGCTCATAATCATAAATCGCCGGGTGACTGCGCACCAGTTCGCGCCGGCGCTGGATATACTGATAGGCATTCTCGTTCAAATGGGCCCGCACGGCTCCCCGAGCGATGCGCACCAGCAGCCGATAAAAATTGTGCTGCGAAATATACAGCGCTTCCTTGCCCAGAAAAGCCCGGTAGTTGATGTTCGAGGCTTCCAGTCGGAAGGGCGCATCGTGCTTGTTGCTATAGATGTCCAGGAAGATCGACTCCTGATAGCGCGGGTTCTTGTTCTCAGCCCGGTCGCTCTTGCCCATGATCTTGCCCACCACCTGGCGCATCATCCCCTTGGGCGGCTCCATGCTGCCCAGCGAATGATGAATGATGCCCAGACTGATGAACTCAATATCTTCCCAGGCCACCTGGGCCCCTTCCAGGTTCAGCCCGTTCTCCATATGGCCCGAGCGCACGCGCATCGCCAGCGGAATCCCGCGCTCGTGCATCACCGCCCCGGGCGGCTGGTCGCCGAACTTCTCGCCCGTGTCGAAGGCGGTGATCATCTCCACGCCGTCGTCGTCTTCCTGTCCCTCACTCATAGCGATCGTCAGCCCCCACCAAATTCACCGGCATCGACTTCAGCTTCAGGCGCATATCGTTGGCATTATCCGAGTTGCGCATACACTCATCGGCCGAGATCTTGCCGGCCCGATACAGCTCCAGCAGGGCCGTATCGAAGCTCTGCATCCCCTCGGGCAGGAACTGATCGATCTCGCGCTTCATCTGCACCAGGCTGCCGGCCCGCGTCAGTTCGGCCATACGGGCGTTGCCGATCAGCACCTCGCAGGCCACCACGCGCCGCCCATCGTGACCGCGCACCAGGCGCTGCGCCACAATGCCGCGCACGTTCAGGGCCAGCTGGGCCAGAATGCCGGCGTGCATATCCTCGGGGAAGAACTGCAGCACGCGTTCCACCGTCTGGATGGCGTTGTTGGCGTGCAGCGTCGACAGCACCAGGTGGCCCGTTTCGGCGAAGTAGACGGCCGCCTTCACCGATTCCACGTCGCGCATTTCGCCGATCAGCAGCACGTCGGGCGCCTGACGCACCGCGCTCTCCAGCGCTTCCTTAAACGACTTCGTATCGTGGCCGATCTCGCGCTGGCTCACAATGCAGGTTTCCGTATCCGAGTGCAGATACTCGATCGGGTCCTCGATGGTCACAATGTGGCCCATCGCCCGTTCCTTACGGTAGCGAATCATCGAGGCCAGGGTGGTCGACTTACCCGAGCCGGTCGGCCCGGTCAGCAGCACCAGCCCGCGCTTCTTCATCGCCATCTCGCCCAGCACCGGCGGCAGCCCCAGCTGCTCGAACTCGAGGATCTCGTCTTGCACCAGACGCATCACCATCGCCACACTGCCGCGCTGGCGATAAGCGTTCACACGGAAACGCCCCACCCGGTCCAGATTGTAGATGAAGTTGGCGTCGTCGATGCCGCTATCGAACTTCTCGCGCTGGTGATTGGGCATCACCGTATAGGCCAGATGCTCAATCATCGCCGAGGTCAGCGCCGCGCACTCCACCGGAGCCAGCTGCCCCTCGATACGCAGCACCGGCGGTTTGCCGGCTTTAATGTAGACGTCCGAGGCCTTCTCGCGAACCATCACCGTCAGCACCTGATCCAACAGGCCCCGAATACTCTCTACTTCCAGCATGCCGATACCTCCAACGAGTTGCCCACGACCTTTTGACAGCCCTCAGGAGAACCCTGTCAGGCCTCGTCGATCTTCAATTCGCGACCTTCCATCAGCCGCTCCAGATTGTCCCGGTGGCGCAAAAACGCCAGCCCCGCCGCCGCAAAGCCGAACACCACATAGACCAGCGGAGCCCCGTAGACAATCATCAACAGCGGCATGGCCGCCGTCGAGGCCAGCGAGCCCACCGAGGAAAAGCGCGTCAGCCCCACCAGGCCAATCCACAACAGCCCCGCCAGCAGCGCGGCCTGGGGGCACAGCACGGCCACCACCCCGAAGGTGGTGGCGATCCCCTTGCCCCCCTTGAAACGCCGAAACACCGAGTAATTGTGGCCCACAATCGCGGTCAGCCCAAATACCGCCTTGGTCAGCGGCAGCAGCACCCCGGGCAACAGCGCAAAATAGGCCAGCAGCACCGCCGCCGCGCCCTTGCCGGCGTCCAGCGCCAGCACCTGCAGCCCGGCCTTCGCCCCCAACGAGCGGGCCGCGTTGGCCGCTCCCGTATTGCCGCTCCCCCGCTTGCTCAAATCTACCCCGTAGCGGCGCGAGACCAGTTGCCCAAAGGGCACCGACCCCAGTAGGTAGACGACGATGAGAAGAAAAATCTGCCAGAAAGGAAACACGCCCGGGGCTTTTGCCACAGCCCGAACCCCTCCCTGCTAAACCTACCAGGCCATCAAATTGCGCAGATTGCCCACCTGCAGAACATATTCCGGATCGCTGGCCGTGGCCGTGCTGAAGTCCAAAGTGGCCTTCACCACCCCATTGGCGGCAAACGTATAGTAGAACATCGAATTGCCGTCGCGCCCCAGGCCCGGATTGATCATACTGGCTCCGGCTCCCAGCGGCGTGGGCACCAGCTGAAAATTCGAACCGTCGTCGTTGACCACAAACAGGTCAAAACTCGTGCCCGTATAGCGCAGGCCGAAAATCTTGTTGGCAAAAGCCGGATTGCGGCTGTAGCAGGCCTGATACATCAGCATCGTGGGCACCCGCGCGATGGGTGGACAGATCTCGCTCACCGTATCGCTGTCCAGATCGTACACATACAGCCCCTCGTCGGCTCCCCCATGGACCCGTGCGGCCATCACGATGCGCTTGCCGTCCAGGCGAAAACTGTCCTGTTGCCAACTTGGAACCATGCCGGGGGTGTTTAGCTGTCGCGGAGGCAGCTCGGCCGCGGCCGCCGGCGTCGGGTCCACCTCGCCACAGGCGGGCATCAGCAGAAAATTGGCCCCTCGGTGAAACGCATACTTCGTGCCGTCGGGTGAATAACAGCCGCCGTAGCCGCCCAGGGCCGGATCGGTCAGCCGGCGCAAATTCGACCCATCCTTGCGCACGCTCCACAGTTGCCAATCATTGTCCACATAGTTGCCGGTACAAAAGGCCAGCGTCTGGCCGTCGGGATGCACGCAGGCAAAGTGGGGCGTCATGCCGGGCAGCGGAACCTGGGTCAAATTCCCCCCGTCCTCCTCCACCGTATACAGACCCTGATGGGGCCATTCGCTGATGGCCAGAAAGGGTTTCACGCGCACCTCGATATTCTGACTCAGCAGCACCCCCGAGGCGGCCGTAGCCAGATTGCCGTGGCGATCGCGCACCGCGCACTCCAGCTGATAAATCTTCCCCGGCGCATCGTTGGGGTTGGCACGAAAACTCCAGTGGGCCACAAAGCGGCCGCGCCCCGGGTCCCAGCGCATAACCGTCGGCCCCGGGCTGGTAAAGGCTCCGCCGTCGCTGGTCCACTGGCAGGTTAGCCCGTCGCCCTCGGCATCGCGAGCTTCCACCGTCAAGCGCAAATAATCCTCGTGATGAATGGTTCCCTGTACGCTTCCGGGCAAATTCGGGGTCGAGGGGCTCAGCTCGATGGCCTCCACCACCGGGGCCTGATTGCTGCCCGGCGCAGCGGCGGCCGCCACCGGGGCCGGCGGCGAAGCCGCTCCCACGGGCGCCAGCTGCACCCCCGTGGCTGCTCCCAGCCCGGGCACCAGGCTCACCTTGCCCGTGGTTTCCAGCTCAACACAATACGGGTCCACCGCCTGCTCCAACCGGTAGTAGGGCGGTGGCGGCGAGGTCAGGGCCGTGCCCGGCGGAGCCGCCCCGGGCCGGGCCGCCAGCTGCCGGCCCACCACCAGCACATAGTGCCCGTCCAGCAAAGGCAAATCATTGCTCCACACCGCGCCCGTCGGGGCAAAGACCAGCATAAAGTCCTGGCTCATCGGCTCGGGGGCCAACCAGGCGCTCAGATCAAACCCCGGAACCTCTCGCCCCGTGGGGCTGCGGTCCAGGCTAAAAGCTCCCGAGCTCAGCGGCCAGCTACCGATAAAAATGCCGCAGTCGGCATACTCCCCGCTAAAGTTCCGTCCCCGCCGATGCGTGCCGCGGGCTCTCCCCTCATAGCGTTGAAACGACTGGCAAATGCCCGAAACCGTCGAAGGAAAACGCAGCACCACAAATACCTGATCGGCAATCGCGCGTTGTTGGGCCGCCTGCAGTTCGGCGGCCAGCACCCTGGCCAGGGCCGGGGGTCCGGCCTTGCGGGTTCCGGTCCGATAATTGGCCAGGCTTACCGCCAGCAACAGCCCCAAAATCGCTATCGCCAGAGTGATTTCCAGCAAACTGAAAGCGCGTCGCTTCATGGCAGCTCCTCCTGGGTCAGCACCTGGTGGCGTTTCGGATTCGGCAGGCTCTCATCCAGGCGATCCCGGGGGTGATTGTCGATTTCCTGCCGCAGCCTCGCGCTCGCCAGCGGCCGCTCGACATCCCCCAGCAGGCCTGTCGAAGTCACGCGGTACACACAGTAAGGAGCCTGATTCAGGGAAAGATCTATCCTCACCTGAAAACTCCCCACCACCCTGTCGTCCACATCGTACACCCGCTCAGCATAGCTGAAATAGGGCTGATCGGGCGAGGCCGGTGGAGGAAAGCGGATATCCTTGGCCAGCTTGGCGCGCACATCTTCCAGCCCGGCCTGGGCCAGGTTCAGCGCCTGCAGATGCAGTCGGTGGGCCGCGGCGGCTTCCTGCTGGGGCCCGCGCGAGCCCAGCATGCCCAGTACCACCAGCAGCATCAACGTGGCCAGCAGCAAGCACATCGCCAGCATAAACCCGCGCCTCATTGTAGCTGCACCAGCAAGCGTCCCACCGCCTCCACCCCGAAGAGCCTGCCGGTGGCCTGCACCCACACTTCGCCGGGCGGGGCAAATTCAAATCCCGGACCGGGCACCTTGGGCAAATGGTGGGTCAGCACGGCCCGGGTTCCATCGGCGCTTTCCTGCTCGATCAAAGCCGCGCTGGTTCCCGGAATCACCTGCCAGGAAAAGGCCAGATCGGGAATTGGCTGGCCCTGATCGTCGTAGCCCACGGCCCGAAATTCGGCCGACAGTCCCTGGCCCAGCGGCACACTTCCCGACAGCCGGGTCACCTCAATCGGATCGCTGGCTCGCCAGCTCCGTCGGCTGGTCGCGATCAGCGAGTTCAGCTCCACCTGCTGACGTGGCCGCGAGCCCCAGCGCACCTGCACCCGGGCCCGCAACAGCGAAGAATCAAAGGGGCTGCGCTGGTCGGCGGGCAAAAACGCCTCCGAGGCCAGCGAGGGCGAGTAGGTCGCGTGCCGCGCCAGTTCCACCCGGCTCTCCAGCCCGTGGGCCTCGGCCCGCCAGGTTCCCAGCTGGCCATAGGTCAAAAATTGGGCAAAATGGTCGGGGGGGTAAGATTGGCACCAACCCCGAACCTCGTCCAGGCGACTTTGGGCCAGCCAGGTCGCCCGAACCTCCTGGTTCGAAGCCTGGCCTGCCCGCACGGCCGAGTCGGCCGAGGCCGCGATCATCAACAAAGCCACCGAGAAAATGAACAGCGCCAGAAGTGTCTCCACCAGGCTATACCCGCGCCGCGCCGCCACCCTGCTCGAGGTGCTTATCCTCTGTGCCTTTCTTGCCCTCATGCTCCTCACCATGGCCGGCGTGCTACGCCAGTTCTTTCGCTCGCGCAGCACCATGGCCGACCGCGACCTCGAATCACAGGCACTCCAGCACATCCTCAGCGAGCTGCGCCGCGACGTCGTCGGCTGTTACCAGCTCGTCCAGACCTCGCCTCAGCTCGAAGTGCTCTGTCTCGACAGCAGCCAGGGCGCGCGCCTGCCGGCCGCCTTCCCCCTCCCCGCGCCCAGCCCCACTCCTGCCTGGAACCCTGCCCAGGGCCTCATGACCGTGCGTTACACCCACGACTCCCTGCATTCGATTCTCTGGCGGGAAGTTACCTTCAGCGATAGCCGCAACTCTCGCCAGCGCCTGGCCGAAGGCATTCAAGGATTCACCGTCACGCCCCTCACCCCCCAGCAGCTCGAAGTGCGCTTCTCCTGGCGCGGCTCGGGGCCCGTGCAGGCCCATCAGCTCCTGCTGCACCGGGTCGATCGCTAGCAGCGCGGCCGAACCCCTCCCTGCTTGAAGGCTTTACAGGTCATGGCACCCCCCCTCGGCCGATCGCCTCCAGAGGGACCGCCGCTCAACCGCCTCCCGAAGCAGGAAGTCGCCCGAAGGCGACTAAAGGCGCCGCCATGAAAACGCTCGCCTCTCTGGTTCTGTGCATCGCCCTCTCCCTGCCCGCTCTCTCCGCCCCGGTCGTGCTGGTCGACACCTTGCCCGGCACCCTCAGTGTGGGCGCTACCATTACCGATTCCCTGTTCCCTGGGAGTGTCTTCGGAGCCGCCAGCCCCTTCACTACCGGCCTGGCACCGCTCAGCCTCACCTCCGTCGAGGCCGCCATCGGTTTCATTGCATACTCTGGAGACGCCACCGGCAGCAATCTCCTGCTGGGCCTGTTCTCCGACCTCGGCGGCAATCCCGGCAGCCTGCTGGTGTCCTTGCTCCCCAGCCAGCCCATCGCCCCATTCAGCACGGCTACCGGCAGTAGCTTCCTGCCCTCTTCCCCCACCCTGCTGGCCGCCAACACCACCTTCTGGGTCGTAGCGCTTCCCACCGGTGGCAACAGTTGGTATGCCTGGAACTACAGCAGCGACCCGTCGGGCCGAATAACTCTCGACGGCGGAACCACCTGGTTTACAAACACCGCCAGCGCCATGCGCGTCACCGCCGACGATCAACTGGCGGCCACCGGCGTGCCCGAACTCCAGCTCGCCGGCGCCGCCTGGCCCGGCCTCTTCTGCCTCTCTCTGCTGGCCGTGCTGGCCTCGCGCCCCAAAAGAACCGCCTGACGGCTGGCCCATCCGGCCCCCCTCACCCGATTCTCGAAGCGAGCCGAAGGCCCAAGCGCCCCAAATTCCCCAACGAACCAGGAAACAACGCCGCCACCCCAAAGCCCTCACCGTGCAGGTTGGCATCTACTTTTTCCCAGTGGCCCTCTGTTTCGGCTTCTTTGCTGGCCTCGGTGCCCGCTCTGGCTGGCAACAGGCCGAGTCCCACGGCCACGACCCCCGGTCCCGGGCGGCCAAAGTCGCCTTCCTCTTTAACCTGTATCCCGCCTCGGCATGTACCGGCCTCTTGCTGTTCGGCGCTCTCGCTTTCGGCGCCGGCCAGTTCGATGCGCTGGTCCTGGTGTTGTTCAATGCAGGCTTTTACCTGTTCGCCCTCAACGGGTTGCTGGCCGCGGTCGGGGCCTACCTCGGGGCCTACCTTGGGCCCAATGCCTCCGGCTTCGCGGCTGCCCTCTCGGCCACCCTGGCCTTCTACCTCGGTCCCTGGACGCACCCCCCGCGCTAATCGCCAAAATCCCCCAAAAGGAATTCCCAGAATACCTCCAGAATTGCCTGCTCCCATTTGCCGGAATCCAATTCCTGGCCACTCTTAAGAATTGCAGGCAACCCTAATGAAAAAAGCCACCCTACTTCTGGCTGCTGCGCTGGCCTTTGGCTGCGGCAACAGCACCCTTCAGAACCTCATCCAGAACAACCCCCTCTTCCCCCCCGGCACCACCCGCGTCAGCGTCGACTCCGGCGGTAACGAGGGCAACGACAACAGTTTCGAGCCCAGCCTTTCGGCCGACGCTCGTTTTGCCGCCTTTTTCTCCGATGCTACGAACCTCGTGCCCAACGACACCAACGGGTTCGAGGATATCTTCGTGCACGACCGCACCACCAACGCCACCACTCGGGTCAGCCTCGGGCTAGGCGGCGCCGAATCCAACGAACGCAGCAGCAATCCGGTCCTCTCGGCCGACGGACGTTTCGTCGCCTTCGAGTCCAGCGCCACCAACCTGGTGGCCAACGACACCAACGGCCAGACCGACATCTTCGTGCACGACCGCCAGACCGGCGAAACCACTCGCGTCAGCCTCGGGCCGGCCGGGGTCGAGGCCAACGCCGGCTGCGGCACTCCGGTCATCTCGGCCGACGGACGCTTTATCGCCTTCGAATCCAGCGCCACCAACCTGGTGACCAACGACACCAACAACGAGGGCGACGTCTTCGTGCACGACCGCCAGAGCGGCGAAACCACCCGGGTCAGCCTCACCGATGGCGGCGGCGAGGGCAACAGCGACAGCGAGCTCGGCGCCATCTCGGCCGACGGCCGCCTGGTCTGTTTCCGCTCTTTCGCCACCAATCTGGTGGCCAACGACACCAACAATACCCCCGACATCTTCGTCCGCGATCGTCAAGCCAACACCACCACCAGGGTCAATGTCAGCACGGGTGGCGACCAGGCCAATGCCAGCAGCGAGGATAGCGACATTTCCGCCGACGGCCGCTTCGTGGCCTTCGAATCCAATGCCACCAACCTGGTGCCCAACGACACCAACAACCAGGGCGACGTTTTCGTGCGCGACCTGCTGAACAACACCACCATCCGGGTCAGCGTCAATTCCAATGGCGATCAGGTCGTCGGCGACAGTTCGGGCAATCCCTCCATTTCCGCCGACGGTCGCTTCGTAGCCTTCACCTCCGAGGCTTCCAATCTGGTCGACGGCGACAATAACAGCACCGTCGACGTCTTCGTCCGCGATCTGCTCACCGGCAGCACCTTCCGGGTCAGCCTCGACTCCAACGGTGCCGAGGGCAACGGAAGCAGCACTCAACCCGTGATTTCCGCCGACGGTCTGGCGGTCATTTTTGCCTCGCTGGCCACCAATCTCGTGCCCAACGACAATAACGGTTCTCGCGACATTTTCGTGAACCAGCGCCAGCCCTGAGGTTCCGGGCCCGGCAGGTCCCTGCAAGGGGCCGGCCGGGCTCCCTTGCCAGCAGCGGAAATTGCCGAGAAGGAATTTCCCGATTCCCGAAATAAATGTCCCGACATCTTCAGGAATTGTGAGAATTGCCGTGAAAAAATGGATTCCCCTGCTGGCCGCTTCGGCTCTGGCCTTCGGTTGCGGCAACAGCAGCTTTCAAAACTTCCTCCAGAACCCCCCATTCTTCCCCGCCGGCACCACCCGGGTCAGCGTCGACTCGGCGGGGGCCGAAGGCAACGGCCTCAGCGTCGAAACCGCCTTCTCGGGCGATGCGCGCTTTGCGGCCTTTGTCTCGGCGGCCAACAACCTGGTGGCCAACGACACCAACAACCAGGAGGACATCTTCGTTCACGACCGCCAAACCGGTGCCACCACGCGGGTCAGTGTCGATTCCAACGGGGCCCAGGCCAACAATGTCAGCGACAGTCCTTTCCTCTCGGGCGACGGTCGCTTCGTGGCTTTCGACTCCAACGCGTCCAACCTGGTGGCCAACGACACCAACAACCAGCGCGACGTCTTCGTGCATGACCGCCAGACCGGCGAAACCACTCGCGTCAGCCTCGACTCAAGCGGCGTCGAGGGCAACGGCGCAAGCCTTGATCCCGTCATCTCGCCCGACGGTCGCTTTGTGGCCTTCAATTCCGATGCCAGCAATCTGGTGGCCAACGACACCAATGGCGTGGGTGACGTCTTTGTCCACGACCGCCAGACCGGAGAAACCACGCGTGTCAGCGTCGACTCCAACGGCGTCGAGGGCATCTTCGTCAGTGGCTTTCCCACCATGTCTGCCGACGGACGCCTGATCGCCTTCCGCTCCCTGGCCGACAATCTCGTGCCCAACGACACCAACGGAGCCTTCGACATCTTCTTGCACGACCGCCAAACCGGAATCACCACGAGGGTCAGTGTCGATTCCAACGGCGTCGAGGCCGACTCCGACAGTGAAGACGCCAACCTTTCGGCCGACGGGCGTTTTTTGGCCTTCGAATCCGACAGCACCAACCTGGTGCCCAACGACACCAACAACGATGAAGACATCTTCGTGCGCGACCTGGTGGCCAACACCACCACGCGGGTCAGCCTCAACTCGGTCGGCGCCCAACCCAACGGTCCCAGCTTTACCCCCTGGCTCTCTGCCGACGGGCGTTTTGTAGCCTTTGAATCGGGGGCTTCCGACCTCGTGGCCAACGACACCAACGGCAACTTTGACGTCTTCGTCCGCGATCTCCAGAGCGGCACGAACGTCCGCATCAGCGTCGACTCCAACGGCGTTGAGGCCAACAGCTTCAGCGGACAGCCCGTGCTCTCGGCCGACGGCCTGGCCGTGGCCTTCACCTCCGCCGCCAGCAACCTCGTGCCCAACGACAACAACGGAGTCTTCGACGTCTTCGTCCACCAACGCTAGTATCAAACGCCCTGTTCCGGGAAGCGAAGCGGACCGAACGGGAGTTTGAGACTAACGGAATGGCGCGCCCATCTGTTTGATTCTCATCGATGGCGTAGCGCGTCATGGAGGTCAGTATGACGACCAGCAGCGCGGCCGGGCTCCTCCTGCTGCGATGTGGGGTCGACGCACAGGCGTCGGCCCCACTCCTGTCGAACCCCCGCCCCATGGACATCCAGGGTCCCAACCCCGAACTCAGCAAGCACGTCTGGGGCCAGCGCAAAATGCCCCGTCTCGAGGGGCAAAAGCTCGTCGACAGCTTTGTCGAATCGGCCACCCTCTGGGCTCCCTCGGGTTTCGAAAAGCCCATGGCCGACAAAATGGTGGCCGACTTCCAGGCCCTCAACATTCCCGGTGCCCACATCCAGATGGACGATGCCGGTCCCGCCGCCGGCAGCGAGGTCGGCAACGTCATCGTCGACATCCCGGCCAATCCCCAGGCGCCGCCCTCGGCCCGCTCCATTGTCCTCTCCTGCCACCTCGACCGGGTGCCCGTGCGGGCTCCGGGCGTTCCCGACGACGAGCCCGTCCAGATCGAAGAAACGCCCGACGGTCGCCTGCAGAGCAAAGGCTTTCGCACCAACATCGCGGCCGACGACCGGGCCGGCTACACCGCCATCAAAGAGGCCGTCAGCGCCCTGCACCTCTCGGGCTTCCCCCATGGCCGCATCAAAGTCATCGGCTTCGTGCGCGAAGAGCCGGGCCTTTTTGGCGCCCGCGCCCTCGACCCCAAGCACCTCGAAGGCATGGATGTTGGCTTCGAGCTCGACGGCGGCAAAGTCGGCAACGTCATCCGCAACAGCGCCGGCATCCAGCGCTTCACGGCCACCATCGTAGGCCAGTCGGCGGCGGCCATCCACGCCTCCAAAGGCAAAAGCGCCCTGGTGGCCGCCATGGACGCCGGCATGCAGCTCAGCGCCCTCGAGCTCGGCCCCGGCCAAACCCTCAACGTTTCCAACATCCAGTCCGGCCAAATCGGCCAGGACGGCGCCCCCATCACCAACCAGGTGCCCGACTCGGCCTTTCTCGCCGGCGAGTTTCGCGCTCGCAACCCCGAAGACGAACAACGCATGCGCGCCTTCGTCGAAGGCAGCCTCGAACAGGTCAGCCAAAAGCACGGCGTCCAGGTCCAAAGCCAGTTCGACACCATCGACGGCTTCCAGCTCGCCGACGATTCCCCGGCCGTCCAGCTGGCCCAGATCGCCACCCTGGCCTCGGGCAGCAAGCCCAAAGTCATGGGCATGATGGGCGGCACCAACGCCAACTGCATGAATGCCAAAGGCCTGCCCACCGTCGTGCTCGGTTCCGGCGCCTACCTGCAGCACAGCGAAAGAGAATACACCACCCGCAACGACCTCATCCGCGCCACCCAGGTAGTCATGTCGGTCATCGCCGCGGCCGCCTCCCCGCTGGTCACGGCCGCCCTGGTCCAGCAACTCCAGAACGAAGGATAACCATGCTCGTCCTCCTCCTGCTCGCCCTGCTCATCGCCCCCGGCTTCGCCGAAACCATCAACTTCGAATCCGTGCTTATCAACAAAAACATCATCAAGAATGGCGAGCGCGGCCTGGAAGTCCAAAGCCGCTTCACCGTCGAGGGCCTCAAAGGCAAAAGCGTCGACCTCTCGTGCTACTTCTACAACGCCGACGGCTCCAAACTCAAAGACTTCGACGGCGCCTGCGCCACGCCCGACGGCCAGGTGGCCGTCTCGATCAACTTCCCCGTCGAGGGCGACAACCTCGTCTACGACACCCGCGAAGCCCCCGGCTTCATCCTCTTCATCCCCTACAAACAACTCCACCTCAGCCAGGGCGAATTCTTCCTCAAACTCCAGATGGAGCTCTTCCTGCACGGCACCTCCCCCAGCCTGGCCAAATCCAACATGGCCACCGTCACCATCAAAGCCGACGAAAGATAATCCCCCCCCACCCCCCATCCCGAGCCCCCCGCGCACACAATGTGCCTGCAAACCAGGCTCAAACCCCTCCCAGCCCCCCATCCCGAGCCCCCAGCGCACACAATGTGCCTGCAAACCAGGCTCAAACCCCTCCCCCCCTGCAAACCAGGCTCAACCCCCCCCGGGCAGGCCATGCCCCCCAAAGTCCCGTAGTACTTCCCCATGAACGTTCCCAAGCAAGTCGTCGTCCGCCAGGCCCAACTACAGGACGTCGAGGAAATCCAGGCCCTCTCCCAGCGCGTCTACGGCCAGATCATGTCGGGCTACTCCCTGGCCGCCCTACGCGGCCAGCTCAACAGCTTTCCCGAGGGCCAGTGGGTCTGCCTGGCCGACGACAAGATCGTCGGCTACTGTGCCAGCATCCGCGTCACCGAAACCATGGCCTTCCAGGCCCACACCTGGAAAGAGATCAGTGGTGGCGGCTTCGGGTCCACCCATCGCAGCGATGGCGAATGGCTCTACGGCATCGAAATCTTCGTCGACCCCGAATGTCGCGGCATCCGCATCGGCGAGCGCCTCTACCGCGCCCGTCGCGAGCTCTGCCAGGCGCTGGGTCTGCGCGGCATCGTCTTCGGCGGTCGCATGCCCTTTCTCAGCAAGAGGCTGCGCAAAGTCGGTTCCCCCGAGGCCTATCTCGAGGCCGTGCGCCAGCGAAAACTCCGCGACCCCGTCGTTTCCTTCCAGTTGCGCCAGGGCTTCGACCCCATCGGCGTCTTGCCCGGCTACATCGAATCCGACTCCGAATCGGCCGGATATGCCGCTCACATGGTTTGGAGAAACCCCGTCTATTCCGAAATCCAATCGTCCTCGTCGGCTCCCCTTCGCCGTTTCAACGACCGCGTTCGAGTAGCCACCGTCCAGTACCAACAGCGACTCATCCACGACTTCAGCGAGTTCGAGCGCATCGTCACCTATTTCGTCGACGTCGTGGCCGACTACCGCAGCGACTTCGTCATCTTTCCCGAACTCTTCACCCTCCAGCTCCTCTCGCTCGAGAACGAGCCCGTGCCGGCCGACCGAGCCGTCGAGCGCCTCACCGACTACACCGACCGCCTGCGCGAACTCTTCCGCGACCTGGCCGTAAAGTATAACGTCAACATCGTCGCCGGATCGCATCCCACCCGGTCGGCCGACGGCCGCCTGCTCAACATCTCCATGGTCTGCCTGCGCGACGGCACCGTCCACGAACAGGCCAAACTCCATCCCACGCCCGACGAACGCTACTGGTGGCGAATCGAGGGCGGCGACCGCCTCGACCTCATCCAAACCGACTGCGGCCCCATCGGCGTCCTCATCTGTTACGACTCCGAGTTTCCCGAGCTCGCCCGCCACCTCGCCGACCAGGGCGCGCTTATGCTCTTCGTGCCCTTTTGCACCTCAGAGCGCCAGGGCTACCTGCGGGTTCGCTACTGTTGCCAGGCCCGAGCCGTGGAAAACCAGCTCTACGTCGTCCTCTCCGGCAACGTCGGCAACCTGCCTCGCGTCCACAACATGGACATCCAGTACGCCCAGAGCTGCATCCTCACCCCCTGCGACTTCCCCTTTGCCCGCGACGGCGTGGCCGCCGACACCACCCCCAACTGCGAGACCGTCGCCTTTGCCGACCTCAACCTCAGCGTCCTGCGCCAGGCCCGCCAATCGGGCACCGTGCGCAACCTCCAAGACCGTCGCCACGACCTCTACTCGGTGGTCTGGGGCCGACGCTAATTCCGCTCTAGCGACGAAACGATCTGGCCAAGCCCATACAGCAGCAAAAACGGCGAAATCCACATCAGGTAAAAAAGCTTGGAGGGGCCGTGAAATTCGCCCTGGTTGAGGAACTGCCGCAGCAGCACCGAGCCCACAACTCCCATCACCACCAGCACCACGCCGCGCACGATCCTACCGAAGCGCGGCCCCGGGCGAACATTCCTCACCAGATACACCCCGCCACTGATCGCCAGCCACAGCAACAGGCACACCACCTTCAGCGTGCCACCCTGCAGTGCGGGATGGATCAAATCGCTGCCGGCCATGGCCAGGAACATGATCGGAAGCAGGCCCAGCACGGCCCCCATGCATCCGGCGCCAACCAGGTCGGCTGGCTTGTCTTCATCGTCAGCACTCATCCGGCCCCTGTTCGCCGGGCGGCAAGACATCCCCCCACCTCTAGCGAACCCCCCCGCCCATGAGACATGTCGCCGCCGCCGCCCTCCTCCTGCTGCTCCTCGCCCCGGCCCACTCGGCCTACTCCGGTGTCGATCCCGTCTTCGCCACCGCCGCCGACTTCGACGGCGACGGCCAGCCCGACCTGGCCGTCTCCTGCTCCTCGGTCCGCCGCCTCATGTTTCTCAAAGGCCTGGGCCAGCGCAAGTTCGCTCCGCCCAGTGGGGTCCTCTGTGCCCAGCAGCCCGATCGCCTCATCGTGGCCGAGCTCAACGGCGACCGCCATCCCGACCTCATCGTGCTGGAGAACTCCTGCATCGAAATCTTCCTCGGCTGCCCCGAAGGCCTCAAGCCCTGGCGCAACATGCCCAGCGGCAACAGCGTCTCCACCAGCCTGCGCCGCTTCGGCAAAGACCAGCTCGTCGTTACCCACTACGACGACCGCCAGGTCCGCATCCTCGACCTCCAGGGCCAGCTCAAGTCTCGGTTCCAGGCGCCTGTCGACCCCTGGGAGGCCGTCAGCGCCGATTTTGACGGCGACGGTCGCCCCGACCTCTTCTGCGCCCTCAGCGGTTCCAACAAGGCCGCCCTCTGGCTCCAGCCCAAGTCCCAGAGCTTCAACCTCAACAAACTCACCCTCCCCCATCCCGCCAGCTACCTGGCCGTGGGCGACCTCAACGGCGACGGCCGTCCCGACCTCGCCGCCTGTGCCGGCTCCAAATTGCTCCTGCTCAGCAACCAGGGCGGTGGGCGCTTCTCCATCCAGGCCTGCGATCTCGGCCCGGGCGCCCAGTCCCAGTACCTCGCCTGCCACGACCTCGACGGCGACGGCAAAGCCGAAGTGGCCATCTCCGACCTGGGCCGAAACGCCCTCCACTACTGGCGCAACGGCCAGCTGCAAACGCTTGCCTGCGGCCACGTCCCCTGGAGCGTCGACCTGGCCGACGCCGACGGCGACGGACGCGCCGACGTGCTGGTCCCGCTCGTGCGCCAAAGCAACCTGCTGCTCTACTGGGGCCAGCCCGACGGCAGCCTCAGCTCGCCCCTTTCCCTCAACATCGACCCCAACCGCCCCGCCCCGGCCCGGCCATGAACGAAGTCCACGAACAGGCCCGGCGCATCGGCCACCAACTCGGTCTCGACCTCAGCCCGCACCATGCCGAACGGCTCGGCGGCCTCACCAACCGCAACTACCGCCTCGACACCCCCAGCGGCCGCTACGTCCTGCGCCTGGCCGGCGAGGGCACGGGCGACTACATCGATCGCCAGGCCGAGGCCGTCAACGCTCGCCTCGCCAGCCAGGCCGGCGTCAACGCCGAGCTCCTCTATCTGCAGCCCGAATGCGGCACCATGCTCACCCGCTACCTCGAAGGCTCCCACACCATGTCGGCCCAGTGCTTCACCCAGCCCCAGGCCCTGGCCCGCGCTGGCCGGGCCCTGGCCCGGCTGCACGCCTGCGGCCCCGTCTTTCAAGGCCGCTTCGAACTCTTCGAACAGATCGAGCGCTACCGGGCCGTACTCCTGCAGCGCCGCGCCGCCCTTCCCGACGGCTTCGAAGCCGCCCACCACAGCGCCCGCCAGGTGCAACAGGCCCTGCACAGCCATCCCCTGCCCCTCACGGCCTGCCATTGCGACCCCCTGGTCGAAAACTTCCTCGACGATGGCCAGCGCATGCACCTCGTCGACTTCGAATACGCCGGCAACAACGACCCCATGTGGGACCTCGGCGACCTCTCGGTCGAAGGCGGCTTCGACGAGTCGCAAGACGAGCAGCTGCTCCACGCCTACTTCCAGGGCCAGCCCAGCCCCTTCCACCGCGGCCGCATGGTCATGTACAAAGCCATGTGCGACCTCCTGTGGAGCCTCTGGGGGGCGGTCCAGCACGCCGACGGCAACCCCGCCGACGACTTCTGGGCCTACGCCACGGGCCGCCTGCAGCGCTGCTGCGCCCTCATGAGCAATGACCACTTCAGTCACCACCTCCAGGCTGTCCATCGCGGCCCCTGACGGACAAAAGTCACAGACAACTCCCCTCCCCATGGTATCCTCATCTCATGCCCTACACCTACCGATTGACTCCCGAACCCCCCACCCCTCTCAGCGACGACCTCCTCCAGGCCCTCTCCCAGCTGGCCGAGCGCCTGGCCGATCACTACGGCCAGGACACCCATTGCCAGCTCGACCTCCATCTCCAGCCCGACCTGCGCGTCCACCACGTGCTGCAAAACCTCCAACCCCCCGGTTCCCAGCCAGACCTCGTCGAAAAAATCCGCCGCCAGATCCAAAGCCAGGTCGGCGACCTTTCGGCCAGCCAGATCGAGCGCATGGTCGACAGCGCCCTGCATGGCGTCGGCATCCAGATCGGCATCATGCTCGGCAGCCAGTCCATCCCCCAGCCCCCCCGACCCCGCCGCATGATCCACGCCTGCCCCAGCTGCGACGAAGTCTTCATCGACGCCGACTCGCTGCTGCGCCACCTGCAAACCCACCATGACGCCTGAACAGGCCTACCAACAAGACCCCGTCGCATTCTGCATCCAGGAGCTGCAAAGTCCCCGTGCCGACATCCGCTACAACGCGGTCGACATCCTGCGCGCCTGTGGCCCCGACTCCGCTCGCTCCATCCAGCCCCTGCTCGACCTCTTCCAACAAGAACAGGACCTGGAAATCCGTCGCCACATCGCCTTCACCCTTCAGGACATCGCCTGCTACCTGCAGGCCGAAATGGCGGCGGTCGAAGCGGCCCTACTGACGGCCAGCCACGACCCCGACAGCCAGGTACGCTCGGCGCTGGCCAGCCTCTTTGGCCAGGCCCAACTCACCTCGGCCCCCGTCCTCTCCAGGCTGCAGCAGCTGACCAACGACCCCGACCCCGAGGTCGTCGAATACGCCCAACGGTCGCTCTCCAGCTTCACTTTCCCAAACACTGCTGAAGTGCTCCCTGAACCGCCCGAAACACCTGATCTTCGCTAATATCGTTGACCTTCTGAGCCAGCCTCAGCAGCCACGTGTTGCTCTGGTCGTCTGTTGGCGGCCCAACCTTTCAGGTTGCGCTGGGCGTGGAGTTTAGCGGTATTCCAGGGCCACCCGCACGCTTCCCTCCGGGGTATTCTCGAGTCGCAGGAGCTCAGGTTGGAAGCACACCTGGCCGTTCCGCGCCACAAGGATCCGGCCAGACGCCGCCGGGCGGAACCCTGGGAGCGCAGAATTCTGGAATCGTCGGCCCATCTCAGTTGGGCCTGGTCGTCCATGAGGCTGGAACGAAGCCAGACGGGCTTGCTCTCGAGAGTTGGTTTCCTGGGCCATCTTCAAAAACAGCAAATAGGTCAGCTCGGTCACATACTCATGGTAGGTGATGCCGTCGTCTCGAAGGACATGGCAAAGGTTCCACAGCTTGGCGACTGAAAAAGAACGCGGCTTTTAACCCGACGCAGGAAGACGATATTGCAAATGCCGGGCACATCCACCCCGGTGGTGAGCAGGTCCACGGTCACGGCCACACTGGGATACTGCTCGTTCTTGAAACGGCGGATCAGCTCGTTGGGCTTGTCCGAGGCTCCGGTGATCTTGACCACCGCGTCGTCGGGCACATCCTCGAAGGCCTCCTTGAGCAGACGGACCACCAGGTCGGCGTGCGCATCGGTGACGCAAAACACCAGGGTTTTGCCCGGCAGGGTGGGGTCGATATGCTGGGCCAGTTCCCCGCACACGGCTCGATTGAAGTTCTCGGTGACCACCAACCTGTTGAAGGTCTCCACCTCCAGCTTGACCTCATCGGCCAGCACAGTGGTGTCGAGTTGCTGGGTTCTGGCGTTGAAGGTCAACATCTCAGAATGGGCTTCCCAGGTCATCCCGTCGCGGGCCAGCCGGGTCACAATTGTAGGGGGCCACTGCCGACTGATGAAAACAGGCCCAGGGGTTACCCGAGCCTCTCCCGATTCAGCGCTGGTTTTGCAAAGACCAATTCTGTATTCAACTTGCTTCCGAACTTCCTTGCCCGCTGGACCCTTTATCTTGCTGAGGTTGCGGGTACGGTGGTCAAGGCAATGCCACCCGGGGTAAGCCGGAGCTGGCCCTTACGCTGGTTTCGAGAGCTGAGGCATGAGCAGTTGTCTCTGGAGGCGGCCTGGCGCCACCGACTCATCGCCCCTTTCATCAGCCAGTTAGCGACCGCCGAGCGAAAGGCAAGGGCGCGTGCCGTGGCTGGCTTGAAGCTACAGCCGCGCCGTGACCGCGAGGAATGCAGCACACCAGGAGCTGATCCAGGGCGTCGTATTCCATAATCTGGCGCTGCATGACCTGACGGCAGAGGGTGCCGTAGGCAGAGCTGCTGGAAGTGAGTCGACCCAGCCGGTCGAGGGCGTCGGTGCCCTGCCTACGCGGCGCGGGCGCGGTGGGAGTCGTCCTGGTCGCCGGTCCAGCCAAGGAACCAGTCGAGCCATTCAGCCACTTCCAGCCTGGCTTGCCGCCCCAGATTGCGGCCCTGCCGGTCAAGAAACGTAAGTTTGTCGGGCGCAACCCCCTCGATGCGCAGGTGGCCGTTGTGCAAATTGCGATGGCAGCTGGCGCACAGGGTGATCAGGTTGTCGGGGGTGGTGGTGCCGTTCTGGCAATAGTAGGTCAGGTGGTGGACGTGCAGGTAGAGCTGGTTGGGGCAGCCGGGGCACTGGCAGCGGTAGCCGTCGCGCCGCAGGATGTGAATGCGCTGCTTGGGAGTCAGTTGGCGGGCGCGGGGGTTGTTCCAGTGGGGCTTGTCGCGCTGCACCAGTTGAAGCTCACCGTGGGTCGTGACCTGGGCGGCGCGCAGGGCATTCCAGGGGGCGATGTTCCGTGCGGAACGTTCGGCCAGTTCGGCCAGGGCCTCGTTTTGGCGTTGCTGGGCCAGCCGGTCTTCTTGGGCCTGGCGGCGGGCGGCTTCGAGCGCGGCGGTGTCCAGGGGCCTGCGCGAAAGATACTCGGCGGCCAGGTATTCCAGGGCTTCGCCCGGCGAAAGGATGCGGCCCGCCTCTTGGGACAGGCTCTGCATCGCTCGCTCCAGCAGGGCCATGGCGTCGGCGCTGGCCTGGATGCGCAGTTCGCTCTGGTGGCTGCGGTTCTGGGGGTCGCGGGTGTGGGCCACGAGGCGCTCGATTTCCTGGTAGCTGTGGTTCTGGCAGGCTTCGATCCAGAAGGCTTCGCTGTCCGGCG